>JAFLEE010000039.1 GCA_017302015.1 Spirochaetota bacterium | reverse complement strand
ATGCCGTTCGGAAAATACCAGGGGCGGCGCTTATTGGAACTCCCCGAATCCTACCTGGTCTGGTTCCACGGCAAGGGGTTCCCCAAGGGGAAACTCGGCGCCCAGCTGGCCCTCATCTACGAACTCAAACTCAACGGGCTCGAGGGCCTCGTCGATCGGCTATGAGCGCGGAGCGGGCAGGGCGACTTTCCCCCGCTCCACGCCGCGGCGGAACACATAGGCGATGAACTCCCCCGCGAAGCGCAGCGCGAACAGGTAGATCCCCACCAGGATCCCCATCATCTTCACACCGGCGACGAGGGCCAGCACCGACCCGCCGAGGATGAGGAGATGCACGGGCACGACCCGCGCGTAGGGGAGGAACATGTAGAGGGGAAGGCGCAGGCAGCCGGACATCTCCACGAGCGGGGGTTTTCGATGCTCCTGGATGAAGCCGAAGAGCCGGTGGGCGAAGAGAGCGGCGATCGTTAGGCCCAGGGCGCGCCCGTCGATGGGCGTACGCTCGCCGAACCAATCACGCACGCTCCCGTTGATGATGGAGAAATAGACGGCCTGGAACCCGCCGTAATGGACCATGAAAAAGCCGGCGAGCCCGAGGCGCACGATCCGCCATTGGCGCACCACCTTGGGGGGAGGCTCGGACGCCCCGCGGTCGAGGGGGATGGCCAGCATGCGCACCACATTGAACGCGCCGAGGGCCACGCTATCGGCCCAGTACGCCAGCAGGAGGGGCCAGGCCCCGGCCCCTGAAAAAACGGTCAGGGCGACGGCGAGCAGATTGAAGCCCGCGAGGCTCCAGAATTGGGGATCCCGAAGGAAGGCGGGCCAATCGAGGAGCGGCCGGGGATCTTGATCGCTCATGGCCGCGACCGTTTTGCCCTGCGCTTCTTCTTCCCCGCCCGGAACTCGGAGGGGGAGAGGCCCACCTTCTGCTTGAACACGCGGGAGAAATGGTAGGGGTCGCGGAACCCCACCTTGGGCGCGAGGGCGGCCAGGGTCAGGCCGGGGGTACGCAGCAGCACGCGGCTATCGCGCAGGCGCAGGTCGATGAGGTACTGGAGGGGCGAGATGCCGGTGTGTTTTTTAAAGAGTTCGTGGAGGACGGCGGCGGAACTCCCCAGGCGGGCGAGGCCCTCGTGGAGCCGAAAATCGGGATTGGCCACATTGGCGATGAGGAGGTGCTTGATGGCCTCGACCCGGCTATCGTCGGGGTCTTGGGAGCCGTGGCGCAGCAGGTAGCCGAGGAGCAATTGGAGGGTCTCGCGGCAGAGCACCGACCCCGGGGCCAAGCGGTGCTCGTGGTAGAGGAGTTCGGCCAGAAGCCGGCAGGGATGGTGGGACGGGTCGTCCACCACGAGCGGGCTGCGCCGGGCGCTGGAGAAGCCCGTGAACCAGATCCAGAGGCTCTCGTAGCCGGAGGTCGAACGGTCGGCGTGCTCCAGATTGGGCGGGAAGAGGCAGATGCGCCCGGGTTGGAAGGCGCGCTCCCCGTCTTTCAGGAGGATTTTGCCCGTGCCGCGGGTATAGAGCACGACTTCCCAGAATCGGTGGGCGTGCATGGCATTGCCGAATCCCGGCGTCTCGTGGCGGTTGGCCGATGTGAGGGTCAGCACCCTTCCATTATAACGTTCGGCCGCGGCGGGGCAGTGGGCCGGTTTTCCGGTTCGGCTCGCCTCCCCTTCCCTATTTTTACCCATCCTTCCAGGAACTTTATCCATTCCACGGCTCCTTGGGAGCGGCTATAATCCTGTAAACGGAGGCGCCATGTCCCTGAAGTTTGATCGTGCCCGATTCATCCTGAAAACGTTTGCCGCAGCGGCCTTCTTCGGCGTGATCGCCGTCGCCGCGCCCGTCAACCTGATGGAGGGCGTCTCTCCCGCATCCGCCCAAATCAGCGGGGGCGGGAAGGTCTCCGTCATCCAGGTCGCGGGACAACCGTTCACTGAAGCGATCCACGCCGAGTGCCCCGAAAAAAAACCGAGAAGTTGGGATGTCTCCCTAATCCAACTCACCGCCAAAGAGTTCAAGAAGGGCGACGCCATGCTCTTCGTCTTCTACGCCCGAAGCCTCGCCTCCGAAGCGCCCGACGGGAAGGCGAGCTTCAACGCGCGGGCGCAGAAAGCCTCGCCGCCCTGGACCGACGCCAAGGCCCAGAACCTCAAGGCCGACGCGACCTGGAAGCGCTTCGCCATCCCCTTCACCGCCCCCGCCGATTACGCCGCCGGCGATTGCAAGCTCGCCTTCATCCTCGGCGATTGGCGCCAGGAATTGGATGTCGGCGGCATCGCGCTTTTCGATTTCGGGAACGGGGAGGACGCGGCCAACGAACTCGCCCAGGCGCTCAGCGGCGCGGTCGCCGACGCGCCCGTCTCCCTGGCGCCCTTCGCGAACATGGGCTTCAAGGACGAGGTCGCCGGCGACGGCAAGGGCGGCTGGAGCGACCAGGGAGCGAACCGCGACCTGTCCCTCTTCGACCCGGCGCAGACCGATTTCGGGGGGATGAGTTTCCGAATCATCGATCCGGCGAAGCATAACGGGAAAGCCATCCTCGTCTTCAAAAGTTCCCACTTGAATCCCGCCATCACCCTCTCCGAGGCCGCGCTCCCCACCCCCGGGGCGAAGGGGAGCATCCTCTATCTCCTCCACGCCACCGCCTGGTGCGGACCCTCGGGCGAGAGCGCGGGCAGCGCGACGGTCACCCTGAAGGGCGGCGGGAAGAAGACCTTCGACATCCAATGCGTTCGCGACGTGGGCGATTGGGCCGGCGGAAAAAGCATGGAGAACGGGGCCGTCGTCGCCGCCAAGCGCTATCCGGCCGGCTATCACTCGGCCCTCTTCCTCTCCCGCTTCCGCTTTTCCGAAGTCCCCCTCGAGGTGGAACGGGTGACGCTCAAGACCGCCAATGCGTCGATCTGGCTGGTGGCCGGCGCCACGATCTCCAGCCGCGACCTCGGCGCCGTCGAGACCGGATTCAAGAGGCCCCTCGTGATCAAACCCCACCGCCCCATCAACCTGCCCCCCGTCAATCCCCCGCCCGCCTTCCGCATCGAGGGCGGAGAGGCCGTGGCGTCGCCCGCCCCGAGCACCGCGCCGGTGGTCAATCCGGGGAAGGGTTGGGTCGCCTACGGGAACGCTTCCAAGCAGCCCCCCGAGGTCCTCGCCCTCGCTTCCCTGGGCTACTCCCGCTACCAGTGGGGCGACCTCGAACCGGCGGAGGGAAAATACGATTGGAGCCGCATCGACGCCGACCTCGAGAGTTGGTCCAACGCGGGGAAGCAATATTCCTTCGGGGTGATGAACGCCAGCACCCACTCGAAGGCGTTCTGGGCCTCCCCGAAATGGGTCTTCGACGCGGGGGCCAAGTACCGCACCGTGGAACTCGGGCCGAACCAGATCGAGACCAGCGGCATCCCGGGGCCCAAGCTCGCCCCGGCTTTCGATGACCCGATCTTCCTGGAGAAACTCGGCCGCTTCCTCGTGGCCCTGGCCGCGCGCTACGATGGCCACCCCAATCTCGCCTTCATCGATATCCGCTCCTACGGCAATTGGGGCGAGAGCCATATGGGCGGCCTCGACGGCCCCGACATCAGCGCGGAGAAGTACCGCGAGCACCTGGCCCTCCACCGCAAGGCCTTCAAGAAGTCCATGCTCTCGGTGTGCTGCGGCCGCGATATCTACGCCGACATCTACCCCTGGTGCGTCTCCAACGGCATCGGCATGCGCCGCGACGGGGTCTGCGGCAATAGCGACGGCAGCGACGTGCTGCCCTGCGCCGGCGTGCTGCCCGCGGTGTTCGAGTTCTACGGCTCCTACGACTTCATGAAGGCCCGCGGCTGGTGGGACGGCAAGAAGGACGGCAACGGCAACGGCTACCGCCTCGCCGATTGCGTCGAGATCGGCCAGGCCACCTGGTGCGACCTGAGCCGCGGGGGCAATGGCGGCCTCAAACTGCTCAAGGAAGAACCGGTGCTCGTGGCGGAACTCGCCAATCGCCTCGGCTACCATCTGGTCCTCCGCGAAGCGCGCTACCCGGCCTCCGCCCCCGGCACCGCCATCCCCGTCAAGGTGAAGTGGGAGAACCTCGGTGTCGCGCCCATGTTCCTCCCCGCCGCCGTCCAGTACGCCCTGATCGACGGTTCCGGCCGCGTCGTCGCCCATTGCGCCGCCACGGCCACGAAAACCGCCGATTTGAAGCCCGCCCTCATGGTGGACCGGGAAGACCGGCTGGCCTTCCCCGGCGCCAAGCCCGGAACCTATTCCCTCGCCGTCGGTCTCGTGCGTCCCGGCTTCGCCGAACCCACCGTGCGCATCGCCATCGAGTCCAAGAATATCGGGGGATGGCAGGTCTTGGGGCCCATCCAGATCAAGTAGGCGCCGCGGGGACGGTTCATGGGAAGCTTTGCGACGCCTTTTGGAGTCGCCATGCCCCGAACCCGCCTTCCCCGCGCCCTCCTCCTCTGCCTGCTCGCCGGCCCTTTGACGGCCGCCGATTGGCCCTGCTGGCGCGGGGCGAACCACGACGGCCAATCCCCCGAAACCGGCCTCGATTGGGTCGGCGGCGTCGGGACGCCCCGCATCCTCTGGCGCGCCCAGGTCGGCCGGGGCTCCTCGGCCTTCGCCGTGGTGAAGAAGCGCGCCTACACCCTGGGCAACGAGAACGAAGAAGACGTGGTGCGCTGCCTCGACGCCGAGAGCGGGGAAACGCGCTGGACCTTCCGCTATCCCTGCGCGCTCTTCCCCCTCTCCTACGAGGGCGGCCCGAGCGCCACGCCGGCGGTCTCCGCCGGGAAGGTCTATACCCTCGGCAAGTTCGGCCAGGCCTATTGCCTGGACGCGGCCGACGGCAAGGTGCTTTGGACCCACCGTTTCGCGCCCCCCGCCACCAATTCCAATGATTACCGCGCGTGGTGGGGCTTCGCCGGCTCGCCCCTCGTGCTGGACCGCCAGGTCATCTACCCCGTGGGGACCTTCGCCGCGGCCCTGGATCGGGATTCGGGCAAACTTCTTTGGGACAATGGCGAGGGGCGCCCCGGCTACTCCACCCCGGTGCCGTTCATGAGCCGCGGCGAACAAATCATCTCGTTCGTCTCGGGCCACGAGGTGGTGGCGGCGAAGGCCGCCGGCGGCGCGCCCCTATGGCGCCTCCCGTGGCGGACCACCTGGGACATGAACGCCTCCGACGTGGTGCCCGTGGGCGAAAAACTCTTCGTCTCCAGCGGGCACGGCATGGGCTGCGCCCTCCTCGACCTCTCGGGCGGCGAACCGAAGGAACTCTGGCGCAATAAGAACCTGCGCACCGAGTACGCCACGGCCGTGCGGTGGAAGGGCTCGCTCTACGCCTTCGACATCCGAAAACTCGCCTGCCTCGACGAGGCCAGCGGCGAGGCGCGATGGAAATCCGACGACCTGGATTTCGGCGCGCTCACCCTGGCCGACGGGAAACTCGTCGCCCAACTCGAGAAGGGCGGCCTCCTCGTGGCCGAAGCCGACCCCGCGGGGTTCAAGCTCGTGGCCCGGGGCGAGGTCTTCACCAACCGGTCGTGGACCGTCCCCACCCTCTCGGACGGCCGGCTCTTCTTGCGCAGCGCCCGGGGCGACGTCGCCTGCGTGGATGTCCGCCCGCGCTAGGCGCGCCTAATGGTCCGAGCCCGCTTCCGCCGGCTTGGATTTCTTCTTCTTTTTTTCCTTCGAGGCGGAACTTTCGTCTTTCGGCGCTTCCGCCGATTCCCCGGGCTTGCCGGCCTTGACCACGATCTTCGTGGCGACGTCCTTCCCGTCGAGGGGCGCGTAGGTCACCGTCACCCGGTCTCCGACCTTCAGGTCGACGAACTTCGCCTCGTCCTTCACCTCGCCCTTGCTGATGGCGCAGGTGCCCGAGACGACGAGCGTGCGGGAGGAGATCTTGAGCGTGAGTTCCTTTCCGTTGAGTTCGGCGATCTTCCCTTCGAGGGTGAGGGCCTCCGCGTCTTCCTTTTTCTTGGCGGCTTCGCCGTCCTTGGAATCCTTGGCGGATTTTCCGGCGCCCTTCGATTTCTTCTCGGAGGCGGGCTGTTCGTTAGCCGGGGGAGGCGGAGGGGTGTTCTCATCGGAAGCCGGGTTGCTCGTGGATTTGGGCGCCTTGGCGACGGCCGTCCCGAGGAGGATTCCAAGGACGAGGGCGGAAAGGAGCAGGGGCGCCTGATCGCGCATACCGCTTTTTTTCATGGGGACTCCTAACTTTTGTAGCGATTCTTTCGGTTGGATTTCAGTCGCGGCAATGCGGGTAAAACCGATTCGAGACATTTTCCCGGCATCAACGCTAACTTTAAACCCCTTTCCACCAAGATTCAATTCCATGGGATTCCCCGAATTAATTGAACTCCTAGTCGGCCGCTCATTTCACCTCTCTTGGTGCCTGATTTTTCCGGCTCCGTTGACCGCCCGAAAGGGGATTTCCAGGGCCTCCCCGGTGTTTGTCCCCGTATTACAATAGGCCATGAGCAAGAAAATCCGAAAGATTCTCCTGACTGTCGCTGCGGTTGCCCTGGCCGCCATCGCCATCCTTTGGGGGCTCGAAAGGTATTTTCTCCACGGATTAAGCGATACCGCCGCGAAAACCACCGCCATCCCATCCCCCACCGGGGTCGGCTCTCCCATCGCGCGCGGACCCGACGATTGGCCCTCCTGGCGCGGCGCCCGCCATGACAACGCCAGCCTCACCACGGGGATCCGCACCGATTGGCGCGGCGGCCTCAAAAAAACCTGGGAAATCGCCTACCTCTGCCAAGGTTCCGATAGCGCCTCCTGGGGAGCGCCGGCCATCCAAGGCCGCCATCTGGTGGTCACCGGGCGGGAGAAAGACCGCGACCTCGTCTTCTGCCTCGACGCCAAGACCGGCGCGCTGCGCTGGGTCTCGGGATACGCCGCCACCAATCCGGATAATTACGGCACCGGCCCCCGGTCCACCCCCGCCATCGACGGCGATCGGGTCTACACCCTGGGCCGCGGCGGCCAACTCTGCGCGTGGAACCTCTCCGACGGGGCCCTCGTCTGGAGGCGCGACCTGAAGGCCGATGGCGCCGATTCCCCCGAGTGGGGCCACGCCTCTTCGCCCCTCATCGCTGGGGAATATCTCTACATGCAAGCCGGCGGCGATGCGACGGCCCTGGCCCTTCGAAAATCAAGCGGTGAACTCCTCTGGAAGCGCCCGGGCGGCCCCGCATCCTACGCCTCGCCGGTCCTCGCGCACCTCGCAGGAAAGGAAACCCTCCTCATCCTCCACGCCGATGCCCTCGCGGCGTTCGAACCGGCTGCGGGACAGCGCCTTTGGGATATCCCGTGGAAGACCGCCAATGCGGGCAATATCACCACCCCCATCGTCGAGGGCGACCTGATCGTCGTCAGCGCCGCGGCTTCCCGGGGCGCCCTCGCCATCCAGGCGGGCCCCGCGGGGGCCGCGGTGAAGTGGAAGACGATGGCGCTCCAGGCCCACCACTCCGATCCCCATATCCTCGGCGGATACCTCTACGGCTACACCGGCTTCAGCAAGCAAAACGGAGGCGACTTCGTCTGCCTCGAATTGGCCACGGGCCGCACCGCGTGGAAGACCAACGCCATCGGTTGCGGCACGAGCGTGCGCGTCGACGGGCACCTGCTCTGCCAGGACCATAAGGGGAACCTTTTCCTCGTGCGCCCCGATCCCGCCGGCTTGCGCCTGGTAACGAGTTTCCCCGGCGCCATGGCGGGGGCGAAAGAGATGACGTGGACGAAGCCGGTGGTGTCAGACGGGCTCGTCTACTTGCGATACCGCCAGCGGCTCCTCTGCTATGAACTCCGCGCGCCCCAATCCCGTTCCCTCTGATTCTAACAGGAGCCCCCATGCTTCCCTCCGCCCTCCCCCTCCAACGCGAAGTCCTCCACTCGGGGAAGACCCGCCCCCTTGCCGCGCGCCTGGCTGCGCTTAAAAACCTGAGGCGTTTCCTCACCAAAGAAGAGGAGGCCATCCTCCAGGCGCTCCACGATGATCTCGGGAAGCCCGCCATCGAGGCCTTCGCCGCGGAGATCGGCATGGTGCTCGGCGAGATCGACTACGCCTTGGAAAACGCGGGACGTTGGATGGCGAGCGAGAGCGCCCCTACCCCATGGGCCTCCTGGCCCGCCCGCACTGAGATCCGCCGAGAACCGCGTGGGAACGTGCTCATCCTGAGCCCCTGGAATTACCCCCTCTTTCTCTCCCTCGCCCCCGCCGTCGGCGCCCTCGCCTGCGGGAATACCGTGATGCTCAAACCCTCGGAGTCGGCCCCGGCCACCGAGCGCCTCCTCGCCACCGCCCTCCCCCGCTATTTCCCCCCCGAACTCTTCGCCGTCGCCACGGGCGACGCCTCCGTCGCCAAGGAGCTCCTCGCCGAGCCCTGGGGCCTCATCGTCTTTACCGGGGGCACTTCCACCGGAAAGGCCGTCATGGCCCAAGCGGCCTCCACGCTTTCCCCCGTGCTCTTGGAACTCGGCGGGCAAAACCCCACCGTCATCGCCGCCGATGCCGACCCCATGGTTTCCGCGCGGCGCATCCTCTGGGGAAAGGGCTTCAACGCCGGGCAAACCTGCCTGGCTCCCGACCATCTCTGGGTGCATGCATCGATCAAGGATCGATTCCTGGAGTGCGCCGCCTCGGTACTGGGGGATTTCTACGGGGCCAATCCATTTATGAACCCCGAGTTCGGGCGCCTAATAAACGACCGCCATTTCGGGAAGGTGAAGTCGATGTTGGATGCGGGCATCGCCGCCGGCGCGCGCATCGTCCATGGCGGCCGAAGCGACGCCGCGTCTCGGAAGATGGAAGTCACGCTCCTCGATTGCCCCGCCGAGGCGAACCCGGCCCTCGCCGAAGAAAACTTCGGCCCAATCCTCCCGGTCCTCACCTGGGAAGACCCCGACCGCCTCGCCCGCTCGCTGCGTTCCCGCCCCGCTCCCCTGGGCCTCTACGTTTTCACCCGAAACCGCGCCTTCTTCGAACGCCTCGCCGCCTCTGTCCCCTCTGGGGCCGCCGTCCAAAACGGCGTCTTCTCCCAGATCCTCTCCCCCGAACTCCCCTTCGGCGGCGTCGGCGGCAGCGGTTTCGGCCGCTACCGGGGGGACGCCAACGCTTCGGCGTTCTCGGTCACGCGACCTGTCATCCGCCGCGGGCTAATCCCCGACATCACCGTGCAGAATCCGCCGATGCGGTTGGGGCTTGGGGTGTTCAAGAGGTTGATGCCGTGGATGTTGCGGTAGGGAAATAACCAATGGAACCCAACTCCGTGAGTTTTCTCTTGATCCTACTTCGAGTCCTTCCCTTTCTAATCTTAATTCTTTCCGGAGGATATCTCATGGCAAAAAACCGTCCGATACTACTCGGACGACACAGCCAATTCGCATGGCTCGGTACGCTTTTTTTGTCGATCCAGGCGATGGGCTTGCGCCATGCCTCCTCATTCGGACTCTGGGAATTCGCCTGGGCGATTATCGCCGTGGCCTGCATTGTTTTCATTTGGATGTTCACGAATGGCTACGCGATCCTGAATATCGAGCCAAGGGGCTTTGAAAAAACTTTTACGGATTTAATGGAACACCCCCAATCTTCTATCGATCCCGAAACGCACCTTAATCGAGGGCTCCTGGGAGATGTTTCCCTCAAATACCGCTCTCACCCAATGACTAATTCATTCTAATTGCGTTTCAAGGGGGCATGGGACGAACCCCGGAAACGCGTCCTTGTGAGTCAAATCAAAACGGCTATGGGCAGCACCCCGAAGAGATTCGCATTCGCTTGGGTTTTAACGGTCGCGGGCTTGGCGGGCTCGTTCTGGGGACTTTATCTCAACTTCTTCAAACCTTGGTGAATCGCACAGAACGAGGGGGGACCCCGGGCTTTAAAACAAAGTCGCCCAAACTTGAAATTGACTTTTTGAATACGATTGAATACAATTTATTCAAAGGCATTCCCCATGAAAACTGTCACCCTCAGGCTCCCCGAAGAGGTCTACCGCAAATTCAAGACAATCGCTGACAGGGACCACCGGGCCATCTCCAATTTCATCGAAACGGCCACCTTGCGCTATATCGAGCAAAGCGTGGAGTACGTGTCAGACTTCGAGATGGAGGATATCTCCAAGGACAAACCGCTCCTTTCGTCCTTGAAGCGCGGTTCCAAAGACGCCAAATCAGGAAGGGGCAAATTCGTTGAGCAATTATAAGGTCTTCGCGACGGCGGAGTTCAGCAAAGGCCTCGCCGCTTTAGATGGATCCATTCGCGAGTCCCTGAGAAAAAAGATCAACGAATATGTGCTGCCCCAATTGATTTCGGCGCCGCAATACGGGCTCAACATCAAAAAACTCCGCGGATACACCCCAGAAACCTGGAGGTACCGAATCGCTCATTACAGGCTATTCTACGAAGTGGACGAGGAAAAAAAGATCGTCAGTTTAATCTCCATTTCGAATCGAAAAAATGCCTACGAATAGCGGCACCGTTTGCTCGCGAAGCGGCTCCCTCGCCTAGCAAGTATAGCCGTTCTCCATCCCACTGGAAATCGCCAGGTTCCATCGACTCAGCCCTCGAAAATAGCTTCCAATTTCTCTAGACGCCTTATGAATTGCCACGGGAATCCAGAAGCACCCCATGGCATCCTCTGATTCGAAGTCATTGGACCCTGTTCCCGTTATCGGGCTAAAACGTATACGACACCCCGAGCATCGGAATCGGCAAGGCCACCGGGTCGCTCCCGAGGATCCCGGAGGCGGGAACGGCCACGCGATCCCCGGTATTCTTGAACGCCTTCCAATCCGCGAGGGTGAGGTCGCGCAGGGCACGCTGGTCGTAGGCGTAACTGGTTTGATTGCCCCCGAAGAGCACTTGGATGTTCCACAGATCGAGGTAGATGTGGAACTCGCCGCCGCGCTTACCGACGGGGATGTTCCAGTCCAGGCGCACATCCCAATAGAACGCGAACGGATAGCGCTCGGTGTAGCGATTGGTATCGTCCACATAGCGGAGTTCCCCGACGTTGACGACACCGTTGGGGAGGGAGTTCGTCGTGCTGCCGTCGAACCACTGGACGAGCTTCTTCGTGTAAGGCGCGCCGCTCTTCACGGAGAGCCGCGTCCCGATCTGGAATCGGGGGGACGGCTTGAAACTCACGAGGGCCCGCACCACGTGGGTGGTGTCTTGGGGCATGGGTTCGGTAGCCAGGGGGATCTTCCGCCAATCCATGCCGTTATTGGAGGCGTCCGAGAGCACGTAGAGGTTATTCGTCTCGGGGAAGACCTCGTGGGTGCTCACGGCGAGGGCGTAAGTGAGCCAGCCCGTGAAGTATTTCCCCAAGGATTTCCGTAGGAGGATTTCGAGGCCCAAGGCTCGGCCGGTGCCCACCAGGACCGAGGTCGGATCCTCCTGGGCATTCGTGCGGTAGAGGGGATCGAAGGTCGGATTCGGGAGGGGTTGATCGACGAAGCGCTTGTAATAGCCCTCCATTTTCACCTGCACTCCCGAGACCTTCCCCTCCAACCCGCCCGATGCCTGGAGGGTATAGGGGAGTAAATCTGTCGGCGCCTGCTCGTGGATGAGGCCGAATCGGTCCCAGGTCAGGAATGGCGGATATTGGCTATAGCGCCCGGCCCGGGCGAAGAACGAGAAGTCTTTCCACAGGGGAACGCCGACTTCGAGGCGCGGTTCCCAATCCACGACGGAAAGCGCCGGATTCCACGTGAAGCGGGTGCCCACGGAGAAACTGACGGGGCCGAGATCGGCCTGCCACTCGAGCCAGGGCGTGAGGGTCGTTCGGCCGGGATTCATCGACCGCACCGGCGCGTTGGTGAAGAAGAAACGGGCGGCCTGGGCGGAGGCGAGCTCGTTAGGAAAATTGGCTGGGTTCAGATTTGTCTCGGAACCGGGTTCCGGATCGCGGAGCGTCCCCCAGAACCGCTCTCCCACGCATTCCACCCCCGCATCCAGGCGCATGCGCGGCCCCAGGGGCAAGACCGCGTGGAGAGTTCCCTGGAGCGTTTCGTTGGTGATGGCCATGTAGACCGAGCCGAAGGTCGAAGCGAAGAAGGAGCTCTTCAGGTGCGAGCCCACGGCTTCGAGGCGGAGTCCATCGCGTTGGAAGCTCCACTCGAGGCCCTGAGCATCCCAGACCACGCGGTTGCCGTTGCCCATCTCGACGAAATTGGTCTCGCCGTTCCCGTCGGTGACGGGGAATTGGTCGGTCTTGATCTCGAGATTGTCCAGGGAACCCAGGGCCTTCACCGAGAGCCGATGGTGCGCATCGGGCGTGAACGCGGCCTCCGCGTAATAATCCCCCGCGGTGGGCACTTGGGAGAAGGCGTACTTGAGGTAATCCGGCAGGGCGGGGATGAGTCGCAGCACGCCCATATAGGCCTCGAAATAGGTGCGCCGCGCGCTGGCGGTGAGCCGCAGCGGTCCGATGGGCACCGTGAGGTAGGCGCTCGCGGTGACGAGGTTCACGTCGACCTCTCCGTGCACGGCCCGGTCCGCCCACTCAGTCTTGGGGAATACTTGGAGGATCCCGCCCTGCACTCCGCCCAGGTAGGAGGGATAGCCGCCGGGAAAGAACTCCACCCGGTCGAGCATGGAGCCCGGGAAGACGGAATACTGGGAGAGGAGCACGAGGTGGAAAGGATCCCCGATGCGCATGAGGCCGAGGCGGTAGGCCATGTCATCCCGCCCGGAGCCCCGGATATACATACCCGACTCGTTGAACGACGCCTTGAGGACCCCCGGCAGGTTCTCCACCCCGCGCAAGAGATCCCCGCCCGCTCCCGGCATGGTGCGAAGTTCGCTCGCCGTAATCACCTGACGCCCCTGATCTTTGCGCGCCTCGCCGCCGCTCACCGAGAGGCGCTCCATCTTTTTCGCGCCCGCCTCGCGCCCGGACCCCATCGCCGTGAGATCCACGACCAGCGCCTTGTTTGCATCCACGCGAAGTACCTGCGTCAAACGCGCGTTTCCGCGGAGGATCTCCACTTTCCATTCGCCATCGGCCAGAGGGAACTCCGCCGTCTGGCTCCCCGCGGGGGTCAGCTGCCCGGATTCATCCGAGATGAAGATGAGGTCGGTTCCTTGGATGCTCACGGTATATCCGGCGAGGGAACCCGGACCTTTGAGGGACAGGCTGTGGAGGCGGGTGGATCCTTCCGGGAAAACCGATTGAACAACGACAAGCGCCAATAGAGAAAAGAGGGTGACCCAAGTCACCAGGGGACGATCGCCTCGTTGCATAAAAACCTTGAAAAAGAGGGGGATACCCATGGAACACCGGCCAGGGCGGAAAACGTCACTCTGTTTAATGTATAATCCAGGGTCGTCGTCCGGCGGATACGAAATGAAACTCAAGGTCGACCTCAAACGCGCCCTGCCCATTTGGGTAGAAAACGGGCTCCTCAGCCCAGAACAATCGGGCAAGATCCTCGATTTCCAGACCCGAGCGTCCCGAACCCGCAAGAGCATCCCCCTTCCCCTCCTCGCCATGGTCCTGGCTTCGGTGCTCATCGCGCTGGGCCTTTTCATGTTCTACGCGGCCAATTGGCGGGCCATGGCCCCCGCGTTCAAACTCGCCCAGGTCTTCCTCCTCCTCATCGGGTTCTACGGTGCTGGGTTCGCCGTGGGGGTCCGAAAGGGCGCCTCCCACCCCCTGGCGAGGGTCCTCATCGTTTTGGGGATGGTCTCTTTCGGGGTCGGCATCTCGCTCGTGGCCCAAATCTTCCATATCAGCGCCCACCCGACGAACGGTTTATTAACCTGGCTCCTCGCGGTGCTGGTCATGTCGGCCATCTGCCGGGAAACTTGGGGGCTCTACCTCGGGGGCATTCTCCTCTTCATCTGGAACGCCTGGGAAGCGGGCGTCTACGGGAACCCCAACCACTTGATGGCGCCCATCCTTCTCGCCTACGGGTTCCTCGCGTGGCGGGAGAAGAGCGCCCTCGCGCTCATCGCGGGCCTGGGGTTCTTCCTCTATTATTTGGTCCAGGCCCACATTCTATTGGGGATTCACCACGAGAACGCGGCCGTCGCCATCGGCAGCGTGCTTCTCTTCTTTTTCTACGGCCTGCTCTTCATCCAGGCGAGGGCCCTGGGCGAGAAGCGCGACTTCCCCGCCGCGGCCCTGAAGGTCGCCGAAATCCTCGGTTGGATCCTCGTGCTCCTGCCCTTCGCCCTCCTCTCGTGGCCCTTCCCGAGTTCCGGGGAGAAGCCCCTCTTCCTCGCCCTCCTCGATACCACCGCGGGCCGGGGCGTGCTGGTGGAGGGCGTCGTCCTCGCCACCCTATTGGTCCTCCCCTGGAGGCGCAGCGCGGATCTGCGCCGATGGAACCCCTATTTCGCCTGGATCCTCGTCTTCGCGCTGGCGATGTTCTTCCTCCCCCTGGGATCGAAGACGGTCCTGATGGTCGCCACCCACCTCGGCATGCTCGCCTTCTTTTTCGGCATGCTCTATTTCTCGTTCGGGGGGGAGGACGGCCGCCGCGGTCGGAGGGTCTTGGCCATCGTGTTCCCGTGCTTCCTGCTCTTCGCCAAGTTCATCGGGTTCCTGGGCCTCGGCCTCGATCGCCACGGCTATTTCGTCTGCTACCTCGTCGGCTTCATCGTCTTCGCCATCGTCGTCGTGCTCATCGGCCAGGTGGTGAAGTTCCTCCTGGAGAAGAAAAAACGCGGCGTGCCGGAATGGATCCTGACCCTCGTGGCGACGATCTTTATCTTCGGATCGCTCTACGCCCTCTCCTTCGAGGTGAAGAACCAGAAATCCATCTTCTCCACCGGGCCCATGGTGCTCACTCTCTTCTTCGTCCTGCTGGGCATCGCCCTCTCGCTCTTCGCGTGGCTGGCGCGCCTGGCCTCCGACAAATGGGTGACGGGGCTCGCCGCCGCGATCTTCGCGGCTTCGGTCGCCCTCATGTTCCTCGCCCGCCCCGACCTCGACTGGAAGGTCTACGCCATCTGCTTCAACCTGCTGCTCTTCCTCCTGGAGGGCGCCGTCATCGCCCTGGGCGCCCGCCGCGGCTCCCGAAGCCTCCAGATCCTGGGCATCGGCTTCTTCACCATCCACCTCGTCACCCGCTATTTCGACCTGGTCTGGGATCTCCTCTCCGGTTCCGCCCTGTTCCTGGCCACCGGCGCCCTGATCCTCGCCATCGGGGTGCTCCTCGAACGCCAGCGGCGGCGGCTCTTTTCCGCGCCCCCCGTGGAGAAACCCTGATGCGCGGCACCCAACGCACACTCTTCCTCCTCGCGGTGGCCCTCCAGGTCGCCGTCCTGGCGGCCATGGCCGGGAAGCGCTGGTGGCTCCTCGAGCACGGCACGCCCGTGCTTCTCCCCTGCGAACCGGTGGACCCCCGCAGCCTCTTCTCGGGGGATTACGTGCGCCTGCGCCTGAGCCTTTCGAGCCTCGGCGAACGCTCCGAACTCTCCCGGCTCACCAACCGCGAGTGGAACGCCCATGAGCCGATCTTCGTCTCCGTGGAAAAGGGGACGAACGCCGGCCTCTGGCGGGCCGTGGGCGTCTCCGCGGACGCCCCCGCCGCCCGACGCCGTTCGCCCGTCTTCTTGAAGGGCGAAGTGCAATCGGGCTGGCCGCTCTCCGTGCGCTACGGCGCCGAAGAGTATTTCGTGCCCCAGAACGAGGGGCTCGCCATCGAACGCTCCATCCGCGACCGCGAGGTCACCGTGGAACTCCGCGTCTCGGCGTCCGGCGAAAGCGCGATCAAGCGCCTCTTCATCCAGGGGAAAGAAGTCCGCTTCCGCTGAAGCGGCGCGGGGGCCGGCACCGCCCGGTCACTTCTCACGGGCGCCGGAGGGTGGTTCGATCCGCCAGGCCGTCACGAGGCGGAGGCGATCCACCCATCCCCCGAAATTAAAGCGTGAGATCCAAGCGGGGGCGCTGCCATGGAGACGGGTGGCCTTCCCCCCCACGCCCTCGGGGAGCGTCAGTCCGTCGTGGAGATAATAGACGGGTGCGCGAGAAGCCGCCACGGTCGCGGCGAGCCCCGGGCCATCCACCACCCGCACCTGGTCATCGGGATGGCGATGAAAGCCCATGCGTAGCGGACCGAACAGGAAGGGGTCGGCGCTGCAATGGACCACGCCGCCCCCGGGAAGATCGTGGCGCAGGTACCTCTGGGCGGTGAGTTGGCGCACGGGCGCCGTGAGGAGGAGCGCCAGGAGCGCGGCCCCATTGACCGCCACCAGGATGCGGCCCGGCCAGCGCCCCCGCTGGGCCCAGATTTTCGCGAACACGGCCGCTCCCCTCGGCCCGGGCTGCCCGAAGGCCATGGGGATGAAGAAGGCGGCGGGGAGCATGAGGGGGAAGAGGAAGCGGAGTTCTTTATGCCCCACGGCGCTGTGGCAAAGGAACAGGGCGACGCTCGCCCAGGTAAAGGGGTGCCGCGGGAACCGGACCGCGAAGATCGCGAACGCCGCGGTGAGGAGCACGGTGAGCGGCGCGGCGGCGCTCCGGTTCAGCAGGATGAAATAGTACCAGAACGGCTTCGTCCCGAACGCCGCGGCGCGGTGGGCGACGATATTCTCGTAGAAATAATTCCAGGGGGGGAAACTCCAGGAGCCGTAGCCCCAATGGTCGATGGGCAGCGAGAGCGCCAAGGGCCCGGCGAACCCGGCCACGAGGAGCGTCGCGCGCGCGAGGGCCGTAAGCGGCGTCGCGCGCGCCGTGAAGAGGACCCATAGGCCGACACCCAGCGCGGCGAACGCGGCCTGGTAGCGGAAAGAGAACGAGACCCCGAGCAGGGCGCCCGCGAGGAGAAAGCGCGCCGGAGGGAGCTCCGGGGCTCCCCCGTCCACCTTCCCGGTCGTGGGGAGCAGGCAGCAAAGGCCCAGGGCCAGGAACGAAGCGGACAGCGTTTCCGAGGAAGTCCGGGCCGCCAGGTAGGGGAGGTACCAAAGGCACGCCAGGGAGGCCACCATCCACCGCCGCACCGAAGCCTCCAGGGGTTTCGCCGAACGCATGAGCGCGAGGATGGCCAACCAAAGGCAGAGGCCGCCGAAGAGCCGGAAGAGGAGGACTTGGTGGAAGGGATTGACGATGCCCGCGGCCATGGCGCCCTTGGCGAGGGCGACATAAAGGGCGGGTTGGAGCCAGGGCCGTATGCGCGCCGCGTATTCCCAGGGGAGCGCGCTGGGGTCCGTGCGGCCAAGCTTGAGGGCCGCGAACTCGATCGTCTGGAAATACTCGTCGGGGTGGAGGAAGCCCCCGCTCACCACGCACGCCAACACGATGAGCGCGAGGGAGACGAGGGCCCACCGAACGACCCAGCGACGCCAGGCGAGCTCCGCGTCCGGCATCAAGGGGCGCCCCGTAGGACCGTCGCCCTCGGGACGGCCGAGGATCCGCGGGGGCCGGTCGGCCGGGTGAAACCGTCGGGAGCCCGCCGCTCGGGGTGGAGGCGAACCCGGGCCTCAAAGAGATATGCCGCCGAACGGGCCCGGCTCATCCCATCGAAATGGACGGTTTGCCCAATGGAACGAAACGCGCCTCCCATGGTGGTTATCAATGCGCCGAGATCCTTGTTTTTCCGAGGGGGAACGACCGAATCATACTTCGGGCCTTTTGGCTTTGCAAATCAACAGGGAATCCGGCGCCAAGGCGGATTCCGGTCCGATTCCGCGCCGAAAACCCGTCCCGAAAATTGACTCGCCTTCGTTGGGACATACGGCAGCCGCCGAACAGGCGAAGCCATCGTCGCTTCGTGCGCGCTCATCCACGGCTCGGGATCAACATCAACCGCAGCGGTCCCCGGCGGTTTCCGTCCCAATCCTTCCCACCCGAACCCGGCATTCCGCCCCTTCCCAAAGCGTCGATTCCACCCGGAAATCCGAGCCCGGGTCCACGCCCCGGATCATCCCCTCGAGGGGATTGAGGCAATAGATCTCGCAGGGTTTCTCCGTGTTGAACCGCCGCGCCAAGGCGCAGAGTTTGCAGGTTTTGGCCGTGGCCCGAAACCCGTTCCCGTCGGGTTCGAGATCCCATACGGCGCAGGCGAATACATCGGAGACTTTCCTGAAAACCTCCGCCGGCGTCGCGCACCCGAGGCGGTCGGCCATGCGCTTCCCGCCCGCCCCTTGTTCCGCCCTTTTCCGGGCGGTGACGCTTTCCAGCACCCCCGCCAACCCCAAATGCCGAACGCTATCGACGAGGACGCCCGCGTAGGCATCCTGCAGAAACGCCAGCCTCGCCTTCTCATCCATCCCATCCTCCCGGCCGCTTGCTGCGGGCCTCTAGGGGGATGAGTGCCGCCGGGGCTCCCTTTGTGACCGATCAGGGGAGAAATTTTTCCCACTCGTTTCGACGGGGAAGGATCGCTTCCGCCATGGCCCAAATCCGACCGCGCCTGACGAGCCCCCCGAGGCGCGTCCAAGCCCTGGGCAAGTCCGTCTCCTCCAGACGATTGGCCATCCGGCAACGGCAGGGGCTGGCCGGGTTCGCGAGCGCGCATTCCCGCCGAAGAAACCTGGCCAAACGGGCACGGCAACGGGAAACCGTTTTGCGGATGGCCGTTTCCTCCTTCCCCATGATGCGCGCGACGCTCGGATAGGGCAGTTCCACCATTTCCCGGAGGATATAGGTCAGGCGCTCCTCGGGGGAAAGGCAATGGAGCATGCCCGTCAGGCACCGATCGCATTGTTCGCGCACCCAGACGCCCTGCTCCCGATCGCCGGCCTCGGCGGCGAGGCGCTCTTCCCCGTGGAAATAATCCGAGAGTTCCCGGAAGCGGTAGATCCTGTCACGCGCCGCCTGCCGGAGGATCACGCGCCGGGCGATCGCGTAGATCCAGGTGGACACCGCGCTTTCGCCCCTAAATCGCGGCAGACCCTTGAGAACTTGGAGCCAGGTTTCCTGGGCGGCATCCCGCGCGCGTTGCGGGTCACGCAGCATCCGCCGAGCCAGGGCCGAAACCATGGGCCCGTAATCGCGCACGAGCCCCTCGGGATCTTTCCGCCCGGGGGAAATACCAGACTCGGGCACGGCCGCCCCGGCGGGAGCCGCGAAAGAACCCTTCTCCCCCATCGCCAACCGAACGTCGGGGCCTACTCCAACCAAATGCGGTCGAAGGAGTAATTGACCCGAGGGGCGGCCCACACATCGTCTTTGCCGCTCTTTAAAAGCAGGAGCGAAATGCTGGTGAGGCGGGCCCCGGAAATGGGGAGCGTCAGGTCTTCCCAAGCGCCCGTCGCCTTCTCGTAACTCCGAAGGCGCGTGAGTTTGCCGTCGATCACCACTTCGACGCCGAAGGGCGCGCCGGCGTCGGCCTTGTAGCGGATGCGCAGGGCTTTGACCCCCGCGAGGTCGCCCTGGACCGATTTGATGAGGCCGAGCATGTCGCGCTTGCCCGGCGTGCGCGGGGCGCTGACGGTCAGGACGCCACCCTCCACGGTGAGGGTCGGTTCGCAGTCCGTCCACGAGACCTTTGTCCAGGCCTTCGCGTCCTCGCCGTTGTCGAGATCCTTGGAAGGGGCCGCGGGTTTGTCCGCGCCGGAGGCCGGCTGGATCTCGATGCGGTGGGCCGTGGGCGTGTTCGCTTTCCACAGCGCCGCGGTCTGGTCCTCCAGCTCCTTGCGGAACTCGGCCTCCTTCGGCTTGAGGGAGAGGTAGGCGTCGACCTGGCCCTTGAAATAGGCGAAGTTCCCGGCGTTCTTCTTCTTCTCGAGGTCGGCCATGAGCGCCGCCTTCATGTCTTCGAAGTTCTCGGTGTCGAGATTGGGGTTGGCGCGGCCGATGAAATGGCGCTGGGCCGCCAGCGTGCGCAGGCGCGCGGCCACCCCGTGGCGCTTTTCTTCGATGTCCATCACTTTGAGGGCTTGCTTCAGCATGGGGCTGCGGGCGTTGGTCGCGAGGTTGATCCCCTCGGCGAGCTCCTTGGCCGTGGCCACCTGGACGAGTTCGCCGTCGATGCGCACGGCGTAGGAACCGTCGGCCAGGCCGCTCACTTTGAGCGTCTCTCGGTTTAAGTCTTGGGTAAAAGGAACCCACTTCAGCGCCTCTTCGGCGGCGGGCAGCACGGGGTAGGGCAGCGCGGCGGCGGCGTAGGTAAACGAGAGCTTGCCCCCTTGTACCTGGATTTCTGAGAGGCGGCAATGGACTTGGGCCGCGGCCTTCCCGGAGGCCCCGTCGATGGCCGCCTCGGCGACGGTTCCCGTTGCGCCCATGCCCTTAAGCAGGTAATAGGCCATCACCAATTGGCCGGGGTCGCCGGGGTGCACGCGGTCGGGGCCCACGAGGGTCGCGTTCGCGTCGATCTTCTGGATCTTGGCATTGAGGGCCGTCATCGGGGCGTGGAGTTCGAGCACCTTGCCCCCGAACTTGGCCGCGAGTTTCTTGGCCCCCTCCCCGCAGAGTCCCAAGGCATCGTTGACCCCGACGCAATTCTCGGTGGCCTGGTTGCCCGTCTGGTCGTAGATCGACGGGGTGAAGAAGATCAGGCGGCAATTCATCGCCTGGAGGCGCGTGGCGAGCTGCTCCATGGCCGCGAAATGGTTCTTCAGGGCGTCTTGGCGCCTCCCTTCCACCGCTTCGCCCGTTTGCCCCGGGGCGTAGAGGTTGCGCGAGACGTCGTTCATCCCCAGCATGATCGTGGCCACCGTGGGCTTGTGGGGGGCGATATCCCAATCGAAGCGCCCCACGGCGCCCGCGGCGGAATCTCCCGAGACCCCGCAATTGAAGATCCGCAAGGGACGATCGGGGTAGCGGGTCGCGTGGAACAGGTAGACGAAGGAATGGTAGCGGCGGCCGTGGGTGATGCTATCGCCGATGGCGGCCCAGCGGTCCCCGGGCTGGAAGAACGATCCCGGCGCCTCGGCGGCGGAGGAGAATCCGGCGAGGAGTAGGGCCAGGGTCAGGGTGGGGAAAACTTTCATGCGGGGCTCCGTAACGCGGAATGGGATTGGGTCGCCCGGAAGGACGGGTCCACGGATTATTCCATGGTGAAGACCCGAGGCTGGCGCGGGAAAAGTCTCTGTAGGTGGGAACCCGTTAAGGCTTCGATTCCGCCGCAGCCTTCGGCCCTTCGACGATCAGCGGGCCGACCTCGCCCTCAAGTTTGGCGTGGGCCAGATCGCAGAGGGGGAATTTAGAAGATTTATAGCATCGGCATAGCATCAATTTCTCACCGACTTCGGGGGTGACCAGGTGGGCGATGTGGCCGTTTTTCTCGATGCGGATGATGTTGGGCATGGGCGTTCCTTCTAGGTGGACCTTCCCGGGAGCTCCCCGCTCGCGCCCATCCCGTAAACCGTACGATATCGTAGAAAATAGGATTTTTGAAGGCGCGGGGATTCACCCCGATTCCTCGATCAAAATCCTCGAGTCGACAAGGAGGGCGATCCGTAAGGCGCGCCCGAAAGATCCAACGGATCGCTTCGAGCCTATCCCCCCGGGACGATCGCGCCGCTGGCCGCCAAGGTTTTCCGTAGTGCGGCGAGATCCACTCCGTTCGGGCTGCCGCCACCCCTCGCGCTCAGGGCCGCGGCCGCGCCCGCGGCTTGCCCCATCGCCATGCAGGTCGCTTGGATGCGCAGGGCCGAATTCGCCAGCCGGTCGCTGGAGACGCAGCGCCCGGCGGCCATGAGGTGGAGGCTCCCCTTGGGGATGAGGGCGCCCAGGGGCACCGAGGGCACCACCCCCGGCGAGAGCGGCTTGGGCACGACCCCATTTTCGTCGTGGAGGTCGATCGGATAGAAGGAATGGCACACCGCGTCGGGCCAAGGGCGCCCCGAGGTGTAATCGTCGTGGGTGATGGTCTCTTCGCCGAGGATGCGCCAGGTTTCGCGGATGCCCGTGGTCCACGCCATCTCCGCGAGGACCGCGTGGGAGCAGCCCGGAAGGCCGCGGATGAAGCGAAGGAGCCGCAGGGCCGCCGCGCGGCCGCGGAGTTCGGCCCGCGTCTTCCCTTCGGCGCTCCCGCCGTCGACATCGAACAGGTGGACTTGGTTCCCCCCGCCCCCCTTCAGGAACGCCGTGAAGTGGGTCTTCGAATGGGCGAAATCGCCGGGTTCGAGGCGGCCGTCTTCGAGCGCCTTTCGGTATTCAGCGTCGATGAAATCCCGATGTCCCTCGTCCACGTCATAGCCGGAGAACCGGAGCATCAAGGTGGCGGGTTGCACGCGCTCCCCCCGCGCGCAGGGGAAACCCGCGAGGCGAACGACGTCGGCGTCGCCCGTGCAGTCGATGAGTTCATTCGCGGCGAACGCCGCGAGTTCTCCGGCCTTGCCCGCGAAGCGCACGCGCCAGGCGGCGCCCTTTTCGACGGAGAGGATTTGCTGGTGGAAGCGCAGATCCACCCCCGCCGCCACGCAGGCCTCGTCCGCCAGGCAGGCGTAGACGTACGGGTTGAGTTTCACCTGGTGCTCCCAATGGCGTTCGGTGGGCCGGGTGAAATCGGGGAGCGGCGTCTCGTCGAGGGCGGCGGCTTGGCGCACGAGTTCCCATCCGATGCCCGCGATGACCTGGCGGCCCCAGGCGTGGAAGAGCCCGGGAAACGAGACCCCGGCCAGGGTCGTGGCCCCGCCCAAGGCGCTCTGGGATTCGATCAGGGCCGTTTTCGCGCCGCAGCGGGCCGCCTGTACCGCGGCGCAAATACCCGCGGGGCCTCCGCCGACCACCAGCACATCCACTTTTTGTTCCATCCCATCCTCCCCGAACTTGTCCTCTCATTTTCGGGAGAAAGCGGGGGTCTGGCAAGGTCCGATCGATGCGGGGCATTGTCATTTTGATGCATCCAAAATGACATTTCCCATTTTCGGCCCCATACGGAGTCAAGGACGATGCATACCGCTAAGACTGGTAATGGGTAGGAACGCAGCCCACCTCAGGTCGGGGGACCTTCCAAATGGACCACGACGCCGTCACGAGCCGCGATTTTGATGCGACCGCCGCGGATCTCCTGGGGCGGATGGGTCGAGGCGATACGCCACCCCGGGCGAAGCACCGGATCCAACGCACATTCCCCCGCGCCGTGATTGAGGAGGACCGCGTCCACCCGAGTGTTGGATACGGGATGCTCCGTCGCGGTCACTTCCGGATTTCCGGTGCGCAGGAACCGTTTCGCAAGCGCCCCTTTAGCGAACGCTTCATACATTGTATAGAACGGGTCGGCCCCTTCTCCATCGAAGGCCCTGGGTTTTCCCCCCAAGACCTTCTCCACGGGCGCGACGAGGAGGTAGACCTCGCCCTTCCCGTAGGCGTGCTTCGTGAAGACCGGGTTCCCATCCGCCTCCGCGGCGAGCACCTCAGCGCCGCAAGGCGCCAGGGAAAGTCGGAGCGCGGAGCGCGTCTCGAAACGGTGGCCGCCAAAAAGGAACGCGAGGGGCCCTTCGCGCTCTTCACGGCCCCGCACCTCGAGGCCGAAGACCTCGGTAAACGGGGAGAGCGACGCGTTGTCGATGGAAAGATAGAGCGTGCCCCCCCCTTCCACCCGCTCGAGGATCCTGGCGAACTCGCCGCGGCTAATCCCGTCGGCCTCCTTGAGGCCCGGGAGGAGATAGAGTTCGCCCTCCGGCAACGGATCGCCCACGAAGGAGAACGACAGGTCGAAACCCGCCTGCTTGGCGAGGAGGAAGGCGCTCCACGCGTTCTCCAAACTTTCGCTCGCTTCCATGCTGCGCCCGAGGAGGCAGACGGCCTGCCGCGTGAAGGGCGTGAGCGCGGGCGAGGGGAGCGGCGCCAGGAATTTCCCGAAGGCGGCGAGGGATGCGGCGACCGGCTTGGGCGTCGCGTGGTCCGCCTTGAAGAGGCCGAGTTCGCGCTCCCAAGCGATCCAATCGTAGGGGCTGCGCGTGAGGGCCGATTGCTCGAAGCCGCACCACCAGAGCAGGCCGCTGGCGCCATGGGCCCAGGTATTCCAAAGCGCCATGCGCAAGAAGGCCGCCTTCGACGCTTCGTCGGCGAACATGGGGCCGAAGACCCCGAGTTCCTCCACGAGGCAGGGTTTGCCGGACAGGTCGGCATACATCCGGGATTCCACCACGGCTTGGAAATGGCTTCGGATCCCCCCGATGGGGTCCACCCGGGCCGGCTTCTTGGAGGGCGAGTGGGGATAGGGATGGGACGTCATGAGGTCGACCAGTTCCCCCTGGTCCTGGATGGTCCAGAAATTCTTGCGATAGGGATCGAACTCGCGGTCCGACCCGGGCCAAATGCCGTGCATGCCGGAGGCCACCGGCCTCGATGGATCCTCCGCGCGGATCGCCGCAGCGAGGGAGTTCACCCAATGCCAGGCCTGTTCCCGATTCTCCACCGTGGCCATGCCATTGCATTCGTTCCCCGGTTCCCAATAGGCGATGGCCGGATGGCCGCGCAAGGCGCGCACGAAGGCCCGGGCGAAGCGGATCTGCCATTTCACGGCCAAGGGGTCGGTGAGCAGGTTTCGATCGGCGAACGCGGGCGGGGCGAAGATCTCGCCGCTCATCCACCCGGTGATGAGACCCACCCCGAGGCGGATGCCGTGGCGATGGGCGAGATCGGCCAAGGTTTTGAAATGTTCCAAGGCTCGGGGCGAGATCGCGCCGCCTTCGATCTCCGCGGCGGTGAGCGGATGGCCGTCGATCTGGAGTTCCCGGGCCGCGCCCTGGTAGGTTCGGTGGAGTTCCAGGGGCTGAAAATCGGGCCAGAGCGGAAAGACGCGCAGGAGGCTCACCCCGAGCCCCGCCAAATGGTCTAGGTCGCGGCGGACCACCGCTTCATCCCATTGGCTCCACATATGGACCCCCGCGTGGGAGGCCCAATAATTGCACCCGAGTTCGAAACGGTCGCCGAGGACGCCCCGGCTTTCTGGGAGGACTGGATTCGCCATGGTACGGGGCTCCACTCTACGGGGCTTCCACCCCAGGTTCTCCCCAAAAGGATAGGCTTCCCGGGCCCTCCCGTCCACGCAAGGCCGCCGGCTCCGCTTGGACTTTTCTCCGCCAGGGCCCGGCCGAATCTCCGAACTTCGGCCCCCCTTATTCCAGCGGAGCCAGGGGCCTCGCTTCCAGGGTCCAGGAACGGAGTTCGGCGTGGAGCGTGGAGGGAGCCGTGCGGCTCTTCTCCACCGCGAAGAGCCCGATCTTCTCGGCCTCCTTCGGTTGGTAGGTGAGCGTGAGTTCCTGCCACTCGCCCGCCCGGGTGAAATCGTAGAGTTCGGTATTGTAATTGCGCACCCGGTCTTCCCCCGGCTTCTTCACGCCGATCTTGAACTTCAGCGAACTATCGGCGATCTCGCTCTTCCAGGCGCGCACGCTCACCTTCATCACATACGCCGCCCCGGGCGCGAGGTCGGGCCCCGGGAACGACGCGTAACTCCATGCCTTATCTTCCCGTCCCCGAAGGATCCAACCGTCGGCGCTCTTGACCCGTTCCATCCCCTCGGGAAGCGCTGCTTCGGCGAATTGGGAGAGGATTTCCCCGCCGCCCGACCCCTTCGCCGCGGCCTCGAAACCGAAAGTCCCCAAAGAGACGAAGCCGCCCGCCTCCACCGCCGCATTGTCGGGAAGGAGGCCGCCTTGGCTCAGATCGCGCAGGGCCAGGGAAAGGCGCGTGGGCTTCGCCGGGAATCCGGCGGGAAGCGCGACGTAGGCCCTTTCGCTCCGCTTCTGCCCGGGGAGCAGGGTGGAGAGAGGTTCCTCCGGCACCCAGGTGGTTTCGTAGAGGATCTTGTCTTCTTGCGTGAAGCGCAGGCGGTAGACCGCCTCGCCCATGAAGGGCACCGCTCCGTTTTGGGCGAGGGTGACGGAGAACGGCAGGGCGGGGGCTTCGCCGGAGCGGACGAGCACCCGGGCGGGCAGCACCGCCTTCGCGATCTGCAGGCGGTAGCCGATTCGCTTCCCCTGCTCGCCCAGGAACGCCCGCTCTTCGGGGACCAATTTTCGAAGGTCCCACATGCCCATGAGATTGACCACGTGGGGCTGGAATTTCTGCACGGCCTCGAAATATTTGGGCAGGGGGATGGGCTCGCCGAAATAGCCGCGGTTGATCCCCCCGGAGGCCTCGAGGATCCACGGGGTGCGCCAATGGAAGCGCTCGAAGAACGGCGCGGTCACCACGGCCGGGCCCCGTTCGGTGAAACTATCGGTGCGCAGCCACCACCCGCGGCGCACGGCGCGCTCGGTGATGAGGCGGAACATGGGCTCGGTGGGCCCCGAGAAGGGGGAGACGCAGATCGCCCGGGCCACGCGGGGCAGCGCCTCCTCCGCCTGCTCCATGAGGCGCACCATCGCCTCGAGCCAGACCGCCTCCGAGTATCCCGCCTCGGCCTTCTGGGCCTCGGTCCAGCGGTCGAAATGGTTCTCGCCGAACTCGCCCATACCGCCCAAGTCGACGTGGTCGAGTTCGGGGTGCTTGCGGGCCCAGGCCCCCAGAGCTTCCATGAGCCGGCCGTGCTCCTTCAGATAGGCTTCGCTCCAGTAGACGGGCGATTCGTGCACCTTGCCGGGGGTCAGGGTGAGTTTGATGAAGGGGATGCCCTTTCCCCTGGCCTCCCGCGGGAAGATGCACGGCTTGGCCGAATACCGGTTGAGGGGCATGATGCGCAGGGCCAGGCGGAGGCCCCGCTTGGTGAACCCGGAGAAGAACTGGGTATCGAGGCGGTCGAAATCGTACTCGCCCTTCTCGTTCACCGTCTCGTCCCACGGGATGCGGAAATAGGCGGTGGTGACGAGGTCGAGGACCCAATCGGGATACTTGTCCACCGTCTCGAGCATGGGCATGAACACGAAGCCGCAATGGGGGTTCTTCACGATGCGGTCGGAGGGGGGGAACGCGTTCGCCTTCCAATCGGCGGCGGAGAGGGCCACGGTCACACAAGCGGCGAGGAAGGTGAGCCTGAGAGGTCTGCGCATGGGGGCTCCTGGGGATGGGCCTGTTTTTGGGGCATCCCCTGCCGGGACCGGGGGCCTCGGGGGTGTCGATAGTATAGTAGGCTTTGCGCCGGGGCGAAATGCCCGCGAGCCCGGGGCGATTATCCCTGGTTTACCCCATGAAAAACCGCCGCCTCCCCGAGCGCCAACAGGTCGATTATTGGCGGGCCGCCGCGCCGCAGCTCGCCGCGGGTTCCTACCTGCTGCGCGATTTCCTCATCGAGGTGCCCGGCCTGCATTGGCACCAGCATCCCGAAATCGAACTCATCCAGTTCCTCGGCGGCCACGGCCATCGCTTCATCGGCGACTCGGTCGCGCCCTTCGCCCCCGGCGACGTCTACCTCCTCGGCGGCGACTTGCCCCATGGCTGGGCGAGGCGCACCGGGGAAAAGGCGCGCACCCGCGTGCTCCAATTCCGCCCGGGCGCGTTGGGCGATTTGATCCCCACCCACCATGAACTCTCCGGCGTCCGCGCGCTCTTGGGGGCGGCGAGGCCGGGCCTCCGGCTCAAGGGCCCGGCCCGGGACGCGGCCAGCGACTTCCTCGCCGCCGCCTCCCATTGGCGGCCCGGGGATGGGAGGCGCGTGTCCGGCCTCTTGTCGTTCCTCGTCGAATGCGCCCTGGCGTTGGGGGACGGGCGGCGCCTCGAACCCCTCTCCTCGGGCCCGACGGGCGACACGGCCGGAGAGGATCCCTCCTTCGACCGCCTCCTCCTCTCCCTCCATGAGCGCCGCGGCGAAGCGCTCACCCAGAAGGAGGTCGCCGCATCCGTGGGGCGAAAGCCCGCGGCCTTCAGCCGTTGGTTTTCCCGGCGGACCCAGGCCCCCTTCGAGCGCTACCTTCTGGAACTCCGCCTCTCCGGCGCGGCGCGGGCGCTCATCGAAGGAACCGAGCCCATCGGGGAAATCGCGGCGGAGAACGGGTTCGTGAGCCTCACCCATTTCTACCGCGCGTTCCGCCGCAGGCATGGGCTGACGCCGGCGGCGTTCCGCGAAAAGGCGCAGCGCGCCCTGGAGCGGTAAGACCGCGCGGCGGCCCGGCCCGCGATTCCGAAGCCCCGCCGTCTCGCTGAGATACCCCCGCGCGCCATTGAATATTCTGGCCCCCCAGGCGACGATGGGGCCCCCGCCCGTGCGGCCACGCCCCCGAAGGAGAACCCCATGGCTGAAGCCAATCCCGTCGTCTGCATGAAGACCACCAAAGGCGATATCCGCTTCGAACTCTTCGAGGATGCGGCGCCCAATACGGTGGGCAATTTCATCTCCCTGGCGGAGAAGAAATTCTACGACGGCAAGGCCTTCCACCGCATCATCGCCGACTTCATGATCCAGGGCGGCTGCCCCCTGGGCACGGGAACCGGCGGGCCGGGCTACCGCTTCGCCGACGAGTTCAAGGGCAACCCCAACGCGGTCGACCGCTACACGCTCTGCATGGCCAACGCGGGGCCCAATACCAACGGCTCCCAATTCTTCATCGTCACCAAGACCGACGGTTGCGATTGGCTGACGGGCAAGCACACGGTCTTCGGCAAGGTCACCGACGGCTTCGCAGTGGTCGATTCTTTGGGCAGCGCCAAGACCCGCCCCGGCGACAAGCCGGTGGAAGACCTTCGGATCGTCACGGTAGACGTGGTCTCCAAGCGGGACCACGCCTACACCGTCAAGACCCTCTGACGGAGCCTCCCGCAGGGGAGGCCCGCCATCCGAAACGTCCGCGCGCCCTACCCCTTGAGGATCGCTTCGATGCGCGCGAGATCTTCCGCCGGGAAATCCGCGCGCTTCAAGGCCCCCACGTTCTCCTCCACTTGGCGAGGGGAGGAGGCGCCGATGAGCGCCGTGGTCACGCGGGAATCGCGCAGCACCCAGGCCAGGGCCAGCTGCGCCAGCGTTTGTCCTCGGGCCAGGGCGAGCTCGTTGAGTTTCCGCGACTTGTCTAGGCGTGCCTCGTCGACCTTATCCTTGGTGAGGAACTGGCTCTTCGTCGCCCGGGAACCGGCGGGGATGCCCTTGAAGTAGCGGTCGGTGAGCATGCCCTGGGCGAGGGGCGAGAAGACGATGCAGCCCACGCCTTCGTTCCCGAGCACGTCGAGGAGGCCGTCCTCGATCCAGCGATTGTACATGCTGTAGGAGGGCTGGTGGATGACGCAGGGCGTCCCGAGGTCGCGCAGGATGCGGATGGCCCGGCCGGCCTCTTCGGGCTTGTAATTGGAGATGCCGGCGTAGAGGGCCTTCCCC
The DNA here is from genome assembly GCA_017302015.1 of Spirochaetota bacterium. GTDB lineage: Bacteria > Spirochaetota > UBA12135 > COTS27 > JAFLEE01 > JAFLEE01. Next base: position 15,796 of record JAFLEE010000039.1, on the reverse strand, counting down.
TGGCGCACCGCGGTGGCCAGGGCGCCCATCGTTTCTTCGAGCGGGGTGTCGGGGTCGGGGCGGTGGTGGTAGAAGATATCGACGTAGGGGATCTTCATCCGCGAGAGGCTCTGGTCGAGGCTCGACAAGAGGTACTTGCGCGAACCCAGGTCTCCGTAGGGCCCCTTCCACATGTAGTAGCCGGCCTTGGTGGAGACGATCATCTCGTCGCGGTAGCGGCCCATCCCCCGGAGGATCTTGCCGAAGCGCTCTTCCGCGCTGCCCGGGGGTGGGCCATAATTATTGGCCAGGTCGAAGTGGGTGATGCCCAAGTCGAAGGCGCGGTGGACGGTGGCCGTCGAGGCGGCGGCCGAGTCTTTCGACCCGAAATTGTGCCAAAGGCCCAGGGACAGGGCGGAAAGGCGCAGGCCGCTCTTCCCGCAGCGGTTGTATTTCATCTCTTGATATCGGTTTTCAGCGGCTTGGTAGGCCATCGGGTGCTCCCGTCGGACCCCCGGGCCCGACGCCTACGATCATAACCCATGGCGGGCGGCGATGCCATGGCCGCCTCCCGGCCGGACATGAATGAAATTGACATTCGAAGCGGAAGGCCCTACACTGGGCCATGGAAATCTCCCCCATGCGCTTCTGCGAGTACCGCCCCGACGGGGTCTCGGGGGTGGCCGGTTCGGCCCCCAAGGGCTTCACGCTCCTGTATTTCGTCGACGGCAGCGGGAAACTCTGCGCCGAGGGCCTCTCGGTGCCGGTGGGCCCCGGCGAACTCGCCATCCTCCCCTCCGCGCTGGCCTTCAAGGTGAAGACGAAGCAGAACTCGCTGCGCGGCTACCAGACCGTGCTCCATCCCTGCGGCATGCCCGATATCGATAAACTCCTCGCCGCGCGCATCCCCAAGGTCTTCATCGGGCTGAAGCGGCGCTGGTTCTTCGAGACGGTGAAGGCCCGCCTGGCCTCCGACCACCCCTACGCGCGCCGCGCGGCGTTCCATAGCCTGGTGTCCCTCATCTACGAGATCAATACCCCCCACCCCGAACTCGCCCAGGAGACCGCGGCCGTCGAAGGCGCCCTGCGGGAGATCCAGGGGCGCCTCGCCGAGCCGGTGCTCGACGTGCGGGCCCTCGCCTCGAACGCGGGCCTCGATCCTTCCTATTTCATCCGCCTCTTCAAATCCCACCTCGGGGTGCCGCCGCTGCGGTATTTCCTGCGCCTCAAGATCGAGACCGCCCAGCCGCTCTTGAGCGAAAGCGAACTCCCGATCCATACCATCGCCCGGGATCTTGGGTTCAGCGATCCCTTCCATTTCAGCCGGACCTTCAAGCGCTTCACGGGCCGCTCCCCCAGCGACCTTCGCAAAGTCGACGGCAAGGGAAAGCCCGCGAAGCGGAAGGCGATCCCGGCTTGATGGGCGGCGGAGAACCGTGGAATCCATGCCTCCCCCAAGCAGAGACCGGTTCGCCCATCGGGGGGAGGTCGAGGCTTTCCTGAGGGACCGCTTTCCTTCCGCGGCCTGGTCGTTCACCGCGCCAAAGGGTACGGGCCATGAGACCTATTTCGCCCGGGGGACGGGCGGTGATTTGTTCGTCAAATTGGGTTCCGACCCGCAGCGCATCCGACTTTTGGCCGGCCTCGGCCTGACGCCGCCGATGCTTGCCGAGGGCGCGCTTCCCGATGGAACTTCCATCCTCGTCCAACCCCGCTTGGAAGGGCGTGCGCCCACCCGCGCCGATTATCTCGCGCGCCTTGAAGACTTCGCGGGCATCCTTCACGCGACCCATTCCTGCGCGCCGCTCCACGCCATCCTCCCGGCTCCGGCCTTCGACGACTTCCGATCGGCGGGATCCGAGGCCTTGGGAAGACTGCGGCGCCGATGGGAGGCGTTCCGTTCCGCCGCCCGGCGCCACGCCGATTTCGTGGACCGCAGCCTGGATCGCCTCGCGGGGGATATAGACGCCTTCCGTGGGGAAGGCCTCGTCCCGTGCCACCGAGACCCATGTAACGCCAATTGGCTCCTAACGCCCGAACGCCTCTACCTCCTCGACCTCGACTCCATGGGCCTGGATGATCCGGCCCTCGACCTCGGCGCGACGCTGTGGTGGTATCTCCCCCCATCGCACCGCGACCGGTTCCTGGAGCGCTCCGGCTGCCCGACGCATGCCGCGTTCAAAGCGCGCATGGCCCTGCACAGCCTCGCGATCCTCCTGCCCCGGGAAGGGAGCTTCGATGTCTTCAAACTCGAATCCTTCACCGAACGCCTGGAAGATTTCCGCGCCCTGATGGAGGGGAGGGAGAATCCCCAAGGCTACGATTAGACAGCCGGCGTCGTCGCAAGGTACAAATGGGGCCCACGAGGAATGCCATGCCCCAAAAAATGACCGTCGTTCAATGCTGGGACGACGGGGTCACCACCGACGCCCCCCTGATCGAGATCCTGCGCCGCCACGGGGCGAGCGCTTCCTTCAACTTGAATCCCGGGCTCCACACGGCCGAGCGCTCGAAAGGCTGGGTCTACAAGGGGACGGATGTCGCCCGCCTCGGCTGGAACGAGATGAAGGAACTCTACCGCGGCTTCACGATCGCCGGCCACTCCCTCTCCCATCCCCACCTCGAGGCGATCCCGGTCGACGAGGCGCGGCGGGAAATCGTGGAGGGCCGCAAGCGCCTCCAGGATTTTTTCGGCCAGCCGGTGCGTGGCTTCGCCTACCCCTTCGGCACCTATAATGACCAGGTCGAAGCCCTCGTGCGCGAGGCCGGCCACGTCTACGCCCGCACCACGAAGAACGACGACGCCCCCTTCCCGCCCCCGAACCCCATGGCCTTCCATCCCCATTGCCATTTCTTGTCGCCGGCTTTCTGGGAGCGCTACGAGGCGGCCCGCGCCGGCGGGTACTTTTATTTCTGGGGCCACTCCTACGAGATGATCGATTCGGGCATGTGGGCGGCCTTCGAGGAGAAGATCCGTCGCATCAGCGCCGATGCGATGGCCCAGTGGGGGAATCTCGAGGAACTCTTCCTCCCGGCCGCATCCTAAATCATCTCTGGGCGCCCAGCGGGGGGGAGCCCCCACGCGGTCAACCCGTGGACGCTTTTTGGCCATAAAATCAATAATCCAATATTTATATCACTTTGACTGTATTTTTGGCATTTCGTTTTTATCGCCTAAATCCTGGACATACCGCGCTCCTTGTGTCGAAACGGAACAAGGCGCCAAGCCACCCCGGCTGACTTGATTCCCCGGCCATTTCTGCGGTTTCGGGCTCCCCGAGAACCCCTCGCGGCGATGACGGAAACGCGCGGTTGGCCCGACTTTTGCTCGTCCCTAAGGGAGAGGATCCCATGGCCGAGAATCGATTGGACACCGCCTTCCGCAGCTACGAGACGGGGGGCTTCTTCGACGAGATGATGGATCCCCAGGGCGCCGTGCGGCCGCACTACCGGTCGTTCGCCGATGGATTCCGGGGGATGCCCGAGGGGACCTTCGAGGAAAAACGCCGGGCCGTCGACCAGGCCTTCCTGCGCCAGGGCATCACCTTCAACGTCTACGGCGATTCCCAGGGCACGGAGCGCGTCTTCCCCTTCGATCTGGTGCCGCGCATCATCCCCGCCGACGAATGGGAGCGCCTGGAACGCGGCCTCGTCCAGCGCATCACCGCGCTCAACCTCTTCCTCAAGGACATCTACGGCAACCAGAGCATCTTGCGCGACGGGACGATCCCCGCGGAGGTCGTGCTCACCGCCAAGCATTACCGGCGCGAGTTCGTGAACTTCAAAGTGCCTAAGGATATCTACATCCACATCTGCGGCACCGACATCATCCGCGACGAGCGCGGGGAGTACCTGGTGCTGGAGGACAACGGCCGCTGCCCCTCGGGGGTGAGCTATGTGCTGGAGAACCGACGCGCGCTCAAGCGCACCTTCCCCGACCTCTACGAGCGCTGCGGGGTGAGGCCTGTGGAGCAGTACCCCGCCGAGCTGCTCGCGATGCTCCGCCACATCGCCCCGGTCGACGACCCGCGCGTGGTGCTCCTCACCCCCGGCCCCTATAATGCCGCCTATTTCGAGCACAGCTACCTGGCCCGCCAGATGGGCATCGAGATCGTGGAAGGCCGCGACCTGCTGGTGAAGGACCACCGTGTGTTCATGCGCACGACGAAGGGGCAGGAACCGGTGCACGTCATCTACCGGCGCATCGACGACGATTTCCTCGACCCGACGGTCTTCCGCCGCGATTCGGCTCTGGGCGTGCCCGGCCTGGTGAGCGCCTACCGCGCGGGCAACGTGGCGCTGGCCAATTCCATCGGCACGGGGGTCGCCGATGACAAGGTGATGTACTACTACGTGCCGCGCATGATCCGCTATTACCTCGGGGAGGAGCCCCTCCTCGCCAGCGTGCCGACCTACCTCGCGGGGGAGCCGAAAGACCTTCCCTTTATCCTCGACCACCTGGATACGCTCGTCGTGAAGGCGGCCAACGAAGCCGGGGGCTACGGCATGCTCATGGGCCCCATGGCGAGCGCCGCCGAACGGGAGGATTTCCGCGCGCGCATCCAGGCGGACCCGCGCAATTACGTGGCCCAGCCCATGATCGCCCTCTCCCGCCATCCCACCTTCGTCGAACCGGGCGCGTTCGCGGGGCGGCACATCGACCTGAGGCCGTTCGTCCTTTTCGGGGAAAAACCCGTGATCATCCCCGGCGGCCTCACGCGCGTGGCCCTGAGGCCGGGCTCGCGCGTGGTGAATAGTTCCCAGGGCGGGGGGAGCAAAGAGACCTGGGTGCTCTACGGCGACGCCCAAGAGGCCAAGGCCGGCGGGCAACCCGTCGACGACGAACCCCGGGCCCCCGCCGAGGAGTCCGCGTTGGGCGAGGAAAAACGCGCGTGAGGGCCCGATGCTAAGCCGCGTCGCCCATTCCCTCTATTGGCTCACCCGCTATGTGGACCGGGCCGAGAACACGGCGCGCCTCATCGACGTGGCCCTCCAACTCTACCTCGATCTGCGGCCCACCGCGGGCGCCCGGGGCGACCGCTGGCTGTCGCTCGTGGAGAGCAGCGGCGAGGAGGCCCTGTTCCGCACCCTCCACGCCGAGGTCAGCGGCCTCACGGTCACCGAGTTCCTGGTCTTCCAGGAGGAGAATCCGAACTCCATCCTCTCGTCGCTCACCCAAGCGCGGGAGAACGCGCGCATGGTGCGCGACCAGGTCAGTTCCGAACTCTGGGAGGAGATCAACCGGCTCTACCTCTTCATCCGTTCTCCCCAGGCCCGGGCGCTCCTGCGCGACGCGCCCTACGAACTCTTCCAGCAGGTGAAAAACGGCGCGCTCCTCTTCCAGGGGCTCATGGACGCCACGCTGGTGCGCAACGAAGGTTGGCTCTTCATGCGCGTCGGGCGGAACCTGGAGCGGGCCGATAAGACCTCGCGCCTCCTGGACGTGCGCCACGCCACCTGGCCCCCGGCGGGCGTTCCGGCGCCCGAGAGCCAGGAAGATCTCCTGGGATGGGCCGCGGTCCTGCGCTCCGCCAGCGCTTGGGAGGCCTACCAGTCGCTCTACGGCACCGAGGTCTCCCCCGAGCGCGTCATCCAGATCCTCATGCTCTCCGACGATTTCCCCCGCTCGGTGCGCTTCTGCGCGCGCGAGGTGAACGAGGCCCTGCGCAGCATCTCGGGCGCGCCGCGGGACCGCTTCACCAACGAGGCGGAAAAACTCGCGGGCCGGCTCGTGGCCGAACTCACCTTCAGCACGGTGGAGGACCTCTGCGCCCAGGGGCTCCACGCGGGCATCGATTCGCTCCAGGCGAAGCTCAACGCCATCGGCGAGGCGGTCTTTGGCACCTACATCGACCAGTCGTTCCGCCTGCCGGGCGACTTCGAACTGCGCCAGCAGGAGGAACAGCAGCAACAGGATTCCCCGGTCCGGGACCTTCCGTGAGGCTCCAGATCCTCCACCGCACCTGCTACCGCTACGGGTCCGCGGTCCGCGATAATTTCAACGAGGTGCGGCTCATGCCCTATTCGGACCTGGGCCAGCGCTGCGAATCCTTCCTGTTGGCAGTGGATCCCCAAGCCTCCACCTTCGCCTACACCGATATCTATGGCAATATCTTCCACCAATTCCAGGTGTTCACTCCCCACGCCGTCCTGGAGGTCTGCTCGACGTCGCGGGTGGAGACCCCCGGCCAGCCGCTCCTCTACCCCGGCGCGCCGAGCGTCCCCCTGGGCACCCGGGCGGCCTACCCCGCCCCCGACGGTTATTTCGATTTCCTCGGGCCCAGCACCTTCGTCTCCCTCGACCCCGAGGTGCGATCGGAAGCCCGTGGGGCCGCGGGAACCCAGCGCGATGCCTGGCAAGCGGCGCAAGCCCTCATGCACCATGTCCACCGAAGCCTCGCCTACCTTCCGGAGAGCACCCATGTGCATACCCATATGCGCGAGGTGCTCGCCTCGCGCCGGGGGGTCTGCCAAGACTTCGCCCACGTGCTCCTCGGGCTCCTGCGCAGCCTCGACCTCTCGGCGCGCTATGTCAGCGGTTATCTCTATAACGGCCCCCGTGAAACGCTCAAGGGGGCCCAGGCGAGCCACGCTTGGGTGGAAGTCTTCCTGCCGGGGATCGGCTGGGCGGGGCTCGATCCCACCAACGACCAGGTCGTCGTCGGCCGCCATATCAAGGTCGCCCACGGGCGCGATTATGCGGACGTCCCCCCGGTGAAAGGCACCTATCGGGGCACGGGGGACCGCAAACTCACCGTCGAGGTGCGCGTCGAATCCCTCGAAGCGCAGGGAGATGTTCCGCCGCAGGGCTTTCCCGCGGGAACCGCTCATTCGAAGGCGACCTCGTAGGCCAGGCACGCGCCCGGAGCCTGGTGCGTCGAGGCGGTGAACATCAGCCGGCCCGCGCTGGTTTCCGTCGGCAACTCCGTAAGGCGCGCCCCGGTGAGGTCCACGGCGAAGACCTTCGCGGGCCGGCCGCCGAGTTCGAGGCCGATGCGCGCCCGCCCCGCGCGCACGAGGATGGGGAGTTCCCCCCAACTCTCCAGGATCATGTGGTTCGGGTCGCGGAACTTGACCTTGCTGTTCTGGGTATCGGTGAGGTGGTAGACCGCGAGGCGCCGCGATTTCGCGAGTTCCAGCCCGTCCATCGAGGCGATGAACACGGTGGCGAATCCGTCGTCCAACACCTCCACCGTCGCGGCCTTCCCCGCCAGCGAGCCCTTGTCGTAGCGGATGAAGGCCTCGCTGCGCGGGGTGAGCACCCGCAGGGTCCGGGCGGACCCGTCCAGGAAGATCTCCCCGGTCTCGCTCTGCGCCTTCCCGGAGACCGGGTCGACGCTGCCCCGGGGCGACACGAGCGGCGGGGTGGCCCCGTCAAGGCGCGCCAAGCGCCGCCCGCCCGTGGGCGGGGTGAAGCCATCGTCCAGGGTGCATAGGAGCGCGTCGGCGGGGGCCGACCAGGGGCCCAAACTCGCATCGACGCTTCCGATGCGGGCGACGAGGCCCAAATATTGGAACTCCGCGGGGAACGTGTTCATCGCCGTGGAACGGCGGGCCAGCTCGGGGGTCAGGACGAAGGCGGCGCTGGAGGATGCGGTCTTCACGTCGCCGCGCAGGTAGAGGAGCGAGATGATGCGTTCGGTGAGAAGCCCGATGGGATCGCGGCTTAGGGTGAACGAGCCCGTCGGCTTGGAGACGTCGTGGGGGCGGTCTCCGTAGAGGGCGATATCGAAGCGGTTGAGGAGATCCCAGCCCTGGAGCGCGGCGTAGGCGCCCATGAGCGGCCCCCCCTCGGCGCGGGTATGGTTGGGGTAGCAGAAGCAATACTCGGTGGCCGCGAAGGGCTTGCCGAACACCCGGGTGGCCATGATGTCCCGCGGCGTGCCCGCCAGCGCGGTGAGCGCGCCGCGCTGGGCGACGCCCACCGGGGGCTTCCAATCGCCCTCGGAGAAGGTGGGGTGGTCCCAATAGGTGTGGTTGTCCACGTAGTCGTATTTCGCCCGGATGCGGGCGGCGAGCATGGGGTTATGGTAATTGGCCCCGGAGAAGAGGGCCTTCACGCCGAGCTTGCGCAGGGCGGCCATCATGCGCTCGTTGGCCGCGATCTGCTGGTCGGCGAGGAACAGGCTGAAGGCGGCGTCCCGGTTGGCCGTCTCGTCCGAGGGGCGGCCCTTCACCCATTCGGCGAAGCGCTTCTCGTAGGCGGCCTTGGAGGCCGGGGTCTTGTTCCAATTGGCGAAGAGGGTATCTTCGTTGACGAGGCAGATGGCGAAGAGCGCCGGGTCGTCCTTATAGGCCAGCCCGGTATGCGGGTTGACGTGGGTGAGCAGGGCCTCGGCGAAGCGGCGCCAATTCTCGAAGGCGCCGTCGAAGAGCGGGATGAGCCCCTTGATCTCCTGGCTGCCGTCCTTGCCGTACTCCGGGATCTCCGCGGCCTTCCAGGGGCGCATCGTGTAGAGGTCGATCGTCGCGTAGAGGCCGGCGGCCTTGAGCGCCGCGAAGGTCTGGTCGAACTTGGCGAGGCGCTCCGGGCGGAACTGGCCGGGTGAAAGAGGCTTATCGTCCCCGAAGATCGACTCGCAGGCGAGGCCTCCGTCGTAATGGTGGAAACGCACGCAATTATAGCCGTAGCGGCGGAGGGTCTGGGCAAGGGCCGCGGCATCCTCCGGCTTCTCGATGAAATTGGCGCTGAAGGTGAGGTTGGGCCCGAGGAAGCGCACGGCCTCGCCCGGGCGCTTCTCGAACTCGAAATGCCCCTCTTTTCCCGCGAGAACCCGGCCCCATTTTCCGGCGGGCCCCTCTTCGACGTGCGCCGAGAGGTCGAGGATGCTCCCGGGCTTCACCGCGAAGGTCTCGTGCTTCACGGGCTTCCACCGGGCATCGGCGATGATGTACTCCGGGGCGGTGGCGGGGAACGGCGCCGCGCCCTCCGAACCGCTGAGGGCGACCACGGCCCACACCGCCCGGCCCGTGGGCACGAGGCGCAATTCCCGAATCGGCTTGTCCTTGATGCGGAAGCGGCTGACATAGAGGCCCACGTAGGCCTGGCGGTTCTCCATCGTCCAGCCCACATGCCCGTTGGGGAGGCTCGTCGCTCCCCACCAATTGCCCACGTCGACGCCGGCGAGCACGGGATGCTCGCTTTGGTCGCCATCCTGGTAGGCGACGACGAGGCTCCCGACGGGCCCTTCCTTCGGCGTCCAGGCGGTGGTGTGGAGGAGGTTGAGATAGCCGAATCGTTCCCCCGCGAGGGGAAGGCGCGCGTCCTTGGGGAAATAATCGCGTTGGGGCCCCGCGAAGACGAGGCACGCGCGGCCCCCGTTCTTCGCGGCATCGAGGATCCGGAAGCGGAAGGCGCCGATGGCCATATCGCCTGGCTTCATGGCGCGCAGATCGTTCTCTCGGCCCTGGTCGGTCCAGCCGCCCTTGCGGTCCCCCTCGACCTCATCGGCGAAATCCATATTGGCGGCCTTCGACAGGTCGATGGCGACCTGCTCCCCGGCCCCCGATTGGGCTTCGCGGCGAAGCAGGGCCTGGAAGCCGCTGCGGGTAAACTCGCCGCTTCCGGGGCTGAAGCGCAGGCGCACCGAGTACTCCCCGATATTCCATTCCCGGTTGTCTTGGACCCGCACGTCGAAGTTCCCTTCCAACGCGAGGGTCCCCGCTTCCGTGGGGAGTTCGAGCCTCCGCACCCCGGAGCGCGAGGCGAGGAGCGTCTTCTCCCAACGGGCCGGAAGGCGGACGGGTTCATCATCGAGGCGGAACTCGCGGCCCGCCAATGGGGCGATGGGGAGCGTGACCGCCAGGCTCAATTCCCGGATGGGGGCGCCGGATAATTCCGCCTCCACTTCATAGCGCAGGGCCACGCCTTCCGGGGCGGCCTGCGCCCATTGCCTCATGCGGAATCGGGCCGGCGCATTGTCCCAGACGATGGCCTGCTCGCGCCCTTCATCGCCCAGGATGGGCTCGCCCGCGGGGAGGAAGGCGCGGGCCTGCTCGACCCATTTTCCCCCGCCGCTCATTTGAACCACCGCGAAGGAGAGGCCATCCAGGCGAAAGGCCCCCTTCGGATCGAACCGCAGCAGGCCCAGGAGCGATGGCGCTTGGGGTGCGTTTGCGCACAGGCCGAAGGATGCCAATAGGAGAGCGGAAATCACGCGGTGGATGGTTTTTATCTTCACGGAATATTCCTTTCTCGAGCCGGAGCGGCCCTGGACGCCCGCGGATTGGCTCCCCGGGGTTCGTGCTCCATTATAGGGGCTCCCGGGGAGGCCTTCCATGGCCCGGATTGGTTTTATGTCGGATATTGACATCGGCAGCCCTCCGCCGTACCATGCCCCATGCAGATTTTGGCCATGGCCCGGCTCCATGTGCATGCCGGCGCCGCCGAACTCGCGGGCCCCCATGTGCATGGCCATCCCATCTGGGAACTCCACTATTTCATGCACGGGACCGGCGCTTTCCGCCAACGGGGCGTGGACCAACCCATTTCAGAGGGATCCTGTTTCCTCTCCGCGCCCGCCGAGGCCCACGATATCCTCCCGGGGCCGCCCATTTCCCTCCCCCAGCGCGGTGCACCGGGGGTCGCCGCCGCGGCCGGCTCAAGGCGGCAAAAACGACTCGGGTTCTATTACGCCAGATTCCGCATCGAGGAGGGCGAGGAAGCGCTGTTGCAAGCGCTCCACCGCCAGGGTTTCGGCCAGGGCGGCGTCGTTTTGGAGCCCCACCATAGTTTCGCGTTCGAGGAAATCCTCTATAAATACCATACCGGCTCGCCCGCCCTGCTGAAGGCCTCCGCCCATCTCCTCCACGCGTTCCTCTATTCCCTCTCCGCCCCCCGGGGGCTCTCCGCCTCGCGGGCGCCGTCTCCGGTGCGCCATGCCCAGCGCCTCATGGAATCCCAACTCGATCGCCCGTTCTCCCTCGATCGGCTCTCCGCCGCGGTGGGTTGGGAACGCTCCTACCTGGTGCGCCGGTTCAAGAAGGCCACCGGTTTCACGCCCCTCGTGTATTTCCAGCGCCTCAAGGTGGAGCGCGCCGCCTTCCTGCTTCGCGCCACCAATATGGACCTCGACGAACTCGCGGAATCCCTCGGCTTCTGCGACCGCTTCCGATTCAGCAAGGTCTTCTGCAAGTATGCCGGCGTGCCTCCCGTGCGCTACCGCAAGTCGAGGAACCAGAAGCCGATCCCACCCTGAGACGGCGTCGGTCGGCCGAGTTGACCCCCCGTTTCCCCGGGGAGTATATTCTTCAATTCTATGAATCACACGTATTCCATCCGGGTGGGCATCGCCCTCTTCCTGGCGGGCGCCGTCAGCGCCTGCAGTTATCGCCCCATCCTCGGGACCGACCCCCTGCCCCCCGGCGTCACCATCCAGGAAACTCGGGATGCCATCCTCTTCCAGCCTTCCGCGCCGGCGGCGGCCACCGGCCTCGTCTTCTACCCGGGAGGCCTGGTCGACACCCATGTCTATGACCGACTGCTTTCCCGGTTCGCGGCCCAGGGCACCTTCGTGGCGGTGGCCAAGATGCCCGGCCATTTCGCCTTCTTCGACCTCGAGGCGGGCCGGAGACTCCAGGGCCGCTTTCCCGGGGTGGCTTCGTGGGTGATCGCCGGCCATTCCCTCGGGGGCTCCATGGCCGCCAGCGCCGTGAGCGCGATGCCGGGGATTTGGAAGGGCCTCATCCTCATGGATGCCTACCCGCCCGATGGCGATAGCCTCAAATCGTGGAGCGGGGCGGTCTTGTCGCTCTACTCCTCCCGGGAAAAAACCAACGACGTCGCCCGCCAAGAGAAGACCCTCTCCCTCCTCCCGCCGGCGACCTGGATCGCCCCGGTGGCGGCCCCCTACCCCGCCCTCCATTCCAATTTCACCGTGCTCTACCTCATCGAGGGCGGCCGCCATTCCTATTTCGGGAGTTACGGGCCGCAGGACGGAGACGCCGTGGCGACCATCTCCCAAAGCGCCTTCCACGACCAGGTCCTCGCCGCCATGGGCCAATTCTTCGCCGAGAACGGGTGGCGCCGATGAAGCGGCCGTCCTTTCGGGCGCTTCTCCTGCTCTGCGCCCTCTCTCCATGGGCTCGCTCCGAAACGCCCTCCAGCCCTTGGGAAAGCTCCCTCGGCGCCGGCACTTCATTCGACCTGCTGTGGAACGGGCGCTGGGATCCCGGCTTCGCCGCGGGCCTCATGGATTTCAAACTGGCGCGCAAGGCCGAACGCCTTCGCCTCGAAGGCGGCCTTGAACTGGGTTGGAGCGCCTACGGCTGGCAGGTCCTCGTGCCCCTCGGGGCGGGCGTGGGCCTCATCGAGACGCCGCGCTTTCGCCTGGACGGCTTCGCCACGGTGCTCCCCGGCATGCTGCTCAACCGGCCATCGCCCTATTTCCTCCTCGCCGGAGAAATCACCGCCCGCGCCCTCTGGACCCTGCGCCCCGGCCGGTCCCTTGGCCTCCGCTTCGGTCCCCGGTTCGAATGGAGCCCGGAATACGACGCCACGGTGGGGCCGTACCGAAATCTCGGGCTCATCGCACGGGTGGAACTTTTATTCGGTCGTTAAACGACCTTGGTGCCTTCACGGAGTCGTTCAGAGAAGAGGTCGCATGGAATGGGCCCAGCGCGCTGCTCAAAAGACTGGCGCTCCATAAACCACGCCCTTGTTCACCCGAGATATCCGAATTGAGCCCGTTTCCATCCCCCCGCCGCACTTGACCGGTTAAAATTCTTCCATTTAATTGGTAGAATAAGACAATCCGAACGCTTCCCAGGAATTCCCCGCGTGCGCGACTCCCAAAGAGAAGCCCGCGGGCATGGGGAGCCAAGCCGATCAACCTCCCGAAAGGACGAAACGCCATGGCCGAAACCCCCGACACCGACCCCCAGGAAACCCGCGAGTGGCTGGATGCCCTGGACGCTGTCATCGAGCACCAAGGGGGCGAACGCGCCCATTTCCTGATCGAAGAAATCATCAATGCCTCGCGCTTGAAAGGGGCCAATATCCCCTTCAGCGCCACGACCCAATACATCAATACCATCCCCATCGAGAAGGAGCCGCCGTTTCCCGGCGACTCTTCCCTCGAGTTCACCATCCGCTCCTATACCCGTTGGAACGCCATGGCCATGGTGGTGCGCGCCAACAAGAACACGAACGTGGGCGGGCACATCTCGTCCTTCGCTTCGGCGGCCACGATGTACGACATCGGCTTCAACCATTTCTGGCGCGCCCCCGGCGAGGCGCACGGCGGCGACCTGCTCTTCACCCAGGGGCACTCGGCCCCGGGCATCTACGCCCGCGCCTTCCTCGAGGGGCGCATCACCCGCGAGCAACTCGAGCATTTCCGCCAGGAGGTCGGGGGGAAGGGCCTCTCCTCCTACCCGCATCCCTGGCTGATGCCCGATTTCTGGCAGTTCCCCACGGTCTCCATGGGCCTCGGGCCCCTCATGGCCATCTACCAGGCGCGCTTCATGCGCTACCTGCAGTACCGGGACATCCTCAATACCGAAGACCGCAAGGTCTGGGCCTTCTGCGGCGACGGCGAGATGGACGAACCGGAGAGCACCGGCGCCATCGGCATGGCCGGCCGCGAGAAGCTCGACAACCTCATCTTCGTCATCAATTGCAATCTCCAGCGCCTCGACGGGCCCGTGCGCGGCAACGGCAAGATCATCCAGGAACTCGAGAGCGTCTTCCGGGGCGCCGGGTGGAACGTCATCAAGCTCGCCTGGGGCCGGGGCTGGGACGCCCTCCTGGCCCGCGACAAGGGCGGGCACCTCCTGCGGCGCATGATGGAGGCCGTCGACGGCGAGTACCAGACCATCAAATCGAAGGACGGCGCCTTCGTGCGCGAGCAGTTCTTCAACACCCCCGAACTCAAGGAGCTGGTGAAGGACATGTCCGACCGCGACCTGTGGCACCTGCGCCGCGGCGGCCACGACCCGGCCAAGATCTTCGCGGCGTTCAAGGCGGCCCAGGAGCACAAGGGCCAGCCCACCGTCATCCTCGCCAAGACCGTGAAGGGCTACGGCATGGGCGAATCGGGCGAGGCCATGAACATCGCCCACCAGCAGAAGAAGCTCGACCTCGATTCCATCAAAAGATTCCGCGACCGCTTCCGCATCCCCGTCGCCGACGACCGCCTCGAGGAGGTGCCCTTCATCCAATTCCCCGAGGGATCGAAGGAACTCGAGTACCTGAAGGCCCGCCGGGCGGCCCTCGGCGGCCCCCTCCCCGCGCGCCGACGCTCCGCTGCCGCCCTCGAGGTTCCGCCCCTCTCCGCGTTCGAGGGCCTCCTCGGCGCCTCCGGCGAGGGACGCGAATACTCCACCACCATGGCCTTCGTGCGCATGCTCCAGACGATGCTGAAGGACAAGAAGATCGGCAAGCACATCGTGCCCATCGTGCCCGACGAGTCGCGCACCTTCGGCATGGAGGGCATGTTCCGCCAGTACGGCATCTGGAGCCAGGTCGGCCAGAAGTACGTGCCGCAGGACGCCGACCAGCTCATGTACTACAAGGAGTCCACCGACGGCCAGATCATCCAGGAGGGCATCAACGAGGCCGGCGCCATGAGCGACTGGATCGCCGCGGGCACGAGCTACAGCACCCACGGGGTGCCCATGATCCCGTTCTTCATCTACTACTCGATGTTCGGCTTCCAGCGCATCGGCGACCTGGCCTGGGCCGCCGCCGACATGCGCACCCGGGGTTTCATGCTGGGCGCCACCGCGGGGCGCACGACCCTCAACGGCGAGGGCCTGCAGCACGAGGACGGCCACTCCCACCTCATGTCGGCGACCATCCCCAATTGCGTCAGCTACGACCCCACCTTCGGCTACGAGGTCGCCGTCATCATCCAGGACGGCCTGCGGCGGATGTACGCCGAGCAGGAGGACGTCTACTACTACATCACCCTGATGAACGAGAATTACGCCCACCCCGCCATGCCGGCGGGGGCGGAGAAAGATATCCTCAAGGGGATGTACCTCTTCCGGAAAGGCGCGGTGGCCAACCTGAGGGTACAACTGCTGGGTTCGGGCGCCATCTTCAACGAGATGCTCCACGCCGCGGCCCTTCTGAAGGAGGACTGGGGCGTCGAGAGCGACCTGTGGAGCTGCCCCAGTTTCACCGAACTCGCCCGGGAAGGCCACGCCTGCGAGCGCCACAACCTGCTGCACCCCGACGAGGCGCCCCGCGTGCCCCATGTCACGACCTGCCTCGAGGCGACCCAGGGCCCCATCATCGCCGCCACCGATTACATGCGCGTGTTCGCCGACCAGATCCGCGCCTGGGTGCCGCGGCGCTTCCTCGTGCTCGGCACCGACGGCTTCGGCCGCTCCGACACCCGCGAGCAATTACGGCGCTTCTTCGAGGTCGACCGCCATTGGATCGCCGTGGCCGCCCTCAAGACCCTCGTCGACGAGGGCAAGTTCGAGAAGAAGAAACTTCATGAGGCCATGGAGCGCTACGGCATCAGCGCCGCCAAGCCCGCCCCGTGGACGGTGTGAGCATGCAGATCGAAATCAAGGTCCCCGACCTGGGCGACGCCCACGACGTGAAGGTCATCGACCTCGCCGTGAAGGCCGGCGATACCCTGCGCGTCGACCAGACGCTCCTGACCATTGAGACCGACAAGGCCAGCATGGACGTCCCCGCGACCCATGCCGGCGTCGTGAAAGAGGTGAAGATCAAAGTCGGCGATAAGGTGAGCGAGGGGACCGTCGTCCTCCTCCTCGAAGCCGCGGAGGGCGCGCCCCCCGCGAAGAGCGCGCCCAAGGCCCCCGCCAAGGCCGAAGCCCCCGCCCCGAAACCCGCCCCCGC
>JAFLEE010000038.1 GCA_017302015.1 Spirochaetota bacterium | reverse complement strand
GGGGATTCTAGGATGGGAATGGGGGGCCACGAAGGGCGGGGAATCGGGGCGGGGGGATTCAAGTTTCTGGATGGGCGGGGGGCAAAAAATTAACTCCGGCGCCTTGCCGAGTTCTCGGGAGCGAGATACGATCCGCGCCAAGGTCTCGTGGAATTCGGTTCATTCGCAGAGGCCAGCGAAGCGGAAGAACCGGAGGGCCTCCCATAATCCGCAAGTTAGAATCTCCCACACCAGGATACATCTATATGTGCTCCACCCGCTTCGCGTTCCTATTTTTACTGGCCCTCCCTGCTTTCTCCAAACCCTTCGATCTCCCCGCGCTCCTCTCCCCGACGCCTCAAGGCCTGGTGCCCAAGGGCTGGAGCGTGGAATTAAGCGTCGAGGGAGATCTCGACGGCGATGGCACCAATGATATCGTCCTGGTGCTCCTGCGCGACGCGGCGCCGACCGGCGATCGCCCCCGGGCCCTCGTCGTGGCCCTGCGCACTTCCGGCGCCTACCGGGTGGTGGGCCGCAATCGCGGCCTCCTCGCGGATTTCCAGGGCCTCGGGATCAAGGGCGGGGATGCGACGCCGGTGGTGAGCATCAAGCGGAAGGTGCTGAATATCGAGCAGACTGGCGGTTCCCGCGAGACCTATTCGTCGACGCACCGCTTTTATCTCGACGAAACCCGAAGCCGCCTCCATTTTATCGGATTGGATGAGACCTTCCTGGATTCCGTCACTGGTAAAGAGAAGACCACTTCCGAAAATTTGTGGACGGGGGACTTTATCGCCACGCGAACGCCCCCGCAGATCGATGACGAGGGCAAGCCGACGGGAGCCAAGACGACGAGCACGAACGGACATGCGGCACCGAAGCCCCTGCGGGTACTGGAGGATGTGAAGAAATACGGCAACCCTTGACGGATCCACCGCAGCCGCCTCATCATATGGCCCCGAAACGGTTTTTTCAATTGCGGAGAATCTTCCCTTTCCTGGGAAAAGGAGTGTTACAATGGGCAGTGAACCGCCACCTAGCCCCGCTCCTTGCCCTGCTGCTTCTGCCCGGTTTCGTCGCTTGCACGCGCACGGCCTCTATCGAGATCAAGAACAAAAGCGGCGCACCCGTGCATTTGACCTTCAAGAAGACGGGGGATGCCACCACCGAGAGTTTCGCCCTCGAAGATAGAGACAGCCGCGTCTTCCTCTTCGAGAAGGTCACCGGCGATTTCGGGCCCGAGGTCCAGATCGGCGGCAGTGGCGCCTACAAGAAGGCCTTCCTGAAATACATCCAACTCGAAGTGGGTCCCGGCGCGCCGAGGGATACCTTCACGATCAATGCCGATCTCTTCAATGTGAGTTACCGAGTTTCCCTGGGAAGCGCAAGCGATGCGATCGACCGTATCCGATTCGCGACCAATCTCGCCGGGAATCTAGACGTACTCTACGGCCCAGCGGCCCCCTGGACGCTGAACTTTGCCGCGACCAACGGGCTCCCCGACCTGTTCCTCGAGGCCATCGTCAAGACCAATATCGGCAAGGTGACCGCGGCCATTTACCTCAACGGGGTCCTGGTCGATTCCCAGACGGGCGATGGCGCCGCGACCGCCTCCTTTCGCCAGTACTATTATCAGAATGGCAACGCACGCCCCGACTAATCATTGGAGCGGTCCGGTCCGCCATCGCGGCATGGGTCGCTTTCTCCTCTTCGCCGCGATCCTCGCCTGGCCGACCCTCGGGCTGTGCTCCGGCTACGGTCGGGCCTATGAACTCTTGCGGGATGGTTTTTCCAAGACGAACCACTCGGCCGAACTCCGGGAAATCCTCCCCACGCTCGATCCTGTCGACCGGACGACACTCTATGAACAACTTAAGAAGAACGTCCTACCCGGGTACCTAGCCAATCAATTGGTGGGCCTCGGAATCGGTTCCTATGTCCAAGGCGATCGTACGGGCGGCGCGGCGGGCCTCCTGATGGATCTCCTCTCGATGGGCGCCACGATCACCGGAGGCATCCTGATGGTTTCCAGCGGCGCGCAGGCCACCGGCCGCGACTACACATCAGGGGGCGGAAGTTCCTACGAGTACGGATATCTGGGCCGTGGCATTGGAGTGATGATGCCCATTGGCACCGCCACGCTCCTCTCCGGCATTCTCGTGTACTGCGTTTCCAAGATTTACCAGGCACTCCGGCCGCTTTACTATACCCAACGTTATAACGATGCGCTCTCCCAAATGCTGCTGAGCGAGGGGAGAGTTCAACTCAAGTTTTGAGAAAGGTCTTGCGCGCGGAAGCCTTCGATTCCAGTATGGATTTTCCTGTCTAAGACCTGAAACAGGGGTCGTTTCACCATTCGTGGAAATTTCCAGGGATGGCTCCGGGAAAATAGGGGATGGTCCGCGGGGGCTACGTAGACATAGGGATCGGCTCGATGAAAGGGGATCCCCGTTTCGCCTCGCGGCCAGCCAGGCGGGATCTGCCGATTCGCCGGTTCTTGCGTCGTCATCGAATGGAGCGAACGCTTCGACCATCCGGCGCTCACCGGTTTCGACCGCCTCCCCGATCCCCCCTCCCGACCTCCATACACGTTACCATTTCCCATGTCGAAGCCCAAACTCTTCTACGCCGTGGCCCTCCCGTGCCTCGCCGCGGGCGTCGTGTTCGCCCTGCTCACCGTCCACCGCGCCCCCTCGGAGGCGCCCGCTTTGGGCGCGAGTTCCTTCCAAAGCGATCGCGCCATGGCCGATGTCCGCCAACTCTCGCGCAAGCCGCGCCCCTTGGGAACGCCGGCCCACGCGGAAGCAAGGAAATGGCTGGTTTCGGAACTCCGGACCGCGGGGTACGAGCCCGAGGTCCAGGAAACCCTCGTCTCAGCGCGCTTTGCGGGGCAGCGGGTGGGGGCGCGGGTGGCGAATGTGGTTGCGAAGCTTCCGGGAACCCGAAAAGGGGAGGGGAGCCTCCTTCTTGTCGCCCATTATGATAGCGTCGCCCAAAGCCCCGGGGCGAGCGATGACGGGAGCGGCGTGGCGATGCTCCTGGAGACGGCCCGGGCCCTTCACACGCTCCCCAGGCCGACGAACGATATCCTTTTTCTGTTCAGCGACGGCGAGGAACTCGGGCTCCTCGGGGCCCACGCCTTCGTGGCGGAGCATCCGGCGGCGAAGGGCGTCGCGCTGGCCCTCAATTTCGAGGCGCGAGGGAGCCGCGGGCCGGTGGTGATGTATGATCCCTCCCCCGCCAGTCTTGCGCTCCTTTCGGGTTTCGCCTCCGCGGCGGCGCGACCGTACGGGGGGTCCTTCATCGCCCGTCTGGCCCAGTTCCTGCCCAATGATACGGATGCCAGCGTCTTCAAGAAGGCGGGCATGGCGGTGCTCGCGTTCGCCTTCGCCGACGGCATCGAGCATTACCACGCCCGCACCGACGGAGTTTCGGCCCTCGACGTCGCCTCCCTCGCCCACGGGGGCCGCATGGCCCTCTCCCTCGCCCGGCATTTCGGAAATGCCGACCTGAAAGCCCTCGGGGGAACGGAGGCCGTCTATTTCGACCTCTTCGGTCGCGTTCTCGTGCTCTACCCGTTCGCTGCGGCGCGCGGTTTGGCCGTTGCGACGCTCCTTCTTCTCATCATTCTTTCCGTAGTTGGTTTGCGGCGTAAGCGATGGACCCTTTCCGCCCTCGCATCAGGCCTGCTACTGCCCCTCGTCTCCGTGTTGGCGTCTGTTCTTTTCGCCTTCCTCCTCCATGCCTTGATGGTGAGGCTTTGCGGGGCCCTTCCGCTCGCCCATCTGGGCGCGCCATTCGCTCTCTGCCTCGTGCTTCTCACCGTCGCCATCGTATTAGGCGCGGGCCGAGCCATGAAGACCCGTGGGGGGGCGGGCGCGACGGCCCTGGGCGCGGCCTGGTTCTGGATGGGGCTTCTCATGCTTAGCGCCGCTTTCGCGCCGGCGATGAGCGCCTTTTTGCAGTGGCCCCTGCTTCTCACCGTCGCCTTTGGCGCGCCTTGGTTTCTCTCCGTGGACGACCCTTCGCCGGCCGCCCGGCTCTCCCTTTTTGCCGGGCTCTTCTTCGCCCTCGTCTATGCGACCCTCGATCTCCACACGATTTTCGTCGCCACGGGCGTCGGGTTTCCCGCGGTGGCCGCCGGGGCGCTCGCCCTGGTGCTGAGTCTGCTCGCGCCGCTATGGCTTCCCCTTCCCTCTCTTTTTTTAAGGCACGGGCCGCGTTTCGGTGTCGCCAGCGCCCTCGTTCTCTCGGCCGCCCTCGGGGTGTGGACGCGCTTGAGCCCGACGGTCCCCCGGGCGGATCACCTCGCCTATGGCCTGGAAAGCCGTTGGGGCCTGGCCTCTTATTTCACCCGCGATGCAAAGCCCGACGCCTGGGTTCGAAGCGCCCTCGGACCGGAGGCGGTGCATGCCGAACTTCCGTTTCACCGCGGCGGCGGGACGGCCCTCATGCGACCGGCGCCGGCGGCGCCGCTGGCCCCCCCGGAAATCGCGGTCCTCTCCGACAGAATTGTCGAGGGGAAGCGACACCTCTCCCTCGCCCTCCATCCGGGGCGCGGCGCCCGGGGCGTTCGGCTTTGGGATGCGGGGGGCGCCCGCATTTGGAGCGAACGCCTGGGCGGAAAATCCCCCCGGGAACTCATCCGCATCTCAATGGAAGCCGACGAGAAACTATACCGCATGGTCCTCGGGGAGCGCGGGGCCCCGGTTTGGCACATGGATCTCTGGGGTTTCGGGGAGACGGCCATGACCCTCGACCTGGTGGTCGAACCAGTCGCGCCGCTCCAATTGCACGCCGTCTCCGAGCGCGACGGGTTTCCCGCGGGGGTGTCGATCCCTCCCCGACCCGCGTCTCGGATCCCGTTCCAAGATAGCGACGTCACGCTCGTCTCCAAGCGCTTCGTGCTCTGAGGTCCACGGTTCCCCCATGCCCGATCCCGTGAAAGAATCCACCATCCTCCATGTGGACATGGACGCCTTCTTCGCTTCGGTGGAGCAGCGCGACCACCCGCAGTGGAAGGGCTTGCCCGTGGTGGTGGGATCCCCGCCGGATAAGCGCGGGGTCGTCTCCGCCGCTTCTTACGAGGCCCGCAAGTTCGGGATCCATTCCGCCATGCCCTCCCGGGAGGCCGGAAAGCGCTGCCCCCACGCCATCTTCACGCCGCCGAATATTGGGCGCTACGCCGAGGTGTCCGCCCAGATCTTCGCGATCTTCGAGCGCTACACCCCCGAGATCGAAGGGCTATCGTTGGACGAAGCCTTCCTGGATGTGACGAAATCCCTGGGCCTCTTCGGCACCGGCCTGTCCATCGCCGAGGCCATCCGCGCCGCGATCCATGGGGAATTGGGCCTGACGGCTTCCGTGGGCATCGCCTCCAATAAATTCCTGGCCAAGATCGCCAGCGATATGAACAAGCCCGACGGGGTTACGCTGGTACCCCGGGAGCCGCGGGCGATCAAGGCCTTCCTCGCTCCGCTTCCCATCGGGCGCCTCTGGGGCGTGGGCAAGGTCACGGAGGCCATGCTGAGGAAGGCGGGCCTCCACACCATAGGCGCCGTCCAGGAGGCCACCGACGCCCAACTCCTCGCCCTTGTGACGAAGGCCCAGGCGCAGCATTTCCGCCGCCTCTGCGCGGGCGAGGACGACCGCCGCGTGGAACCCCACGTGGAAGCCAAGGGCATCTCGCGGGAGCAGACCTTCGGGGAGGATGTCAGCGACCCGCGGGTGATCCGCGAGACGCTCTTGTTCCTGATCGAGGATGTGGGCCGCCAACTCCGCGAAGCCGGAAAGTACGCCCGCGTGGTGGGGATCAAAGTGCGCTGGCAGGGCTTCGAGACCATCACCCGCCGCCTGACCCTCACGCCGGCCGCCTGCGATAATTTCACCTTGCGCCGATCGGCCCTGGCGCTCTTGGATAAGGTGGCCTTCGAGAAGCCCGTGCGCCTCGTCGGCTTCGGCGTCTATGAACTCGCCGATTCCGCCGGCGAGCAAATGAACCTGCTCGACGCCACCGGCAAGGGCCCCGAGAAGCACGAGCGCTTAAGCCGGACCCTCGATGAGATCGGGAAGCGCTTCGGTCGGGCTTCCCGCCGCAGAGCGCCATAAGTGCGGCGGTCGGCAAGCTTCCGGTGCGGCCCCATGGGATCGCTTGGTGTTCGACCGAGGCCACCGACAAGGGGGCCCCGGGGCACGCTCGCCTTGGATATGGAAATGTCACATCCAGACATGTTTTAGGTCCAGGGCATGGCCTATCATCAGGTATTCCCAATTGCATGATCCCGTTTAAGACCGGGATAGGAGATTTTCCATGGCTAAAAAAATAGCCTTCATCGGCGCCGGTAGTTTCGGCTTCACGCGGGGCCTGGTCCGCGATATCCTCACCTTCGACGCCTTCCGCGACGCAGAAATCGCCCTCATGGACGTGGACGAGCAGCGCCTCGCCTTCACCAAGACCGCGGTGCAGCGCATCATCGACGCCGGGGGCTATCCCGCCAAGGTCACGGCCACCAAGAACCGCGCCCAGGCCATCAAGGGCGCCCAGGGCGTCGTCATCACCATCCTCCAGGGCGGCCCCCAGGTCTTCCGCACCGACATCGAGATCCCCAAGAAGTACGGGGTCGACATCAACGTGGGCGACACCCGCGGCCCCTCGGGCATCTTCCGCACCCTGCGCACCCTGCCCCCCATGCTCGAGATCGTGAAGGACGTCGAGAAACTGGCCCCCGACGCCATCGTGCTCAATTACACCAACCCGATGGCCATGCTCTGCCGCGGCATGCAGGCCGTCCACCCCGGCATGTCCATCACCGGCCTCTGCCACTCGGTGCAGGGCACCGCGGAGATGCTGGCCAAATGGATCGGCGCCGACATGAAGGACATCACCTACCAGTGCGCCGGCATCAACCACCAGGCCCACTACCTGAAGTACCAGTGGAAGGGGAAGGACGCCTACCCCCTCATCCGCAAGGCCATCACCACAAAGAAAGAGATCTACAACGCCGAGCACGTGCGCAACGAGATGTTCCTGAAACTCGACTATTACATCACCGAATCCAGCGGGCACAATAGCGAGTACGTCGCCTGGTTCCGCAAGCGCCCCGACCTCATCAAGAAGTACTGCAGCACGGGCACCAATTGGAACCCGGGCAAGCACGCCTTCATCCTCGACGCCTACCTGAAGCGCCAGCACGATTGGAAGGACCTCATCAAGAAGGAACTCGAGAAGCCCGTGGAACTGAAGCGCGGCCACGAGTACGCCGCGAGCATCTTCAACGCCGTCTTCGGCGACCACACGGTCTTCGAGTTCAACGGCAACGTGCGCAATAACGGCCTCATCGACAACCTGCCCGAAGGCTGCTGCGTCGAAGTGCCCGTCTACGCCAGCCAGCGCGGCCTCGACGCCGTGAAGGTCGGCCCCCTGCCGGCCCAACTCGCGCTCCTCAATAACATCTCGGCCCGCTGCGAGGAATTGGCCGTGGAGGGCGCCCTCGAGGGCGACGCCCGCAAGATCTTCCACGCCGTGCTCTTCGATCCCCTCACCTCCGCCGTGTGCAGCATGGAGGAGACCCGCAAGATGGTCAACGAGATGTTCCAGGCCAACAAGAAGTACCTGGGGCATTTCAAGACGCTCGTCGTCTGAGCGTTCGGCGCGCCGCGCGAAAGCCGCCCTCCTTCGGCCCTGGCCGGGGGAGGGCTTTTTTTATGTAGAGCGTCTCCCCGAGGCCGAATCCCCGGGCATCAAACCCGGCGAGGAAGCGCGTGCGCCGGTGTCAGCGCCAACGGGCCCGGCCCGTGGCCCCGTTCACAATTTCTCGAGTTCCGCCCGGGAGATAAGTTTCCCCAGTTGCTTGAGATGGTCGACGCATTCGCGCCGCGCCTGGGAGAGTTCCTCGGAGAAGAGGTCGCGGGCGGCGAGGTTCTTCGCCACGAGGTGCCCGAGGGCGAGGTGGAGTTCCTTCAGGTACTGGCAGCCCGGGGTGAAGAACACCTCAGTGGCGTCGTGGCAGGGTACATCGTGGAGCGTCGCGCGAAGGAGCGATACGAATGCCGTTCCATTCTGGATGAGCGGCCCGAGCAGCACCCGTTCCCCCTTCGTCCCCCCCTGCGCCGATCCCTGGTCCAGGAGGATGCGGGGCATGGCGTCGAGGCGCCCGCTGTCGAGGGATTCCTTCAGCGTCGACAGGAGGAGTTCGAAGCAGCGGGCCGCGCCGCGGAACTCCTCGAGGGTCACATAGCCCTTCTGGAGGACGTGCTGGTACTTTCCCGGGCCCTTGCTGGTGGTCTTGGCCTCCCGGGCCAGGAAGCGCCGCATCGTCTCGGCGTCGTTCTCGTAGCGGCGCAGGTCCCACGGATCGCCCGCCTCCTGGGCGACGAGTTCCTGGAAGGTGAGGCCTTTCGTCGGGGGCGGTTCGGGCTCCGCGTCGAGGGTGGGCAGGTCGGCCGGGGCGTTCGCCGCGGCGCTGCGGCGGATCTCCGCCACGACCATCGACATGTAGGTGCAATTCTCCTTGAGCACGTGCCAGAAGGGCCGGATGATGGAGCGGTTTTCCGACAGGAGTTTGACGACGATGCGTTTGCCCGCCTCGAGGTGGACGGTGAGGCGGTCGAAGAGTTCCTGGGGCAGGTCGATCGGCCCCGTTCCCGCCGCGGCTTCGATGTATTTGGTCTTGGCCTTGGCGAGGGCGCCGAAGAGGCCCGGATATTCGGCCAAGAGCCGTCCCACGCTGTCTTTGTGCTCCGGGTGGATGGAGAGCTCCTTGAGGTTCCGAAGATAGTCTTCCCCGAACCCGAGGAGGATGCGTTCGAAGAGGAGCGCGGTCTCCCCCTGTTTCTTCGGCGCTTGGATCTGGCTCATGGGCCCCCCATCGTGTATACAACTATAGTGCTATCAGAAGTTTACGACGTAAGGGCGGGAAACGTGGGAATCGGGATGCTCCGTTTTTAGGCGATTTCTTTTTCACTCCCGGGTCCCGTTCGGGCGTGCCCGGGCCGACGTGAGCGTGACGTGATTTCGATCGCCCGGGGAGCTGGGGTCGGCCTCGGGGAGGTCGGAATTTGAATCCGCGGCCCGCACGGGTTATGCTTCCCCCATCGGGGGCCCGCGGCGTATCCTCCCCGTTTTCTCGCAGGAGATCCCCGACATGGCGATCCATCAAAGTTGGACCTGGAAGGACGGCGACGGCCGCAGTGGCGTCAATGTCGAAGGCGATAAGATCGTTTGGTGGAACACACCCGGCGGGCCCGGAGGACGGTTCGCAGAGAGCGCGAGGGAGCAGACCATCCAATCGTTCATGGAAAAGGGTCCGGAGGTGGCCGCACCGGCGGAAATTCTCGAAAAACTCCGGGTATTTCTGACGCATTCTTGACGGACCTGCGGACCGGGGGGGGGCTCACGGCGGGCGCCCGGTCGAAAATGGTGACTTTTTCAGACTTTTTGCCGGAACTCCGGTATCTAAGTGCAGAGACGCGGTGAAACCAGTCGGCAGCGAATAGGGCCCCACGCTTGGAAATATCCGATCAAGACCTGATTCAGCGCTGCCTTTCGGGCAGGCAGGACGCCTTCGCCGCCCTCATCACCCGCTACCAGAAATTGGTGTTCCGGGTGGTCACCCAAATGGCTGGGAACACGGGCGAGGTCGACGATCTCTCCCAGGAGGTTTTCTTGCGGGTCTACCGCTCCTTGGGCACCTACCGAAGCGAATACCGCTTCGCCACCTGGCTCATCAAGATCGCCACCCACGTCTGCTTCGATTCTTTCCGCCGGCGTCGCCCGGTGGCGTTGGAACCGGAGGATGCGGCGCAGGTGAGCGATCCTCGGCCCGGCCCCGACGTCGCCCTTGCGGAATCGGGCGACCTCGACGACCTCCGCCGGGCGGTCCAGGAACTCCCCGAAGAATACCGGGCGCCCCTGGTGCTCTTCCACCAACAGGGGCTTTCCTACCGCGAGCTCATCGAGGTCCTCAACGAGCCCGAGAGCATCATCAAAAACCGCCTCTACCGGGCCCGGCGCATGCTGCGCGAAAAACTCATCCCCCAGAAGGAGGCGATGCCCACATGAATTGCGACGCCATCGAAAATCTCATCCAACGCTCCCTCGACCACGAGCTCCCCGACGCCTTACGGCGGCCCCTCGAGGCGCACCTCGCATCCTGCCCGGCCTGCCGAGCGCTCCACGGCGAGTTGGCGGGGCTCCTGGCGTCCCTCGGGTCGATGGCCATCGAAGAGCCGCTTGCGGGATTCGAAGAGAGGGTGATGGAAAAAATCCGGCGTGAAGCCGGGCCGCGGGGCGAAGCGGCCAGCGCCGCCGTCGTGGCGCTCTACGTGTCCATGGGCGCCACGGCCCTCCTGCTCGCCGCCGCCGTGCTCCTCGGGGACGCCGGCGTCCCCGACCTCCTCGCGAGCGCCTGGCGCGGCCTCCTGGGGTTCCTAGGCGATGCTTGGGTGCTCCAGGCCGGGTATGACCTGCTCGCGGGCCTGGTTCCGGGGGGCATCCTCTCGATCCCCGACACCGCCGCGGCCGCGTGCGGGATGACCGCCCTGGCGGCTCTCCTCCTGGGGCTGCGGCGCCTTCGCGCTCCCGAACTGAAATACGCCGACCATTAAAACCGTCCGAAAAGAATCCAGTGGAGAAAACACCATGAAAATGCATCCATTACATCGGCTTCTGCGCGCCGCCACCCTCGGCGGCTGCCTGGTCCTCGGGGCCGCCTCCGCGGCGACCGGGGTTCCCGAATGGGTGAAGCCGGGCGAAGTCCGTGCCGGCGACCAGTATATCGGCGTGACCACCTTCCGGCACGACGGCGCCATCGAGGGAGACCTCTTCCTCTGGGCCGAGAGCGCCGTCTGCGGGGGGAGCATCGGGGGCGACCTCATCGGCGCGGGGCAAGACCTGGGCCTCACGGGCGCCATCGGCGGCGATGTGCGGGCCGCGGGGAAGACGATCGCGCTCTCGGGCAAGATCGGGCGCAACGCGATGGTCGCGGGATTGGACGTCTCGTTCTCCCGCGAGTCAAGCGTGGCGGGGAGCCTCGTCGCCTGCGGGAAGACGGTGGTCCTCGACGGCCAGGTCCGGGGCAAGACCCGGGTCTTCGCGGAGAAGATCGTCTTGAAGGGGGAGTTCTTCGGGGATGTCCTCGTCAACGTCATCGACATCGACAAGAAGGACCGGGAGGATTGGGAACTCAAGGACGCGCTCATCGTCGCCCCGGGCGCCGTCCTCCACGGCAAATTGATCTACCAGGGCTCCTCCGCGGAACTCCAGCCGGGCGCGAAGGTCGCCGCGTTCGAGTGGATCAAGACCGGGGAGGCCCCGGCCCGGTGGCTGTCGAAGGAGAACCGTCGGCGCGTGTGGGGCTTCGTGAGTTTCCTGTTCACGACGATCGCCCTGTTCCTCCTGGGCTTGGCGCTCCACCGTTGGTTCCCCGCGCTCTTTATGAAACTCGGCGAGTTCTCCGCGCAGAAGCCCTGGAGCGCGGTGCTCTACGGCCTGCTGGCGGCGCTCTCCACCGTGCCGTCCCTGGTCTTCTTCATCGTGCTCCTGGCGATGTACCTCATCCTGTCCCCCGGCCTGGGCATGCTCTTCGGTTCCATCGCGGGCGCGGCGTACCTGGCGCTCTACATCCTCTCCACCGTGCCCGTGGGCCTCTGGCTGGGGAACCTGGCCTTCCGAAAGAATCCGAGCGCGTTAAACCGCTTCGGCCTGGGCCTCCTGCTGTTCAATGCGGCGGTCTATCTCCTCGGCCTGCTCGCCGGGTACCACGTCGGCGGGCCGCTCTTCTCGATCCTCTCGTTCATCGTGAAGTTCGCCGCCGTGCTCTTCGGGGCGGGCGCCCTGCTCTTCCTCGTCAAAGAGTTCTTCGCCGCGGCTCGAAGGGGCTAGTTCTCCGCCGCACCGGCGCACGACGCAAAAGCGGCCCGTGTCTTGGTTCCCGAAGGGGAGCCAAGACACGGGCTTTTTTTTATCGATGCGATCCGAGCGGGCGCGGAAGAGATGATGGGTGGGGATGCCCGGTGCAGGCGTGACAGCCCTTCGTCAAGAGCGCAGCGCCGCGTGGTCGGCTTCCGCTTCCACGGCGTAGCGGGCGAACTCGGCTTCGCGCTTGTGATCGTCCCAGCCCAGGAGCGACCCCATCTCCTCGGCCACGGCCCGGGCCACCTCCAGGGCGCCGTCGGGTTCGGTCAGGGCCAGGCGCGTTCGCCGGTACATCACATCGCCGACGCGCACGGCCATTTCATCGCGCACCGCCTCGGCGACGAGGGCGCGGGGCAGGCGCCGGTCCCCGGCGAGGGGGCGCGCCCATTCGGGCTCCCGGGCGGCCCGTTCGGCCAGGCGGATCACCGCGTCGCTATAGCCGAAATGCCCGAGGCAGAACGTTATCGCTTCCTTCGGGAGGGGGCAGGAAGCGGGAAGGGGCGGGCGAGTGACGAGGGGGCGCCGGGGCCGGAGAGCGGCCGGTTGCGGCGCGCCCCGAGAGGCGAGGATATTACGGGCCGCCGCCACCACTTGGCGCGCCATGGGCCGGTAGGTCGTGAGTTTGCCCCCGCCGATGGCCACGAGATTGCCATCGCCCGGGATGAGCAGGCGATGTTCGCGGGAGGTGGTACGGGCGTCATGGCCCGAGGCGAAGAGCAGCGGCCGCAGGCCCGCCTGGGTCCCCAGGATCTCGTCGGTCCGTAGCGGCGCGCGGAAAGCGCGGGCGTGGTTCGTACGGATATAGTCGATGTCGGCCCGGTCGGCGTGCACCCGGTCGAAGTCGCCGCGGTAGTCGGTGTCGGTGGTGCCCACCAATTGCACCCCGGGCTTCCAGGGGACGAAAAAGAGGATGCGCCCCGATTTCGTGTCGTTGAGCACGACGGCGCGGTCGGGATCCTCGGCGCGGGCGCGCACGAAGAGGTGGGCGCCCTTGGTGGTGCGCAGCACGCGCTCCTCGGGGCGCCCCGCCAGGCGCAGGAGCGGCTCGAGCCAGGGGCCGACGGCCCCCGCCACGGCGCGGCAACGCACGCGGATGTCCTTTCCCGTGAGGATGTCCCGGGCCTCCACGGCCTCCACCTCGGCCCCGCGGCGCTCCAGGCCCACGGCCTCGGCGTAATTGATGACCGTGGCGCCCGCGGCCGCGGCGGCCCGCAGCTCCTCGATCACCAGGCGGCTATCGTCGGTGCGGGCGTCGAAGTACTCCGAAGAGCCCACGAGGCCCTCGGGGCGCAGGGACGGCAGGGTCCGCGAGGTGGCCTTCGCGCCCCGGTAGCGGTGGTGCCCGGGGGAGCCGCGCCAGGAAAGGAGATCGTAGAGGCACATGCCGACTTCCAATAGCCACGCGGGCGGCTTCTCGCCGCGATAGCCCGGGAAGAGGAAGCGCTGGGCGGAGACCGGGGCGTCTTTAATGAGGAGATTGCGCTCGCGCAGCGCCTCGAAGACCAGGGGGAAATGGAATTGGGCGAGGTAGCGGATGCCCCCGTGCACCAGCTTGGACGAGCGCGAAGAGGTGCCCGAGGCGAAATCGCGGCGCTCCAGGAGGAGCGTGGCGAGGCCGCAGCGGGCGGCCTCGTGGGCGATCCCCGCGCCGACGATGCCCCCGCCGACGACCACGAGATCCCAGACCCGGGAATCGAGGCTCGAGAGGGCGGCGGCGCGGTCGGGGAGGCCGCCGGGGGCGTTTTGCGGCTGATCCATGTGTTTACCTCAATGTTTACCTAATGGTAACCGCAGAGGGGGCCCCTGTCAAGGCGCCCGGGCGCGCCGAAACTCAGGGCTTGGGCGCCGGCGGCGGGAACCCCCGCAGCCATTGGTTGTCGTGGAGTTCGTAGAATAGGGGGAACACCGAATGCGGCATGCCGATGCCGTGGAGGATGGCCTTGTCGGCGGCGGCGAGGGCGTTATAGCCGGCGTAGACCGCGGCGGGCGAGCAGGTCTCGTCGATGAACCCCACCGAGAAGCGCACGGGGCAGTGGATGCGCGCGGCGAAATGGGCGCCATCGAAATAGGGGGCGACGCGCTCAGCCGCCTCCTTGTCGCCGGCCGGCAGGCTCTCGAGGAGCTTCGGCCAGCCCGAATCGCGGCCGGCTCGGAAGCCCAGGAGGTCGGTGATGGCCGGGACGTGGATGGAGCCCTTGGTGAAGCGCTTGTTGAGGCCGCAGAGGATGAGGCCGAAGCCGCCGCCCTGGCTCGTGCCGCCGTAGGTGAAGCGGGCCTTGTCGACCTCGGGGCGCTCGGCGAGCTGGTTCACCGCCCGGTTGATGCCGAGGATGATGGGGTAATAGAAATAGGTTTCGCGGTTCGTGGCCCCGGCGTGGCAATAGCGTTGGGCGCCGTAGCGGGCCTTCACCGCGGCATCCTGCTCGTCGTAGAGTTTCTTCTGGGCGGCGGCGTCGGGGGCGGGTTCGAAGGGGTGCACGTTCATGGTGAGGGCGATGATCCCCCGGTCGGCGAGGCCCGTATTGGGCCCCACGACGCCGGGTCCCGCCCCGGGGACGTTGACTTCCACCGGGAAGGGGCCGGCGCCCCGGCGGGGGATGGCGAGGAAGCCCCAGACGCGCAGGCCGCCGGCGGTGGCGTAACTGACGCGGAAGCAGTCCCGGTTCGCGTCGCTCTTGGCGTCGAGGCGCTCGAGGCGGGCGTCCGCGGGCACGGTCGCGTCGAGTTTCGCCACGGCCGCGTCCCAGAAGGCGTCGAAGTCGGCGGGGCGGGGCGAGCCCGCCCGGATGCGCTGGGGCTCGTAGCCCACGCCGTGCACGGCCCGCACGGTCTTCTCGAGTTTGATCGTGGCGGTGCATTTGAGGAAGCCGG
Source organism: Spirochaetota bacterium (assembly GCA_017302015.1). Classification (GTDB taxonomy): domain Bacteria; phylum Spirochaetota; class UBA12135; order COTS27; family JAFLEE01; genus JAFLEE01. The sequence goes on along the minus strand of JAFLEE010000038.1, from coordinate 30,377 downwards.
GCTCGGCCAGGGTCCCCGAGATCTCCACCGGGTTCCCGGCGGCGAGGTCGAAGACCGCGTTGGTGACGATGCGGGGTCCGAAATTGTCCAGGCGCACGGCGAGTTGGCCGGAAGCGAGGGGCGCCTTGTTGGAATCGACCACGCGCAGGGTGAAGCGGGCCGTCTCGCCGCAGCGGTAGAGGGCGTTGGTATGGTCGGTGGCGAATTGCACCGATTGGGCGCCGAGGAAGGCGAGGAGGCAAGGCAGGGCCCGGGCGGCGAGTTTCGAGGCGAGAATCGGTTTCATGGAGAATTTTCGCATGCACAGGCTGGGGAACGGCTTCGGTTGATCTTTTTCCCCGTAACGGGTAACCTAGGGCGCGCGAAATCATCCCCACCCCGCGGAGCGACCGCATGCTGATCCTCATCGCCGCCACCTTCCTCCTCGCCTACGCGGCCATCGCCCTCGAGCACCCCCTCAAGATCAATAAATCGGCCACCGCGCTCATCGCCGCCGGCCTCATGTGGACTCTCTTCTCCTTCGCCCCGCCCCCGGGCCCCCACGGGGTCGGGGAACTCCTGGGGGAAAAACTCCAGGAGACCGCCGCCATCATCTTCTTCCTCATCGGCGCGATGACCATCGTGGAGGTCATCGACGCCCACGGCGGCTTCGAGGTCATCACCCGGCGCATCAAGGCCAAGCGCCTGCGGTCGTTGCTCTGGGTCATCGGGGTCGTCACCTTCCTGCTCAGTGCGGTGCTCGACAACCTCACCACGACCATCGTCATGATCGCCCTGGTGCGCAAACTCCTGAAGAACCACGAAGACCGCCTGTTCTTCGCCGGCATCATCGTGATCGCCGCCAACGCGGGCGGGGCCTGGTCGCCCATCGGAGACGTGACCACCACCATGCTGTGGATCGGGGGGCAAATCACCACGCTCTCCATCATGAAATCGCTCCTCGTCCCCTCGCTCGTCAGCCTCGCGATTCCGCTCCTGGCGACGTCCTTTTTCCTGAAGGGCAAGGTGGTGCCCCCCGCGCCCGAGAAGGGGGCGAAGGGGCCCATGACGTCTCCCTTCGAGAAGAAGTTCATCTTCTTCCTGGGCATCGGGTCGCTCGTCTTCGTCCCCGTCTTCAAGACCGTCACCCACTTGCCGCCCTGGCTCGGGATCCTCCTGGCCCTCGGCATCCTGTGGTTGGCGAGCGAGCTCATGCACCGGCACAAGCACGAAGACGACAAGGCCCACCTGACCCTCGGCCGGGCCCTGCGGCGCATCGACATGTCTTCCGTCACCTTCTTCATCGGCATCCTCCTCGCCGTGGCCACCCTCTCGGCCACGGGGCAGCTCCCCGCCATGGCGCGCTGGCTGGACAACGCCATCGGCAACCAGACGCTCATCGTCCTGGTCATCGGCCTCGTTTCGGCCGTGGTCGACAATATCCCCCTGGTGGCGGCGAGCATGGGCATGTATCCCCTGTCCACCTATCCGGCGGACCACTTCATCTGGGAGTTCCTCGCCTATTGCGCGGGCACCGGCGGTTCCATCCTCGTCATCGGGTCGGCCGCGGGCGTGGCCGCCATGGGTCTCGAGAAGATCCATTTCTTCTGGTACGTGAAGCGCGTGTCGCTCTTGGCCCTCCTGGGCTATTTCGCCGGCGCGGGGGCCTATGTCCTCCAATACCGCCTCCTCCATCACTAGGATCCGCTCCGTGCCCGGACGCATCGCGGGCCACACGGCGCGGCGCCGGTCGAAGCCCGGGACGGGGACGGCATGAACCCCGCGACCCGGGTGGAACTCCATTGCCACTCCGACTTGAGCGACGGTTCCCTCTCGCCCGAAGCGTTGGCGGAACGGGTCATCGCCGCCGGCGCGGGCGCGGCCTCGCTCACCGACCATGACCAGATCGAAGGCCTTCCCGCCTTCCAAAAATGCCTGGAACGCCACGGGGTCGGCTTCATCGCCGGGGTGGAAATCAGCGCCTCCCACGGGGGGCGCGAGGTGCACCTCCTCGGTTACGGCTTCAACCCCCTGGATGAAGCCCTCGCCGGGGCGCTCGCCGCCCATCGCCAGACGCGTCGATCCGCGAGCGGCACCCTCCAAAAATCCGCCCAGCAGGGCGCCCGGTACGCCGAGTGGGAAGGCGGCGGCCTCGGCGGCGGCCTCGCCGCGGCCCGCGCGATCCGACTCGTCCATGATGCGGGCGGGAAGGCCTTCCTCGCCCATCCCCTGGCGCTCGGGAAGGAAGAGAGCGCGCTCCACGAATGGTGCCGCGACCTGAAGGGTCTCGGGTTGGACGGCCTGGAGGTTTTCTACGGCCCCTATCCTCCCCAGGCGATCGAGATGCTGCGGCGCCTCGCCGAATCCCACGGGCTCCTCATGAGCGGGGGCACCGATTGGCATGGCGGGGAGTCGGTCGAACCCGGGGTCGAGATCCCCCACCCGCGTTGGCTGGAGTTCATCCGGGGTTGCTGCTTCGCCTCCCCTCCGCCGGACCGTACGACGTTGGCGGCGCCCGCGGCGGTCGCGCCCCCCCGGTCGCGCCGGACGCGGTTCGGCCTGCGATTCGTGCTGCCTTCCCTCCTGGCCCTGGGCCTCTTCGCCGCGGGGCTCTTCGCGGTGCTCCTGCCCGCCTTCGAGGACATCCTCCTGGAGCGCAAGCGCGAACTCATCCGCGAGTTGACGCGCTCGGCGCGCAGCATCGCCGAGGACCGCGAGCGGGAGGTGCGCGAAGGCCGCCTCGGCCCCCGCGAGGCCCGCGAACAGGCCAAGGCGCGCATCGCGGCCCTGCGCTATGGCCGCGAAGGGAAGGATTATTTCTGGATCCAGGACCTCCGGGCGCGCATGGTCATGCACCCGTGGCGGCCCGACCTGGATGGTCGGGACCTCTCCGAGTTCCGAGACGCGCGCGGCCACCGCATCTTCGTGGCCTTCGCGGATCTGGTGCGCGAGCGGGGCGAGGGGTACGCCCGCTATGTGTGGCAGTGGAAGGACGACCCGCGCCGCATCGCCGCGAAAGAGTCCTACGTACTCGGGTTCGAGCCCTGGGGGTGGATCCTCGGCACCGGGATGTACACCGACGACGTGCGCGAGGAGCTCGCGCGCCTGGAACGCGGCCTGTTGGCCCTCAGCCTCGCCATCGCCCTCCTCGTCGGGAGCTTCCTCGCCTGGCTTCTATGGCAGAGCTTCCGCTTGGAGCGCGAGCGGTCGCGGGCCGAAGAACGCCTGCGCGAATCCCACGAGCGTTTCCGCGCCCTGGTGGAGGCCGCTCGGGAGGGCACGCTGCATGTGCGGTCGGGGCGCTGCCAATACGCCAACCCCACGCTCCTCGATTGGCTCGGCTACCGGGCGAGCGAGTTGCCCCTCATCCATTTCCGCGATCTCCTTCCCGAACGGGCGGTGAACCGCGAGGCCCATGCGGCGTTGGAGGCCCTGGAACGGGGCGAGGAAGCCCCGCGGGGGTGCGAGGCCCTCCTGGCGCCGCGGCGGGGTCCGCCCGTGCTGTGCGCGCTGGGGTTCAGCCGCATGGGACCCGGGGAGAACCTCGGTTTCGTGGTGCTCGTGCGCCTCCTCTCCAGCGGCCGCGGCGGCGTCGAAGAGGAGGAGCGCTTGGCGCGTTTGGCCCGCATGGCCGACGAAGCGCCGCTCGGCCTCTACCGCGCCCGTTTGGCCGCGCCGGGCCTCCTGGTGGCGCAGAACCTCGCGGCCAGCAGGTTCATGGAGCACGGGGGGCGGCCGGATGCTGCGGCTTCTTTGGCCGATTTATTCCATACGGATTCGGCCTATAGGGCTTTCCACTCCCATTTGACCCGCCTGGGCTGGGCCGAAGAACGCCTGACGGCCCGCCGCTCGGATGCTCCCCCCCGGATCCTCCGCCTCCACGCCCGCCTCGGCCAGAAGACGGGGGAAGGGGAATGGGTGGACGGCACCCTCCACGAGATCCAGGCGGAGGACGAGGCCATGGCCCGGCGCCTCCGCCAAGGGGCGATACAAATTCGCGAGCTCCTTCTCGAAGCGGAAGATCCCGGCGAAGTTTCCCGGGGCCTGCACCACGCCCGGAGCATGGCCCGACGGTCCGCGGAAAGGGATCTCCCCTTGGGCGCCGTCTCCGATCTCATGGCCATCGCCAGCGACGCCGCCGTCGAGCGCCTGCTCGCCCTCGCGGCGCGCACCATGGGCCCATCCCCTGCGCCGTTCGCCTTCCTGGCCTTGGGAAGCCATGGCCGCAAGGAGCAGACCCCCTCCGCGGACCAGGATAACGCCTTGATCTACGCGGACTTGCCGCCGGGCGCCCCCGATGCGAGGCCGTATTTCCTCCGTCTCGCCGCCTTCGTCTGCGATGGCTTGGCGCGGGGCGGTCTCACCCTGTGCCAGGGCGCGACCAATGCCATGCACGCGCCCTGGTGCCGGGCGCTGGGCGAGTGGAAAGAGACGGCGGCGTCCTGGATCGCCCGAAGCCAGCCGAAAGACCTCATGGAGTCGGCCCTCTTCTTCGATTTCCGCACCGCATTCGGCGATCCGGCCCTGGGGGGAGCGCTGCAGGCCTTCGTCCACGAGCGCCTATCGGCCACTCCGGCGTTTTACCCGCGTTTCGCCCAGAATGGCCTGGGATGGAAGGCCCCGGTGCGTCTTTTCGGGAAGCGTCTGGGCGACGAATCGGAGAGCCTCGACTACAAACGCTGCCTCATGCCCCTGATCCACGGTGTGCGCCTCTACGCCCTCCGCGAGGGGATCGACGAGAGGCATACCTTGGATCGGTTGCGGGGCCTCGAGAATGGCGGTCGCTTCGCCGCCTCCGAGCACGCCGAAATGAAGCAGGCCTGGGAGACGCTGACGCGCCTCAGGTTGGAAAGCCAATGTTTCGAGGGCGCGCGCGAGGTCGATGGGGGCGCCCCCCCGGCGCCCGTGGGGTCAACGGAAGACGCCATCCTCCTCGAGCACGCGTTCTCGGCCATCGAAGGGCTGCAGCGACGCCTCGCCCGGGATTTCCTGGGGGCGTGAGGGGCGCCCGAGGAGATCGCCGCGGCCTTCCTCAGTCCACGTCCGGCTTGTGGGCCGTGGCCAGGAAGCCCGCTGCGTCCTTCCCCGTGTCCTTCGTGGCGAGGCTCGTGAGCAGGAGCACCAGGAAGGAGGCCGTCACCCCGAAGACGCCCGGCCCGCCGGCCGTGGGCAGCCCGAAGAGCGGATCGTTCTTCACGCCGGTGAGCAGCATGATGATGAAGAGCACCGAAACGACCAGGCCGGTGAGGATGCTGGCGATGACGCCCTGGCGGGTGGTGCGCTTCCACCACAGGGTGGCCAGCATGGCGGGGAAGATGGCGCTGGCGGCGATGCTGAAGGCGAGCATGACGAGCCAGGCGATATTCTCTTTTTTCAGGGCGAGCGCGAGGATGACGGCGATGGCCGACATGAGGAGCGTGGTGACTTTCGCGATGTTTAATTCCTGCTTCTCGCTGGCCTTGGGGTTGATGTAGACCTTATAGAGGTCGTGGCTGATGGAGGAGGCCACGGTGATCATGAGTCCCGCCGAGGTGGAAAGGACAGCGGCCACGGCGCCGGCCGCCCCGATGGCCATGAGCCAGGGGCCGCCCACCATCTGGCTGATCTCGAGGACGGCCATATTCTTGGCGAGGCCGACCCCGGTGGCCCCTTGGGCGATCCACGAGACGAGTTTGGGGTAGATGGCCGGGTAGAGCAGGAAGCCGAGGATGATGGCGCAAAGGTAGAAGATCCCGAGCGCGGCGATGCACAAGGTCACGCTCTTCTTCGCGGCACGGGCGCTGGGGACCGTGAAGAACATGATGAGGATGTGGGGGAGGCCGGCGGTGCCGAAGACCAGCGCGATGACCGTGCTGATCATGGCGAGGGTGCTGTTCGTTTTGACCCCGATGCTCATGACGCTCTCGGCGGCGGGCATGATCTGGCGGGCGGTGGCGATGGCGGCGTCGGCGGGCAGGCCCTTGATGGCGTCGACCACCGCCGGGTTCTTGGCCGCGAGCAGCGGGGGAACGGTCTGCTGGGCCGTGGCGAGAATCCCGGCGAAGGACCCGTGGCCCACGGTGAAATAGGCGATCACGACGAGCACCACCATGGCCACCCACAGGAAGAGCGCCTGGATGACCTGGTTGTAGAGGGTGGCCTTCATGCCCCCGAAGATGATGTAGATGCTCATGAGCACGCCGAGGATGATCGTGACCCAGACGAAATTCCATCCGAGGAGCATCTCGAAGAGCAGGCCGGCCCCGAGCATCTGGGGCACCAGGTAGAAGGTGGAGATGACCACCGTGCAGGCCATGACGGCGAGTTTGATGCGGTTATCGGGGAAGCGGGCGTGGAGCGCCCCGGCGACGGTGTAGCTGCCGACGTTTCGCAGCGGGCCGGCGATGAGCAGCAGCACGGCCATATAGCCGCCGAAGAACCCGATGGAGAGCCAAATGGAGTCGATGCCGAAGACGCCGATATCGCCGGCGCATCCGAGGAAACTCGCGGCGGAGAGGTAGCTGCCGACCATGGCGATGCCGACCTGGATCCACGGCACCCCCTTGCCGGCGACGTAGAAATCGCTGGCGGATTTGGAGGACCGGCTTGTCCACCAGGTGATCACGATGCTGGCCACCACGAAGAAGAGGATGAAGCCCACCACGATGGCCGTGTTGAGTTGGGTGGAGGAGGCGGCCGCCGCGGCGGCGATGGGGAGGGCGCTTGCGTTTGTCATGGGTGTCTCACTTGGCCTTGAGGAACCAGATGATGATGATGATCCAGGAAACGGGGAAGATGAGGAGCGACATGAGCAGGCCGAAGGGCATCCCCAGGGTCGTCAGGCCGGCGATGTGCTTGAGGGCCGGGGTCTGCAGCAAGGCCGCACCTAGATAGAAGAAAAGGAAGAGGAAAAACAGGCCGAAGTTCAGGATGGCCTTCTGTTTGATGGTCACCGGCTTGGTAGCGGGGGTCGCGCCTATGGGCATGATGGGCTCCTCGGGTGGCTTTTTAGCGGCCCATTGTTGCATTAAAGACCTTTTCTATCCCGTTTGGCCGGAATAGCAGCTTCCGGGATCGACCTTGGATTGCCGCACAGGATCGTTGTATGCTCCCTTTGCTTGGCCCAAATGGATCCCCTCCAAACCGCCCTGGATCTCGCCCGAAAACTCCCCCGATGCGCCGGGATCACCGCCGACGATCTGCGGCCCCTGTCGGGGGTGATCAGCCTCAATAACCACGTCTTCCGCCTCCAGCGCGGCGAGGACGATTATTTCCTCCGCGTCGCCTCGGAGCACGGGGATTCTTTCGGCGTGCGTCGCGAAGAGGAACGCGCGGCGATGGAAGCCGCGGCGCAGCGCCAGGTCGCCCCGCCCCTGGTGTTGGCCGAGCCCGGGGGCCATTTCGTTTGCCGTTTTATCCAGGGACGGCACTGGACGAGGGAAGATTTCGCCCGACCCGGGAACGCCCAAAGGCTCGGCGAGTTCCTGCGCGCCCTGCATGGGGTGCCCTTCGCCGCCGGCGGCTCGATCCTGGCGCGGATCCACCGGATGGCCGAGTATGCGGCCGCGCGGGGAATCCCCATGCCCGCGGAATTGGGGCGGCATTTGGAGACGGCCCGCCGGATCTTCGAAGAAACGGGGGATGGGGAAGCATCGCTTAACCACCACGACCTCTGGTCCAATAATTTCCTCGACGATGGCAAGCGGCTGTGGGCGGTGGATTGGGAGTTTTCCGGCGTCGGCAACGGGCTCCACGACCTCAATACCCTCTTGATCTCAGCCGAGTATCCCGAAGGGCTGCGCGCAGATTTCATGCGGGCTTGCGGCCGCGATCCCCGGTGGGTCGAAGAGCGCCTGGCCCGCTACCAATTCATCGTCCACCTCTTCGAGGGCACCTGGGCGGCCGTCCAGCACGGCCTTCGGGGCTCCGCGGAGCACGGTTACGAGGGGATGGCGAAATCTCATTTCGGTCGACTCGCGGATTTTTGATTGGAGCACCGCAGTCGTTGGTTACCCGCCTGATTCCGGATTGACATCGGGCGGCCGGTCCCCTATAATCCTATATTGCACCGGTGCAACTAATTTTGCGTCTCGCAGGAGTCTCCCAATGAAGTTCCCAAGTCCGCGCCCGTGCGCCGAAGTTCTTCGGCATTTCGCTTCGCGGTTGCTGATCGCCAGCGCTCTATGGGGAACCGCCATGGCGGCCGAGAACATCCCCATCACCAACGGCAATTTTGAGGCGGTGGACGGCGCCGGGGCTCCGGTGGGTTGGAGCGTCTCAGATAGCGCCTTGGTCTCTGTCGTCTCCGAGGGCGGCTCGAAAGTCCTCCAATTACGCACGAGCGCGGCGGGCAATGCGAGCGCCACCCAGACGCTCCTCCTCGATCCGACCTGGGGCGTGCTGCGATTCCGCTACCGGGTACGGGTGAAGGGCGTTTCCCTGGGGAAGGAGAGTTGGAACGACGCCCGCATCGCGCTCACCTTCTACGGGGCCGATAAAAAAGTCACCCACATGGTCGCCGGGAACTGGACCCAGCCCAACTCGGGTTGGGTCGAAGCCAGCCAGACCGTCGCGCTGCCCACGGGGGCGGTGTCGGTGCGCATCTCCCCGGCGATCTTCGCCACCGTGGCGGAGTGGTGCTTAGACGATCTGCGCGTGGAACTCCTCGCCCGCCGCGGCGAAGGCATCGACGCCGAATTGCCCCCGGGGCAATCCCTCACCTGGGGGCGGGAGCCCGTGGAAGAGCAGGGGCCCCGCCGTTCGGTGGTCTGCCTCAACGGGCTTTGGCAATTCCAGCCGGCGAAGGGGCCCGCGTTCGCCGCCCCTCTTTCAAGCGGCCGCGGCTGGATGCGCGTGCCGGGGAACTGGCGCGGGAGCCCCATGCCCGGTTTGACCGCGGGCAGCGGCCCGGCGTGGGAAGGCTTCCATTATGATTCCCCCGCCGCATGGTACACCCGCGAGATCCAGGTGCCCGCGGCGTGGAAGGGGCGCAAGATCCTCCTCGACCTCCGTCGCGTCTCCACGGACGCGGTGGTGCACCTCGACGGCAAGGAAGCGGGCCGGGTCTCCTGGCCCGGCGGCGAGGTCGATCTCACGGCCCTGGTGACCCCCGGCCGCAAGCACGCCCTCGCCGTTCGGGTGGTGGCCTCCTCCGACGCGGCGGAGGTGGTGCGCTTCATGGGGATGGGCGAAGGGCAGATCCTCAAAGAGAAGGCCGTCCTCAGCACCCGCGGGATCATCGGCGACGTGCTCCTCACCAGCCGACCCGAAGGCGCGGTGATGACGGGCCTCGTGGTGCGCACCTCGGTGCGCGAGAAGAAGTTTTCGGTGGAGGCGGGGCTCGAAGGCGTCTCCCGGGGGACCGTGCTCCTGACCGCCGTGGTGCGCGACGGGAAGGGCGCGGAGGCCAAGCGCTTCTCCACCAACGTGAGGGTGGCCGCGGAGGCCGACTCCGTGGCGGCGACCTGGGGCTGGGCCGATCCCGATCTCTGGGACATCGACCACCCCGCCCTCTACACCCTCGAGTTCTCCGCCAAGGGCGCCGGCCTCGAGGATACGCGCGTCGAACGCTTCGGCTTCCGCGAGTTCCGCGTCGACGGCAAACGCTTCCTGCTCAACGAGAAGGAGATACGCCTCCGGCCGGCGCCGGTGCACCAGGAGAGCGGCATCGCAGGCACCCGCGACCTCATCGTCTCGGCCCTGGAGGGCCTGCGCTGGGCCGGCTTCAATACCTACGAGATGTGGCCGTGGGACCGCAACGAACGGGGGGCGATGGAGTGGGACGAACTCTGGTGCCAGGAGGCCGATCGCCTCGGCATGCTCCTCATCACCCCCGCGCTCTCCCAGGGGCAATTCGTCTCCGAGTGGGCGAAGAGCGGGGTGAAGGAGAGCTGGGCCTCGAACATGGCGCCCCAACTCCGCCGCCTCGCCAACCACCCCTCGATCATCTGCTGGGTGACCGGCGCCAACCGCTTCGGGCACGGGCAAGACCAGAACCCCGAGGCCATCGGCAACAAGGCGGCGGGGTCCCTCGGTGAGCCGAACTGGAAACGGAGCGCCGCCTACGGCGAAGATGCCGCGGCCATGATCCGCAGGGTCGACCCGACGCGGCCCGTCTTCATGCACGCCGGGGGACCGGTGGGCGATATCTACACGGCCAATAATTACCTCTGCCTCATCCCCCTCCAGGAGCGCGAAGAGTGGCCCTCGCGGTGGGCGGCCACGGGCGATATGCCCGTGCTCATGGTGGAGTTCGGCACGCCCCTCTACACCACCTTCCACCGCGGGCGACGCGGCTATGCCCAGGCGAACACGAGCGAACCGCTTTATTCCGAGTTCTGCGCCATCTACCAGGGGGCCGAAGCCTACCGCGGGGAGAACCCGGCCTACCGCGACCTCATCGCCTCGACCTATGTGAAGGAGTTCCTCTGGAAGACCTGGCATCCCATGGAGATGCAACGCATCCACGAGGGGTTCAACCGCCTGGAGACCCTCTTCAACGTGAACACCTTCCGCGCCTGGCGCACCTGGGGCGTGACGGGCGGCATCCTCCCCTGGGGCAACGGCCACGGCTGGCTTCGGGAAGCCGGCGGCGGCCCCGACATGAAGCCCTTCCAACCCAAGACCGTGCCCCTGCCCGCCTTCGCGCCGGGCAGCCGCGGCTATTACCGTCCCGAGACGACCCTCGGCCTCGCCCGGTATTTCAGGCCCGAAGGCATGCCGCTGACCTCCGCGGGTTGGGCCATCGTCTCCAATAGCCAGGAGACCCTCGCCTGGATCACCGGGGCCCCGGACTTCACCGATAAGACCCACCATTACCGGGCCGGTGAACGGGTGGCGAAGCAGCTCGCCCTCATCAACGATAGCCGAAGCGCGAAACGATACCGCGCCTCGTGGAAGGTCGAACTCGGGGGCGCCGTGATCGCCTCGGGCAATGTGGAGGGGGAACTCCCTCCCGCCCAGACGAAATTCCTCCCCGTGGCCTTCGCGATTCCCGCCGTCCTTGCCTCTGACCGTGTCGCCGGCCTCGTGCGCATGGAATGCAGCCTCGGCGAGGCGAAGCACGTAGATCTCTTCCCGTTCCACGCGTTCGCCGCCGTCCCCCAAGTCCTCCCACCGATCGCGCTCCTCGATCCCCAGGGGGAAACGGGGGCGCTCCTGAAATATCTCGGCGTGTCGACCCAGGCCTGGGACGGCAAAGACACCTCGCGGCTCCTCGTCATCGGCCGCAACGCCTTCGCCAAGGGAAAGGCCGACCCGGCCTCGGTGGAGAAGGCCCTGCGTTCGGGGGCCCGCGTGCTCCTCATGGCCCAGGATCCCGACTGGATGCGCCAAAGGCTCGGCCTGCGCGTCAGTTGGCAACTCACGCGCCGCGCGTTCCCCGCCATCCCCGGCCATCCGGCTCTCAGCGGCCTCGATGCGGAGGCGCTGCGGGATTGGGCGGGCACGAGCCGCCTAGTGCCCGCGACCGATACCGCCCTCTCCGAATCCACCCCGAACCGGACCCCCGACCACGGCTGGCGCTGGGGCGCGCGGCATGCGGTCAGCAGCGCGGCCATCGAAGTGCCCCACCGTTCGGGTTGGCGCCCGATCCTCGCCTGCGAGTTTGACAGCGCCTACACGCCGCTGGCCGAGCTCGCCTTGGGGATGGGGAACCTCATCGTGTGCACCCTCGACCTCGAGGACCACGCCGCCGCCGACCCCGCCGCCGAACGCCTCGCACGCGCCATCCTGGCCCATGCGGGATCGGCGAAGGCCGAAGAGCGCGGCACGGTCGCCTATCTTGGGGGCGACGCCGGGGCCTCCCTCCTCGCCGCCTCCGGCATCAAGTTCACCGTTGCTTCGACCCTTCCCGAGCGCGGCCTCGCCTTCATCGGCGCCGACGCCGCCCCGGGCGACGCGGCCCTCGAAGCCTTCCTGAAGAAGGGAGGAAAACTCGTCTTCCTTCCCCGCCGCGGGGAGTCGGCTCCCCTCGGCGTGCGGCTTAAGAAGATCGAGCGGCACGGGGGCTCCCTCCAGGTGCCCGCTTGGGCCGCGTGCCGGGGGATCCTCCCGGGCGAACTCCGGCGCCGTGTCGACGGAGAGGCCTGGACGGTGGCCTCCGGCGCCGACGCCATCGGGGCCGACGGGCTCCTGGCGGAGCTGCGCAAGGGGCCGGGCGTCGCGGTTTTTTTCCAACTCGACGCCGCTGCCCTCGAAGCCGATCGCGTGAGTTACCACCGCTACACCCGTTGGCGCTGGACGCGCGCGCTCACCCAGATCGCCGCGAACCTGGGCGCCGCCTGCGAGGGCGACGATCGCCTAGTGAAGCCCATCGCCCCGGCGGAGCGCGTCTCCCTCGCCGGCACCTGGAAGGCCGAACTCACCCACCGCCTGGATCCGGCGGGGGCCAATGATCAGAAGCCCAAGGATCCCGGCATCGGGGATCGGGCGAAGGAACTCGTGGCGAAGGACGCCGACGAACGGGGCATGCAAGACGTGCCGGTCTCCAAGGAATGGGAGAATTACGGCGGCCTGTGGGTCAACGCCGACGGCGAAGCGGTCTTCCGCAAAACCCTCGAGATCCCCCCCCACTGGGCGGGCCGCGACCTCGTGGTCTCCCTGGGGCCCGTGGACGATTTCGATACGGCCTATTTCGACGGCGAGGCCGTGGGGTCCACCGACATCAACGTGAAGAATTTCTGGTCGGCCCCGCGGCGCTACACGGTGCCCGCGCGCTTGGCCACCGCGGGGCGCCACGTCATCGCCGTGAGGGTCTTCGACCATTTCGGCGGCGGAGGGATGGTGGGCACCCCCGAGCAACTCTCGCTCACCCCGAAGGAGCCGCTGACCCCCCCGGCGGCGGGGATGTACTACCCCGATTGGCGCGACGATTTCCCCCTGGGGGATGACCCGTACCGCTATTACCGCTGGTAGCGCAGCGGGGGCCTCGACGGGCGCCCGGCGCCTTGTGCATTCCGGTGATTGGAAGTACATTGGGCGCGCGTCGAACGAGTTCGACCTCCGGGAGACCCCCGCCGTCCGCGACCGATTCGGCCTGCGGCCAGACGGGCCCCGAAGGAGCCAGGCATGAAAGTGCTGTTCATCGGCGGCACCGGAAATATCAGCGGCGCCAGTAGCCGCCTCGCGGTGGAACGGGGGATCGACCTCTACCACCTGAACCGGGGAACCCAAGCCCCGATGCCGGGCGTGAAGAGCCTGTCGGCCGATATCCACGACCCGGTCGCGACGGCCGCGGCCCTCGCCGGCCATGAATGGGACGCGGTCGTCGATTGGATCGCCTACGGGCCCGACGCGGTAGAGCGAGATGTGGAACTCTTCCTCGGCCGCACCCGGCAATACGTCTTCATCAGTTCCGCCTCCTGCTACCAGAAGCCGCCGCGCACGCCCTTCATCACCGAAGAGACGCCCCTGGAGAACCCGTACTGGGAGTATTCCCGCAATAAGATCGCCTGCGAAGAGGCCGCCCGGCGCGCCCACCGGGAGCGGGGCTTCCCCGTCACCATCGTTCGGCCGTCCTTGACCTACGAGCGGGTCATCCCGGTGGCCCTGGGCGGCTGGGCGGACTACACGATCGTCGAGCGCATGAAGGCGGGGCGCAAGGTGGTGGTGCACGGCGACGGCACCTCGCTGTGGACGATCACCCACGCCGAAGATTTCGCCCTCGGCTTCGTCGGCCTCCTCGGCCGCGGCGAGGCGGTGGGGGAAGCCTACCACATCACCTCCGACGAATGCCTCACCTGGGACCAGATCTACCGCGCCGTCGGCGCCGCGGCCGGGGTGGAGGCGAAACTCGTGCACGTCCCCACCGACCTCATCCGGGAGGTGGATGCGGGGGCCGCCGCCGGCATCCTGGGCGACAAGGGGTGGAGCGCGATCTTCGACAACCGCAAGATCAAGGCCCTCGTCCCGGGTTTCAAGGCCTCGATCCCCTTCGCCGAGGGCATCCGGCGCACGGTGGCCTGGTTCGAGGCCGATCCCGCCCGGCGGCGCATCCACGAACCGAACAATCTCATTCTCGACCGCATCCTCGAACGCTACGCCCGGGCCTTTCCCGGAGCGTTGTGATCGTCCGCGTTTGAGTTTGCGACGGCCCTTCGACGGAGGTACCCCTATGCCAAGCCCGCTCCGCGCCGGGATCATCGGCTGCGGCGCGGGGACGGCGCCGCCGACGGGTTGGGGCGACCGCTCGAGGCGGTCGCTTCGCCCCGATCCCTGCTGCTATAATCCTCCCGCATGCCCCCGAACCTCAAGCAAATCGCCGCGGGCCTGGATGCCAACCTCATCGTGGCGCGGCCGGTTCCCGGGGCCAACGGTTATTACGCCGTCGGCGAGGGCTCCGTTTCCCGCCAGGCGCCGACGGCGCACCATCGGCTATTCGCGGTGCACGCCGGGTGCGTGGAAGCGTTCGCCCAGAATCGCCGTTGCCGAGTCGTCCCGGGGGGATTCATCTGGGTCTCCGCCGGCTACCCCGTCGAGATCCGCCTGCTGAAGGGAACCCGGGTGAGCGCCCTGGATTTCACCCTGGAAAAACGCGGTCGCCCGGTCATCCTTGAAATGCCCCATGCCTGGTTCGGCTATGGGGGTGAAGCCTTCGCGCTCCTAGCCATGGCGGCCCGGGAGCCTTGGGGCAAGGTGGATGGGGAGAGCCGCAGGCGCCTGAAGGCGTGGCTCCTCCTCATCTTGGCTTCCATGGAGCGGTGGATCCACCGGCGTCCCAAGGCGGCGTTCACCGAGGGTCAGCAGATGGCCATCGCCGACCTCATCGCGCAGCGCATCCACGAGCGCCTGACCGTGGCCCAGATCGCGGCGCGACTATCCCTGTCGCCGGATTATTGCTCCCGGCTCTTCACGAGCACCTACGGAAAAAGCGCGCGCCGCACCCTCCTCGAGGAACGCATGAAGGCCATCGCCCGGGAACTCGCCTTGGGCGGGGAGGGCGTGGGACGAGTCGCCGAGCGCTTCGGCTACCATAGCGTTCGTTCCTTCAGCCGGCTCTTCAAGCAGGTTCTGGGGGTGAGCCCCGGGGGGCTCCGCCGGGCCCGCTGATCCCCGTTTCAGGATCCCTTTTTCACGGCTGGGGATTCCCCACCCCCCCCGCGCCATCGAGTAAGATAGAGGGAAACCACCAGAGGTTCCCATGCTCCGCTCCATCCGCCGCTACGCCCTCCCCGCGCTCATGGCCCTGCCGCTCCCGGCCGCGGAGAATCTCATCGCCGGCGCCTCTGAATGGGACGGCCGCGGAAACCCGTCGGGTTGGGACGTGGAAGGCGCGTGGCTCCTCGAGCTGGGGAAGGCCGAAGGCGGCGGGATCTCAATGCGCTTGAAGCGCACCCCGGCTGCGTTCAACGAAGCCAGCCTCAAATCCAAGCCGCTCTCCCTGCAGAAGGGCGTCTACCGGGCCAGCTGCCTGCTGCGCGGCGATGCGGGGACCCGGCTCTTCCTCGGCATGCGCGCCGGCGGGGCCGCGGGCGCCGATCTTCCGCGCTCAGACCGCTGGGTGACCCTGGACGGAAACGAGAAGAAACTCACGGTGGACTTCACCCTCGCGGAAGACGGCACGGCCCGGCTCCTCCTCTGCGTCGGCGTGGCCGAGAACGAGGGGAAGACCCTCTCGGTGGGCGGCTTGGCGCTGGAACGCCGCGCCGCCGCGGCGAGCCTCGAGGAGAAGCGCATCGGCGCCGGGGCCGAGTACGACGGCATCCTCGTCCCCCGGGAATCGGAGACACGCGAGACGAACCGCCTCGCCGCCCGGGTCGCGGTGGACGAATCGCGCATCGTGCGCGCGGTGAGCCCGCTCCTCTTCGGGTACAACCACGATGGGCCCTCCGATAACGCGGTGCTCTTCAAGGACAACCGCATCGACGATTCGGTGGTCGACCGGTGCCGGGGCATCCCCATGCCGCTCAACCGCATCCAAGCCTTCGGCTATTACCCCGCCACCCGGTGGAAGCAATGCCTCGGCCCCTTCGAATCCCGGGAGGCGGTGAAGATGAACGAATGGGAGGCGCCGGCGAAGAAGGCCTACGGGCCGGTGGAGGCCCTGGCGTTCTGCCTGCGCGTCGATCCGAGCGCGCGCTTCACCTGGAATATCCACGTGAAATCCGACGCGCCCGAGGATAGCGCCGACCTCGTCGAGTTCCTCACCGGCGACGGCGCGAAGCCCCGGGGGGCCACGAACTGGGCGCGGTTTCGCATCGAAGGCGGCGTGGTGAAGCCGGTCGCGGTGGCGATCTACGAGATGGGCAACGAGGTCGACTGGGCCAATCCCCCCAAGCGCATGGCCGTGGGGGATTACATCGAGCGCAGCCGTCGCCATCTGCGCGCCATCCGCAGCGTCGATCCGGGGGCGAAGATCGCGCTGCACGCGGCCACCGCCCCCTGGGCCTACGAGCAGCGCTTCAAGGAGGACTGGCGCGATTGGCATCGGACGATCCTGCGGGAGCTCGGGGATTCCATCGATTACCTGTCCTTCCATCCCTACTATAGCGGCCTGCCCATCTCGATGATCGAGGGCTACCTCGATACGATCCGCGACGATATCCGATCGGTCACCGGGAGCGACCGCATCAAAGTTTTCATCTCGGAGCACGCCACCTGGCCGAAGGATATCGCCAAACGGGACACCTGGTACGAAGTGCTCACGCTCTCGGCCGCCCTGTCGGTCACCCATTTCCTCTCCCGCCTCCTCGCGCGCCCCGAGATCGAGGCCGCCACCTTCCACGGGTTCACCCATGGCGGCGGCCTGTGGGGCCTCATCGACGTCGGCAAGGAGACGAAGGTCCGCTACCCCACGGTGTTCGCCGACCTCTTCAAGCTGCTGGGGCGGGGGATGGGGGAGCAGGTCCTCGCCACGGCGGTCAGCGGCGATAAGATCCCCGAGGCGACCGACGGGGAAAAGACGCGTTTCGCCGCCACCGCCATGTCGACCCCGGGGGGGATGCAGCTCCTCCTCGTCAACCGTGAACCCGCGGCCCCCCGGGCCATCGATTTCAGCTTCCGAGGCCGGTATGCGCTGGTGCATGAGGCCGTCCTCACCGCCCCCTCGCTCCGCTCCCATAATACCGAGTTCATCACCAACGCCTTCGTCACCGAGCGCACTCTCCCGGGAGAAGGTCTGGCTTCCTATCTCATGCCCCCGAAGAGCGTGGTGGTCCTGACGCTGCGCAAGAAATAGGGGAAACCCCCGGGGGTCCGGGAGCTCCCATTTTCTTCCTTTCCGCTCTGACTGAGAACCGGGGCATTTTCCATGTCTTTCTAGGGCCTCGGTCCCCGAGGAGCCTACGTGACTTCATTCCATAAAGCGTGAAATGAGCCGGATTCGCAAGATGAAAACGCGAAGCGACGCGGATGCCATCCGATGAAAGCGGTTTTTGCCTGGTGATTCCCGCCGTTGGGGATAGGACACAGGGTCTTCGAAAGGTATTTTTTTATTGACAAATGCCCGGGGTGCATTGATAATAGATACATGCATATAAGGAAATATACATGTATATGTATGTGGGATTCCTCAAGGAACTGTCATGCGTCCAGTTCCGGGGATTCCTTCCTCGGGAGCGCTCCATGGATGACCGGACTCGTACAGAAAGCGTCGGCGTGAAACCCCGGAAGGCCAGAGCGATGGAATGCCGTCGTTCCCCGTTGGCTTCGATGCTCGTCTTCCTCTTTCTTTCGGGGGCGGGCCTTTTCGCCCAAGACACCAGCACCGGCGCGGTGATCTGGTGGAAGATGAACGAGGGAAGCGGCGTGACTCTCGCCGATTCCGCCGGGAGCGGGGTATCGGGCACGCTGGTGAATACGCCCCTATGGACCAACGGCGTCACGGGGAGCGCGCTCTACTTCACCTCCAACGCGTTGCGCCCCTACGTTTCGGCGACGTTCGATTACGGGGTCATGCGGTCCAACGAGGAGAACAGCAATTGGACGGTGGCGTGCTGGTTCAAGACCTCCGATTGGCCCGCCCGCACCAGCGAGAGCTACCTCTGGGGCCGCGTCGGCAGCCACGCCGGCCTGGCGCTCAATAGCAACGCCGGCAACATTTCGCTCAATTACAGTTATCGGGTCGCGAATGGCCAGAACTCCAACATCACCCTCGCCACGAACGTTCGCAACGGCCTTTGGTACCATGCGGCGGTCGTCTTCTCGAACCGAACAGCCTTCTTCTACCTCAACGGCACCCTCTCCGGCCAGCGCGCCATCGCCGTGACGGAGTCCTGCTTCAATTTCGGCACGAGCTTCTCCCTGGGGTGGATCGCCGGCGGGCAGTACGGCTACACCGGGGCCCTCGACGAGTTCCGCGTCTATACCCGGCCCCTCTCCGCCCTGGATGTCGGGGCCCTGGCCGCGCCGAGCGTCTCCTTCACCAACCTCACCAACCAGCAGGCGATCATTCCCGGAGTGATTCTCCGGGGGACATGCAGCCCCGGTCTCGCCTATGCGCGCCTCTACGTGACCAACGCCTCCCTCATCGAGGCGACCAATGCGGCCCTCAGCTTCGACAGCGCCACCTCGTGGTGGGCATCTCCGACCCTCGCCCTGGGCGATTACACGGCGGTGCTCCTGGTCTCCAATAGTAACGGCCAGGGCTTCGCCAGCGCCCCCGTGTCGTTCACGGTGACCACCTTCTCGAGCCTCACCGTGCGCACCCTGAGCGCTTCGGGCGCGCCGGTCTGGGGCGGGCGCATCTTTGGGCCGGGCGCGGCCTATGACGGACTTCGCACCAACGATGTCAACGGGGAGGCAGTCTTCGCCAATCTCCAGGTGGGCCGGCTGATCGGGCTGACCAATTTCTCCCCCCTGGCCTCGGGTTTGCCTGCAGTGGTCTCCAATTTCCCCATGCCGGGCGCCGATACCCTCATTGTATGGACGATGGGGGCCCCCGCCGCCGCGGCCATCGCGACCAATGAGTTCTTGGCGACGAACGCCGCCGCGGTGGTCTTGGGGCGCACGGGAAGCCTGAAACTCCAATTGGCGGCTCCCGGCCCGGGGTCGTCGCGCCTCACGGTCACGGCGGTGCGCCTCTCGGGCGGGGCCCGGGTCCCGTTCTTCGATGGCTTCACCAGCGGCGAGAAGGTGGATCTCGAGATCCCCTTGGCGGGGGTGCGCGACCGCCTCGGCGCGGGCGTTTGGGTGGTCGAATCGCGCTTCCGCGCGGCGGGGGCCGACGAGAACCGCGCGGTGGCGCGCCGCCAACTCCTGATGCTCGCGGAGTGATCAGGGGGCCGGGATCGCCCGGTCCGTATCGCCGAGCACCAGTCGCATGGGCACGAGGAGCCGCGAGATCGGCGCATCGGCTTGGCGCATGCGCAGCACGAGGCGTTCGCAGGCGTGGCGGCCTAGGGCGCGGCCGTCCTGCTCGAGGTGGGTCGGTTGGAGCCCGGGGATCGGGTGGGAAAGCTGATCGATGCCCCCGACCGAAACCTGGGCGGGGATGGCCAGGCCCGTGCGCCGCAGGGCGTGGAGGATGGCGAGGATCGCCTCTTCGTTCTGGCCGATGAAAGCCGTGGGGCGCTGCCGGGCGGGGGCCTTCTTCCATTCCGTGCGCACGTACTCCATGGTGAGGAGGGTGGGATGGTGGAGGGCGTCGGTGAGTTCGGGGTCGAACGACCGGGCCCCCGGCGACGGCCCGGAGGCCTGGCGGGAGCGGTCGATGGTGCGCACCGCCAGGGACGTTCCGCCCGCGGCGCCCAATTCCCAGCGGAAGCCCTCTAGGCGCTCCCGGGTGGAGAGCAGGTGGGCGTCGGTATCGTTGAGGTAGAAGAAACGCCGATGGCCCAGTTTGAGGAAATAGCGGGCGAGTTCGCGGCCGGCGGCATGGTTGTCGCTCATCACGGCGTCGAGGGCGGGGGCCGGCGGGAAATTATCCACGAGCACGCAGGGCTTGCGGGTGGCGCCCACGGCGTCCATGAACGCGCCGTCGAAGCCTTCACGGTAGAAGACGAGGAGGCCGTCGAGGCCCTTCTCGCACAGGGCCGCCACCCGGCCGGGATCGGTTTCCACCTTGGGCGCGGTCGCTTCGGTCAGGAGTTCGAGGTCGAAGAGGTCGCAGAACTCCTTCACCGAGCCCAGGATCTGGAGCGCGAAGGCGCTGGGCGCGGGCGGGAAGAGCGCGCCGATGCGCCGGTGCGCGGAGGGGGCGGGGCGGGAAGCCTTCGAGCGGCGCCCGAGGAGGGTGCCGAGCCCGGGGATGGCGTGCACCAGGCCTTCGCGCTCGAGGTCGCAGATGGCCTTGCGCAGGGTGACCTTGGAGACGCCGCATTCGGCCAGGAGCGCCGTCTCGCCGGGAAGGCGCCCCGCGGCGGCGAAGCGGCCCGCCTGGATCTGCTCCTTCAGGAGCCGGTAGACCTCGGGATACTTTTTCTTGGCCATGGGGCGCGCTGATGGAAATTATGTCATGGTCGCTGGGGCGACCCGCGCCGGGGCCCCGTCGCGCGGCGTCAGAAGCGTAGGCGCCCCGCGCGCGGCCTCAAAAACGCCGGGTGAACGGCATGGGCTTGCGCATGCGCGCCAGCAGCAGCAGGGGGATGAGCACGTAGGGCAGGTTGAAGGAGAGGAATTTCAGCGGGTTCGGGGTGCGGAAGGCCGGCTCCCCAAAGAACTCGACTCCGAAGATGATGATGCCGGTGATGACCGAGATCATCGTGGCGTAGATCACCGCCGGCAATTGGATCCAATTCTTCCCTTTTAGAAGCGCCCAGGCGAGCAACACGTAGAAGGGCCCGTAGACGAAGGCGGAGAGGCCGGTGCAGATGCGCATCCAGAAGGGCGGATTCATGAAGAGGGGGTCGCAATCGTGGGCGTACCACCAGTTCATCCGCGCGAGGAGATTGGGGGAGTCGGGGGCCATCGCCACGCCGAGGGTGCTCACCGCGTCGGCGATGCCCGACGAGATCGTGAACCACATGAAGACGAGGGCGAGGACGAGGTCGAGGCGGCGTTCGCGCAGGGGGAGATTGGCTTCCATAGGGGCTCTCTCGTGTTGATTTTTATCGGCGTTCGATTCGACGGGCTTCAGCGAGGAGGAAAGACCAGGAGGTCGGGTCGACGGGGGTGATGGAGAGGCGATTGCCGCGCTGGAGACAGGCGAGGTGGGCCAATTCGGGTCGGCCCTTCATCCAGGACAGGGGGAGGACGGCGGCGAAACGCTTCTCGAAGGCGACATCCACCAGGACCCACCGGGGATTCTCCCGGGGGCTCTTCGGGTCGAAATACTCGTTTTTCGGGTCGAATTGGGTGGGATCGGGGTAGGCCTTCCCCGCGACGCGGGCCAGGCCCGCCACGCCGGGTTCGGGGCAATTAGAATGGTAGAGCAGCACGCCATCGCCCTCGGCCATGGCGTCGCGCATGAAATTGCGCGCCTGGTAATTGCGCACGCCGCTCCAGGGTTCCCGGCCCCTCGCCTCGAGGTCGTCGATGGAGAAGACGTCGGGTTCGGTTTTCATCAGCCAATAATTCAAGGGGATCCTTCGAGGCGGTATTTTGCCATTCCCCGGCCCTTTGGCGCGCGGTGGACGCGGCCGATCTCCTCCAGCAGGGAGAGGATGCGCTGCGGGGGGAGCTGGGCGAAGGAAAAGATCGCGGACGGAACGGGGTCCTTGAAATGAAAACGGCGGGCGTCGGCGAGGTGGATGCCCCGTCGGGCGCACCCATCGAGGAGGCGTTGGAAGCCGGGGGCGCCTCGGGTGTATTCGGCGTAGGTATGGAGGCCGGTGTCGGAGGGCCAAGGAAGGAAGACACCCGACAGGTGGCGGGCGAGCCCCTCCGCCATGGCGGCGTGGCGGAGGGCGTAGGCCCGGTTCGCGCGGCGAAGGTGGCGCGCGTAGGCCCCGCTGCGGATGAAGCCGGCGAGGGCGGTCTGCTCGATCCAAGTCGCGCTTTGCTGTTCGAAGGCCTCCCGCGCCCGGCGGAACGGCTCCACGAGTGCTTGGGGGAGCACGGCGTAGCCGAGGCGCAGGAAAGGCGACAGGGTGCGCGAGAAGCTGCCAAGGTGCACCACGCGCTCGGGCGCGAGGATATGGAGGGGCTCCAGCGGCACGCCCGCACGGCGGAATTCGGCGTCATAATCGTCCTCGACCAGGAGGGCGCCGCGCCGGGCGGCCCAGGCGAGGATCTGATGGCGTCGCTCGGTCGTGGTCACCACGCCGGTGGGGAATTGCCGCGCGGGGGTAAGGAAGGCGAGGCGCGCCGACCAGGGCCCGGGCAACACGCCCTTCGCATCGAGGCCCGCGTAGCGCACGCGGCCCCCGCTTAAGCGGATCGCCCGCTGGATGCCGGCATAGCCCGGGTTTTCCATGACGGCCTCGCCGCCGGGATCGAGGAGGAGTTGGCACAGGAGCGCGATGGCTTGGAGGGAGCCGTGGACGATGGCCACCTGTTCCGCGTCGACGCGCAAGCCCCGCCTCCGGCCCAAATCACCGGCGATGGCTTCCCGGAGTTCCGGCACGCCGAGGATCGGCGCCCAGCGGCTCGGGTTCGCGTCGCGCACCGCCCGGCGAAGCCAATACCGCCACTCGGACCGCGGAAAGAGCCCGGGGTCGAGGTGGCCGGGCTGGAAAGGGGATTCCCAGGAGGCGGGCGGGACGAGGGGCCCGCTGGGAAGGCGCCGCGCCCAATGGGAGAAGGTGATGGGCGCGCTGGCCCTCGGCCCCGGCGCGGTGGGGGCCCGCCAAGAGACCCGGGTGGCGCTGCCTCTCCGGGCCGACACATCGCCGTCGCTGGCGAGCATTTCATAGGCGCGGTTCACTGTGCCCCGGGAGAGGCCGTGCCATTTCGCCAAGGAGCGGGAAGAGGGCAGGGGCGTCGCGAACGGGAGCGCTCCGCCGCGGATCAGATCGCGGAGGGCGTGGAAGAGCGCGAGGTACTTCTTGGGATGGTCGCGGAGTGGGCGGCCCAGGGCCAGGGAAGAGGCGGAAATCCGGTCGGGAGGGTTCAAAGTGGACCAATAAAAATACCATAAAGAGGATCTTTTGCAAGGACCACTCCCATGCGAACCTACGTCACCCGGGCGCCGTCGGGAAGCGCCCCGTTCTCCAATCGACGAAACGTTCCCGAAGGAGTTCCCCATGCGACGGTCCGAGTTCGAGGAAAAAGACGGCGCCATCATCGATGCCTTCCTCGCCGCGGCGAGTTTCGGCTTCCTCGCCACCCACCGGGAACCGGCGCCGGGCCTCACGCCCATCAATTTCGTGTGGTTCGAGGGGCACATCCATTTCCACGGCAGCCGCATCGGCGCCAAAATGAAGGACCTCGCGGCCGATCCCCGGGCCAGTTTCGCGGTGGCCGAGGAGACGACCCTCGTCCCCTCCACCCTCACCGACCCCAAACTCGCCTGTCCGGCCACGGCCTTCTTCAAATCGGTCATCGTCACGGGCGTCCTGGAGGCGGTGGTCGACGGACCGGGAAAGGTCCGGGTGCTCGAGGCGTTCATGAAGAAACTCCAGCCGGAGGGGGGCTATGCGCCGTTCGACTTGGCCGACGCGGATTACCTGCGCAACGTCAACGGCACGAGCGTGGTGCGCCTGCGCACCGAGACCTTGAGCGCCAAGTTCAAGTTCGGCCAGAACAAGAACGAGGCCGATTGGACGCGCACCGCGGAGGGGCTCACGCAGCGGGGCCGCCCGGGCGACCTCGAGGCGGTGGGGGAGATGAAGCGGCTTTGCCCGTTCCATCGGGTGAAGGACGCGCTCACGGGGGGGCGGAACTAAGCGGCGCCCCGTGGGGTTGGATCGGCCCGGGACGCCCACTCCATTTCCCCGGGGGTCCTTGGAGGGAGGCTTCCGCTTGAAAGGCGGTCGTTTCGGTCACGGCGCCTCAGAAGGCATAATGGGCGGGCGGTGAATTCCCACGAGAGGTCCCATGAAGCCACGAACGATGATGCGCCTATTGTTTCCGATCCTCCTGGCCGTCAGCGCGGCAGCGGGGGTGAAAACGGTTAAGGGGGCGAAAGCGGTTCCCTTGGATGACGGGCGCATCGATGCCTGGGCGCTCTCCATACCGGATCAAGGCGCCTTGACGATCCCGGCCCTCGCGGCCGCACTGAACCAAGGATCCCGGGGGGAGCGGGAGAAGGCGCGCGCGGCTTTCCGCTGGGTGACCGCCCATATCGCCTACGATGTCGAGACGCTCCGGACCAAGAATAAGGACTACCATGACCAGACGGCCAGCAACGCCTTCGCCCGGCGGCGGCAAGTCTGCGGCGGCTACGCCGCACTTTATCTGGATCTCTGCCGTCGCATGGGGTTGACGGTCGAAACGATCCGCGGTTGGGCGCGCACCGACTCGACGAACCAGCCATTCAACCCCGATGGCCTCCACGCGTGGAATGCGGTTCGCATCGACGGGGCCTGGCAATTGGTGGACTGCACCTGGGGCGCGGGATCCACGCAAAGCAACCGTTTCGCCGCCCGCTTCAACCCCTATTATTTCTGCACGCCCCCGGCCCAACTGGGCCTCAGCCATTTTCCAGAAGACGCGAAGTGGCAATTCGTCGATCCGCCCCAGGACCGCGAACGCTTCGCCTCCAGGGTGCTCCCTTTGTCGCATTTCTTCGAATCGGGGTTCGCCATCGGATCCCTGAGCGAAAGCCGCGCCCGGGTGCCCGTCGACGAGGCGTTCCAAGTCGCCTTCACCGGGCGGGGAGAGCGCTCGCTCTCCGCCTCGCTCTTTAAGGACGGGGTGCCGGTATCGAATCGGTGCTGGGTACGCTCCCAGGGCAGCAATCATGCGGCTGGCTGCTATCTCCCCGGGCCGGGGCGCTATCATTTCCAGCTCTTTTCTGAGGCGCCGCCGGTCGTCGCGGTATCCTCCGACCGTTCCTCTTCTCCCGTGGAGGTCGCCTATCGCGGGATCCTCTCCTGGTCCTTGGAGGCGAAGAGAGGCATTTCCCTGGCCGAAGCCAAGGTGCGAATGCCCCTTGAACCGGACCGGCGTTTCGCGCGCGGGGGGTTCCTCTGGGCGGCATTCTCCCACACCAACGCGGGCTTGATCGTGCCCTCCGAGGCGAGTCTTCGGGTGGTCACGAGCTCCAACCTCGCTCTGTCCGCCTTCCTTTACCCTGCGGGAGGATCCGCGCCCCTTTCCAACCTCGCCCAGATCGGCCGTCCCACCAATGAAAACGCCCGACAGGCCCCCAAGCGGAAAGCCGCGGCCGCGGCGACGGTCTATGACCTTCGGGCAGTCCTTCCCGCCCCGGGGTCCTACCAATTGAACCTCTACGCGAAAGACGCCGGCGCCCCC
This sequence comes from Spirochaetota bacterium, assembly GCA_017302015.1. Taxonomy (GTDB): domain Bacteria; phylum Spirochaetota; class UBA12135; order COTS27; family JAFLEE01; genus JAFLEE01. The sequence goes on along the minus strand of JAFLEE010000038.1, from coordinate 5,186 downwards.
GAGACCGCGTCCTACCAATTCGCGTGTCAATGGTGGGTCCAAGCCACGGAAGGCGCGGGCATCCAGGACGCCAAGGCTCGGCTGCCGGCGACTTTCTACCCGGCCTTCGAGCGGCTTGGCCTGCGTCGGGAGAGTTTAAGCCAGGCGGGGCGCTTGTGGCGGATCGAGGGTGAAGCGACCCTGACGTTAACCGCTCCCGATGGCGTCCTGATCAGCGCGGGACTCGAAGGAGCGGCTCCCCAAGCGCCGCGGACGGTGTGGGTGGAGCGCGAGCCCGGGAAAAAATCTGCGGGTTGGCGGATCGCCGTCGCGCCTCCCCAGGCGGGGACTTTTACCCTGACGGTTTACGGGAGGGGCCCGCGCGACGCGGAAGGCACGCTTGCCGGTCTGGTGCAATTTGAGGTGGAGTCCAAGGCCGAGAAGGCGCTCGGGCGCTACCCCGGCACGTGGCCCGCCTATCAACGATGCGGAGCCAAGGTGATCGAGCCGCGCCGCGGCGATCTCGAGGCGGGGAAGAGCCAGGTGTTCAAGGTGCGCATTCCGGGAGCGGATCGGGCGCTGGCGCGAATGGGCGCGGACCGCCGACCGCTCCTGGAGGAGGCGGACGGCCTCTTCACCCTCGAAATCGTCCCGGAAAAGGGCAAACTCGAGATCTTCGCTTCGCTCGATGGGGGATCTCAAATGGAAGGCCTCTGCTGGTTCGAGGCTCGGTAACGGTCCCAGGGCGTCGACTTCCACCGAAACGGCGGTCCGCGATGATTTCCGCCCATGAGAAAATCTCCGGAACACCCCAACGTGAAAGAAACGACGACCCCTTCGGAAGGAGGCCCCCTTGGAAAAACGCCCCAATCTCCTCCTCGCCATCGCCGACGACCAATCCTGGCCGCATACGGGCGCCTACGGCTGCCGTTTCGTCAAGACGCCCGCCTTCGATCGGGTCGCCCGGGAGGGGGTCCTCTTCCAGAACGCCTTCTGCCCGTCGCCCTCCTGCGCCCCGTCCCGGGCGGCGCTGCTGACGGGTCGCAACCCGTGGCAACTTAACGAGGGGGTGAACCTTTGGGGAACGCTGCCTTCGAAGTTCGCCGCGTATCCCGACCTCCTGGAGGCCGCGGGCTACCATATCGGCCATACCTATAAGGGGTGGGGGCCCGGCAGCATCGAAGACAGCGGGCGGACCCGCAACCCCGCGGGGCCCGCGTATAACCGCCGAACGAACGCGCCGCCGAGCGCGAAGATGAGCAAGAACGATTACACCGCGAATTTCCAGGATTTTCTCGCCGATCGCCCCGCGGGGGCCCCGTTCTGCTTCTGGTACGGGGCGAAAGAACCCCACCGCGCCTACGAGAAGGGCTCGGGCCTCCGGGCGGGAAAATCGCTGGCGTCGGTGGAGGTCCCGCCCTTCCTCCCCGACTGCGAGGAGGTCCGCAGCGACCTCCTCGATTATGCCCTTGAGATCGAATGGTTCGACGCCCATCTGGGGCGCATGCTCGCCCATCTCGAGGCGATCGGCGAACTCGAGAACACCCTCGTCGTCGTGACCGCCGACAACGGCTTCCCGTTCCCCCGCGCCAAGGCGAACCTCTACGAGCTCGGCATGCATGTGCCGCTGGCCCTGCGGTGGGGCGCCCGGGTCCCCGGGGGGCGCGTGCTCACCGACCACGTGAGCTTCATCGATCTCGCCCCCACCTTCCTGGAGGCGGCCGGCCTGGTTCCCTCGGGCCTGACGGGGCGCAGCTTGCTGCCCATCCTCGTCGGCCCGGGATCGGGCCGCGTCGACCCATTGCGCGACCATGTCGTCACCGGGCGCGAACGCCACGCCTTCTGCCGGGCCGAGAACCTCGGCTACCCGATGCGCTGCCTGCGCACCGACGATTTCGTCTACATCCGCAATTTCGAGGCCGAGCGCTGGCCCGCGGGCGACCCGCCGGCCTGGGGGGATATCGACGCCTCCCCCACCAAGCATTACCTGGTGCGCCACCGGGATGACGCTTCCGTGAAGCCGCTCTTCGAGCTCGCCTTCGGCAAGCGCCCCGGGGAGGAACTCTACGCCGTGAAAGACGGGTACGCCAACCTCCGCAACCTGGCCGCGGATCCGAACTACGGAAAAATCCTCTCCCAACTCCGCGAGCGTCTGACGGCCATCCTCGCCGAGCAGAACGACCCGCGCTTAAGCGGCGGCGGCGATTTCGAGCGCTACCGCTATTACGGCGAGAACCTCAAGACCGGCACGTTCACGGGGTTGGAAGACCTGAAGGCGGAAGGGCTCCTCGAATAAAGGGGGTTCGGTTTACCAGGATGTCGGGATGACATCAAACCGGACGGCGCCGCAGGAGGCGGCAATTGGCCGTCCGAAAGGGCTGGGGGCTTTCCGCCTGGCTTCCCGTATCCGTTTTGCGCATTCTTGACAGCTCATTCTTTTCCATCCGATCATAGCAGATGTCGTGGCTCCCGCACCTGAAACTTTCGCCGTCGCCGATTCTGTGGCGACGCCTCCATCTGCCACGGTAGTCTGTTCCCCAAAACACCCGTGGTTCCCACGGGTTTGAACGTCCCCTGACCTTTTCAATACTCCTTGGGCGCCACCCGCGGAGTCTCGTCGGCTCCGCCCATGACGGCGCGCCCCGCCCCATGGAAGGAGCTCTCCATGCCGCCGTCCCGCACCGGCCCGTCCTATCCCTTCGGCGTCCTGCTCGCCATCCTCGCGGCCTTCGGCTTCGCCACCAAGGGCCTCTTCATCAAGTTCGCCTACCGCTACGGGGTCGATGCGGAGACGCTCCTCGCCCTGCGCATGCTCTTCGCCATGGCGATCTTCGCCCTCGTCATCGCCGCGCGCCGCCTGCGCGGGGCGGGGCCCGCCGCGCCCATGGCGGGGAAGGACCGCCTCCACGTCCTCCTGCTCGGCTTCCTCGGATATTATCTCTCGAGTTGGCTCGATTTCCGCGGGCTCCTCGTACTACCGGCGAGTCTCGAGCGGCTCATCCTCCTCCTGTATCCGACCTTCACCGTGATCCTCACCGTGGTCTGGAAGCGCCAGCGACAGCCGGCCACCGTTTGGTTCGCGCTCCCGGTGTGCTACGGGGGGATCTTCCTCGTCCTCGCCCATGACTCGGTGCTCCAGTTCGGGATGCTCCAGGGCGTGCTCCTCGTGGCCGGGAGCACCCTCTCCTACGCGTGCTACCTGGTGCTGAGCCCGCCGGTGATCGCGCGGCTGGGCTCCATGCGGTTCTCCGAATCGGTGATGCTGGTTTCCGGGGGGATGGTGCTCGCCCATTTTTCCGCGGGCCATTCGCCGAAGCTCCTCGCGACGCTCCCCGGCGCGGTTTTGGGTTACGGCCTCCTCCTCGGGTTCGTGAGCACGGTCATCCCGCTCTACGCCCTCTCGGCCGCCATCGCCCGCATCGGCTCGGCCCGGACCTCCGTGCTCGGCATGGTCGGGCCGATCCTCGCGGTGGGCCTGAGCGTGGCCCTCTTGGGAGAACGCCTCCACCCCGTCCAATGGCTCGGGGCGGCCACGGTCATGGCGGGGGTGTTCTTGGCGGGGAAGACCCCTCCCCGCCTCGGGGACTCGGCACCCCTCCCCTTGGCCGAAAGCCAAAGGGAGGGGTAAGAATTTTGGCAAAAATATGTTTCCACCTCTGCCTCTACATCTTCACCTGCATTCCGCACTTCCTAATTCTTTCCTTTCTTTCATTCTTCTCCCCTTCCCCTTGGCTTTCGGCCAAGGGGAAGGGGCCGGGGGATGGGGTTTCCTCCCCCCCACTTTCCGGTTACCTTCCTCCCCATCCCCAAAAACAACGAGGTACCTGAATGTCCATCTTCACGCTGCTTTCCAAGAAAGGCCCCACCGGCTTCTCCGGCGCCGACACCGCCGAGTCCGTCACGAAGGGGCTCGATCTCACCGGCAAGACCATCCTGCTTACCGGTTGCAATTCCGGCTTGGGCCGCGAAGCCCTGCGGGTGCTGACCTCGCGGGGGGCGAGGGTCATCGGCCTCGCCCGCACCCTCGAGAAGGCGGCCGAGGCATGCCGCTCGGCCGGGAATCTGGCGATTCCCATCGCCTGCGAACTCTCCGACCCCCAGGGGGTGCGCAGCGCCGTCGCCGCGGTGAAGGCCCTGAAAGTTCCCCTCGACGCCATCATGGCCAACGCGGGCATCATGGCCCTGCCGAAACTCAAACAGGCCCACGGCTACGAACTTCAATTCTTCACCAACCATATCGGCCATTTCGCCCTCATCCACGGCCTCCTGGGCCTGCTGACCGAGAAGGGCCGGGTGGTGGTCATGAGCAGTTCCGCCCACCGCATGGCGCCGAAAACGGGCATCGAGTTCGGCAATCTCTCGGGCGAGCGCGGCTATGGCGCCTGGAAGCATTACGGGCAGTCCAAATTGGCCAATCTGCTGTTCGCCAAGGAATTAAACCGCCGATTCGCGGGCTCGTCCAAGACGGCCTACGCCGTGCACCCGGGCGTCATCGCGACGAATCTGGGTCGGAACATGAACCCGGCGGCGAACCTGCTCTTCGGCCTGGTGGGGCCGGTCTTCCTCAAGACGATCCCCCAGGGCGCGTCGACCGAGGTGTTCGCGGCCGTCCATCCCGAGGCGCCCCATTTCGCGGGACGCTACCTCGCCGACAATAACCCGTCGACGAATAGCGACCTGGGCGACGACGCGGCGTTGGCGAAGCGGCTTTGGGAAGCGAGCGAGGAGATCGTGAGGAAGACCGGCGGCTGACGGGCGCGCGGCCCTAGGCGCCGGGGACGATCAGGTGGCCCAGGGCCAGCTTCCCCAGCATCGCGGTGAGGGCCGGGCTCGCGGCTTCGATGCGCATCCCGAGGCCCGCGCGCTTTTGGATGTGCTCGAAATAGAGCAGCATGCCGATGGCGAGGCTCTCGATGGACTGCACGGCGGAGAGGTCGAAGCGGATCTCGCGGGGCTCCTCATCGAGGAGCGCCTTGACGCGTTCCTTCACCTCGAGGGTGAGGGCTTCGCGGAGCTCGGGGGCCTCGATGCGGATGCGGATGAGGTCCGGAGTACTGAGGTCGTGGATCGGGATGGCCATGCTAGCGGCTCGCGGGGCTCGGGCCCATGATAAACCGATTCGGGGGGATCCGCAAGGCGGTCGGCGCGCGGCCGCGCACGGGGCGCCCGCCGAAGCGGGCGGCGGGCCGGGATTCCGTGGAGCGGGC
>JAFLEE010000037.1 GCA_017302015.1 Spirochaetota bacterium | reverse complement strand
GGTGAGGCTCATAGCCCCATTTTTTTCCATTTCCACGATTGGCTCCTAAAAGAGCCGACCGTTTCGTCCGGATTTTTAGTTGAGGCAATGGGGGGCTTTCGTCCGGAATTCTGGTGATGCAATGCGCTTCCTTGACATCCCGAAGCGGCCGTCCTAAACTTACCGATGCTAAGGTAGGTTCTGATGAAAACGATCCCCCTCCTCCTCGCCCTGCTCACCGTTCCTCTGGGCGCCCAATCGCTCCTCGAGACCGACTGGTCCCTCGGCACCGCCGCCTGGCGCGCCTCGGGTGGGAAATGGAGCGCCGCCGATGGGGAACTTCTCTCCGTCGGGTCGGGCAAGTTCCTCGCCGGGTCCATCCGCTGGAAGGATTACCGAGTCAGCGCCCGCCTGCGCACCGACGAGGCGGGGAAGGAAACCTGGAATACGGCCACCCTCTTCTTCCGCCACGCCGACGACGAAAACCACTACATGGTCCTGCTCCACACCGGGGGCAAATTGGAATTGGTGCGCACCCGCGCCGGCGCGCGCAAACCCAATTTCGCTTCCGCCGATTTGAAACTCGACGCGGGAACCTGGCACGAGGTCCTCGTGGAGGTCCGCGGCGGCAAGATCGAAATCCGAGTGGACGGCCGGCCGGCCCTGGAGGCCATCGATCCCGACCCCATACCCCGGGGCGGCGTCGCCCTGGGCAATAATAACGCCAAGCAATGCCGCTTCGGCCGCGTGAGCGTCGTGCCCCTGGGAGGGGAGTCTGCGGGCGCGGCCGCCGAGGCGGCTCGCACCGTGGCGATCTACCGCCAGCCGGGCCTCGATACGACGGCCCTCGAAAAGTCCCTGGAGAAATCAGGCCTCAAGGTGGTGGGGCTGCGCACGGACGAAGCGATCCTGGGCGGGGCCTTGGATCCCGAAAAATTCTCTCTATATATAGTCCCCGGCTGCGAGACCTATCCCGCCGATGGCTGGGACCCGCTCATGACCTGGGTGCAATTGGGCGGAAAACTCATTTTCACCGGCGGACCGGCCTTCTCCAAAACCACCTACCGGGTGCCCGTCCATGGCGCCGACGCCTGGGTCGACCAGGCCGGCCTCGAGGCCGCGCTTTCCAAGACACCCACGCGCCGGGTGCTCCTGGATTTCGAAAAGGAATTGGATTGGAAACGCTCCACCGACGACGAGGCCGGCGGGGCGGCGGTCAAAGGCGCGGACGGCGGCATCAAGGGCCGCTGCCTGGCCTACGAAGTGGCGAAGCTCGGCGGCTGGGCCACCTTCTACACGGCGCTCGAGGGCGGCCTTTCCGCCGAGGACAATGCGCTTTGCCTTTGGGCCAAGGGCGACGCCTCCACCCCGCGCCTCATGCTGGAACTCGTGGAGAAAGACGGATCCCGCTGGCTCTGCCCCGCATCCATCGGCACCGAGTGGACCTACCTCGTCATCCCCCTGCGCCGCTTTTCCTTCTGGCACGATTCCCCCACCCGGGGAAAGCGCGGCGGGGCCGGGGATGGGCTGAACGCGGCCGATCTGGCCCGCTTCAATATCGGCCTCGTGGCGGGCCCGCTCAACCTGGCCCCCGGTCGCCACCGCTTCTGGATCGATGAGGTGGGAAGCGCCAAGGGCCCGCTCTCCGAAAAAGTCCAACGCCAAATGCTCTCCAAGCCGCCGGTCCTGGAAGGCATGTCCCCGAGCTATAAGGTCTACCCGCTCACCGGGATCAAGACGCTCCAGGCCGCCGACGTCCCCTGGTTGGACCTGGGCGCCTTGCCATCCCCTCCCATTGGGATGCTTTCTTGTTACCCGCGGCCCAAGGGGCAGGGATTCACCGGGGCGAACCTCTTCCGCTGGATTCCCCTCGTGACGGCCCTCGATCGCGATGGCGAAGAACGCGGGGCGGCGGCTTGGCTCATGCTCAACGCCGGCTCCCCCAATCCGGGCGCCGCCTGCGCCATGATCACGACCCCCTGGTCCGATGAACTGACGCAGAAGTTGATTCTCGCCGCCACCAAGCGGATGCAACGGGGCCTCTTCCTCTTCGAAGCCGGCGCCGACCGCTTCTCCTACGACCCCGGGGCCCCCGCCGAACTCGGCGCCTGGATCCAAAACGGAAGCGCCCTCGAGGCCCAAGCCCTCGTGCGCTTTACGGTGGAGGCCGCCGGCAAGACCCTCTTCCAAAAGGAGATCCCCGTACGCATCCCCCGGGACGGCGTCGGCCGCGCCAGCGCCCCTTGGATTCCCGGGGCCCCGGCCTTCCGCGTGAAGACGGAACTCCTGGTGGACGGGAAATCCATCGATGCCATCGCCCACGACGGTGCGCTCCTGGCGGCCAAGCGCGCCGCCCCTGGGGATTTCGTCACCGTGGAACGCGGCGATTTCTGGTGCGCCGGCAAGAAATGGTACCCCCACGGCATGAACTATTGGCCGCGGGATGCGGCCGCCCTGGAACCCGGGCCCTATAACGAGGGCTGGCTGAGCCCCGGCGCCTATTGCCCCGAGGTGGTCGAGCGCGACCTCTCCCAGATGAAGGGGATGGGGATCAACCTCGTGAGCATCCAGATGGGGGGCCTGCGCCAGATCCCGAACCTGCGGGATTTCATGCGCCGCTGCGCCGCCCATGGCCTGAAGGTCAACGGTTTCCTCTCCGGCGCCAACCCCACGGATTTCGACGAGCGCCTGGCCACGAACCTCATCGCACAGGCGCGCCTGGCCGACGACCCCGCCCTCTTCGCCTACGATATCAGTTGGGAGGCTGGGAACCACGTCTTCCATCCCAAGAACCGCAAGCGTTGGGACGGCGCCTGGAACCAGTGGATTGTGGAACGCTACGGCAGCGCCGACGCCGCTCGCCGCGACTGGCGCTATGGCGCCCTCGGGGACGGCCAGACCGTGCGTTCCCCCCAGGACCGCGAACTCGCCGAGGCCGGCGAGTGGCGCGCCTATTCTGCCGCCTACCGGCGCTTCATGGACGACCTCACCAGCCGCCTGTGGAACGACGCCCACCGCGCCCTGCGCCGCGCCGACCCCAAGCACCTCATCAGTTTCCGCCAGGGCAATACCCTTCCCTACGATTTCGGCCTCACCGGCGCGGTGAAGCACGTCGATTTCATCTCGCCCGAGGGCTATACCATCAAGAACGACCCCGACGGTTACGACGTGGCGGGCTTCATCACCCGCTACGTGCGCCACACCACCGGGGACAAGCCGGTCTATTGGGCCGAGTTCGGCCGCAGCGTGTGGAACGAGACCGCCATGGCCCCCGACGAGGAGTCCGTGCGCATCCAGGGCCAATACAACGAACTCTTCTACCGGATGGTGATGGAGGCGGGGGCCAACGGCCTCTCGCCCTGGTGGTGGCCGGGCGGCTACCGGGTCAACGAGAAGAGCGATTTCGGCGTGCTGCATCCGGACGGTCGCCCCCGCCCCGCCGCCCAGGTTTTGCGCGATTGGGCCGAGCGCATCACGGGGCCGCGCGAGCGCAAGGCCCCCGACGAATGGCTTACGGTGGACCGGGACGCCCACCCCGGCGGCTACTGGTACTTCTGCTTCCACGAAGGCAAGGATGCCTGGCGCAAGGCCCGCCTCGCGGGAAAAACGTTGGGCGTCCGCAGCGCGGGCACCGGCACCGACTCGGCCAATACCCCGCTCGTGGCCGTGGGGAACCTTCCGTTGAATGGCGCCAATCCCCCCAAATACCTCAACGCCGAGTTCAACCGGATCTCCATCCTCTCCGCCACCGGGGAATGGGTGGAGGTGGTGAAGTCCGGCGCCCGCGTCGTCGTCGCCCCGGACAAGCCGGTGCGGGCGAAGGCCTCCATCGGCAATCTGGGCGAGGCCGCCTGGCTCGCTCCCGCCCGCCAGCCGGGGAAGGGCGGCGTCTACCTCTCCGCCCGCACCGGCGGCATCCTCTTCCGCGCCCCGATCCTCCGGGATGTCCCTTCCCTCGGCGACGGAGAAACCGGAGAGTTCACCCTCACGCCGGGGATCGCGAAGGACACCCCGCTCGTCCTCGAGATGACGGCCTTGGACCGCGCCTGGTTCGGGGAGAAATGGAACGTGACGCTCGGCGTCCCCAAGGAGTCCGGAAAATGAATCGAATGATCCTCGCCCTCGCTTTCCTCGCCGCCCTCGCGCCCCTGCCCGCCGCCGAAATCTCCCTGATCCTGGGCGCCGCGCCCGAAGCCCGGGGGCTTTCCCTCGTGCCCGAAACGGACGAGGGCAGGGGGGTCGCCGCGACCCGCGAAGGGCGCGACGCCGTGGCTTGCGTGGCGGGAAAAGCCCCGGGGCGCTATCTCTATTTCAAGGTGATCGACGGGGCCTTCAAGGCCGGCGCCATGCCCTCCGTCCGCTTGCGCCTGGATTATTTCGACGCGGGAAAGGGTGAACTCCGCCTCGAGTACGACTCCATGGACGAAGCCAAGCTTCCCGGCGCGTTCAAGCCCATGGGCCTCGTCTCGCTCACCGGCGCGAACAAATGGAAGACGGCCATCGTGGTCCTGAAGGACGCCCGCTTCGCCGGCCGCTGCAATGGGAGCGATTTCCGCATCCTCTTCCCCGGGGACGCCGACGTCGCCCTGGGCGCCCTCGCCATCACCGAATGGAAGGACCCCGCCGCCATCCCCGCGCCCCCGCCGACGTGGCGGGTCGAGGCGACCCGCGCCCCGACCATGGACGTGGTCCTCTCCGGCTTCCGCGTGGGCGATTTCGGCGCGAAAGGCGACGGCGTCAGCGATGATACCGCCCCCTTCCAGGCCGCCCTCGATGCCATGGCCAAACGCGGCGGGGGCACGGTCTTCGCCCCCGCGGGCCGCTACGCCATCCGGGGTTCCCTCACCCTCCCGACCTCCGTGACCCTGCGCGGCGAGTGGGCCTCGCCGTCCAATGGCGCGCCGGTTTCGGGCACCGTGCTCATGGCCTTCGCCGGGCGCGGCGACTCCAACGGGGAACCCTTCCTCCTGCTCCAGCCCTCCTCGGGGGTGAAAGACCTCGCCGTCTGGTACCCCGAGCAGGACGCCCGCGCCATCGTCCCCTACCCCTGGTGCATCAAGCAGGCCGGCGGCGATAACGCCACGGCGGAGAACCTCACCCTCGTGAATCCCTACCAGGGCATCCGTATCGGACCGGAATGGAACGAACTCCATTTCGTGCGCAGCGTCTTCGGATCCCCCCTCTCCACGGGCATCCAATTCGACGTGACCACCGACATCGGCCGGCTCGAGAATATCCACCTCTCCCCCGATTATTGGAGCGCGAGCGGCTTGCCCGGAGCCCCGGAAAAGGGCGGGCCCCATGCCCGGTGGATGCTCGACCACGGCACCGGGCTCCGCATGCTCCGCAGCGATTGGGAGTACGGCTCCTTCATCTCGGTGCGCGGCTACCAGACGGGGTTCGAGATCCTCACCTCCCCCAAGGGCGCGCCCAACGCCCAGTATTACGCCATCCGCATCGAGGGGTGCCGCACCGCGCTGCGGGTCGTCGATGCCAACGCCATCGGCCTCGCCTTCACCGCGTGCGTCTTCGAGGGGAGCGAGTACGGGATCGCGACGCTCCCTTCGTTCACCGCCGCCTTGCTCCTCCATAGCTCCACGGTCCGGGGGGGCGTCGCCGCGGCCCTCCTCGACGGCACCGCCCGTTCCAGCGCCCTCTTCCAGCGCTGCCGTTTCGAGGGCGGGGTGAAGCGCGTCGCGGGACAGGCCTCCTTCCTCGATTGCGATTTCAGCGGACCCGGCGAAGCGCTCTCCCTCGAAGAGGGGGTGAGCGTTGCCATCGTGGCCGGATGTCGGTTCCCCGCTGGCAAGCGCGCCGTGGACCGGAGCGGGTCCCCCCTGGTGCGCGTGAGCGACGAGGCCGTGCCGCCTTCCCGAATCCCCGCCCTCGCTTGGCCGGGGGACCGTCCCCGCAAACCGGCCAGGACCGAACTCTTCGTCGCCACCGAGGCCCCCTACGGCGCGCGCGGCGACGGCGCCCAAGACGACACCGCCGCCATCCAGCGGGCCCTCGATGCGGCCGGCAAGCGGGGAGGCGGCCTCGTCTTCCTCCCCGGCGGGAATTATGCGGTCCGCGGGAACCTGCACATCCCCCCCGGCGTGGAATTGCGCGGGGTCTACGACGTGCCCCACCATACCCTCGGCAAGGGCAGCGTACTCAGGTTCTTCGCGGGACGCGGGGATGTGGCCGCGCCCCCGGCCATCGCGATGGAGGCCCTAAGCGGACTGCGCGGCGTGACGGTGATGTACCCGGAACAGAAGGACGACGCCTTCACCCCCTACCCGCCCACCGTCCAGGGCCGCGGCCACGGCATCTACGTCGTCAACCTCGCCGCCCTCAATCCCTGGTACCTCCTGGATTTCAAGACTTTCCGCTGCGACGGCCACCTCCTCGATTACGTCGCGGGCGCGCCCCTCAAGGTGGGCCTGGCCGTCGGCGGGGGTTCGCGCGGCGGGGAGGTGCGCAACGCCCAATTCAACCCCCATTATTGGGGCCGCTCCCCCTGGCCCGAGAACAAGCCCAAGGACATGCTGAAGGGGAACCCCGGCGTCTGGGGGTTCCAGAAGGAGAACCTCGACGCCTTCCAATTCGGGGATTGCCCGGGCGAACTCCAATTCCAGAACTTCGTCTTCGGGTCCCTCTACGGCCTGCATTTCGTGGAGGAGAACGGCAAGGGCGCCTCGGGGATCATCCTCGGGCACGGCACCGACGGTTCCAAGGTCTCCGCCGTCATCGACGCGAGCGCCCCCGAGGGGCTCGACTTCATCAACGCCGAACTCGTGTGCATGGCCACCACCGACAAAAAATACGTGGAAGTCGGTCCGTCCTTCAAATCCGAGGCCCGCTTCTACAACACGCTCCTGTGGGCCCAACCCGAGACTTCCGCCCGCATCCGCGGCGGCGCCCTCCACTTCGAGCTCGCGAACTTCCTCGACTACGGGCCCTTCGTCGTCGACGGGGGCAGCCTCTCCCTCGTGGGCGCCACGCTCCAGCGCAATCCCTCCGGCGGAAAGGAACTGATCCTGCGGCGGGCCGCGGCCCCGTGCGCGCTCGTCGGGAACATCACTCCGTACGGGATTTCCGTCGAGGGCGACCGGAGCCAGGTGCGGGAACGGCAGGGCACCACGAGGTCGCGGCCCCTTCCCGAAGGCACCTCGGTCGTCTCCGCGACCCTCGGGAAGCGCGTCGAGGCCATCGGGATGGCGGTCGTCCAGAAGAACGGCGAATCGGAGAACGTCCCCGCCGTGAGGGGCGGGCGGGCGGCCTGGGAAAGCGTGGTTCGCCCGGCCCACGCCAAGGACACCCACATGATGTACGCCACGGTGGAATTCCCCGGCTTCAAGAACGGCCGCGCCCGGCGGGTGGCGCTGTCCCTGGATTATTTCGACGAGGGAGGCGGCGAACTTCGCGTCGTCTACGATTCTTCGGACGAGTCGGTGCTGGTTTCCCGGGGCAACCCCGGGGCCTGGAAGGAGGCGGGGAAGGTCGCCTTGGGCTCGAGCGGCATCTGGAAGACGCTGCGCCTCGAGGTGGCCGACGCCTGGTTCGGGGGGCGGTGCAATGGCGGGGATTTGAGGCTGGAATGGAGGGGCGCCTCGGGGAACCCGGCTCTCGCCTCTATCTCGATCCGACGCCTCGACTAGGCCGGCGCGCGGCGAGGACCTGGCCAAGGCCGCCGGCACGCGGGGCCTGGATCAATCCCGTTCGGCGAGTTCGCCCGCGGTGGCGAGTTCCTGCTCGACGCGCTGGAATCCCTCCACCACGGCGGGGTCGAACATGCTGCCCGATTTCTCCCGGATGAAGGCGCAGGCGTCGGCGTGGGGCATGCCCCCGCGGTAGGGGCGGTCGGAGGTGAGGGCGTCGTAGACGTCGGCGACGGCCACGATGCGCGCGGAGACGGGGATCTCGTTCCCCTTCAGCCCCTGGACGTAACCCTGGCCGTCCCAGCGCTCGTGGTGGTAGAGGGCGACGTTCACGGCGATGTCGAAATAGCTGTTGAGGTCGGGGAAGGCGCTGCGCCATTCCCCCCGGATCTTCTCGAGGAAATTCCCGCCGATGGAGACGTGCTTCTTGATCTGGGCGAACTCCTCGGGGGTGAGCGCGCCGGGCTTCAGGAGCACCGTGTCGGAGATGCCCACCTTGCCGATATCGTGGAGGATGCTGGCGGTCTTGAGGTCGCGGATATAGCCCGGGGTGAGGTAGCTCTTGAACCCCGGCTTGCCGGCGAGGCTCGCGGCGATGCGCTCGACGAGGTGGGGCAGGCGGTCGAGGTGCTCGGAGGTGGTGCGGTCGCGGTACTCCACCAGTTCGGCCCAACTCGAGATCGTCATGCGCTGCAGGCGCAGCATGGGGTTGTCGATCTCGGCGAGTTGGGTGTTGAACTTGGTGATCTCCACCAGGTTGCCCTTGCCGGCGAAGCGCACGTTATCCATGTAGAGGCGCGCGATATGGAGGCCGCGGCCGTGGAGGAAGGCCGTCTGGTCTTGGGCGTCGAGTTGACGAATGAGCCCGTCGCGGTCGACCGACGACGGGAGCGCGGTCGCGTCGAAGCCCTCTCCCTGGTCGCGCACCGCGATGCGGGCCTCGTCGGGGGTGAGGAAGGCGCTCACGACGACCTCCTTCCCCGCGTCGTTCTTATTCCCGTGGATGACGGCGTTCAGGTAGACCTCGCCGAAGGCGATGCGGGTCTTCTCGATATCGTCCTCGGCGAAATGCCGCTCTTTCATGAGGTCGGTGACCGCCGCGGCGATGCGGTTGCGGTCGCCGACGGCCGTCCCGGTGAATTGGCGGAAGAGGATCGGCTTGCGGCCGAAGAGTTTCCCCAGGGTCTCCGGATCGACGGTGGAATCCACCGCGGAAAGCAGATCGGTGAGGCCCAACCCGAGGGCGCCGGCCAGTTTCACGAGCACTTCGAAGGTGGGGTTGGTCGCCTTGGAGGGCGATTCGAGGTCGGAATAATAGCTATGGGAAAGCCCGGCCCGCGCCGCGAAATCCAACTGGTTGAGGCCCGTGGATTTCCTCAGGGAGCAGAGCGTCTTTCGAAAAGCTTCCTGGTGGTCCATCTTTTTCTTAGGCGGGCGTTTGGCGGGACGGAGCCCCGAGACGCATCCTACCCCATTCTACCCCTAATTATGGGTCAAGGGGCAAACGTCTACAACCCGAGATACCAGGGTTGATTCCAAGGGCGCCGAGTCCTCGCCCCACGGGGCCTCCACGAGGACGGATGGTCGGGAGAGCCCGAGCCACGACCGCCGGGTTTCCCTTGTCAATACCGCTTTCCCGTCATACCATTGGGCATCCTTAGGCAGGCTCACCCTTTTGAACCATAGGTCCCCCCGGTATTTTTGCCCTTTCCGCCCCGGTCGGCCCCCTCGAATTCCGGGGTGTTCCCTCCTATTCCTCCTCCTGTCCTTGACGATCCTTGCGCCGGCGTCGCCGATGAAGACCCTCAAAGCGGTGATCCTCGCCGACCTGTATCCCAGTTCCTACTTGGATCCCTCCACCAAGAAACCATCGGGGCTGAGTGTGGATGTCTTCAACCTTTTGGCCCGCGAGACCGGCTATGAGGTCGAATGGACATCGGTCACAACCTGGGACCAAATAGAGCAACTCCTCCAGGAGGGTCGGGTGGACCTCTGCCCCATCATGGCCATCACCGCCGATCGCAGTCACCGCTACCTCTTCACCTCGCCCATCGAGACGGCGACCATTTCCCTAGTCATCCGCTCCCAAACCCGCGACCTCAATAATTTGGAGGACCTCCACGGTCGCACCGCCGTGGTGATGCGCGGAAGCCAGGCGCGGGCCACGCTGCTCGAGCATCCCGAAATCCGGGTACAAGAGTGCGAGACGTTCCACGACGGCCTCTTCAATCTCCTCGCCGGCAAGGTCGATGCCTTCGTCGGCCCGGCGGAGCTGATCGCCTCGCTGCTGCGGCAATTGGGCCTCGAACAGGGCCGCGTGCGCTTCCTCCAACCCCCGCTCCTCGAGCTCAAGCGCTCCATCGCCGTGCGGCGCGATCTGCCCCAGGTCCACGCCCGCCTGGAGGACGCGCTCTTGAACCTCGGCGACGCGCACCGCGAACTCTGGACGAAATGGTACGGCCAGGAGCGCCCGTGGTGGCAGCGCGCGCCCCGTTGGCTCCTGGCCCTCGTCGGCTCGCTCCTGGTCCTCCTCTTCATCGTCTCCGCCTTCATGCTCCTGCTCCGGCGGACCGTGCGGCGGCGCACCCTCGAACTCGATCGCAGCCGCGAGAAGCTCGCCATCACCCTCCATTCCATCGGCGACGGGGTGATCACCACCGATACCCGGGGCCTCGTCACCGACCTCAATCCGATCTCCGAGGCCCTCACCGGCTGGCGCCGGGACGAGGCCATCGGGCAACCGCTGACGGCCGTCTTCCGCATCATCAACGGCCTCACCCGCCAACTCGCCGAGAACCCCGTCGAGCGGGTCATGGCGACCGGGAAAGTGGTGGGCCTTGCCAACCACACCCTCCTCATCTCGAAGAACGGCACCGAGCGCCAGATCGCCGATAGCGGCGCGCCCATCTTCAATTCCCGGGGCACCATCGAGGGGGTGGTGCTCGTCTACCGCGACGTGAGTTCCGAGTACCGCATGCAGGAGAAGGTCCGCGACAGTGAGGAGAAATTCCGAAGCATCGTCGAGGCCTCGCCCATGGGCATGCACCTCTACCGCCTCGAGCCGGGCAATCGCCTGGTGTTCATCGGCGCCAACCCGGCCGCCGACGCGATCCTCGGCGTCGATAACCGCCAATACATCGGCAAGACGATCGGCGAGGCCTTCCCCGCCAACGAGCCCAACGGCGTCGCCGACCGCTACCGTGAGATCTGCCGCTCCGGGGTTTCCTGGAGCACCGAGTGGATCACCTACGAGGACGAGCGCGTGCGGGGCGCCTTCGAAGTCTACGCGTTCCGCACGGGCCCCGACACCATGGCCGCGATCTTCCTCGATATCACCCAGCGCAAGGAAGACGAGCGCCATCTCGTCCAATCGGAGGAGCGCTACCGCTCGGTCGTCGCCGCCATGGCCGAGGGGGTGGTGGTGCACGGCCCCGACGGGAAGATCACCACTTGCAACCCCACCGCCGTGCGCATCCTCGGCCTCAACTCCGAGGACGAACTCCTCGGGAGGGTCAACCTCGACCCGCGGTGGCGTCTTTTGCATTCCAATGGGGAACCCTTGGCGCCTGAGGAGCAGCCCGCCCTCGCCACCCTCAAAAGCGGCGTGCCGGGTCGCGACGTGGTACTCATCGTCGAACTCCCCGGCGGCGCCCGCCGCTGGATCTCCGTGAACACCGAGCCGCTCTTCGAGAAGGGCTCCCCCTCCCCCACGGCCGTGGTCGCGACGTTCACCGACTTGACCGACCGCCTCGAGGCCGAGCGGGCCGAACGCTCCATGCGGGAGCAATTGGTCCAGTCCGAGCGCCTCTCGGCGGTGGGGCAACTCGCCGCCGGCGTGGCCCACGAGTTCAATAATATCCTCACCGTCATCCGCCTGGCCGCCCGCAAGCCCGCCCACCCCGGCGAACCCCTCCCGCCGGAGCGCATGGAGCGCGTCTTCGACACCGTGCAGGAGCAGACGCGGCGCGGGGCGGAACTCGTGGCCAACCTCATGGCCTTCGCGAGGCCCAAGCCCCCGCGCAAGGTGCGCTGCCAAGCCGAGGCGATCGTCAACTCGGTCCTCAAACTCCAGGAGGGGCCGCTCGGCCTCGAGAATATCCGGGTGGTGCGCGCCTTTTCCGGGCTCCCCGAGATCGCTGCGGACGTCGGCCAATTGGAGCAGGTGCTCCTCAACCTCGTCATCAACGCGCGCCACGCCATGAAGCCCCGGGGCGGGGGGACGCTCACCGTGCGCACCTGGGCCGAGGGCGAGCGGGTCTTCCTCCAGGTCGCCGATGATGGCATCGGCATGAACGACGAGACCCGCACCAAACTCTTCACCCCCTTCTTCACCACCAAGGGCGCCTTCGCCGGGGACCACCTGGCCATCCAGGGCACCGGGCTCGGCCTTTCGGTGAGCTACCGCAGCATCCAGGAGCACGGCGGCGAGATCACCGTCGAGAGCACCGAGGGGAAAGGGGCGGCCTTCACCGTCTCCTTGCCGGTGGGCGCGGACGTTTCCGCCCCGTTCCCGGGCCCCCCATCCCCCCGCGAGGAACACGAAAGGAGCTCATCCATGCGCATCCTGGTCGTCGACGATGAAAAATCCCTCGGCGATAGCCTGGCGGAACTGCTCGTCGCCCAGGGGCATCGGGCCGTCGCGGTGGAATCCGGCAGCCAGGCCATCCGCCGCATGCAAGAAGAGCCCTTCGAGGTGGTGCTGCTCGACCTGCTGCTGCCCGACATGAAGGGCGAGCGCATCCACCAGGAACTCTCGGCCCTGCGCCCCGGCCTCAAGACCATCTTCCTTTCCGGGCGCATCGACCTCGATGAGGCGGCCCTCAAGGCCAAGGGGGCCTTCGGGGTGCTCGCCAAGCCCTTCGAACTCGACGCGCTCTTCGCGCTGCTCTCCCGCGCCAAAGCGCCGTGACCCGCGAAGGGGAGCCCCCGGTTTGCTTCCGAAGGGCCCGCGCGTCCTTCCTGGCGGTGCCCGCCACGATCCCCAGCATCACCGGCGATTTTAAGGCTTGGCACCGGGGGCGCCCGCGCTTCGCCTTCTGGGCGATCGCCTTGGATCCGCCCGCCGTGCGCCAAGCCATCGCCGCGGCCCTCCCGCTCTTCGAGGGAAAACTCTTGCCCGATTGGCGTCGCCAACCCCACGTGACCCTCACCCTCTGCGGTTTCCCCAGCGCGGCGCCCCGACAGCCCCAAGACTGGGGCCCCGCCGAACTCGAGGACGCCCTCCGCCGCCTCTCCCTCTCCAAGCGCACCCCCTTCACCCTCCAGATCGGCGGCGTGGGCAGTTTCACCACCGCGCCCTTCCTGGAAATCCACGATCCGGAAGGAGCTCTCCTGCCCCTGCGCGAGGCCCTCGGTCGGCGGCCCGACGACATGGAGGACTCGGAATACACCCCCCATCTCACCCTCGGACTCTACGGCGGCGTTTGGCCCACACAGACGCTCTCCGAGCGCATGGGGGCGATGCACCGCCGTCACCCTCTCCCCATTCCCGTCGAAAGCATTTCGCTGATGAGCTACGAGGCGCGGGATATTTGCGGGCCCCTATCCACCCACGGATCCTGGGATCTTCGGCGCGGCATTTGGTCGGGGTTGGACCCAGATCCCTTCCGGGCGCCGGCCCACGACCGGGGGAGCCCGGGATGACCCGATCCGAGTCCCCCCGCGATCCGACCCTCGCCCCCCTCTATGACGAGGCCTTCCTATCGCGCTTGACCGCGCGGCTCATCGAGTCTGGCAAACACCGGCAGGCCGGTTTCATCGTGCGCATCGCCGGCCTGGTTCCCGGCCTCGACCCCTCGCTCCCGCCGCGCGCCCTCCTGGCCAAGATCCTCCTGCATGTCCACCCCGATAAGGTGAAGGCCTTCGGCGCCTGGGTGGACGGCCTCGTGCGCCTGGGCCAGCGCGGAGATCTGGAAAAACTCCGCGGCCTGGCGGCCTACGACCGAAGCCGTCCCCCATCGGCCCTCCCGCCCGAATCCCTCGAGGGCCTGGAAGAACTTTGGGAACCCGACCCCGCGGACGCGCCGGGCCTCGAAGAGGATAACGACACCGCGGAAGTCGTCGACGAGGAACTCGAGCACCTCTCCATCACCGAGGCCCTGCGCTTCTCCGAATACGGCCATGTCGAGGTCGAGGTGGATTACGGCCTCAGCGGGCCCGAGTACGAGGAACTCATCCAACCGGACATGGGCATCGAAGACATCGCGGGCATCGGCCTGTTCCCCAATCTGCGGCTCCTCGATTTAAGCCGCAATCTCCTGGAGGACATCGACGAGATCGGCGAACTCGCCTCCCTCGAGGAACTCTACCTCGGCGAGAACCGGGTCACCGACCTGCTCCTCCTCTCCGCCTGCAAGCGGCTGCGCATCCTCGACCTCTCCCAGAACCGGGTGCGCGACCTCTCTTCGCTCCTGGAATTGCCCGAGCTCGAGTACGTGAATCTCACGGGCAACCCGGTGGACCCAAAGCAGGCCGCGGCCCTCGAGGCCCGGGGGGTCATGGTGGTCCGTTAGGCGGTGGCGACCGCCGCGACGAATCTTCCGGGCTGCTGCTCGCCATCAGATCTTCCAGGGAAGCGAGGCGGAGGGCTTCGGCGATTTCAGGCGCGCAGGACCGCAGGAGGATCACGAGGCCCTGGAGCCTGGCCAATTGACGCAGATAATGCAGCCTCGCGATGGCGCCCTCGCTCACCGCGCGCACCTGGGCCATGTCCACCCAGAGGCTGCTGCCGTCCCCGGTCAGCCGCCAAGCCGCCGATTCCACGGCGTCGACCACCGCCGTATTCAACAGGGGACCCTGGATCCTCACCAACGGCGGGCCGCTCTCGCTCGCCAACTCCGGTTCCGCGACCCAGGTGGCCATCACGGGTCCTAGGCCAAGGCGGCCAGCGGCAGGGCGTCGCGGTCCTGGGAACTGAGGAGTTCCCCGAGGCCGGAGAAGCGGAGCATCCCCGCGATCCCCTCCCCCGGGTGGACCACGGTGAAATCGAAACCCTGGCGCGAGAGGAGTTTCTTGAAGAGCGACAATTTTGCCATCGCGAAGGAGGACATCCCCACCACCGCGGAGAGGTCGAGGTAGGCGTTTCGCCCCTTCAGGCGCAATTGCCCGAGGAGCATCGCCTCGGTGGCCACGGCGGCGAAATCGCCCATGACCGGCACGTTCACCTTCACGAGGATCCACGTGGCGCTGGAGGCGTCGGTGCAAACGGAGGCGAGGCGCTGGTTCATGTTCGGCTCCTGGGGGAGAATTTCAGGAAAGGACCCGATCGCCCAAACTAGCGGATTCGAAGCGCTCCGCCATGCGGGCGTAGACGCCGAGGAAATAGAGCTCCACCCCCGCGCCCCGGGCCTTGCGGCAGAGGCCGGTCAATTGGGAAAGGGCGGCCCGCTCCGCGGAGACGACCCCGTTGAGATCGATGAAGACGCAACGCCCGGAACCCCGGAGCCGGTCCACCGCCCATTCCAGGGCGCCGACAGCGTGCGCATCGAGCAGGTCTTGGCGTACTTCGAGGATCGCGTTTTCCGCCTCGGCATCGTCCGCTTCGGTCAAAGGTTCAAGGTCTATCTGCGAGATCGATTCGGTGATTTCCATGCCCGTTCCAGGCGCGTCGATCCGGAGCCGGGAACCCCCATGGATCCCCGAAATCCCCGGATCACCGCGGACCCGGCCCCCGAGCCTAAAGCATGGTCCAGAACCGGGGCGTTTTCACCCTGATATACCGAATCGCATCCGAGGCGCCCTTCCCACGGCCGCCCGCGGGAGCTGGCCGTGTCGCCGCCGCCGGGGCGGCTTCACCAATATTCTTCGAGGTGGATCTGGCCCGGGGCCTGCTTGGTGTGGAGCGCGAAGCCTTCCGCGACGAGGATTTCCTTCATCGATTCGATCATGAGCGGGTGGCCGCAAAGGAAAACATGGGAGTTATCAGGGCGCGGCTTGAAGCCCCAGGCCTTCTCGATCTCGCCGCGCTTCCAGAGATCCTGCACGAAGCCCACGGCGCCCTTCCACGCGACGGGTTCGCCGGAGGGATCGTCGAGGATGGGGAAGTAGGCGAAATGCCGCGTGAGGCGCTGCATCTGGAAGAGTTCGGTGCGGTAGCCCAAGTCCCACGAGTGGCGCGCGCCATGGAGCACGGCGAACTTCCGTTCGCCCTCGCCTTCGAGGTGGGAGCGGATCATCGACATGTAGGGCGCGAGGCCCGTGCCCGTGCCCATGAAGACGAGGTGCTTGTCGCGGGGCACCTGGTCGAGGGTGAACATGCCCGTGGCCTTCGTCCCCAACCAGACGCGGTCGCCCACCTTGAGGGCGAAGAGCCTCGGGGTCAGGGCGCCGCTCTTCACCTGGACGATATAGAACTCCATGTATTCGCGCTCGACGGAGGCCGAGGCGATGGAATAGGCACGGCGGATGAAGGCATCGGGCTTCGGCGGCGGATTCTCGGGGTCGGCGTCGGCGACGCGCGGGGCCGTGGCGGGGAGGCCGAGGACATTGAACTGGCCGGCCACGAACTCGGGCAATTCCCACCCGTCGGGCACGACGCGTAAAATCATGAGGCCGGGGGCGAAATCGATGCGCTGGGTGACGATGGCGTTGAGTTCGGGCATGGAAAAAGGGCTCCTCGCGGGTAGGGTAGAGTACCCCGTAAGGGCATAAATTTCAATGCACCGCGCCTGCCGAGGCCCGGGGAACTTTGTTTTTTTAGCCCAATTCGAGATCGAGGACCAGGGGATACTGGCTTTGGTGCCCGGCCAATTCCACCCGGGCGCCGCCATGGAGGCCCGCAAGACCCCCGCTCGCCGAGACCACCCGGGCCGTTCCCTTCACCGAGGCGGCGTCGAAGGTGCCCTCGTGGGCGAGGACGAACTCGCCCTCCCGTCCCTCCAGGTTCCCCTTGAAGTGCTCGATGCCGGTGAAGGTGCCCGTGCCGTCGGCGCGGTAATGCATGAGGTATTGGAAGCGGCTTTCGCCCGTGAGGACGCCGGCGTAGGCGTAGCCGACCTTGGCCAGGGTGAACTTTTCTCCCTGCACCTCTTTCGCCGGTTTCCCCTCCCAGGTCTGTTCATCCCAGGACGTGACGGAGAAGAGCGCGGTGGACTGGATTTTCATGGGGTTCCTTTTTCGTGCGGCGCGTCGGGCGTCAGAGGATCTCGAGGACGCGCTCGGGGGGCCGGCCCACGACCGCCTTCTTGCCATTGATGAAGATGGGGCGCTCGATGAGGATGGGGTTGGCCGCCAGGGCCGCCACCCATTCCGCCTCCGTGAGGGATTTCCCGGCGAACTTCTCTTTATAGAGGGCTTCTCCGGTGCGCACGAGGTCTTGGGCCTTCATGCCCAGGGCGGCCAAGAGGGCGCGGAGTTCGGGGACGGTGGGGGGATGGGCCAGGTACTCCACCACCTCGACCGGCGCCTTCTTCTTCTGGAGGAGGGCGAGGGACTCTCGGCTCTTGGAGCAGCGGGGATTATGGTAGAGCTTCATGGGGATCGGGCCTCCGAGCGGGTGCCTTCCAATATAGCGGGGCCCCCATCCCCCGGCAAGGAACCCCCGGTTTTCGCGCCCGGCGAGGCCCTTCATTGGGCCGCTCCGTTTTGTATAAACCGTTTTGTCCATTCTCCCCCGGGGGGGAGGGGAGTAGACTCTACCAAGCGTCCGGCCCCGGGCCCCGCGCGATTTTCACCCCCCATTCCAGGAGTTCCCATGACCCGCATCGCATTCATCGGCGCCGGCAAGCATGCCCAGTGCATCCACCTCCCCAATTACCAGGCCCAGCCCGGCGTCGAAGTCGTCGCCCTCGTCGATGGCGACCTCGAACTCGCCAAGAAAGTGGCCCAGAAATTCGCCATCCCCAAGACCTACGCCTCCCACGCCGAACTCCTCAAGAATGAAAAAATCGACGCGGCCGTGGTGATCCTCCCGGCGATCCCCCTGGCCGAGACCATCCTCTGCGACCTGATGACGGCCAAGATCCCGACCATCTCCGAGAAGCCCCTGGCCTGGTCGGTCCCCTCCGCCGAACGCATCGTCGCCCACCAGAAGAAGACGGGCTCGCCGCTCTTCGTGGGCTACCACAAGCGCTGCGATCCCGCCTCCATGTGGGCCAAGGGCCAAATCGAGAAGGCATCGCAAAGCGGCGACATGGGAAAGATGCGCTACGCCAAGGTGCACATCTCCCTCGCCGGCGACTGGATCGCCAACGGGTACCGCACCTTCATCAAGGGCGCCGCGGTGCCGCCGACCGCCCCCTTCCCCGAGGGCGATTTCGCGGGCATGAGTAAAGATGCGCGGGCGAAGTACGGCCCTTTCGCCGGGGCCCATAGCCACCAACTCGACCTCATGCGCTTCCTTTTGGGAGCCCGCTACCATGTGAAATACGTCGATCCCTCCGGCGTGGTCCTCGCGGTCGAGGGCGACAACGGCGTGCCGGGGGTCTTCGAGTTCAGCCCCTACAACTCCACCAAAGATTGGCGCGAGCAGGGCCTGGTCTGTTTCGAGAAGGGCTTCCTCAAGGTCGACCTGCCCGCGCCGCTGGCCATGAACCGGGCCGGCACGGCCGAACTCTTCCGCGACGACGGCGGCGAGGCGCTCCCCACGAGCACGCTCCCGGTCTTCTCGTCGAAGAGCGCCATGTTCTCCGTGGCCGAGAATTTCCTCGCGGCCCTCAAAGGCGGAAAAACGGTGCTCTGCACGCCCGAAGAGGCCCGGGACTCCCTGGTGGTGGCCCGGGATTGGGCGATGGGGCTCTGCCCGGCCTGAGTTCCCGGCGAGGCCCCTGGCCTCGCCAACACCTAGGATCGGATGGGGTAAATGGGCTCGAATTTGACAGGAGCCATTCCATGGGCTATAACATACGTATAACTAATATACTTATACGTATATCTAGGAGCCCCCGTGAAAGCCCGATTCCTCCCCACCATCCTCCCCCTTCTCGCCGCCCTTGCCTTCCCGGCGGGCCCGGTTGCCAATGGCGGTTTCGAGACGCTAAACGGCAAGAACCCCGAAGGTTGGTCGATGTACCCCGCCAAGGGCGAGGAGGGCCCGGTCTTCGTCGACAATGCGGAGGCCCATACCGGCCGCCAATCCCTCGCCCTGCGCCACAAGAGCGTGGAGAGTTATAGCAGCGTTCGGATCAAGATCGCCGTGAAGCCCGCCACCGAGTACACGGCGAGCGTCTGGATGAAGGCCGAAGCGGTCGCGCCCGCCCCCGCGGGCGCCAGCGGCAGCGCCCGCCTCTTCATCGAAGGTGACGGCGGCAAGACCCTGGCCGCCACGATTCCCGAGAAGGGCAGCTTCGGGTGGAAGCGGGTCGCGGTCACCTTCACCACCGGGTCCGCCGCCGAATTGCCGGTCATCCTCTACCTGCATCGCGCCTCGGGCACGGTCTGGTTCGATGATTTGGAGTTGGTGGAGGGCAAGGCCCCGGCGGCCGCCGCGGTGGCCGCCCCGGCCCGGGGCCCGCTGCCCGGCGTGAACCTCGCGAAGGGAAAGAAGTACACGATGTCGCGGGCGCCGAATTACAAGCTCTGCACCGACCCCGACGACGACAAGCAGCTCACCGACGGCCTCTTCACCGAGGGCTATTATTGGACCCAGAAGAGCACGGTGGGATGGGTGAACGCCGGCCGCGTGGAGATCATCATCGACCTGGGCGCCGTGGAGCCCATCCGCGAACTCGCCATCGGCATCGCCGGCGGCGCCAAGGGCGCCGGGGTCAATTTCCCCGACGCGATCTTCTTCGTCAGCGAAGACGGGAAGAGTTTCTACCACGCCGGGCGGCGCATGGCCGCGCTGCTCCCCGACCGGGGCGAATGGTACGCCACCCGCCACCATCTCAACGATCTGCGACTCAAGGGGCGCTACGTGGCCGTCTCGCTGGTGGCCAACGGCAGTTTCATGTTCACCGACGAGATCGAGGTCATCAAGGGCGACTTCGACGCCGCCGCCGTGAAACTCGCCGGCGCCACCTTCGACGTGAAGGACCTCTCCGCCTCCATCTTCCAGGCGCGCAAGGCCGGGCGCGATATCGCCGCGCTGCGCCGCGAACTCGCGACGCTCGGGACCATCCTCGAGCAGAAGGCCCCCGCCCTGAAGGCCGACCTCGCGGCCATCGGGAAGGAACTCGAACAACCCGAGATCGAGCCGGCACTCCTCGCCGCCCTGCGCCAGCGCGCCGGCGGCCTCAACGCCAAGGCCGCCGCGGCCGTCCATAGCGGGAAGAAAGTGATCCTCCACGGGGGATGGGGATGGAAGGATTTCGGCGTCTTCGACATCCCCCCCGCCGCCGCCCCCGCCCCCGACCTCGCCCTCGTCATGGGCCGTGGCGAATGGGAGAGCGCATCCTTCGCCCTCTTCAACGCGGACACGTCCGAGTGCAAGGTGACCGTCGCCGTTTCGGACCTCGTGGGCAAGGGCGCCCCGATCCCCCGCAAGAATATCTCCCTGCGCTATGGGGAGTGGGTGGAAGCCAACGACATGCTCTTCCGCCCCGATGCGCTCCCCCTGGCCGAGGGCGCGGTGCCCATGATCCCCGGCACGAGCCGGTCGTTCTGGGTCACCGTGAAGAGCGAAGACGGCCACTCGGGCGCCTACACGGGCACGATCACCGTGGCCGCCGGGAAGGAAACCTTCAAGGTGCCGATCACCGTCACGATCCTGCCGGTCTCCCTCCCCCGCCCCGTCCCGGTGGCGACCTATAACTGGGCCTACCTGGTCTTCGCGCCCATGAAGGCCGACCCGAAGGCGGCGCTGGCCGACCTCGCCGCCCACCATATCGACACGGCCGTCCTCCATCCCTCCCAGATGCCCGAGATGAAGTTCGACGAGAGCGGGAAACTCCTCTCCGCCGTCTACACCAATATAGACGAGGCGATCCGCCTCCACCGCGAGGCGGGCATCCGCAAGTTCTGGTTCTTCAGTTCCTTCGGGGATATCGGCAGCGGGATCCGCAGCCCCCTCGGCAATTTCAACAAGTCTCCCGTGAAATTCGTCCTCGGCTCGCCCGAGTGGAAAGTAGCCATGCGTGCCGCGGTCGCCGATTGGGTGGCCCATTGCAAATCGCTGGGCCTCGGATACGAGGATTTCGCCTTCTACCCCATCGACGAGCCCGACGACAAACTCATCCATAACGGCGGCAAGCAGGTGTGGGACATGTTCAAGGAGGCCGACCCCAAGGCGCGCATCTTCGTCGACCCCACCCACGCCACCTCCGTGGAGGCCATGGAGAAGATCGCCCCCTCCGTGGATATCTGGTGCCCCCACCTCGACGGCACCCTCGACGAGAAGCGCCTCGCCTTTTTCGCCGCCGAGAAGAAGGCCGGCAAATCGTTCTACACCTATAACTGCAAGGGCCCCGACAAGACGTTCCCCCCCCTGGGGCATTACCGGCGCCTGCTCTGGCAGGCCTGGCAGTACGGCATGACCGGGGCCGGGCATTGGGATTACGCCGATACCGGCTGGACGAAGGGTGAGAACAGCGCCTGGACCGACTTCGACGGCGGGCGCACCGACTTCTCCGTCATCTACGACCGCGACAGCGCTCCCGCCCACGTCACCCGCACCGAGGCCCAAATTCCCAGCCGTCGATGGGAAGCCTGGCGCGACGGGGTCGAGGACTATTCCTGGGCCTGGCTGCTGCGGGAGACCGCCGGCAAATCGAAGGCGAAAGACGCCGCGGCGAAGGCGCAGAAGATCCTGGACGACGCCGCGAAGGCCATCCTCGCCAACCCCGACGACCTGGCCGTCTACCGGGGCGCCCGCGCCCAGATCCTCGGCGCCCTCGTCGACCTGACGAAATAGGCCGTGCCCCCCGCCAAGCGAGGGCTCGCCGCCTACCGGCGCATCTACGAGGCCCTCCACGGGCGCGCCATGGCAGGAGACGGGGCCACCGTGAGCGAGACCGCCCTCATGGCGGAGTTCGATGTCAGCCGCGATACCGCCCGCAAGGCCCTGAACCTCCTCACCCGGGACGGCTTCGCCCGGCGCATCCAGGGCCGCGGCACCGTCCTCGTCGCCCCGGCGGAGGGCCCGCGCTTCGACCTCCAGGTGCCCGTCAACGAGCGGTTCTTCCGGGGCGTCGGGCGCGAGCCGCTACGGCATAAGTTCTACGAGATCATGGACGGCGTGCTCGGGGGGGAGGGAGGATCTTGCCGCGTCCAGATCCCGCTCCTGCGCCCCGACGACCCCCTCGAGAAGCAATTCAGCGACCTCACCCGCGGCGGCGCCGGGGTGCTCTTCCTCTCCCATTCGGGCCTCGAGGACCTCATCGCCCTCATGCGCCGCGAGCGCTACCCCCACGTCGTCCACGCCCCCCTCGGCTACGAGGGCAACCTTGTGGCGAGCGATGCCCGAGGCGGCGTCGAGCGCGCCCTCGAAACCCTCGCCGCCCGCGGCAGGCGGCGCATCCTCTTCGCCTCGCCCGGGCACGACGGGGCCTGGCAGGGCCCCATGCACCGCACCTGGAAAGAAACCCTCACCAAACGCGGGCTGGAGACGGGCGACGAGCTCATTTTCAACATCGATGCGCGCCTGAGACAAGACCCGGTCGAACTCGCCGCGGCGCTCGGGCGCAGGAGATTCGACGCGGTCTTCTCCACCGAGGCCGAATTGTCGCTTCGTCTTCTGGGCGCCCTGCGCGCGATGGACAGGCCGATGGACAGGCCGATGGACAGGCCGATGGACAGGCCGATGGACAGGCCAGCGGCCAGTCCAATGGGCGACCGTGTTTCCTTTATCTCCTACGAGGACCTCCCCGAGTTCGAGACCGCCCGCCCGCCCGTGAGCGCGGTGCGCGTGCCGCTGAAGCGCATCGGAGCGTGCATGCGCGAGGAGGTACTCGCCATGATGCGATTCGGCTACCGCGATGACGTTCGCATCGCGCTGGAGGAAGAATTGGTGCTGCGGGGAAGCGAGTAGGGCGCGGGGCCGCACCCCGACCGATCACGGCCTCTCGTTCGACTTGTATTGGTAGTACTCGTAGGGCGTGGCGAACTCCCAGCCGTCCTTGACGAGACGGGCGTGGATCTTCACGAACTCCCCGAAATGGGCATCGGACCAGCCGCCGGGATGGCCCTGGATGAGGAGCGCCTCCGCGGTGCGCTTCGACCGGTATCCCTTCATGAAGTTCGCGTAATCGGGCCGTCCGGCGCCCCGCTCCCCTTCCACCAGCCGGGGGATGAGGAATTTGGTACTGCCCGCCTTCGGGTCGCCGAAGAGCCACACCTTCACCTCGGGAAATTCCTCGAAGACCTTGACGGAGGTCGCGTCGTACTGGTTGCCCGCGGAGCCGAAACTTCGGAACGCCAGGCCGGTTTTTTCCTTCAGCGCCGCCACGCCCCATTCGAAATGGGTTTTCTGGCTCCCGTAATCCGGCCCGCTGAACTCGGTATAGCTTCGGCCGTTGGAGGTCGTCATGAGATGGTCCCAGCCATGGAACCAGAACTCGAAGGGCCCGCCGTTCTCCACCGCGCGCTTCTTGATCCACTGGCAATACGCCTCGCTGGGCTTCTCCAGGCTATTGCAGATGATACCGAGGGAGGCGTGCATCTTGTTGGAAGCCACGAAATCGGCGACCCGCTGGAACGGGGGCGGCACCCCATCCGGACGGCCCGTGAGATCGTCCCACTTGAAGATGGCGAAACGCCGCACCCCCCCGGGGAGGGGCGGAAGTTCCTCTTCCGCTTCCGCCATAGCTACTTGGGCCGGGGCGGGAACGCCCGCCGCGCCCGAGGCCGTCACCCGGGCCTGGGGGGGAAGGGGCAACCCCTCGACCTTCGTGCCGGCTTCGAGGGCGAGGAGCGCCAAGCCCCCGAGTTCGATCTCCTGGACCTGCCAACCGAAGGTCAGGATGAGCGTGAGCTCGCCCGCCTGGACCGCGGCGGCGAGGGGCCCGCCCACCACCTCATCGGACCAAGCGGACCCGGGGGTGAACTCTTTGCGGAAGACGGCCTTACCGGCCTTGTCCTTGAGCGTGGCGAGCAGGTGCCCGTCGCCCTTGCGGGATCGTGCGGAAAACCAGAACGCGAGGGTGGACCCCGCCGGGGCGGCGGCCGCGCTCTTCACCACGAATTGGACATCCCAATGGTTGGCGGGCTTTTCGGCGACGGCGATGCGCAGGGCCTTCCCGAATGCCTTGCCTTCCACCGGCACTAGGCTCGACTTTCCGCCGCCCATGGACGCGAGGAAGAGCGGGTATGGATCGTCGGGCAGCAGTGAAACGCCCCCTTGGGCGCAAAGGCCGGCGGCGAGGACCATCGCGGCGAGGGAAAACTTGCCCCAAATCCGGCCCGGGCGGCGCGGAGAGGCGTTTGGGTGCAGCGTGTTCGCTTCCATCATGATTCCTTTTGATATCCAGTCGACGAGGCGCCCACCGATTACGGAGCCGGGACCGCCGGGGGCGCTTCGATGGCGAAACCGAGTTGGACGCTATGCTGGGAGCCGCCGAGGTCCCCGAGGTGGATGAATGCGTAGTCCACGCGCACCTGCACCGTGGAAACCTTGAGGCGCACGCCCATGCCGAGGGTGAGCCCGCTCGCCTGGCCCCCGGCTTGCGCGAACGAATAGCCGCCGCGCAGGAAAGCGAGGCTGAAAAACCCCGCCTCGGCCCCGACCGAGCCCCGCCAGGCGGCTTCGCTCGTTTCGTAGGCCCCATCGGCGAGGACCTTCAGGGAGAGGACCCGCGCCAGGTTCATCCGCCAGGCGAGGCCCGAGGCGAGGGAAGTCGGGAGGGCGACGCCGTTTCCGGCGCCGAGGACCGCGCCGAAGTTCCTGCCCTGGAGGCCGACACTCAGCACGCCGACGCCGGTGCGGAAACCCGCGAGCATCCCCGCATCGAAAAGCAAGCCGGTCAGGCTCGACTCATCGAGGGCTTGGGAGGCGACTCTCCCGGTGAGGCCGAAGTCCAGGGTGAAAGGCAGTTCAAGAAGCCCGCCCAATGGCAGGCCGCCGGAGACTGAGAGGATGAGGTCCCCCGATTTTAAGAGCCGCCCCGGATCCCCGTTCCACGCGATGTCGCCGTTCATGGCCCCGTAGGAGAGACCGTAGGCCGCGATGGCGAGGCTCCCTCTTTTATCCTTCGTCACGGAAGCGGCGGCGCTCCATAGGCCCATATCGAGGTACGGATTGTAGGAGCCGAGTACGGCGATGCCCGCGGGTTGGGATGCCAGGGAAGCGGGGTTGGCGAAGACCCCCTCCAAGGTGCCCACGGCGGCCACTCCCGACCCGCCGAGCCCGGAAGCGGCGCCCCCGAAGCCGATATGGAGGACGTCAAAAGCCGCCCGACCTGCCGGAGTGGCGCTTCGGTGCAGGAAGACGGAAAGGCACAAGACGGAAAGGGAGACCCGCCCCAACGTTCGCATCGCTCGTTTCATTCTCGCTCCTTACCGACCTCGATCATTTCTTGCCCCCGCTCCGATCGAGGCCAATTCCCGGCACCCCGCAATGCGGTCTATGGGGCTCATGGCCGGCACACCATCACTTTGAGGCGCTTGAGATCCTTTTCCCCGGATCGGAGCACCGCGAGGTAGATCCCCGGGGTCACCGTTTTCTCTCCCGAGGCGAGCTTCCAAGTCAGCCGGTCGCCCGCCCCCGCATCGGTCGCCTTGAGTTCGGCCACCAAGCTCCCGGAGACGGAGTAGATGCGCGCGGTGGTCTCTCGGGTGAGGTTCACGAAGGTGATGCCGTCCGCCTGGCCGCGCCAGGGACTATTCACGGCGCACGCCAGGGCGAGGTCGCCGCAGAGGCGGAAGAGTAGGCCGAGGTCCACATTGCTCACGATGACGGCGTCGGCGTTCGTCCCCGGCAGCGAGGCGCAGACCATGAGGTCGACCTTCCGGGAAACATCGAAGCCCGCGGGCACCCGCCAAGCGTTGCTGGCGGCCTCGGCGCCCTTGCCGGCCCCGATGGAGACCGCCCCCTCCACGTCGCCCGCCCCCAGATCGACCCACGAACCGGTGGAGGCGCTGGCGAGGCGGAAAGAGAGGGCCGCGGCCTCCGGGCAATTCTTCTCGAGGCGCACCTTGATGGCGACGCGGTTTTGGAGGGCATCGACGGTGGCGACGGCCCGGGTCAAGGTCGCCCGCCGTGCCGGCGTGATGGCCGCCACGGCGCACGGGGCCGACTCGCCGATGTCGTTCGTCGCCGTCACCCGGTAGGCGTAGCGCGTAAACGGCACGAGGCCGCTGTCCTGGAACTCGAGGACGTTCGAGGCGGCCGTGGCGAGGGGGAGAAAATTGGTGGCATCGAGGGAGCGGTAGAGATTAAAGCGCGCGGCGGCGGGGGCCGGATGGGACCACGAGAGGCGCACCGAGGCGCTGGAGAGTTCCGCGGCGACGAGGTTCGTCGGCGCCTCGGGGACCGCGTTGGTCGGGGCGACAGCCAGATTCGTCGCCGAGAAGGGCCCGACGGTCACCGTGTTCGAGAGTCCATTGGCGTCGAGGACCGTCAGGCGGGCGGTGAAATTGCCGCTATTGGTGTACACCGCCGCGGTGAGGCCCAGGTTCGAGGCCCAATTGCTGGCGGCCCCGTTGCCGAAATCCCAACTCCAATTCGTGATGGCGGCGCTCCCCGCGGTGGAGAGGTTGGAGAAGACGACGGGGGTCCCGACGGCGAAGGAACCGGAGGGCGCGCGGGTGAAGGAGGCGGTGGGGCCGGTGAGATTGGTATTCGTGGCGGGCGAGATCACGCCGCGCTCGTAGCTGAGTTCCAGCGTGGGCCCCCGCGTCCCGCCGTATCCCGGCTCTTCGCGGCTGGTGTAGCGGACATAGGCGCTATTGGTGCCGCAGACGGCGAAACTGACCTTCCCGCCCGAGGCCATGGCGTTGGTCACCGCGGGGGTCACGTCGAACTCCACGCGGAAACCGAAGGGGTCGGCGGTCCCGAAGGTGCTCCCGAGGGCGGGGCGGAGGTTCCAGGTGACGTTGGTCTCGTCCCAGGTATTGTCCGCCACCCATTTCGCGATGTTCGTGGTGCTCGCGCCCGTCCCGCCGGCTACCGGGTAAAGGTAGAGTTTCGCGCGGGCCAGGGACGCCGCTTGGTTGGTGCCGAGGTCGAAACGCACTAGGGCGAGAGGGCCCGTGGTATTCTGCACCTCGAGGTAGGCGTTCTTACCGAAATTGCTGTTGGGATTTGCCGACCGGATGCTGGCGTCGGCCTCGGCCAGGATGAGCGAGGGGGAGAGGTTCGTATAGGCCGATAAAAGTTCGAAGGCGAAGTATTCCGCGAGTTCCACGGCCCCGTTCGGGTTGATCGACCGCGAGGCGGTGAGGCGCAGATAGCGGGCGTTCGAGGGGGCCAGGCGCACGTACTCCCCACCGCCGCCGCCGATGTCGTTGGAGGCCACGACGAACCAAGACGAGCCGTCGAGGGAACCATAGAGCTGCCATAAGTCGGCGTGCAGGTTGGGCTTCCAGGCCAAGTAAGCGCCTCCGAGTATTTTGGTTGCGCCGAAATCCAGGGTCAGGGATTGGGGGAGGGCCCCGGAGGGGCGCCACGCGCTGGAAAGCGATCGGTCGAGGGCCTTGGCGGCTTCGAAGCCCGCGGTCTGGGAGGTCGCGGTGGGGGTGGCGGAACTCGCCAGGTCGTTGCTGCCGATGGGCACGATGGAATGGGTTTGGCAATGGGTGAAGCCCTGGCTTCGGACGGTAACCCGCACCCGATTGGTGATCTTGCACACCGCCGGGAGGGAGGCGCTGAAGGAGGCCCCCGACCCGGAAGCCAGGTTCTGGAGGTTCGTGCCCTCCAACAGATCCACCGACCAAGCGGCGTTCGACCCCGTGACCTGCCCGCTCACCGTGTCGCCCGGGGCGAAGACGGTCTCGGGCGCGAGGTTGGAGATGCCCATGCCCGCGGTCTTGATCTCGATGTATTCGGAGGGCGTGACGAAGCTTAGGCCCTGGTTCGTCAGGAAGCCCAGGATGGCCTGGAAATTCGTCCACCGGTCCAGGTTCCAACTCCCCGGATGGCCTTGGAGGACCAGGTAATCGGCCCCCGCGTTGCTCGCATTGGTCAGGGCCTTCACCCAATTCGTGAGGAAATTAGTGTAGTTCGGGACGAGGGTCGGGAACTCCATATCGCCCAAGCGCAGCAGGTTCTTCTTGAGGGTATTGGATTTCCCGAAGAACCAGAAATCGCAATCGTCCAGGCCGTCCACCACGCCCACGGTATCGCCGTTGAGCGTGTTGCCCGGGGCCCCGTAGCCGGAGAGGGTCGTTCCCGTCTTGCGCCGGATGAGGTTCAGGTTGCGGGCGTGCTGCCACCATTGCCCGGCGGCGTCGAGCACCGTGCAGTCGGTGTGGCTATAGGTGTGGTCCCAGAATTGGATATGGTTGGTGAGGGCGTTGCTGAACCAGGGCCAGAAGCCGAAGCTGTCGCCGTAGAGTTCGGCCTGCTCGCCGATGACGCCGAAGGAGGCGTGGATCTGGTTGGAAATGAGGGTGGTGGCCACGCTGTTCCAATACCCGAACCCCGGCTTCCCCCCGATATCGTCGAGTTTGAAGATCACGTACTTCAGGCCGACCGGGGAAAGCAACTGGGCCAGAAGCGCCGAAAGAAGGAGGGTTCTTTTCAACATCCCGGGTGCTCCAACTGTTATATAGCAGTATAGGCCACCGGATGGCCCCCTGTCAAATTTGGGGCTTCCCGCCAAAGGGGGATAAAATAGCCCCAGAAATGGCCAAGACCCCCCGCTCCGGGAAGAAGACCGGCAAAACCCACCGCTACGAGGAAGTGGCCCGCGCCCTCACCCGGGAGATCGAGTCGGGAAAGATCCCCGTCCACGGCCTCTTCCACTCCGAGCGGGATATCGCCCGCCGCTACGAGATCAGCCCCCTGACGGTGCGCAAGATCTACGACATCCTCGAGGGCCAGTCCCTCATCTACCGCCTCCACGGAAAGGGCACCTTCGTCGCCCCGCGCAGCCGCCGCCGGCGCATCCTCGTGGTGCTCGACCTCGCGGAGCGCTTCGATAGCCGCAATTACGACCGGGTGGATTTTTTCCTCGGCGCCATGGACGCCTGCGCCACCGCCAGCCGGGAACATGAGGTCGTCGCCATCAAAGAGGCCGCGTTCCGCGCGGAACTCCCCGACCTGCTCCTGCGCTACCCCAATCTCGCCGGCATCCTCTTCTTCCGCAACATCGATCTCGTGGTCGAGGTCCAGGGGGCCCTCAAGGCCCTGGGCGTGCCGTTCCTTTTTTATGGGAGCAACCAGCACCTGCCCCGCCTCGCCGAGATCCCCGCCCGCCTCTACGACGAGGCGAAGATCACGCGCCTGGCCATGGAGCACCTCACCGCCGCCGGACGGCGTCGCATCGGCGTCGCGTTCATCCAAGCCGGCGCCTCCCCGCTGCGGCTCCAGCGCTGGCGGGAGTTCCTCCTCGCCCGCGGCCTCCCCGCCGAGGACCGCTGGATCTTCCAGGCCCGGCATTTCTACGGGAGCTTCCACCAGACCCTGCGCGAGATCCCCGCGCAGACCTTCCGGGAACTCGACGCCCTCTATTGCACCTCCGATTCCTTCGCCGTCGACGCGGTGCAGCATCTGCTCGCCATCGGCATCCGCGTGCCCGAGGAGGTCGCGGTGGTGGCCGTCAATCATTCGCCGATCTGCCTGCAGATCCATCCGAACCTGACCACCGTCTCCATCCCCCTCTTCGAGGACGCGCAGGCGTGCCTGGCGAAGATCCTCGCCTTGGGAGCGGGAAAGCCCGGGGCCCTCCACGATGAGTCGCCGGTGGCGCTCCTCGAGCGGCAGAGCGGATAGGGCGGCGCCCGCCACGCTCCGCAGCGTTCAATCGCGCCCGGGATTCAAGGATTCCCGCTTCCCGTTCATGTCCGACGGGCCCGATTCTTCCTACAATCAACCATGATTTCCCCCCTCCCCCGGTCCCTGCCGCCCTCCGAACTCGACGTCCTCTTCAAGAACCCCGGCCCCGCCTGGCGCGGGAAGCCCTTCTGGTCGTGGAACGGCAAACTCGAAAAGGGCGAGCTCCTGCGCCAGGTCGACGTGATGAAGGAGATGGGCTTCGGGGGATTCTTCATGCATTCCCGCACCGGGCTCGTCACCGAGTACCTGGGGGAGGAGTGGTTCAGCCTCATCAACGCGTGCGCGGACAAGGGCGAAGCCCAAGGCATGGAAGCCTGGCTCTACGACGAAGACCGCTGGCCCAGCGGCCTGGCGGGGGGCCTCGTCACCCGCCACCCCGAGTTCCGCATGAAGCACCTCTGCCTCGAGGTCATGCCCGCTTCCGAATTCCGGTGGGAGGAGGGGATCGCCGCCGCCTTCACCGCCGAGGGGCTCGAGGGGGTCGATGTGGGGCCGTGCGAACGCTTCCAGGCGCCGCGGCTCCCCGAGGCCGGGAAGACCGTGCTCGCGTTCCGCGTGCGGGAGATGAACCGCAGTTCCTTCTATAACGGATACACCTACGTCGACACCCTCATGCGCGGGGCGACGGAACGGTTCCTCGAACTCACCCATGAGCGCTACCGCCAGAAGTGCGGGGACCGCCTCGGGCGCTCCATCCAGGGCATCTTCACCGACGAGCCCCACCGGGGCACCCTCATGTCCACCTTCGGCCGCCACGCGGAAAACGGGGATTGGGCCGTGCCCTACACCGGCGAACTCTTCAACGAGTTCCGCGGCGCCTTCGGATACTCCCTCGAGGACCGCCTTCCCGAATTATTTCTGAGGCCCGGGGGGAAGAAGGCCTCCCGCGTCAAATGGCAATTCGTCGAACTCCTCCAACGCCTTTTCCTGAAGAACTTCGCCGAGCCCTACCGGGACTGGTGCCGCGGCCACGGCCTCGCGGCGACGGGCCATATCCTCCACGAGGATAGCCTCTCGGCCCAGGTCGCCATGTCGGGCTCGGTGATGCGCTATTACGAGCACCTCGACCTCCCCGGCATCGACGTGCTGGGCGAGGGGAACCGCAATTATTGGATCGTGAAGCAACTCGCCTCCGCGGCGCGGCAACTCGGCAAGCCCTGGATGCTCTCCGAACTCTACGGGTGCACGGGCTGGCAAATGACCTTCGAGGGGCACAAGGCCGTGGGCGATTGGCAGGCCCTCTTCGGGATCAACCTGCGCTGCCACCACCTCTCGTGGTACACCATGGAGGGCGAGGCCAAGCGGGATTACCCGGCCAGCATCCTCCACCAATCCGGATGGTGGCGGGAGTACGGGGCGGTGGAGGACTATTTCTCCCGGCTCCATGTCGTCCTCTCCCGGGGCGAGCCGGCCTGCGAACTCCTCGTGCTCAATCCGGTGGAGAGCCTCTGGTGCCAGATCCACCCCGGCTGGTGCGCCCACCTCTCGGCCAAGGAGCCCGGCCTCGTCCGGCTTGAGGAACAGTACCGCCAGGTCTTCCACTGGCTCCAGGGAGGCTGGATCGATTTCGATTACGGAGACGAAGAGCTACTATCGCGCCATGCATCCATCGAAACGGCACCCGAAGGAGCCCCCCTCTTGCGCGTGGGCGAGGCGCGCTACAGGCGGGTGCTCATCGCGGGGATGGCGACCCTGCGGTCCACCACCTGCGAGATCCTGGAACGATTCCGGCGCGCCGGCGGGGAGCTCATCGTCGCCGGCGAGGCGCCCGCGCTGGTGGAGGGAGAGACGGACCCCCGGCCAGCCGCCTTGGCCGATTCCGCCGCGCGGGTGGCATTCACCGAAACGGCCCTCCGCGAAGCCTGTCGGCCCACCGCCCTCCCCCAATTGGAACTCTCGGTGGACGATGGCCGCGACCCCGTGAAAGACGTCTTCGCCCAGTTGCGCCGCGACGGGATGGACGATTATCTCGTCATCATGAACATGGACCGCACCAAGGAGTACCCGGCCCTGCGCGTTAGGCTCCCCGTCTGGGGCACGGTGGAGGAATGGAATTGCCGCGATGGGGAGCGCACCATCGTCCGCGGCGAGCCGGGTTGGGTGGATTTCACGACGAGACTGGCCGCCACGGGCGAGCGCGTTTTCGTGATCCGTGAAATGGAAGGCGCCGAGAAATCACCGCCCGTGGAAAGACCGACGCCGCAAGACGCAAAGATCGATTCCGGGAAAAACGCCCCGGTCCTCCTCCACGGGCCGTGGGCGTACACCCTCGATGAACCCAATGTCCTCGTCCTCGACCATGCCCAGTTGCGGACCGACGGGCCCTGGTCGCCAAGGGATGAAATCCTCAAGATCGACCGCCTCGCGCGGGACCGGTTCGGCCTCCCCCATCGCGCCGGGGATATGATCCAACCCTGGTTCGCGGCGAAGACGCCCCCGCAGTCCAAGGGGCCCTTGGAACTTCGCTATGCATTCGAGGTTGCGGAGATCCCGACGCAGCCCATTGAACTCGTCCTGGAAAATCCGGGCGCTTTCCGCGTCGCGATCAACGGAACCCCCTTGCCCACCCCACCGGGAGGCCCCTGGTGGATCGACATCGCCTTGCGCCGTTTCCCCGTTCCCCCGGGCGCCATGAAACTTGGTCGAAACGAGATCGCCCTCTCCTGCGAGTTCCGCGCGGACCTCAACCTCGAGGCGATCTACCTGCTGGGAAACTTCGGCGTAGATACCGGGACCGCCGTGGCGACCCTCGGCCGCCTACCCGACAAGCTCCTTCCCGCCCCTCTCTCCGGGCAGGGGCTTCCCTTCTATTCCGGTGCAGTCACCTATCGGCTCGGCATTCTCCCACGGGCTGCGGCGGGTCCGAAATGCCTACTCCGCTTCCCAGCCTTCGGAGCCGCGCTCCTTAAGGTTAATGGCCGCGTCTGCGCCTTCCCTCCCTACGAAGTCGACATCGCTCTTCCCATCGACTCTGGCGAGGAGATCAAGGTCGAAGCCGTTCTCACTCGGCGCAATACCTTCGGGCCGCTCCACCAGATCCCCCTCCTCCCCGCCTCCTACGGACCCCCGAGTTGGGTCACGACGGGGGAAGCCTTCACGGCGGAGTACCATCTCGTTCCTACGGGGATCCTCCGGGCGCCGGAGTGCGTTTGGGGTTCTTGATCGAAATAGCGGGGCCGATGCAGGGTGGCGCGGTGGCGGGCCTCGGTCAAGGCTCCGGTTCCATGCCGAAGCGGTGCATCACGGAACCTTCATCTCTTCGAGTCTCCCCGCCCGCGCCTTTTCGCAATAGCCGTGATCGTGGAGTAGTCCCCGTCCCACCGCCATAAGGTCGCACTCCCCGTCCGCCAAGAGCCGATCCGCGAGACGATAGGTCTCCTCGACATCGGGGCCGCCCTCGTGGCGCGAACCGAACCCGCCGACCGCGATGACGGGCTTCCCCGAAATGCGGCGCGTCCATCCCGCGAAGGTCAGGGGGCTCCCTTCAAAAGCGGGTAGCCAGAAACGCCGGGTACTGGCGTGGAAAAGATCGATCCCCGCCTCCACCAGGGGCGCGAGGAAGCGCTCCATCTCGCCCGTGGAATGGAGGTAGCGCGCCCCGTAGTCATCCACGTTCCATTGGGAAAAGCGCAGGCCGATGGGGAAACGGGGGCCCACCGCGGCGCGTACGGCGCGGATGACGTCGACGGCGAAGCGCGACGCCGGGCTTCCAGCGCCGCTCCAGGTGCCCCAGCGCCGAAGATAGCCATCGAGGAGGTATCCATGGGCCCCGTGGAGTTCCACCGCATCGAAGCCCGCGTCCTTCGCCATGCGCGCGCCGGCCGCATAGGCCTCGATGAGTTCCGGGAGCCGTTCAGGCTCCGCTTCCCGCGCGAAAGGTTTTCCGTCCTTGGAGCGCGCCACGGCGCCGAGGCCCCCCGGCACCTGGGTGCCGAGATGCCATACCTGGGCGCTGACCGCCCCGCCCGCTCCATGAACGGCCTCGGCGATCGCCCGGAGGCGGCCCGACTGGGCCTCGACGAAACGGGGATAGTCGGGGTGCTCGTTATAGCCGGAGAGGGGATGGTCGACCACGATCCCGCCGGTGATGATGAGGCCCACATGGTTCTCGGCCCGAGATCGGTAATAGGCCACATTGCGTTTGAAATCACCGTGGACCTCGCAGGCCATGGGCGCCATCGCCCAGCGGGAGCGCAAGGAGAGTTCTCCCAAACGTAGCGGCCTGGAGAAGCCCTCCAGGGCCGACGGGATGGTTTTCGGGGCACAAATGGTTTCTTCCATCATTTCCTTCCTTCAGATTCGCCTACGCGAGCTTGGATGATTCTTTCCGTCACGCCTTACTTACGGGCCGCGAGGTCCGCCCGGATCTCGACCGCCATCCCCTCGGGTGCCTCGAACCGCGTCTTTAGGCTTCCATCCGGCCGTTTTTCGCACTCGACGTGCAAGGTCCCCAGGGGCGTCGGGAATCTCCCGCGCACCCGGCTCAACCCGGGCAAATGCGGACACAGGATGACCCGGCGCGCCCCCGGGCTGACCACACGGACCCCGAGGATCTGCTCGGAAAGCCACGCCGTCGGCCCGCTGGCCCAGCCGTGGCAAAGGCTATGGCGCCAACCCTTGAAGCATCCTTCCCCGTACTGACGATGGAGGTCGATCAGGCCGTCTCGCGGCATTTCATCGATTCGCCCCGCGCCTTCCATCCAAGCCAGGTCAAAATGCTCCCAAAAACTCGTCGCGCCCAGGGAAAGCATCCCGCCCCAATACGCGCGGATTAGGTCCATGGCGCCGCCATGGTCCCCGGCCAGGGCGCGGGCCTGGAGCACGTAAAAGCCGGGGTAGGTCGATAGGCCGCGCAAGGGCTCCACCGCGAGCCCCGCCCGGTTGGCCTCCACGGGATCCAGGATCCCGGCGAGGGCTTGGAGCGCCAAGACGGATTTAGCGGCGCTCCGCAAAGTTCCGCTAGTGCGAAGCGATCGGGCTGCGGCCAGGCAGGCGCGGGCCCGCGTTTCGTCTTCCAACGCCGCGCAGAGCATCGCTCCCGCCTCCAGGGAAAGAACCAAGAGGGCGTGGAAGCCTCCCTTGATGGCGTCTTCCTTCCCCACGTATGCCCAGTCGATGATCCGCCCGAGTCCGTCGACGTCGTGGGTCCCGATGGTTTCGATCTTGGCCAGGAAATGGTCCAGGAGGCCCGCGAGGTAGGCTCGTTGTCGCCCGAGATATTCGAGATCGCCGTGGAAACGGTACCAATCGCCCTGGGAGATGATCCACCAGAGGGAATAGGCGGGGAAACCGTTCATGTACCGGGGAAGTGGCGTCTCATCCCGCACCAGGTCGAGGCTGCGCTCCACGCCCCCCGGTTTCCCGAATACGCTCGCGGCGACCATGATTTCCGGGTGCATGTCCCCCATCCACACCAGGCGGTCCCGCTTGATGCCGTCCCACAAATAGTCCTGCAAGCAGAGCTCGGTGGTGTAGGCCCCGGTCCGCCAGATCTCGTTGACGAGGGGATCGTCGCATTCGAAGGCGCCGAGGGCTTCCATCGGGCGGTGGAGGAAGACGGCCCGAACCTCGCGAAGTTCGAGGATCCGGTCCGACTCCAGATTGTCGAGGCGAACGAAGCGGAATCCCGTATTGCCGAACTCGGTGGCGCCCATGGCGGCCAGGCCGACGGTGGCGTCATGGACGGCGTGGTCATTGTCGGGGAATCCCATGGCCTCGGAAACCGATTCGCCGAAGCGCACCCGTACCCGCAAGACGCGCTCCTCCGAAAAAGTTTTCGCCGAGCGGCCGGCGATGAGCTGGATCCCCCCGTGGAGTTCGACCCCGTAATCGAGGAGCACCGATGCCCCCGGGGGGAGGAAGGCACCGGGGGACGCCCAAATCGTGGCCTGCCCGCTTCCCCCGCGAAGCAGCGCCTCGCCATTTTGCACGCCGCCGGCCTGCCAGAGGAGCCGGGAGGGATCGCGGTATTCGCGCGTGCGTTCATCCCGATGGTTCATGGGCCCGTCCTTCAAATCAGCGCGACCGAGGCATCCCGGGCGAGGTCCACCCGGATTTCCCGGCCATCGGGGAGGATCACGTTCCCGGCATAGGGCGCCGAGGCGATGAGTTTCAGCCGGCACAGCCGGGAAGCTTCGAAGGCCGCCTCGACGAGGATTCCGCCTACGGCGGCGAGGCGAAAGGCGTACTCTGGCGCGGGGAAAGCGAGGATCCGGATCTCGCCCTCCGTCGACGCGAGGAGGCACTCGTTGAAGAGTTGGATATACGTCCCTTCGGCGGTGCAGAACCAGGGGCACATGGGCGGATCCCGCACTTCGAAGATTTCGGAAAACCGGTTGGCTTCCCCGGCGATGGCCCGCAGGCACGCATGGGCATCGTCCCACCGGCCCAGGCGCGCGAAGGTCAGTCCCTTCCATCCCGCGTACCAGGCGCACACCGAGTTCCCCACCGGGTACATATTCCCGTACTCGTTCTCGCTGGCGATGAAATCCGAGATCGCGGCCCATTGGACCGGATCCTCCGCGGGGAGCACCCGGTAGGGGAAGGTTCCCGCGAGCACGGAGATGCTTTTTTTGGAGCATCCGGGATGGGGAACGTAGCGTCCGTCCTCCCGAGGAAGCCCCGCGCGAAGGCGTTCGGCAAGGGCGCGCCAAGCGGCCGCCTTCTCCCCATCGATCCCGAGCCGAGCCGCCGCGTCCGCCGAAGACTCGAAGGTCGCGATGACGCCGCAGGTCGTCATGAACGCGTTCTCCCGCGCCGGCCCGAGGCGCTCCAAATCGGTGCATTTCCCCACGATGAGGCGTCCATCGCCACATTCGTAGAGCGCCTGCGTCCGGAAGAACTCCGCGCAGGCCGCCATGACCGGATAGCCCTTCTCCGCGAGGAAGGCGCGATCCGCGCCGTAGCGAAAGTATTCCCACGCGCACAGCGCGACGTTCGCCATCTGGAAGATGTGCTCGAGCCAATAACCCGGCGGGGTGCATTCGTCGCCGTTCTCGTCGCACATAAAATGGTAGCGGGCGCCGAAATCGGTGCGGTCCTCCTCCCCCCAATGCTGGAAGCTCCGCAGGCGGGCCTTGCGCAGGATCTTGTGCCGGAAGGCCGGGATGCGGGAGGCAAGGCCGAGGCGTCCGCTGGTGGCCAGGGCCATGAACGGGAAGTACTCGTCGAAGGCGTAATAGGCGCCCTGCCAATGGTTCGAGATGCCCCCCGCGGGGATCGACCAGGCCGTCGTGGAGATCCGCAGATGGTACTGGGCGACGGCGTACACCTCTGCCTCCCGGCTCTCCGGCATGGAGACGTGGGACGCTTCCCAATAGGCCGACCACGATTTTTCATGGGAATCCCGCAGCCCCTCGAATCCGAGATCCAACGCGCGCCGCGCCGATGCGAGGGTCCGCTCGGCTCCTTCGGCTCCCTCCATTGCATCCGTGAAGACGAGGAAAAAAGACGCGCAGGGCCCGTCGGTGGCGAGGCTGAATCGCTCCCCGCCGAGGGTGGCCCTGGCGGGCATGTCGCAAAGGAATTGGACGCGCCCCGTGCGCTCGGGCAGTCCTTCGATTTCGTAGCGGATTTCGATCCCGTTTGCAATCTTCTCGGCGGAAAACCGCATGTGCGCGGGGACGTCTCCGGATGGCCCGGGACGGCGCAGGAGGAATTGGAGGGTGTAGGGCCGGTTCGACCGCTTCCGCAGCGCGAGGATCGGGAGCTCCGCGTGCACGAAGGCCTCCGTCTCGACGCGCTGCCCATCGGGATACACGCAGTCGGTGGCGATCTGGGCCCGCCCGGGATTCAGGCGCTGCGTCCACCGCACGGGCGCCTCGGCGATGCCGTGCTCGAGGAAGCCGTAGGGGATCATAGGCCGTTGGAGCCGGTCGCTATAGCGGCGCCCCGCCCACCAGATCCCAGGATAATCGCTTACGTATTTGCGTTGCCGCTGGATTCCTTCCATATCGAGGGCGAGGCAGAGTTCCCCGTTGCCGATGGGCGGGGGCACATAATGGGCCGCCTCCTGATCGGAAGCGCACTCGATGGTCCGGTCCATGGGGATCCTACCGGGCGCCCGGGAGGGGTCCCGGGTCCGGCGAAATCTTCGCCTCCCGGAAGATCGCCAGAAGGCGACCTTGGGCGAGACCGGGGTCCGCCCCCTCGAAATACGATGGCGCCTGCCCGACGGAAACCACGCCGTCCGAGGGG
Source organism: Spirochaetota bacterium (assembly GCA_017302015.1). GTDB lineage: Bacteria > Spirochaetota > UBA12135 > COTS27 > JAFLEE01 > JAFLEE01. The sequence continues at coordinate 7,682 of JAFLEE010000037.1, read as the reverse complement.
ATGGGAAGAGGATTGCCGAATAGATTGAGTCGGCGAAGCAACGCGCTTGCGGAGCCCAGTTCAAGGCGATTGCCCCGGGATCCGTAATCCCAGGCGGCGACGATCCCTCGGCCGCCGCGTTCATAGCCATAGACGATGCACTGGCCATTCGTCTCCTTGCGTTTCAGGACCGGACGCGCGCCCTCGAAATGGCGGGCCAGGACGTTGTAGACGATGAACGCCTCCGAGGGGGCGCTTCCGGCGACGTCCGCCTCGGGAAAGAGGCTACTGGCGTGGACGGCGACGGATTGGCCGAGGCCCTCCCCCAGATCGACGAGAAAGCGCGCCGCGGCGTGGCGCGGTTCGTAGAGCCCGCGTGTCTGGGTCGAGGTGCCCGGGGGCATCTCATGCAGGTAATACAATTCGGTGTTCCAGATGGGGATGCGCTTGGGGCCCAGGTCGCGCAGGATGCCCCGGACCGATTCGATGGTCCGGTCCGCCGGGTTCGGGGAGCCCAACTCGGGGCTGTCATAGGGATGGAAGGAGAGCACGTCGAGGTCGCGACCGGCCCCGGCCTTTAACATCGCCTCGCAGAAGGGGAGCATTTTCCCCCCCAGGTCGCTCGTCGTGCAGGGGCCGACCACCCGTGACCCGGGGGCGGCGGCGTCTAATTCTTCACGTGCGGCGCGCAGGTAGGGCAGGTAAGCCTCCTGCTCCTCGAAGGGGAAGATGATGTTCGGTTCGTTCATGATCTCATAGTCGCGCAGGCGCCCCTTGGCGTGGGCGGCGATGGCGCGCACATAGCGCCGCCAGGCATCCAGGGGCGGTAAATAGGCCTTGCGCTTGAGGGCCCTGAAATCTTTCACCGTGCAGCGCGCGCGCAGCCAGGGCGGTAATTTGCAGTCCGCCTTCCCGTCGCGTTCCACAAAATCCATCCCCCCGAGCACCGGGAGGAGTTCGATCCCCGTGCGCGCCTTGAAATCAAGCAGCCGGTCGATGGGGCCCCATTCAAAGCGGCCTTCCTCGGGCTCCAGATCGGCCCAGGTGAAACCCGTATCCCAAAGCCGCAAGAGCCTCGCACCCATGGCGGCGAGCAGGTCGCGATTGGTTTCATCGGCCGCGCCGGTCTTCAAGCCCGCCGAAACGCGCCCCTCGCCGAAGAGCGCCATCCAGCCCGGCTGGCTGACCGATCGGGCGTCGAGGTTGAGGCCCACGCAGAAATCCCCGTGGATAGAAATCGGTCGCGCCGTATATTTTCCCGCGACGACGATGGAGACCGCGGCGGCCCGCACCTCGGCGCCGCTGGGGGTCTCGAGGCGCACTTGATAGCGTCCAAACCCGGGAAACCGCAGATCGCAGGGCATTTCAACGCTGCTTCCCTGGGGAACTTCGAAGGGGAGGTCCCTTGATCGGACCGCTTCCGGAGATCCCTCGCGCGAGGCGACGAGGCGGATCGTTCCCTTCGCGGCGGCCGCGTCGTGGTTCACCAGTTTGACCATAAGCCGCACCGAGGCTGCCCTCCCTTCCTCGAAAAAATACGCGGGCGCGCCCCGCACGGCGGCTTCGAGGCCCGTCGCGCGCATGGGTGTCAAGGCCCCCGCTTCCAATTGAAAATCATCGAACCAGATCGTTGCGGGCCGATCGCGCACGCCGCAGAGAAAGCGCAGCCCGGCCGCGAGGTTCGAGAACCCCGCCTCGGTTTTGAAGGTGAAGCTGTAAGCGCGCCAGGACCTGCCGAGCGATAGGGTATGGCGTCCGTGGATACGCCAAGTCGGGTAACGCGAATACACCGAAAGGTAGCACGGGGTGTCCTCCTCCGAACTCTTCAACCAGGCCGAAAAGGTGTAGCTCGTCTCGGACTGGAGGAGGACGCTCCCCATGGAGAGTTCGGTCGCTTCGGCGAAACGATTGGAGAGGCAGACGCTTTGCCGCCCCGAGACATGCTCCTGGGTGTCGACGAACAAGCCTTCGAACGTAAGCCCGGGGTTGGTGTCGAGCCGGAGGAATTTCGTGCACCCGAGCCCCTCCACGCCGAGTTCGAATGAGGGATTGGGCAGCAGGTTGGCCGCGGCGGCGAGACCGAAGAGGCAGGCCAAACTGACTGCGCGGGATCCTGCGAAGGGCCACCCGAAAGCCCTTCCCCCCCGAACCTCGCGTCCTCCAACCGACACGCTTCGGATGGGGCCTCGAAACCACTGCCCGCCTGTTTTGAGATTTGGTTTGTCCATGGGATCAGCATACGTTAATTTTGAATATTTAGTGCGACTAGACCCATATTTAACCGATATTTTAGGATTTTCGATCCAGAACATATAATTATCGGTCATCGGAGGTTTTTTGGAACGCCTTGGCCTGCGGCATTATCGGCTTGAGCATTGGAGCCCCGCGCTCGGGGAGTGGCCGATCCATCCCTATGCCTACGAGGAGGCCAAGCGCGTCGGGGCTTTCCGATACCGGGGCCAGGGTTCCCATTACCTGATTCTCTGCCTCATCCTGGAAGGGGGGCTTTCTTTCCGCTGCAAGGACGGCACGGAACGCAGGGTCGAGCGGGGGAGTTTCATCGCCATCCCCCCTCTCCTGGACTATGACTTCTGGACCACCGAAGAGCGGCTCTACCGCAAGCTCGTGCTCGAGATCACCGGCCCGCTGCTGCCGAGCTCCTTGGACCCGCTGAGGCTCGACCGCCCGTTTAGCGCGGAATTGGCGCCGGATTGGCCCCTCGAGACCGAGTTGCGCGCCATCGGCGAGCTCCTCCATCGGGGCGACGCCCCGTCGCTCCCCCGGCTCTTCGCGCTGCAGCAGGGGATCCTCACCCGCTTATCCCTCGCCGCACGGGGGGAACCCAGCCCGGAAAGTCGCCTCGTCGCGCGGGCGCGCGCGCGCCTCGAAAACGATCTGCGCGGGGATGTTTCGGCGCTCCGCCTCGCGGAGGAACTCGGCACCTCGCCCTCGACGCTCAGCCGCCGATTCCGGAGGAGCCTCGGCCTTTCGATCAGCCAGTACCGCATCCGCCACCGCCTCCACCTGGCGAGACGGCTCGTGGAGGGCAGTACCATCCCGTTCCATGTGATCGCGCTGCGCTTCGGCTATGCGAACCCGTTCTATTTTTCCAACGATTTCAAGAAGCATTTCCTGGTCTCGCCCCGGGCTTGCCGCGCGGCGCGCCAGCGGATCGCGGGGGGCATCCCCTGAGCGAGACCGCCCCGCGCACCGCTCGATCAGGATGGGGAGATCGGCGGCGTGCGCGATGCCGTCCCCCGCGCCACCCGTCTCACCCCTTCAACCGGTAGCAAATGAGCCGTTGCCGGTAGCGGAGGTAGAGCAGCCCATCGGCGAGCACCGGCTTCGTCCATGAGAGTTCCTGCACGCCGGGGATGGCCTTCGGGAAGGCGGTGAGGACCACGAGCCCCTTCGGGTCGGGCTTCACCAGGAAGAGGTTCCCCTTATGGTCGAGGCAGAGGAGTTTGTCCTCCACGCGGATGGCCGTACCGCACCCGATGGCGTCGCTCTTCCATAGGGTGCGCCCGGTGGCGAGGTCGAGGCACTTGAAATCGCCCCGGTTCTGCTTGCTGAAGCCCGAATAGCCGTACACATGGCCGTCGATGAGCTGGGGATCCGTATGGTGGGCCTGGAGATCCTTCGTCCGCCACGCGATACGGGCCGAGCCGTTGGTGGCGACGATCCCGAGCCCGCCCATGGAATAGGCGGCGCTGACGAAGATCCAGGGGCCGTCGACCACCGGGGTGGTGATGTTATTGCCGTTGGCGGTCTTGAAGGGCAATTCCCAACGCTTGGCGCCCGTCTCCGGGGCGAAGGCCGCCAACCCCTCGCCGTGGAGGACGAGGAGGGAGGCTTCTCCCCCGAAGCCCGCCAAGACCGGGCTGCTGTAAGAGCCGATCCCGCCCGCGGTTTTCCAGAGGACCTCGCCCGTCTTCTTGTGGTAGGCGACGGCCTGGATCTCCTTTCCCCCTTGGAGGAAGAGGCGATCTCCCGAAACGAGGGCCGAGGCGCTGAACCCCCATTCGGGTTCCGCGCCGCCATCGGCGACGAGGCTGCGTTTCCAGACGGGAGCGCCGTCGGCCAGGCGCCACGCGACGAGATCGCCGCCCCGACCCACCGTGTAGACGAGGTCGCCGTCGATGGTGGGCGTGGCCCTCGGCCCGGTCCCGTAATTGTCTTGGTTCGTGGCCGCGTAGCCCGAAACCCAGAGCAGGGCCCCGGTGCGGGATTCCAGGCAGAAGACGAGATCGCGGTCCTGCTCCCGGCCCATGACCACGAGGTGGCGGCCCTGGACCGCCGGGCAACTCCACGCCGTGCTCGCGTTTCCCTGGCAGAGGTAGGAGACGTCCCACGCGCGCCGCAGGCCCCCCCGCCAATCGGTGCGGATGCCCGTGGTGCGGCTCGAATTATCCTGGTGGCCGCCCCGGTAGGAGGGCCAATCATCCGGGCCCACGGCCACGGGGACCGCCAGAGCGGACGGTTTCGGGATGGGCTTTGTCGCGGCCCCCCGATCGGCCCAGCCGGAGGTGAAATAGTTTTTGACAAAGAGGCCGATGGGCACGGAAAGGACAGCGAGAACAAAGCACGCGATGAGGATCTTTCGGCTGCGTTTTTTCATGGGGACCGGGGTCCTGGTTCGAGGGGGTGCGGGATTTTACAATCCTCCAAGGAGGCCCCATGTCCGCCACCCGAACGCATTACGACGAGCACCTCGGCCCCGTCTACGTCTGGATGGCCGGGGGGATCGAGGCCGCCCTCGCCCGCGGGGAGGGAGAAATCCGGGACCTGGGACTGGAAGCCCCCGCCACGGATTACGCCGTGGATCTGGGCGCCGGCTTCGGCATGCACGCGATTCCCCTAGCGCGGCGCGGCATCCCGGTGCTCGCCATCGACGCCTGCGTCCCCCTCCTCGATGAACTCAAGCGGGCCTCCGAAGGCCTCCCCATCAAAGCGCTCGCGGGCGATCTCCTCGACTTCCGTCGGCACCTGGAGAAAACGCCGCGGGCCATCCTGTGCATGGGCGACACGCTCACCCACCTCCCCTCCCGCGCCGAGGTCGAGCGGCTCTTCTCGGAGGCGGCCGAGGCGCTTCCCGAGGGGGGACAGCTCATCCTCAGTTTCCGGGACTACACCCGAGCGCTTTCGGGCGCCGAGCGCTTCATCCCCGTACGCAGCGACGGGGAGCGCATCCTCACTTGCTTCCTCGAGTACGGCGGCGAACGCGTCACCGTCCACGACCTCCTCCATGAGCGCGATGGGGCGGGCTGGAAGCAGCGCGTGAGCGCCTACGAAAAACTGCGCCTCGATCCCGCCTGGGTCGTGGAGGCCCTCGCCGCCCGCGGTTTCTCGCCGCAGCGGGGCGCCGGGCTCTCGGGGATGGTGCGCATCGCCGCCCGACGCGGCTAGACCTCGTATTCGGTGCGCGGCTCCACGATGGTGACCTGCTTCACCCCTGTGGCGCCCACCTTCTCGCGAAGCGCCTCGAGGGCCGGGGTTTCGCCGTGCACCAGGAAGACGTTCTTGAGGCGAGAGCGGTCGAAGGGCTTCATGAAATCGATGGTCTCCCGGCTATCGGCGTGGGCCGAGAAGGCGTTCATGTTCTTGAGGCGCGATTTGACGGCGTATTCCTCGCCGTAGATCCGCACGTAGGGGCGCTTCTCCGCCAGGGCGCGCCCGAGGGTGTGCTCGGCCATATAGCCCACGAGCATGACGGTGGTGGCGGGGTTGCCGACCTGGGCCGCCAGGTGGTGGCAGATGCGGCCCGATTCGCACATGCCGCTGGAGGCGATGACCACCGCCGGCTTGTTCGACTGGGAGAGCGCCTTGGATTCCATGACGTCCTTCACGTAGCGGAGTTGGGAGAAGCCGAAGGGGTTCTCGTGGTGGTCGGTGAACGCCTGCTTCGTCTCCTCGTCGTAGCACTCGGGGTGCTTGCGGAAGACCTCGGTGACGTTCATGCCCATGGGGCTGTCGACCCAGATCTCGATGTCCGCGGGGAGGCGGCCCTCGTCGACGAGCCGGTGGAGGAGCCACACGATCTCCTGCGTGCGGCCGATGGCGAAGGCGGGGATGAGCACCTTCCCCCCGCGCTTCCAGCTCTCGGAGACGATCTCGGCGACCTCGTTCTCCGCCGTGGCGAACTCGTCGTGCACGCGGTTGCCGTAGGTCGATTCGCAGACGAAATGGTCGAGCTGCCCGGGGAATTGGGGATCGCGCAGGATGGGCATATGGCAGCGGCCGAGGTCGCCGCTGAAGCCGAAGCGCACGTCCCCGATCTCGAAGACCGCCATGGCGGAGCCGAGGATGTGCCCGGCGTCGGTGAGGGTGAGGAAGATCCCGGGGAGGATCTCGGTGCGCGCGCCATAGCGCACGGGGCGCATGAGTTTCACGATGGGGGGCACGTCTTCGTGGTCGTAGAGCGGTTCGATGCCGGGGTCGGGCAGGCCCTTCTTCGCCGCCTTCTTCTTGAGCCAGCGCGCGTCGCCCTCTTGGATATGCGCGCAGTCGGCCATCACGATGCCTGCGATCTCGGCGGTGGGCGCCGTGGCGAAGATGGGGGCCTTGAAGCCGTTCTTCCCGAGCACCGGGTAGCCGCCGCAATGGTCGAGGTGTCCGTGGGTGAGCACCGCGGCGTCGATGGACGCCGGGTCGAAGGGGACTTCCCGGTTCTTCGCCTCGGATTCCTTGCGCTTGCCCTGGAAGAACCCGCAGTCGATCAGGATGCGCTTGCCGCCCACCGTGAGGAGGTGCCGGGAGCCGGTGACCTCCCGGGCGGCGCCGTAGGAAGTGAGGGAAATTTTCATGGGGGCTCCTGCCGAGGGGATCTGCCGGAGGCCGCTTGGCTCCGCCCGGATCGAAGCCCTATTTTACACGAAGTCCGGGGTCGAAGAGGCGCAGGGCAGGCCGCGAAAAAGGGGCGGGCGCCACGGCCCCCTTGCGCGCGGACCGGTCACCCCTTGGCGTCGGCCCAGGCCTTTTCGAGGGCCCGCGTGAAGGTCGCCAGGGGCTGCGCCCCGGAGATCGCGAGTTTCTCGTCAATAAGGTAGAACGGCACGCCCCGGATCCCGAGTTCCCCGGCTCGGGCCCGGTCGGCGAGCACTTCGTCCGCGAACGCCTCGCCTGAAAGCGCCGCCCGCGCCTCCTCGCCGTCGAGGCCGATCTCTTCGGCCAGGCGCGCGAGGACCGCATCGTCGCCGAGGTCTTCCCCCTCGGTGAAATAGGCGGCGAACAGCCGCTCCTTCATCCGCGCCTGGGCGCCCCGGGCGGCGGCGAAATGGACGAGGCGGTGGGCATCGAAGGTATTGCCGTAGCGCACCTCGTCGAGGCGGAACTCGAGCCCCACCTCGGCGGCCAAGCCGGCCACCCGTTCATTCATGGCCTGCGCTTCGGCGAGGCTGACCCCGTATTTCTCCGCGAGCATCTCGGCCACGGGGATGCCGGCCTGCTTGGGCGCCTGGGGATCGAGTTGGAAACTACGCCAGACGAGGGTCACGCCCTCCCGCTCCTCGAAATCGTTCAGGGCGTTCTCGAGGCGGCGCTTCCCGATATAGCACCAGGGGCACGCGACATCCGACCAGATGGGTCTGTTAGCCTAAGTGTGTCATAGCCACCAATTGCCTACAATAAGGAGGTAGGAAATGGATCAGACTATGACTAAATCTGACAAGGAACCACTGGATTTCGTGGCTTTCGAAAAGAACGCC
>JAFLEE010000036.1 GCA_017302015.1 Spirochaetota bacterium | reverse complement strand
GGGGGTGCGCGTTCGGCGGGCGCGGCGGGTCCCCGCGGCGTTCCGCGCTCCATCTGGATCTCCATCTGGCGGATGAGGATCTGGATCTTGGCCTGGAGTTCGAGGAATTGATGCTCGATCTGGCGCTGGCGCAGAGGCGCATCGGCATCCACGGGCGCCGCCGGGGCGGGCGGGGGACGGCGGCCGAGTTCCTCGATCTGGGCCTGCTGGCGGGACACCAGTTCCCGCAGGTTGTCGAGGAGCGCCTGGTTGGAGGACTCCTCGCTGCGGAGGTTCTGGAAGGAACTCACCAATAGGTTCGACAAGAGGCCCGAGGGCATGCGGGCGACGGTGATGGAATTGGAGAGGCGCAGCAGCCGCGTATCGACCTCGGTGAGTTCCCGGGCGATCTTCTGGAGCATCAGGGCGTTCCGCGAGGCCTCGTTGGATACCCCGAGGATCAGGAGGGCGAGGTTCGTATCGGGTTCGGCGGGGTGGACGGCGGGCGCGGCGCGGTTCCCGGCCTGGAGGGCCTGGAGGTCGTTGCTGAGGCGGGAGAGGAGTTCCCGGAGTTCGCCGAACTCGGGCTTCTGCTTCTGGAAGAGCTGGGAGGCTGTGTAGTCCCGGGCTTCCTCCACCTTCAGGCCCACGTTGGAAAGGGAGCGGGCGCTCAGCCCGTGGAGGCCCGCCAGGTAGGCGTTGGCGGCGATGGAGAGTTCCTTGCGGCAGGAGACCACCGGATTGTCGCCGGGCAGGAGGACCGGGAATTTATTGGTGACCTTGGAGAGGTCGCCCAGGGGCCGATCGGGCTGTGCGGCGATGCGGGCCCTCAATTGGCCCAGATTGCTCCCCACGTGGGAGAACACGGCGAAAGCGGCCCCGTGCTGGTTGGTGAGCAGGTGGGAGAAGCCCAGGTCGATCTCATCGCGCAGGTCGAAGAAATCATTCAGCGTGGGATTGGCCGCGGGGGCCGCGGCGAGGGCGGACACCAGAAGCCCGAGGAGGAGGGCGAATAGGTGCCCGGGCGGGCGATTGGCCTGCCGAGGCCGGGCCTTGAGCGGCCGGGTCTGGGGGGGGAAAGGGGTTGTCTGGCCCACGGCGGATGGCGTCATCAGGACCCGAGACGGTCCTGCGCCTTCCCATTTTCGGAATAAAAGGCCGCGTTCCCCTCTATTAAAAGGGGACGGCCGCCGGGTGAAAAAATGCTCAATCTCCCGTGGAGGATGGGGTGGCGGGGCCTCACTGGAAGAAGGTATCCCGCTTCTTGTCGAAATCCTTCACTTTGTCGTAGAGTTCGCGGATTTCCTGGCTATCGGGGTATTTCTCGCGGAGGCCCTTGATCAGGAAGAGGGCCTCGGAGTAATTCCCCTCCAGGAGGAGGAGTTGGGCCTCGCCCAGGGCCTTGCGGAATCGGGCTTCCCGCGCCTTGTTCTTCCCCTCGGGCCCGAAGAGGTCGAAATCGAGGTTGACCCCCACGGCGAAATTATGGGCGGCGGAAAGCCCGGCGAGCCAGCGCACGGCATAGCTGACGTAATAATCCATCCCCTTGATGCGGAAGGCGGTGTGCACGCCGGCGGAGAGCCGGGCGGTGTCGCCGTTATAGTTCACGCCGAATTGGAGGTCGGGGCGGATCTCCCCGAGGGTGAAGCGGTTGATGAGCCCCCAGCCGAAGCCCTGGCGCGTGGAGAGATCGAACTCGGAGAGGACGGCGTAGGAGAAGCGGTCCTTGGGGTGGAAGGCGGCCGTGCTGAAGTGGTTGAAGCCGAGGCCGACGGTGAGGTCGGGATTGTTGAAGTCGGTGGCGAGGCTCGCCACGCTCCCCGCCTCGAAGCCGAAGTTCCTTACGGTGAAGGCGAAGCGCGAGGGGATGAGCCCGCGCACGAGACTATTGGGGATGCGCGTCTCGAGGCGGAAACTATCGTGGATGAGGAACAGGGTGCCCAGGTCGAGGGTGAGGCGGGTCTTGCCCTCGCCGTTGAAGGCGTACTTCCCGAACTTGAGGTTGGCCCCCAGGGGGAAGAGCATCCCCTTGATGGGCAGGAGGTAGGAGGCGTTGGCCGCGAAATTGAACTCGACGAACGAGGCGGCGCCGGTGATGGGCACCCAGATGCCGTCGCTATTGAGCACGAAGGGGGCCGTGCCCGGGGCCGCCGTGGTCTCGATGCCGTCGGCGACGAAGAGGGTGGAGAGGAAGCCGACGGCGAAATTGCGGGCGAGGCGGTTGCGGTAGGCGAGGGAGAGGAGGCTCGTGCCCTCGATCCAACTGGTGTAGTTCAGGTAGAAATTATTCTTCATCCCGTAGACGGTGAGGGCGGGATTGTAGAAGATGGCCTCGGCGTCCTCGGCGAAGACGCTATAGGCCTCGGACATGGCCTGGCCGCGGGGGAAGGGGGAAATCGTGGAGGCGTCCTGGGCGGGCAGGGGGAGCGCCAGGGCCAAGAGGAGGGCGGCCAGGAGAAGCGCCACGCGGCGGCCGACGCCGCGGGCCTGGAAAATCGGGAAAGGGGGAAAAATCGTGGCGTCCATGCGATTAACGGGTGAACATGAGTTTCTTCACGACGGTGCCGGTCTTGGAGCTGATCTCGATGAAATAGAGGCCCATCTTGACCGCGCGGCCATCGCGTCCGGTGCCGTCCCAACGGGCGGCGCGGAAGACCTTGCCGTCGATCTCCTTGTAGCCGATGTCGTTGGGCGCGGTGAGGATCTTCGTGAGCGTCGAGTCGGCGGCGTAGATCTTCACGGTCGCCACGTCGGGCGGGAGGTTGAGGATGTACATCTCGGTGTCTTTGCGCATGTCGAACGGGTTCGGGTAGAGCGCGACCGCCGAGACGTTGGTGGGCTGCTTGCTGGAGGTGCTCAATAGCCCGTAGACGCCGGCCGAGAGGGCCTTGAACCGGAAGAAGTTATTCGTCGTGTCCTGGGCGTCGTGGGGGACTTCCTTCCACAGGCCGCCTTCCAGGCGCACCACGCGCAGGCTCGACTCGGCGTAGCGGACGTTGCCGTTGGTCAGGTCGGCGTCGGCGTAGCGCAGCGTGACCTGGACCGGCGCGGCGAAGGGCGCGCTCGTCTCCGCAAGGGTGGCGTCGACCGCGGTGACCTGCTGGATCGTGCCGGGAAGCAGCGCGGCGTTCCCGACGAGGGCCCCGTTGGCCTGGTTCACCGCCGAGGTCTGGTCGGAGACCGCGTAGACCTGGATCCAATTCGTCGTGTGGCGCGCGTTGAGCCAGAGTTCCTGGGGCATACTGCCCGCGGCCACGGACAGGTCGAGGCGGTCGTTGGTGAGGACCGCGGCGTCGGAGGGGAGCACCGTGACGAGGAACACCGAACTCCTCGAGAGGCTCGGCGTGGCGTCGTTGATGAGCAGGGCGTTGCCGAGGCCGGCGGCCAGGGTGCGCACCTCGTTCGAGGCGGCGATCATGATGGCGCCCGTGGTGCCCGCTTCGCCGCTGGCGGCCAGGCGGTACTCCGAGGTGATCTCGTTAGTGAACCCGTCGGCCGAGACGCCCCAGAGGCGCACGTTGGTGGTCCGGGAGGCCGGCAGGAAATAGGGGTTGGTGACCAGCACGGTCTGCACGGTGCTGAAGAGCGCGTTGGTGGTGAATGCGTTGGTCGGTGGCGCATCGGTATACTCCGCGTAGATTTGGGAATTGTTCGCCGCGAGGACCTTGCCCGGGTTCGCACTGGCGGCCGCCTCGAAGGCCAGGCCGTTGGTGAAGATGCCGGTGTTGATCCCCGTTTCGTAGAGCACGAGGGTTTTTCCTGTCGGGTCGGTCGTCGAGTAGAGCCGCACGGTGACCGTATCGATCGCGCTGAAGTTGGAATTGCGATCGCCGTCCACCAGGGTGACCACGCCGGTCGATCCGTACCCCAGGTACCGGGCGCGGTCGAAGGCGACCGTGCCCGGCCCGGGAGCCGGCATGACGGCAAGCAGTCCCGGGTCCAGGAAGTTCGTCGCGTTGGTTTGGACGACCGACACGAAGATGTATCCCGGAACCGGGTAGGCTTGCGCCAAGGTGACACCGTTGTAGTCAGGAGTAGTGACTGACAGGAAGTTGAGGTTCGTGACGCTGAGATTGGTGAGCGTCGGCACCCAGACAGCCGGGGTCGAATTGCTGTCGAGCGAAGCGATCGAGATTTTCGTGGCGTTGGTGAACGTCACGTGGTAGCCGTTGGAGTCGACCGCGCGGATCGTGAGACTGAAGTTGGATCCGGCGTAGATCGGGGAACCGTTGGTGGACAGCACGAAATGGCTGAAGGGCCGTTCCCAGGCCCCGATGTTGGTGTTCACGGTGTTCGTGGAGAACGTGTACACCGCGCTGTTCTCGTAGGTCGCCGTGGCGTTCGACTGCGGGATGGCGTAGTTCACCCCGAAGGACCACGGCGCCAGCAGCGCCATCAGCAGGATGAGGATCCCGCCTAAAAATTTCATGACCGTCCGGTCTCCATGGTGGAGTCGGTTCCTGTCACTTCGCGTGCGATCGAACGCACGGCGCATCCCTTGTTCCGTCCCCTAGGCTTACGTCTTGAGCGTACGTCGTCGACGAAGGTCCCGTGACCCCGTTTCCGACCGATATACCCGGCACCCTTGCGGCCCCGGCCCCACTTTTCGGGCCAGTGACCGTGTTCCGCCCGTCCCGCCATGCAAAAGGCCATGCGGGTCTGTGGGTCCCTCGCGGGGCCCTGCGGAAAATCAGGTCGCGCGCACTTGGGCGCGCCCGTGTATATCTTGCGCTCGCCGCCGCCTAGGCGGGCGAGGGGTGCCCCGTGGTTAGCGGACGACGGCCTTGTAGACGATCACGCCGCCCGTGGAGTTGCCCGCGAGGCTGGGGATCGTGTAGCGGAGGCCCGTGAGGTTGGTGTTGGCAGAACCCCAACCGGCCGTGGCGGTATTGGCGGTGGCGTCGGCGATGCCGAAAGTGCCGCCGTTATTGTGGTCATAGGCGACCGTGGCGCCCGTGATGGTGTTGGTGCTATTGACGAGGTAGTGCAGGTAGGCGTTGTCGATGTAGTCGTTGATCACGACATTGCTCGCGATGCCGCTGCCGATGTTGGTGAAGGCGACGGTGAACGTGATGATGGCGCCGGGGATGACCTGGCTGCCGCCCGTGGGATCCAGCACCGTGTACACCTTGTTGAGGATCAGTTTCGGCCCGCCGACGAGCAGGTTGATGGTGTTCGTCTCGAAGTTGGTACCGCCGTAGAACACCTGGCCGTTGCTCGGGGACGCGTAGCCGAAGATCGTGCCGGCCAGCATCTGGTTCGTCACGACAATGCGCAGGAGCGATCCGTCCTGAGCGGCGGGGTCGATGACCACCTTGACCATATAGCGGAAGGCTTCATCCGCCGCGATATTGGTGGGGTTCGACGCGAGGGCGTTGGAATTGGTGTCCACATAGGAGAGGAGCCAATCCGCGCCGTGGGCGACGCCGTTATAGTTGGACCCGGCGCTCACCAGCAGGTTATTGCTGAAGTTGCCGTGGTTGCTGACCCAGATCGGGTAGTAATAGGTGGAACCGGCGAGCACCGAGTTGGTGTTCGTCGCGTACTGCGCGGTGTAGTTGGAGAAGCCGTGCACCGCGAGCACGAGGTTGCTGAGGCCCGTGTTCGTGTTGTTGGTCGACCAACCCGCCGTGAGGCCGGTGTTGCTGTAGGTCGCCCAGGTGTTCGTGGAGATGATCCACGTGCCCGCCGGGGTGCCCTTCGCGAAGAGGCCGAGGCTGGACATGGCCAGCGCGAGGATGCCGATGAGCATCCCTTTTTTCAGGAAATTGAACGTTTTCATGGTGACTACTCCTAGTCTGCAAGATGTTTTTCCGGCCGTTCGGCGACCGGGGTCCGGTTGTTTGCGCCATGACTGGCGTGCTTGTTTCCGCTCCGGGTCCAACCCGATCCTTAGTCCATATGACACCTCCGTTCGGATGTGCTCTGTATTTGAGGGGGGCCTGCGCAGTCTCATCTGACGCACACCCTGTATCTCAGCACACCGCTCGCCGCCGACGCGACAAAGCCGATGAAGAACTTCACGCGGTCGATGGCGTAATCGACCGTGGAAGAAGGTACATAGCCCGTGTAGACGCCATTGGTGGCGTAGGCGAAGCTCGCCCCGGGCCCGACCATGGAATTGGTCAGGAACCCGCAGAAATTGGTGGGGATGGCGCTTTCCACGGTGAAATTGGTGGCGGCCCCTCCCCCGGCGTTGGTATAGGCGATGAAGAACTCCACGATGGTCCCCGGCAGCAGGATATTGGTGAGGGTGGAATAGCCGGTGAGGGGGGAGTAGAGGGTATTGGAGCGGAAGATCATGATGTCGGGGTCGGCGATGGCGTTGGTGGGGATGATGGCGAAGGCCAATGAGTTCGATTCGTTCCCCGCCGCATCGACAGCCCAGACGAAGACCCAATTGGTGTAGCCGATCTTATTGCTGAGCGTCAAATTGGTGAAAGCCCAATTGCTCCCTTCGAAGGAGACGTTGGAGATGTAGGAGAAGATCCCGCTCATGTTCGAATTGGTCGCCACGCAGATGGAGACATCGATGTTCGTCTCGGTGCTGTAGCCCTCCACGATGATGTTCGTGTAGGCGACCTTGCTGAAATTGGTGTAATTGGTGATGAACGACCGGGGCGGGATCGTGTCGACGACGAAGGTGCCCACCAATTGGTTGGTGCGGTTGGGGGCCGGCGAGGAGTAGTCGAACCCGTAGGCCCAGACCTCGGCCACGACGTTATTGGTGTTGGTGAGCGTCAGGTCGAAGGTGAAGGGGCCGGCGTTGGTGCCCGAGACCCAGGTGGCGACGTTCGTCACGTTGCCCTGCACCACGGTCACGCGGGGGTAGAGGTTGGTCGTCGTGCCGTTGGTGCTGCGGATCGGCTCATCGGCCTGGAGGTAGATGGAGAAGGGCACGTTGGTCGACACGGGGTCGAAATCGACGATGGGGCCGAAGGGCGAGAAGAAGGGCGGCGTGATGTCGACGCCGATGCTCATGTAACTCCCGTAGACGGGGGCATTGCTGACCACGGCGGGCGAGAGCGACGAAACGCCGTAGGCCATCACGTCGGCGTTCTGCACCACCGCGACCCGGAAGGAATTGCTATTGGAACCGGTGCCGTTAAAATTGGCGAAGACCAGCAGGTTGGTGGTGGTGCCCGTGAGGAGGGTGAGGGAGAGGTTGGTGAATTGGAGGGTGCCGTCGTTGCTATTGAAGGTGGCCCCGGAACCCAATTGGGGCTCGCCGGCGTTCCAGGCGCCGTTGCCGTTCTGGTCGAGGTAGAGTTTCACCCCGCCATTGGCGATGTTCACGAGGTCGTTCCCCGTGCCCGAAGCGCTCACCACGAGGTTCGTCAGCCGCAGGTTCTCGGTGCCGGAGACGCTGAGGGCGAGCTGCAGCATGGGCACGTTGAGGGCGTCGTTGGAGATGACCCGTGCGGACATATTGCTCGCCCCGGGGGCGATGGAGAGGCCGGAGGGGGCGATGATCGTCATGACCGGCCCGGGGATCGGAAGCCCCACGGCCCCCAGGGGGACGTTCGTGCCCTGCTGGAACATGGTGAGGTTGCTGTTGGAGGAGATGCCCAGGCTGAAGGTGTCGCCGGGGAGGGCGGTGCCCGCGAAATCGGCGAGCACCAGCCAATAGCGGGCGTCGCTGGCGTTGATGGCGTAGTTCAGGTTGGTGAAGGTCACCTTCCCGTCGTCGCTGACGATGAGGTTGGAGGCCAGCAGGGTATCGCCCCCGTCGAGGCTCCCGTTGGCGTTGTCCTCGTAGAGGCGCACCCAGCCGATGGCGTTGGAATCGTTGCCCGTGCCCGAGCTGTCGAGGGCGAAATTGCTGATCGTGACCCCGTAATTGGTTCCCGTGGTCAATTTCAGCGAGAGGAGATGGACATTGGTGGCGCTATTGAGGATGGAGGCGGCGGCCGGGGAGATGAACGAGGCCACCGTGAAGGGCATGACGATGTAGACGTTGGTGAAGAGGAGCTCGTTTCCCCAGGTGCCCGCCCCGTTGCGCGCCTGGAGATGGAAATAATTGGTGCCCGGCACCAGGGGCTGGTCGTTCCACCAGGCGTTGGTGGTGGTGGTGAGCCAATTCGTGTTGCTCTGGATGGTGAGGGCGTTGGTCGAGTCGTATCTATAGTAGAAAACGGTGCCCGAGGGGGAGGCCGGGTCGGTCCAATTGAAACTCACCGTGTCGTCGTAATTCACGGCGCCGCTGAGGATCTCCTGGGTGTACATCGTGTTCTGCCAGCATTTGAGGTTGGAGAGGGTCGGCGTGGTGCCGTCCACCAGGTAGCTCCCCACGTACATCGAATTGGTCGCGTTGCGGTAGATATCGAACCCGGTGACGAGGACGTCGGCGGTGCCGTTGACCGAGCGGTTGGAGTAGGAATAGGTGTATTCCAGGCCGCTATTGGAGACGAAGGTGGCGTTGTACTTGGTGCCCCCCTGGCGGACCTGCACGGCGGGGTTATTGGTGAAGCCGTAATAGAGCACCAGATTGCTCACGATGGGCGCCCCGGCGAGGGTGGGGGCGGCCTCCAATTGGAAGCGCACCTGGAAATAG
The DNA here is from genome assembly GCA_017302015.1 of Spirochaetota bacterium. Taxonomy (GTDB): domain Bacteria; phylum Spirochaetota; class UBA12135; order COTS27; family JAFLEE01; genus JAFLEE01. The sequence goes on along the minus strand of JAFLEE010000036.1, from coordinate 37,806 downwards.
CGGTTGGAGACGCCGGAGAGGATGTCGCCATTGCCCGTGGCCGTCCAGGCCGCGTTCGTCGTCGTGTTTATATCGGCGCCCGCGCGGATCCAGGCGTAGACGGCGCCGCCGTTTAAAATTTCATCCCACTCGACGGCCGAATAGACGGTGCCCCCGGAGCCCGAATCGGAGACCGGGGTGGTGTAGGTGGAGACCGCGTAGCCGTCGGCGTAAATGGCGTAGCGGTTATTGTCCACCGAGTACCCGGTGCCCGTGATGTCATCGACGGCACGGGTGAACGCCCCGTTCGCTTGGACCGCGTTGGCGACCAAAAGCCTGCCGTTATTATTGCCAATATAGATAGCAAGCATGTAATTGGTATTGGTGAGGGAGATGGTCGGGCTGATGGTGTTCGTCTTGTATCCGGCGGAGGTCGCCGGGAAACTTTGCTGGTCGACGAAGCCGTACGCCTGGCCGGCGTTCGTCTGGAAGACCTTCATTTTCATGGAGGCGGGATTCGCAGCGCGTTTCAAGATGGTGATGAACCGGGTCAGCACGCCGGGGGCGGTGTTTTTCTGCAGATTGTCGATGGTGGTATTGCGATCGTGGACCGTGCTGGTGCCCGTGAACGTCATGGAGGCGTTGGATTCGTTGCCGATCCAGATCTTGGGGGAGGGGATCGTCAAGTAGGTGCCGATGGTGATATTGGAGGTGTTGGAATATCCTCCGGTGAAGTCGGGGTAGCTGAAGGATTGCCCCGAGGAGTAGGCGGCCTCATCGGCGCGGATCTTGATGGTGACGTTGGTGAAGGTGGCCGGCGAAGCGGCCACGAAGGGGCTTCCCTGCTGGAACACGGGGGGGGCCTGGTCGCCGCCCACGCTCTTGGCGCCCCCGCTGGGGAGCGATCCCGTGGGCACGATCGCAAGGCCCGTCTTGTCGCCGATCGCGGTGAGATCGGCGTAGGTGGTCATGCTGGCGCTGAACGAGGCCCCATTTACGGCGTTCCCGTTGAAGCTCGTGGCGAGCAGGAGGGTGCGCGTGGTTCCCGCGGGAACGACGAAATTGAGCCCCGAGAAGGTCGCCGTGCCGTTATCGAAGGCGTAGCTCTGGCCCCCGGTGATGAGGGTATCGCCGCCGTCGACATGGCCATCGGCGTTATTGTCGAGGTAGAGCTTGACCCCCCCCGTGGCGATGTCGAGGAGGTCGTTGCCGCTGCCGCCGGCGTGGAAGGCGAAGGAGGTGATGCGCACATCCTCGCTGGCGCCCGCGGTCACCTGGAATTGGAGCATGGGCACGTTATTGGCGTTGCTGGCGATGGAGGAGGAGGTCGGGTTCTGGGGGCCGGTGGCGAGGGCGAGGGTGCCCTTGGTGGCCGTCGTCATGCGGGCGCCCAAGAGCGGGGCCCCCACGGCGGTGGATCCCGATTTCTCCAGGATGTCGGCGTTGCTGAGGAGGCTCACGATGAAGGTCTGGTCGTCGGCGGCGGTGCCGGCGAGGTCGTAGACGAGGATCCAGTACTTCTTGGCGTTGGAGACGACCAGATTGGAGAAGCCGGTGAAGGTGACCAGGCCGTTATCGGCGCTGAAACTCTTGTTTCCCTGGAGGAGGGTGTCGCCCCCATCGAGGAGCCCATTGGTGTTATTATCAATGAAAAGGCGCAGGCTGCCCGTCTTGATCTCGGTGAGGTCGTTGCCGTTCTCGTTGGAGAGGCCGGTAGCCCGGAAGGTGGCGTTGGTAAGGGTCACATCGCCCGAATTGGCCGAGATCTCGATCTGGAAGGCCACCACATTGGTGGCGTCGCGCTCCACATAGGCGTCCGCGGGCGTCTGGGGCCCCAAGTCGACCACGTAGGGGGGGATATACACGATATTGGTGAAGACGAGTTCTCGGCCCCAATTGCCGGCGCCCGAGCGGGGGCGCACGTGGAAATAATTGGTGAGGTTCGGCAGGCGGACATTATCGTAGGCCAGGTTCGTGGTCAGGCTGAAATTGGTGTTGGTGACGCTATCGGAGTTCCAATTGGTGTCGAGCACGTAGTAATACGAGACCCCCGAGGGGCTGGGCACGTTGGAGAGCAGCCAGGAATACGAGACGATCTCCCGGAAACTCGCCACCCCGTTGGAGATGGACTGGATATGCTCGGGCTCCCGCCAGCAGAGGATATTGGTAATCTGGTTGGTCTGGCTGTCGATGATGAAGGTGCCCACCAGTTCGTTGGTGGGCACGCCGTTGCCGAGGAGGTCCCAGCCGCTGGCGTAGACCGAGGCCACCCCGTCGAAGCCGGCGCTGGGGGTGTAATTGTAGACGAAGGGCCCGGACCCGGTGCCTGAGGCCCACGTGGCGGCATTGCTTGTCGTGCTTCCCGCCTGCTGCACGTAGACGTAGGGGCGGGCATTCGTGTTGAAGACGATGCGCATATTGGCGAAGATCGGGGCGTTGGTCGCATTCGTGGCGGCGGTCATCACGACGCGATACTGGACGAATTGCTGGTTGGTGAGGGCCCGGTGGGGCGCGAGGCCGTTGGTCGCCGGGTACCAGGGGGCGTTGGCGATGTCCACGGTGCTATTTGAGGCCCGCATATAGACCTCGTTCGTTCCTCCGTTGAGCCACTCATTCCAGAAAACCTGCTGGTAGGCCACCGTGGGGCTCCCGCTGTCCAGGATACGGGAATCGTAGGTGGCCGTGGCGTAACCAATGGCCTGCATCGAGTAGAGGTTATCGACGACCCGATAGGAGGTGATATTGGTCCCGGTGCCGTCGCTCGTGTTCAGGAAATAGCCTGAGCCCGCGCCGGCGGCGAAATGAAGATTGTTTCGAGCCGCGGTGCGGGAAATGTAGGTGCCCATGCGATACCCATCATTAGACACGGGGATTGTCCCGGGCGCGTAACCGATGTAGTTTGAACCCGCGTTGGCGATGCTGACAGCCGCTGAGGAAGATGAAACGATGTTCGAGACGTTCGTGGCCTCCGTGTAGATTTTAAGGGTGATGGTGGGGGAGCTGGTGCTCTGCTGCACGTAATACGAGAGCCCGGTTACAAAGCCAGGCCCGTTGAATACACTCGTATTCTCGATGACGGTCTCGTACCGTTGGTTGCTGTAAACGCCTTGAACAATCACCGGGTTTCCCGCACGAATCGCCGGGGAGAGGATCGCTAAATTCGACCCGGAGTAGGAGTTCGTGGTGTTGAACGACCCCCCCGAGAAATCGTAGGCATCCTGGTGCACGTAGCCCCCGCCCGAGAGCGCCTTGTCGGCGTTGATCGTGAGGGTGAGGGCGCTGGTGGTGGGATACTCGGGGGTGCTGAAGGTGTAGCCGGGGGTGAGGCGGGGGGGCGCCCAGTTGGAGGTGATGTTGACCGTGCCTCCGTAGACCGGGCCGCCGCTGACCGCCGCGCCCGTATTGGTGGAGGTGCTATAGGCCTCGATGTCGGAGGCATTCACGTAGGCGCGGAAACTCTTGCCTAATTGCGCCGAGGGGTTCCAATCGCAGACGAGCAGCCAATAATTCGTCGAGCCGGCCAGGAGCGTCTGGTTGATCGATAGGAAATCGACCTCGCCATCGTCGAGGGACCAGACTTGGGCCGTGCCGATGGGCGCCTCTCCGCCGCCCCAGATGCCATCGCCCGTGTCTTGGTAGAGGCGCACGGAGGACACGTCGGCGCTATCGTCGCCCGTGCCCGAGGCGTGGAAATTGATCCCGTTGACGAGGACATTTTCGTTGGTCGACACGACGATCGTAAGGAGCAGGAGTTCTTTCGTGGGGCCCAAATCGAGCAGATTGGTCAAGGTCGTATTGCTCGTTCCCGCGCTGATCGAAATCGAGCCATCGGCGTGGAGCCCGAGCGCGAGGGCGAAGAGCCAGGCCAACATCGCCACGAGGAACCCGCGCGCGAAGCGGCCACTCTGGCGGGCGGGCTTCGGGCAATCGAAAAGGTTTCCAACGGCGGCGAGCGGCATACGGTCTTAAAGCTCCTTCTTGGGGTCTCGGGGCGGTCCTGGGGCCTTCAGGTCTTTTTCCTGCCCCCTTATAGTAATTAAAGTATCGTGGTGAAAGGAAAGATAATTTACAGTTTAGTGAGTAATATTTTACCGTCAAAACCCTTGACATCTGAAAAATTGTAAGGCGTCAAAAAATCATTTTCCCCGGCAATTCTACGAGGAATTGGGCGATTTTTACGGTTGAACGATTTTTATTTCACCTGGAATATGCCTTATACTTTGGTTGTATTATGTGCAATAAAAGGATCATCAAATTTTGAAATTATTTAAAAACGAGTCAACGAATCGATCATGAATTGGAGGTTTGGAAAGAAAGCAATATCAAAATCGAAAATATTCCCCAATTGGTCTTTTGAGATCAATTAACCCGACAAATCGGGTTGCTCGGTTAAAATGATGTCGCACAGGGATCTTGTCGGATTTCCCCAAAACATACCGATTCGGGGCAAATTTCGCCACCAGGGGTGGAAATTCGGGAAGGGTTTGGGATGGAAGGGGAGCCGAAAAAATTCAGCGATTTGTCGGATTCGGGCGGGGACGAGTGAGCTGGAGGAGAGAGGAGTAGGAGGAGTGATGGGGCGGGGGGCTCGCCACCCCCGCGCCTTTAGCCTACTGGGCTCAATCTTCCAGGACGATCGTGGCGCTCTTCAGCACCTCCGCGGGAAGGACGACACCGGCCTCGGCGGCGGCCTTCTTGTTCACGGTGATCTCGAACTCCTGCGGCGCTTCGACCGGGAGGGAGGCGGGCGTCTTTCCCTTCAGGATCTCGATGGCCTTGCGCGCGCTGAGTTCGCCGATCTTCCCCGCGGGGGTGGTGACGCTGAGCACGGCGGCCTTCTTCGCGGCGTAGGCGGGATCGAGGCCGAGGGCGAGGAGCTTCTTCGCGGCGATGGTCTTGGCGAGTTCAGGGGCGTTCTTGATCTGCGCCGTGTCCTTGGGGAAGAGCACGCAATCGGGCGCCTGGGCGAGGAGTTTGGGGAGGGCGGCCGCGAGTTCGGCCTCGCCCGCGTAGGGGAGCAACACCACCTTGAGGCCCAGCTTCTTCCCGGCGGCCTCGAGGCCGTCGCCGTCCATGCGCGTATTGGGTTCGAGGCTATTGACGAGCATGCCGACGGATTTCGCGCCGACCCTTATTTTAAGGGCTGCGGAGAGCGCGGATTCGATTGAATTGCCATAACAAGCGCCGGTGACGTTGGCGTTGCCGTTGTCCTTCGCCGCCTTCAGCACCGGCTCGCGGTAGGCGACGCCGGTGAAGACCAGGGGCAGCGCCTTCTCGAGCTTGAGCGCCTCGATGGACGCCTTGGTGCCCACCGTGACGACGACGGCGACCTTCTCCTTGCGGAAGCGCTCGAGGGTCGGGGCGACCTGGCCCATGTCGTTCTTCGCGTCGACGCAGACGAACTCGACCTTCGCGGCGTCGTAGCCGGCGGCGGCGAAGCCCGCCTTCACGCCTTCTTCGGCGTCGACGAGGGACTTGATTTCGACCTGGCGCAGGATGCCGATTTTCACCTTGTCGGCGAAGGCCGTCGGCAGGATCGCGAGGGCGAGGAGCAGGCTCGGGATGCGGGGAAGCCGGAACATGGGGACCTCCAGGGTCGTGAAAGGGGTTCCCCGAGTCTAGCATCGGGGTCCCCGGGAAGAGGATTTTGGGGTGGCAATAGCGATCCGCACCCCAATACCATCTCCCTCTCGCTAAAAAGGGGGGACGGAACCGGCGACCGCTTCCACGGGTCGGGCGAGCTGCCCCCTTCACTCGGTCGATGCGCGAGGCGATCCAGGCGGATATAGACTGGAATGGGAACTTTCCCGTCGACCGGACCGTCCCCCGCTTCCTATTGAAGGCCGCTCGTAGGGACGCCTCCCATCGTGAAATTGAGTTTTCATTGTTTTCACGCCAAGATACGCCCATTCTGTGGATCCGGATTGGCTCAGGTTCCTCCCTGGGGTTTCCGGTTCGCCACTGCTGAGTTGTCTCCCAACCGTCCCTCGGCGCATCCCCGAGCGAGCTTCACCGAGCACACGAATGCACGATCTCAACATCATCGTCACGTTGGTGGCGGGCCTTATCGGCGCTTTGGTCCTCGGTTACCTTGCCAATCGGCTCTCTATTTCTCCCATCGTGGGCTATCTGGCCGCCGGATTGGCCATCGGCCCCTTCACCCCGGGTTTCGTCGCCGATCAAAAGGTCACCGAGCAATTCGCTGAGATCGGGGTGATCCTTCTGCTCTTCGTCGTGGGTTTGCGTTTCCACGTCAAGGAACTTTTGGCGGTCTGGCGCTACGCCCTCCCCGGGGCCGTCCTCCAGAGCGCCCTCTCCACCCTGGCCACCGCCGCCCTCATGACCCTCTTCGGTTGGCCCTGGGTCTCCGGGATCATCCTGGGCATGGCTATCTCGGTGGCCAGCACGGTGGTCATGGCCCTCGTTCTGACGTCCCACCACGACATGCATGGCCCCATCGGCCATCTGGCCATCGGGTGGACGGTGGTGGAAGACCTCATGACCGTCCTGCTCCTCCTGCTGCTCCCCATTCTTTTCGGAGGGCAGCACGCCCAACTTTCCCCTGGGGAAACCGCCAAGGCCGTGGCCCTCGCCCTGGCGAAGATGCTGGCCCTCGGGGCGGCGGTCTTCGTGCTGGCGAAGTGGGCCATCCCGCGCCTCTTCGAGCAGATCGAAAAGACCCGTTCCCGGGAACTCTTCACCCTGACCGTGCTGGTGACGGCCCTGGGGATCTCCGTCGCCTCGGCATCGCTTTTCGGGGTCTCCATGGCCCTGGGCGCCTTCCTGGCGGGCATCGCGGTGGGCCGCTCCGATTTCGCCTCCCGCGCCGCCGGGGATGCCCTTCCCCTCAAAGATGTCTTTTCCATTCTGTTTTTCGTTTCGGTGGGGATGCTCGTCAACCCGAAGGCCCTGGTTCAGACGCCCCTCGTCCTCCTGGCGGTGCTCCTGGTCGTGATGTGGGTGAAACCCCTCGCCACGCTCCTGGTGGTGCGCCTACTGGGGAAGCCCATGGCGTTGGCGCTCCCCATCGGGGCGGCCTTCTCCCAGATCGGCGAGTTCAGTTTCATCCTGGGCACCGTCGCCCTCAGCCTGGGGCTCCTCGACCCCGCCGGATGGAATGCCCTCGTGGGCGCCTCCATGATTTCCATCGCGCTCAATCCGGTCATCTATGGGCTGGCCCGTCGCACGGCCCGTCAACGGGAAGCGAGGGGCAAACACCCGGCCACGGGGCCCGCCGCGCAAGCGGCGAGCATCCAGAAGGACAAGTGCATCCTGGTCGGATACGGGCCCGTGGGAAAGATCGTCCACCAGCTCCTCGCCGAACAGATGGCGGAAACCACCATTGTCGACCTGGATCTGCGGACGGTCCGCGAACTGCGCAAGCACGGCTATCCGGCCATCTACGGCGACGCGCTCCGCCCCGAACTCCTCGAAGAAGCGGGGGTGGCCACCGCCGGCACCCTGATCCTGAGCACCGACTTGGAGGATGCCCCCGAAATCATCCGCCAAGCCAAAATTCGCAATCCCCACATTCGGGTTTTCGTCCGATGCAGCAACCTCAATGAGGCCGCCCGCATCAAAAAAGCCGGGGCCACCCTGGTGGCGGCGGGCGAAGCCGAAGTTGGCGTGGCCTTGGCCGAAGCCATTTCCCGGGAGGGCCGCGGCAAGGCGTCGCTTTCGGCCCGTAAACGGGCGGATTTGCGGCAGAGCCTGTATGAGTTCCTGGACGAAGTCGGGGTCGGCGAGAAGATGCGCGCGCGGGATTCCGTGGGGCTGCTTCTCCCGCCTTCCCATGTGATCGTGCCCCTGGAGGCCCGCAAGAAGGATGACGCCCTCCGGGAGATCCTCGGGAAGCTAGCCCATGGCGGGCGCCTCGGGAACCGGGACGAACTCTACCACCGCATCCTCGAACGAGAAGCCATCGCGAATACCGGAATCGGCGGGGGGCTCGCCATCCCCCATGTCCGTTCCTCCGCGGTCAAGGAAGTCTTCATGGCCCTGGCCGTCTCGAAACCCGGGGTGGATTGGGGGGCCGCCGATGGGAAGCCCGTGCATGTCATCCTGCTCCTCGGCGCCCCGGAAGCTCGGCATCAGGTCTACCTCGGGCTCCTCTCCCGCGTGGCTCGCCTCATGGGGGACGGCACGCTGGTGGCGCAATTGCGCGCCCTCGATCGCGCAGCGGACATCGCCCAAGCCATCCGGGACCGCGAGCGCACGCTGAAGCATCCGGAGAATCCGGCCATCGCCGGATAGCTGCCGTCCGGCGAATGGCGCGTTTCGGGTTCCATCGTTCCGGAAGCGTTTGGATGCGGCGTCGCCAACCGGGGGCGCGGCGGATGGGGTGAACTTTCGGGCCTTTCCCCTCCATGGCAACATCCCAGAAGTCTGCTCGGGGCGACCCGATCATGGGCGATCCGTCCACTTCCTGCGCGAAGCGCCTTAAGGAGCCATCATGGACCCCCGCATCACCGAAGCGTACGCGCACGGCCTGGCGAACCTCAAGCCCTCGGCCCGCGACCTCGAGGTCGGGCTGCGTCTTCACCGCGAGGCCCTGGTCTTCGACGCCTACGGCTTCGCGCCCCTGGCCCCCATGGACGGGGATGCGTTGCGCCAGGCCGCCGGAGAAGGCGCCTCCCAAGAGGAACTCAAGGACCTGCGGGAGCACCAGATCATGAGCGGACAGGTACGGGATCTCCAGGCCCGCTCCGAGGCGGCGGAGGCCTGGGAGGCCGCGGGGGTGACCTGCGTGTTCCAGAACGCGGGCGAGGAATGCCAGGCGCCCCTGCAGCACTTAAAGCGCTTCGCCCGCCACACGCAAAACGGCGACTTGCTGCGCGGCCACCTGGTGCGGGCCACCTTGCCCGAGGATGTGGAGGCCGCCAAGCGCGCCGGCAAGCATTGCCTCTACCTCACCACCAACGGGGTGCCGCTAGCCCAGCAGTGGCGCAGCGCGGAAGAGGAATTGGCCTACTTGCCGCTCTTTTTCCAGATGGGCTGCCGCATGATGCACCTCACCTACAATCGCCGTAACCTCCTGGGCGATGGCTGCATGGAAGCGGCCAATGGGGGCCTAAGCGATTTCGGCCGCCTCGCCATCGCCGAACTAAACCGCTGCGGTCTCGTCTGCGACGTGGCCCATAGCGGCTGGCAGACCTCGCTGGAGGCCGCGCAGCTTTCCCGGCGCCCCATGGTGGCCAGCCACACCACCTGCGCCGCGCTCCACGCCCATCCCCGGGCGAAACCCGACGGGGTCATCAAGGCCATCGCCGACACGGGCGGCTACGTCGGGGTTTGCTGCGTCTCCGGCTTCCTCGGGGGCGCCGGCGATTTAAGCCGCTTCCTCGACCACCTGGACTACCTGATGAGGCGCTTCGGCGCCGAGCACGTGGCCATCGGCACCGATAAGGCCCACAGCGCGGCGCGCGACGAACAGGAGTGGGCGAAGCTGCAGGGCGCCTGGCCCAAGGCGCGCGCGATCTTCGAATCCTATTGGCCCGAGGGTACCCTCCCCGGCGCCGATGACCCCAGCCTGGCCTGGACCAATTGGCCCCTGTTCACGGTGGGCCTCGTGCAGCGCGGGCACAGCGAGGCGGCCATCCGACAAGTGCTGGGCGGCAATGTGCTGCGCGTGGCCCGCGCCGCCCTCGAGGGCATCGTTGCGCCCGCCCCGGCGGCCCCATGATGAACGGAAACTTGTCGTCTGACGGAGGGGTGACCGACATGCGGGGCCGCCACCGGGATGGACTCGACACTCCCTGCCTGGTGCTCGATCTTGACCGACTGGATCGCAACTTGGCATTGATGCGGGATCTGGCCCGGGGCGCCGGGAAAATGCTGCGCCCCCACGCCAAGACCCACAAGTGCTCGCGCCTCGCCGCGCGCCAATGGGCCACCGGCGGGTGCGTGGGGATCTGCGCCGCCAAATTGGCCGAGGCCGAGGTACTGCTCGAGGCAGGCATCCCCGAAGTGCTCATCACCTCGCCGGTGGTGGCCGCGGCCCGGGTGGCGCGGCTCGTCGCCTTGGCCGCCCGCTTCCCCGGCCTCAGGGTGGTGGTGGATGCCCGGGAGAACGCGCTGGCGCTGGCGTCGGCGGCCCGGCAGGCGGGCATCACCCTCGAGGTCCTCGTGGATGTGGATCCCGAGATGGGGCGCACGGGCGTCTCCTTCGCGGCGGCGGCGGATTTTGCCCAATGGGTGGCTGTCCAGGACGGCCTCAGGCTGCGGGGCTTGCAGTGCTACGCCGGGCATTTGCAGCACATCGAAAACGCCGAAGAGCGGGCCTCGCGTTCGCGGGCCTTGCTGGGCCGGGCCGCCGAAGTTTTTCGCCGGTTACGGGCCTCGGGCCTGCCCATCGATCTCCTCACCGGGGCGGGCACCGGCACCGCCGAGGCCGACTTGGGAATCCCGGATCTCAGCGATCTCCAGGTGGGTTCCTATTGCGTGATGGATGCGGAATACCTCAAATTGGGGGGCGCAGACGGTCGGCGCTTCGATCGCTTCCAACCGGCGCTCACGCTCCTATCCACCGTCATCAGCGCCAACCATGCCGACTTCGTCACCATCGATGCGGGCCTCAAGCAACTCTATTTCACCCCCGACGCACCGCCCCTGCCCATCGGTCGGCCCGGCACCTGGCGCTACGAGTGGTTCGGCGATGAGCACGGCCGCTTGTTCCCGCCGCCCGGTGGGGCCCGGCCGGCCTTGGGAGAGCGAGTCGAACTGATCCTTCCCCACTGCGACCCCACCATCAACCTGCACGACCTACTGTGGGTGACCCAAGGAGATACGGTGGTGGATGCCTGGGAAATTGATCTGCGCGGATTGGGCCAATAGATCGGTCCAAAGCGTTACCCATGAGGCCGGCAACCGGGGCGTGAACCCGGCCAAGAGACTGCGGTAGGCTCCCGGAGTTTTCTCTTAAGATCTGGGTCCAAGGGAATTTCCATCGTACTCCCCGGGTAGAGATCATTCGCACGGCGTTCCAGAATATTGAGTGCCATGCCCGAAATTTTAGACGACCCCATAGGTATTCCTGATGGGGGGGGATTTCGGGGCGCTTTCTTATGTGATTTAACGGCCTCGTTTCGGATAGATTTCGGGGGAGGCAAAGCGCCGTATTGACAAACAGTGTTAAAGTGTGTAGTATTTCTTGAACAGTGGTCCCCCATGTCTGAGCGCGCTTCCCATCCGACCCCGTCCACCGTGCGGGGGCTCACCGATTTCATCCTCGAGAAGGTCCATTCGGGCCAATATCCCCCCGGATTCTGCATCCCTTCCCTTCGGGAACTCATGGAGCGCTTCCAATTGCCGGCGGGGGCCGTGCGGGGGGCGGTGGACCAGCTCTGCCGCCAGGGAGTGCTGGAAAAGCGCCATGGCAGCGGCACCTATGTGCGGGAAGCTTCCCGAAGGACCGAAGAGCCCTTGGGCCGCCGGGTGGCCGTTTTCCTCGGGGGCCAGAACCTGGTGACGGGCATTTTTTCGACCGTCCTATTGGGGATGCAATCGGCGGCCGCCGAGCTCGGCGCTTCGCTGGTCCTGCACTTCAATTACGAAAAAATGAAATTGGCCGAACTCGACGAACTCCTTGCGGGCGCGGAGGGCGCGGTGCTCCTCGGCGCGGAGGAGCACGGTGAACTCTACAAGAAGCTCGCGCCGACCCGGCCCCTCGTGGGGGTCTGCGTCCACGATAGCGATGGCGGTCGCCTGACAATCATCGACATGGATCCGTTCGAGGCGGCCTCCCTCGCCGTCGCCCATTTCCAGGCCCACCGCGTGAAGGAAGTCACCGTCGTCGGCCACGCGGCCCCGACCTTCGAGAATCGCGCCCGGCTTTTCCTCGATGCCTGGGCCCGCCACGGCGGGCAAGGCACCCTCGTCGGCCATGACGAGCCGCCGCCGGCGAAGCCCAAGGGCGGCATCCTCTTCACCAGCGGGGGCGCCATGCAGGTCTGGGCCATGCGCTACCGCGAAACCCACGGCCACGCCCTCGCCTCGAAGGCCAGCCTCCTCGGCTTCGACGGCAAGAACCGCATCGACCCCGGCTTCGAGCCCGGCCCGGTGGTGAGCGTCGATTGGCAGGCGGCCGGCCGCTTCGCGGTGGAAGAGTGCGTCGAGCGCATCGAGAACCCGGGTATTTTGCCGCGTCGAATCTATCTCCCGGGCCGCCTGCTCGGGTAGCGCGCTCCCATCCCCCCCAAGGTCCCCAAATGAAAATCAAGAACGCCCAATGCGATTTCAAGCGCGAGCCCCTCTTGGCCCCCTTCGGGTTCAAGGGCGGCTACCTCTCCGAACTCTGGCAGGCCCGCGTGAGCCTCGAAGACGAGGGGGGCCTGCGCGCCAGCGGCCTGGGGACCCAAAGCGTGCTGTGGTCCGACGGCGCCGTATTCACGGGCAACCCCGAGGCGGCCGGCAACGCCATGATGTTCCTCATCACTTCGCGCGCGGCCCAAATGGCGAAAGAGGTCCCGTGGGAGACGCCGCTGGACCTGCAGGCGAAGATCCTCCCCGAACTCGTGGCCTACGGCAAAACGGTCACCGGCCGCCCCGACCTGCGCCTCACCTTCATCCTCAACGCCCTCGTCGCCCTCGACAACGCGGCGTGGGTGCTCTATGCGCGCCGCCTTGGCGTGGGCGGTTTCGATGCCATGGTGCCCGAGCCCTACCGCAAAGCCCTCGGCGCGCGCCACGGGGCGCTGGCCCTCGTGCCGCTGCTTTCCTATGGCGTGAAGGCCGAGGGGATCCGAGCGGTGCTCGAGGCCGGCCATCCCCTCCTCAAGATCAAGATCGGGTCGGATCCCGAGGGCGATGGAGACCCCGAGAAGATGCTCGCCTGGGACCAGGCGCGCCTCGCCGAGATCCACCAGATCGCACGGGGTTTCGAGACGCCCCATACCGCCTCGGGCCGCATCGCCTATTACCTCGATGCCAACGGGCGCTATCCCTCCACCGATTTCCTCGCGCGTTTCCTCGACCACGCCAAGGCCCTGGGCGCCCTGGGCGATATCCTCATCCTGGAGGAGCCCTTCGCCGAAGAGAACCACCAGCGCGTCGGGGACCTGGGCGTGCGCGTGGCGGCGGACGAGAGCGCCCATGGCGAGGCCGACGTGCGGGAACGCATCGACTTGGGCTACCGGGCCTTGGCCCTCAAGCCCATCGCCAAGACCCTCTCCATGACGCTGCGCATGCTCGCCGTGGCGGCGGAGAAGGGCATCCCCTGCTTCTGCGCCGACCTCACGGTCAACCCGATCCTCGTGGAGTGGAACAAGAACGTGGCCGCGCGGCTGCCGCTCTTCCCCGGCATGAAGGCGGGCATCGTCGAGACCAACGGTTTCCAGAATTACCGGGATTGGGATGCGATGGCCGCCCGGCACCCCTGCGCCGGAAAATCGTGGACGAAACCCCAGCGCGGCATCTTCGCCCTCGACGCCGATTTTTACGCCCAAAGCGGCGGGATCCTCCTGGACGAAAAACAATGAGCGTCCTCCGCGTGCCTTTCGTGGCGCACCGCACGAATGGCGGCTTCCCCACCGTGGCGATATGAGCCCTTCATCGATCGTTCGGAACTTTCTCAAGGAGAACCCATGATCCGCATCGGCGTCGTCAACATCGATACCTCCCATCCCAAGGCCTTCGCCGAGTACTTGGCGGGCAAGGGGCGCGCCGCCTATACCGGGATCTACAACGACGGGTTCCGCGGCGACGACGAGGTGGAGGGCTTCATGCGCAAGGCCGGCATCCAGGAGCGCAGCCGCAGCCTCGCGGACCTGGCGGATGCCACCGATATCGGCTTCATCCAGGGCTGCGATTGGGACCGCCACCTCGAATGCGCCCGGCCCTTCCTCGAGCGCGGCAAGCCCGTCTTCATCGACAAGCCCATCGTCGGGAACGCGGCCGATTGCCGGGAACTCGAAGCGCTCTCGGCCCGGGGCCTGCGGATCTTCGGCAGTTCCTCGCTGCGCTTCGCCCACGAGATCGTCGCCTTCGCCGCCAAGCCAGAGAGCGAACGCGGGAAGATCCTCGGCGTCTTCGCCACCGCCGGGGTGGACGAGTTCAATTACGCCGTGCACGTGGCCGAGGGCCTCGGCGGGCTCTTGGGTGCCGGGGCGCTCTCGGCGAGTTTCATGGGGGCTTCGAGCGTAGAGGGGAAGACCCAGGAGACTTATTTCGCCCGGTTCCAGGGCGGCGTCGCGGCCACCTTCGCGGTGACCCACGGGGTGTGGCAGCCCTTCGAGTTCGTCATCACCACCACGAAATCGACCTTCCAATTCCGCGTCGATACCGCCAAGATCTACGGCGCGCTCCTCGACCGCATCTGCGACGCCATGGAGAAGGGGGAGCCGAACCTCGCGCCCATCGCCGACCTCACCGAATCCGTGCGCCTCATGCTCGCCGGAAGGCTCTCCCGGGAGCGCGGAGGCGGCGAGGTGCGCCTCGCCGACATCCCCCCCGGCGACCCGGGCTTCGACGGGGCGGCCTTCGCCAAGTCCTACGCGGCCGCGGCCGGGAAGCTCTACGCATGAGCCGCCCCGTACAGATCGCCTGCGTCCAATTCGCCACGCGGGCCGTGCGCGGCGCCAGCGATTCCCAAAAGATCATCCTCGAGGAACTCGAGGGCGTCTTCCGGCGGCTCGCAGGCTACCGCGACCAATTGGTGGTCTTCTGCGAGGGCGTCGAGGCCTACGCGCAGACGCCTGAGACCGCCGAGAACGTCCAGCGCGGCGGCCCGATGCTCGCGGCCTACCGGCGCCTCGCCACCGCGGAGGGCTGCCATGTGGCGGCGTCCATGAAGACCGAGCGCGGGGGGAAATGCTTCAATAGCGTGGTGTTCCTCGACCCCCGAGGCGAAGTCCTCGGGGTGTACGACAAGGTGAACCTCACCGATGGCGAGCGCAACGGGGGCCTCAGCCCCGGCGCCGGCGCGGTGGTGGTGGAGAGCGCCCTCGGCCGCCTCGGGGGCCTCGTCTGCTTCGACCTCAATTTCCAGAACGTGCTCGACGGTTACCGGCGGCTCAAGCCCGATATCCTCGCCTTCCCCAGCATGTACCACGGCGGGCTCATGCAGCAGGTCTTCGCCTACCAGACCCGCGCCTTCTTCGCCGCCGCGCTCCCCTTCGACGGCGGGGGCATCCTCGATCCCTTCGGCCGCGAGGTGAAGGTGACCGATTGCTATAGCCCGATCGCCCGGGCCACGGTCGACCTCGACCGCGTCATGGTGCACCTCGACTTCAACCGGGAGAAATTCCCCGACATCGAGCGCAAGTACGGCCGCGAGGTCACGGTGGATATCCCGGCGAACGTGGGTCCCGCCCTCATCACCAGCCGCAGCGACAAGCGCAGCGCCGCCGACCTGGTGCGCGAGTTCGGCCTCGAGACCCTCGACGCCTATCTCGAACGCTCGACCGCGGCCAACGACGGAAAACGGGGGGGGACGGCATGAAGGTCTACATCCAATTCGATTTCGAGGGGATCGCGGGCTTCGTCATCCGCGACGATCAAGACCGCAATATCCCCGTGAATCTGGAGCGCACCCGCCGCCTCATGAAAATCGCCACGGCGGAAGTCTCCGCGGCGGCCGACGGGGCCTTCGCCGCCGGGGCCGACGAGGTCGTCATCTGGGATTCCCACGGCCAAGGCAATACGCTCCTCGTGGAGGAACTCACCGAACGGGCCCAGCTCATCACCGGCGATTATCCACGGGGGCCCTGGCTCCCGTTCTTCGAGGGGACGGACGTCGGGATGTACATCGGCGGCCATGCGATGACCGGTACGCCGGGCGCGGTCACCCCCCACACGCGGGTGACGGTCAATGGGCGCGATTACGGCGAAGTGGGCATGTTCATCCTCCAATGCGGGTCCCGCGGGGTCCCGGTCGCGCTGATCTCGGGGGACAGCGCCGTGGAGCGCGAGGTCGCCGACCTCATCGGCGGCGCGGAGTTCGTCGTCACCAAGGAGGCCATCGGGCCCACCCTGGCCAAATGCATCACCCCGGCCCGCAGCGCCCGGCTCTTGGGCGAGGCCGCCCGCCGGGGCGTGAAACGCCGCAAACGCATCCCCCCGTACCGCCTCCCCCCGCCCTATCGTTTCTCGATCCCGGGGGAGAACGGCCCCGAGAAGGCCTACCATGACGAGGGGCCCGAGTTCCTCTCCGCCTACCGGCGCTACCTGAAGCGCGAGTTGGGCTATACCCGCGGCTGGCCCGAGTACCGTCTGACGGGAGAGCATTACGGCGTGGACTGAACCCCGCGGGGGGATGGAGGGAGCATGCTGACGGATCACGCGCTTCGCGAGGAACTCGACGCCACCCTGGACGGCCTGGTGCGCGTCATCGGCCCCCGCGCCCCGGGAAGCGGGGCGGAAAAGAAAGCCGCCGCGTGGATCGAAGCCCGCTTCCAGGATGCGGGACTCAAGGCCTGGACGGAAGATTTCCCCTCCCCCGAGGACGGGTCCGAATCCGCCGAATTGAAAATCGGCGGCGTCTCCTGGCGCGTTTGGCCCCTCCAATTCTCGCCGGTCGGCCGCGCCCACGGCCCCCTCGTGTTCCTCGGCAACGAGGAGGAGGCCGCGCGGGTCCCCGTGCCCGTCGGGGCCATCGGCATCCTCATGCCCATGGCCGATCTCTTCACCCGCCAGGCGCTCTTGCGCCGGCTCGAGGCGGAGGGGCTCGCCGCGGTGGTCGTGGTGAGCCCCCTGAACGATCACGTGAACACCAAGATCGTGCGGGATCCCACCCTCACGCGGATGCCGGTGATCACGCTTTCCTACGCCGACGCGCTCCACTTGAAAACTCACGAGGGAAAAGTGGCGACTGTGCACGTGCACGGCGAGCCGACTCGCCTGGGCGTCTCCCAGAATGTCGTGGCCGAGTTGCCCGGGAGCGGGCCCCATTGGATGGCGGTCTTCGCCCATTACGATTCGGCGGCGCAGGCGCCCGGGGCCACCGATAACGGGGCCGCGGTGGCCGCGCTCCTCGCCATCGCCCGGCGCCTGAAGGTCCGAAACTTCCCCGCCACGATCTATCTCGTCGCCACGGGGAGCGAAGAGTTCGGGGGAGAGGACCTCACCGGACGCGGGTCCCTGGCGTTCTTCTCGAAACGGCGCGCGCATTTGGCAGAGGCGATCGCCCTAGTGGACATCGACGATATCGGCAACCGCCTCGGCACCGCCACGCGCTACGCCGCGGGCCCGAAGCCCTTCATCGACAAGCTCGGCGCCATCCCCCAAGACCGCTGCCATCTGCTCCATCGCCTCGATGTCTCGGGCGGCGGCGATAACGGGGGCGCCTACCAGTACGGGGTGCCCTACGTGTGGTACTACGACAATGCCAACCGGCCCTATTACCACACCCCGGCCGACGACCGCACCGCGCTGGATTTAGACCGCGTGGCGGCCTTCGTGCCCGATATCGAGAAGACGATCGGGGCCCTCGCCGCTTGTAAGCCTTTTTTTCCCCATCCCGTCTCCGGGGACCTCCTCGTGCGCCCGGCGCGCTTCGAGGATCTGGACGCGGTGGAGGAGGTGACCCGCCTGGCCTTCGGCGAGGTGAGCCTCGCGCGCATGCAAGAGGCCTTCTTCGGAGAAAAGCCCGGCGGCAAGGATTGGCACGCGTTCAAGGGTCCGGAAGTGCGCGCCCAATTAAAGCGAGATCTCTACCGCGCGGTGGTCGCCGAGAAGGAAGGGCGGGTCGTCGGCTACGCCACCTGGCATGCGTATCCCGGCAAGGAACTCGCGGAGATCGGCAATAACGCCGTGCATCCCGACTATCAGGGGAAGGGCATCGGCAAGGCAATGCAGGCCGAGATCTCCCGGCGTATGGACGAGGAGGGGTTCGTCAAGCGCACCGTCTCGACCCTGACCCACGATACGGCGGCGCAGAAGGTGTATGAAAAACTCGGCTACGAACGCTATGCGGGGTCGGTGCATTACCTGAAACGGGTCGAGAAGCCTGATTAATGGATTCCCACCTCCCGCGGGAGAAAGGAAGGCCCCGGCGAGGTCAGGGTTTCTAAAATCCCCTGTTTCAGCCCGACGGGCTCCTAGGGCCCCGCCTCCACCCCTCGGCGGAACCGCACGGGCGAGAGGCCGAAGCGCTTTCGGAAGAGGCGGATGAAATAGGAAACATCCTCGATGCCGACGTGGTGGGCGATTTGCGCGAGCGTTCCCCGGGTCGTCAGGAGCCGTTGCCTTGCCCGAAGGAGTTTGGACTCGAGGAGCACTTGGTGGGGCGCGCGGCCATAGCGTTTCTGGAAGGCGCGCCGCAAGCTATGGTAATTGCCGAAGGGGGCCGCGAGGCCGGGGAGGCCTTCCAGGGGTTCTTCCGCGCGGGCATGGAGGAGTTCGTAGAATTGTTTCAGGGCGTCGGTCTCAGGTCGATCCGGCTTTTCCGGGCGGCCGGGGGCGGGGAGGCCGTGGGAAAAGAGATCGATGAGGAGCCGGGTGAAGATCGCCATCGGGGGTCGGCGGACGAGGCTGGCCTTGCGGGCTTCTTCGAAGCGCGGGGTGAAATCGATCCCCCTGGGGCGTAAGATCGGCGAATGCGCGTCGAGGAGGCCCGCTTCCACCAACCGTGCGGGGAGGTTCCCGTCGAAAAGAATCCAATACTCCTCCCAGGCGCCGCCGGGGGAGTGGCCGTATCGGCAGGGTTCATGGGGGAACCTCACGAGGGCCTCGCCGCGGCGCACGCGCCGCCTGCCGATGGGACCGTTTTCGAACCACCCGCCGCCCTTCGAGACCCAATTGATCGACCAGAACGGGAGGGACCAGGGCTTCATGGCGTCGAAGGTCCGTTTCTGCTTCGTCGCGTGGAACCCGAAGCCGAGTACGCTCAGCCCGAATGCCGCGGCGAGGGGGGAGGGGCTGGCGAAGAGGATTTGCGCCGGTGCCTTGGTCTCTCGATAGCCGTTCTTCGTTAGGTCGCGAGGCGCGCGGGAAATTCCCATGCTCAAATTGTCCTATTCAAAGATCAAGATTTCCATTGCCGGCGGCGCCGGGGAGGTCTAGAATCAGGGGATGACGAGCAAACGGCATGGCCAGCCCTTAGGCGATGTTTGGCGCCTCGCCCTACTGGGTCTCTTCCTATTAATTTGCGCATGGGGCGAAGCGCCCGCCCCCCTCAGTCCTTCGACCCTGGCGAAAGCGATCCGCGCGGGGGATCTGGCCTCCGTGAACCAACACCTTCGGGAGGGTTTCGGCGGGGACAGCCTGGTCAGCGCGTCCACCCGCACCACCGCGCTCATGCTGGCCGCCGCCGTGGGGAATCCGAACCTTGTGGAAGCGCTTTCGAGCGGCGCGAAGCAGCTGGATGCGCGGGAGGAATACCTGGGGATGGGCGAGACGGCCCTCATGAAGGCCCTCATCCGCGGTCGGGATGACGCGGCGCTTATTCTCCTGGCCCGGGGCGCCGACGCGGGGCTCACCAATGCCTGGGGCTGGAATGCGCTCCACCTAGCGGCTTACCGGGGCTTTGAGCGCGTCGTGGATCGCCTCCTTCTCAAGGGCCCCTCGGTGGAGGCGGCGACGGTGGATGGCTACCGCGCGCTCCATGTCGCGGCGCGCTACGGCCGCGTTTCCATCGCCCGGAAGCTCTGCGATCATGGGGCCCGCACCACGGCGATGACGGTCGGCGGCTTCTCCCCGCTGGACTTCGCCCGGATGGGGCCTTGGCCCGACCTCATCGAAGTTTTCGGCGGCGCCGCGCAGGATCGTGAAGGCCTCGATGCCCAGCGAACCCACGGGGCCTATCAGGCGGGATGGACCCTCTCGGGTGGCCGGCGCCTCGTGCGTCTTTCCCGCCATGGGGAAGGGGCGGCTGCGGCGATGGAAGCACTCGTGGATCCCGCCAGCGGCGGCCGTGT
Organism: Spirochaetota bacterium; assembly: GCA_017302015.1. Classification (GTDB taxonomy): domain Bacteria; phylum Spirochaetota; class UBA12135; order COTS27; family JAFLEE01; genus JAFLEE01. The sequence continues at coordinate 17,977 of JAFLEE010000036.1, read as the reverse complement.
GGTCTCCTGGCGCGTCGGCGCGCGGGAACTTCTTAAGCCCCTGGAGCCGACGGATGGGGAACGCGCCGGGGGGATTCCGCTCCTCTATCCCACCCCCAGCACGGTGAAAGACGCCCGGCTCATCCTGGATGGAAGGACGAACCTCATGAGGGGGTCCGACCAACCGCGGCCTTCGAGCATGCACGGGTATGCCATCGACGCGCTCTTTTCCTGGGAGGCTCCCCGTGCCCAGGCGGATGGGGCCAGCGTGATTCTTCGCCTCGACCACGATGGGCGTTCCCCGCGCTGGGCGGCATTTCCGAGGTCCAATTCGCTTCGGGTGACCTACCGGCTCAGCGGGGCGGGCTTGCGCATCGAATACGTCGCGAGCAATGTCGATCGCCGAAGGCTTCCCGTTGGATTCGGGGTGCACCCCTATTGGGCCGTGGGCGACTCGGGACTTTTCCGCCTCACGGCGACGCACGGAAACTCGGCGAACTTCGATGGCCAGCGCCGGGCCCTCGCCCCGGTTTCGGGAGGAACGGATTTCCGGGAAGGCCGGACCGCCTTGGAGTGGCCCTCGGGCACCACCTTCCTCTTCGGGTCCGGGGCCACGGCGCATTTGGCCTGGCTCGATGCGCCCGCCATGGGCCTCGACCTCTCGGCCGATCCCTCCCAAGCCTACCTCGTGCTCTACCGGCCCGGGGCCGGCGCCCTTTGCGTCGAGCACCAATCCAGCGCCCCCGACGCCCATCGCCTCACGGCGCGAGGCTTCCTCGATGAGGCGGGCCTTTGGAATATCCCCCCGGGGGAAAGCATCGCCGGCTGGGTGGAATACCGAATCGCTTCAACCCCTTCCGGGCAGGCCGCGCCCCATCCCTCCCAGGAGTCGCCCCATGTTCCCATCCCCGCTCCTTAAAATCGGCCTTATGTCCGCCCTGGTCCTCGGCGCCGCCCCCGCCCAGGAGGCCATTCCCCCCGAGCACATCATGGATACGGTCCGTGCGCCGATGATGGACATGGTGCGCCTCGGCACCGGGGTGGAGGGGCTCGGGAACCGGAAACTCGCGGCCATGGGTTACGTCGATGTGACGGCGGCGCCGTTTCGGGCGGATGCGACGGGCGCGAAGGACGCCACGCGCGCCATCCAGGCGGCCGTGGAATACGCGTGCACGAACCAGCTGGCCTGTTTCTTCCCGCCGGGAACCTACCGGGTCTCCGATACGATCACATGCGCCGAGCCCCTCTACCGCCGCCAGAACGGGAAGCTATCCTCGGCCAAGATGTTCCCGTGCATCCTCGTCGGCTCCACCGCGGATTCGGCCCGCCGGGCCACGATCCGCCTGGCCCCCAGGAGTCCGGGCTTCGACGAGCCACAGAGGCCGAAGATCCTCATCCATTTCTGGTCGCGGGTCGACAGCAAGAACGGCGTCGAGCACCCGCCGTCGGGGAACGTGTCGTTCAACCAACTCTTCGTCGGGATCGACCTGGTCCTCGGCGAGGGGAACCCGGGCGCCATCGCCATCCGCCACCGCGCGGCCCAGGGATCGAGCATCCAGGACTGCACCATCGACGCCACCCATGGCCTCAAGGGACTGGAGGGCGGCGCCGGAAGCGGGGGCTCCCACCATGGGGTGACCATCCTCGGCGGCGAAATCGGGGCCGACCTCACGGAGGCCCAGCCCGCCCCGACCTTAAGCGGTTTCACCCTGCGCGGCCAGCGCAAGCACGCCCTCGTCTATAGCGGCATGGAGACCCTCTGCCTGGTGGGCTGCCGCATGGAGGGCCCGGGGCCCGGCCCCCTCCTCGTCGGGAAACCCAAGAATCACGTCCCCAGCGAAGGGCTCATCACCCTCATCGATTCGGTGCTGGCCTTCGATGGCCCGGGAAAAAATCTGGCGATCGAAACTTCCCGCAGCATCCACTTGAGCCGGGTCTTCTTGAAGAACGCCTCGGTGATCGTCAAGGCCCCGGGGGAGGAACTCGCCGCCGCGCCGGGGCCGTGGACGCGGGTGGACCGCATCGCCCTCGGGATCGACCCCGCGGCCTACCTCGAGCGGCAGTACCGCACGGCGCCCTACGTGGACGGGAAGCGGAGCACGACGATCGTGGATGCGTCCCCGGGCGAACCCCCCGCGGATCTCCTCGCGCGCCACCGGTTCCGCGAAACGCCCAGCTTCGAATCCAGCGGTGCGGCGAACGTGAAGGAGGCCCCGTGGAACGCCGTGGGCGACGGGGTGGCCGACGATACCGATGCCCTGCAGCGCGCGATCGACGGGAACGAGAAGGTCTTCCTCCCCAAGGGCGTCTACCGGGTCAGGCGGACGCTTTCGCTAAGGCCGCTGACGAAACTCTTCGGGGTAGCCCAGAACCTCTCGATCATCGCGATCCGGAGGGATGAGACCTTCTTTTCCGACGGCGAGGCGCGCAAGCCCATCCTGGAGACATCCGACTCTTCCCAGGCGGCGACCTCCCTCTCCTTCCTGGGGCTCTACGCCCCGACGGAATGCCTGGGGTTCACCTTCCTCCATTGGCGCAGCGGGGGCGAGTCGCAGGTGCGCAGCGCGACGGCGCATATGGTGCCGGCGGTCGGTTATGGCTATTCCGGGAGGCAGGACAGCCGGGAGGAATATACCGGCACCCTCGTGCTCCTCTCCGGCCACGGCGGGGGGCGCTGGTACAATTGGCACGAGGAATCCCACGGGCTCGTGTGGGGGAAGTCGGAGCAGGATCCGCGCTTCCGGGCCATGGCGATCCGCGGCACCCGGGAACCCCTTCGCTTCTACCAACTCAACCTCGAGGGCTCGGAGAGCGAAGCGCGCCTCGAAATCGATGGCGCGCAGAACGTCGACATCTTCGGGCTCAAAAGCGAGGGGAACCACCCCGTGGTGTTGGCGCGCGCCTCGAGGGCGCTGCGCATCTTCGGCTATGGAGGAAACGCCACGGCCCTCGCCGGGGGCGAACTCTTCCGCTTCGAGGATTGCGAGGATTGGCTCTTGGCCAACGCCTGTCCCCGGCCCGCCCGGGCGGGGCAAAAACTATTGGGCCTCTCGATGACGCAGGACCCCACCGCGTGGACCCTCGTCTCCGAAACGCGCAAAGGCGCATCGTCGGGGGTCGAACCTCTGGATCGCCCGGTGCTCTATCAGAGGGGGAACCCATGAGCCGTCCGCCCAATTTCCTCATCTTTATGACCGATCAGCAGCGGGGGGATACGGCCCCGCCGGTCCTGCGCGCGCCCGCGCCCAATCTGGCGCGCTTCGCCGGGGAAGGGATCGCGTTCTCCCGCGCCTATTGCCCCTCGCCCCATTGCTGCCCTTCCCGGGCGAGTTTTTTTTCGGGGCTCTTCCCGTCGGAGCACGGGGTCTGGAATAATGTGGATGTGGGGAACGCCCTCTCGCGCGGTCTCTATGACGGCGTGCGCCTCTTCAGCGAAGACCTGCGGGACGCGGGGTACGACCTGCACTATAGCGGCAAATGGCATGTGAGCGCCTTGGAGACGCCCGTGGACCGGGGTTGGCGCATGACCCGCCCCCCGAAGCCGGTGATGACGCGGGAGGAAGCCGGTCGCCCGCGGCCTTTCGAATGGAAGCAATACGAGAAGCTGCCCCCGACCCCCCGCACGCGCGGCGACGGCGAGATCCTGCGCCCGGGGTACGGCACCTATACCCATTATGGCGAAAGGGAGAACCCCTTCGGCGACGAGGAAGTGGTGGCCGACGGCGCCTCCGTCTTGAGGGAGCGGAAAAAGGGCGGGGATCCCTGGTGCCAATTCATCGGGCCCGTCGGCCCCCATGATCCCTATTTCGTCCCGCCGCGCTTCCTCGACCTCATCGACCCCAAGTCCATCGAACTCCCCGCCTCCTTCGCCGACGCCATGGCCGACAAGCCCGCCCTCTACCGCAAGACGCGGTCGCGCTTCGACCAACTCACGCCCCGGGAGCACCGCGAAGCGATCCGCCATTATCTCGCCTTCTGCGCCTACGAAGACCACTTATTCGGGGAGGTCCTCCGCGCCCTGGCGGAGAGCGGGCAGGAGGAGGAGACCGTCGTGCTCTACCTCTCGGACCACGGCGACTATATGGCCGAGCACGGCCTCTGGTGCAAGGGCCTGCCGTCGTTCCGCTCCGCCTATCACATCCCTGCGCTCCTCCGCCATCCCGGGAAGATCCGGGATCCGGGGAGGGTCGTGGACCGCTTCGTCTCATTGGCCGATTTCGCCCCGACGATCCTGGAACTCGCGGACCTTCCCCGCGCCCGGCGCTTCGCGGGGGAAAGTCTCGTGCCGTTCCTGGAGGGCCGTCCGAGCCCGCGCTGGCGCGATGCTTGGTTCACCCAATCCAACGGCAACGAGCTCTACGGCATCCAGCGCACCGTGACCACGGAGAAGTGGCGCTATGTCTATAATGGGTTTGATGAAGACGAACTCTACGATCTCGAGGCGGACCCCGGGGAGTGCCGCAACCTCGCCCGGGATCCCGCCTGCGCACCCGTGATCAAGGCTTGTTCCAAGCGTCTGTGGACTTTCGCCCACGAGAACCAGGATACCTGCGTCAATCGCTACATCATGGTCGCCCATGCGCCCATGGGCCCGGGCCTGGCGTTCGGGGAGGCCTGATTGACTGATCGCCACCGAGAGCCTGTCTGCAATAGGGCGCGCGGGAGGGATCTTGCGCGGCCTGCTTCGTTCGCTTAAAACGTTCCTGAGGAGGAAAGATGGATGCACGGGCCGCCTTGACCCTCGCGATTCTGCTCGGAGGGCTCCTTTTCCCGCAGGGCCCCGATTTCCAGGCGCGCCTGGACCAGTTCCCGCCCGGCGTGGACGCCTCCGATACGCTCGCCAAGCTCGGTTATCTAGACGTCACCCGCAAACCGTATTTCGCCGACCCCCTGGGCAAGCGGGATTCGACCCTGGCGATCCAGAAGGCGATCCATGACGCCCGCGATTTCCAGTACGTCTGCTTCTTTCCGAAGGGGGTGTATCTGGTCTCGAATACGATCTCCTGCGAACAGGCCGTCTATCGTCGCGAGACCCCGTCGGCGCACGACGGGGGCACCCAGCATTTCTGGGGGGACCGGACCCGCCCGACCGTCCTCGTCGGGTCCAAAAAAGGCGGCCGGCCGCTCCTGAAGATCAATCCAGAGACCGCCCAGTTCCGGGACAAGGACCGGCCCATGCCCCTCGTGTGGGTATGGGCGCAGTCCCGCGACGATGTCCCCGGGACGCAAGAGCCCGCGTGGGGGAAGGAACAGCCCAACATCTCCTTCAACCAGGTCTTCCAGGGGATCGACCTCGATATCCGCGGGTTCCCCGGAGCCGCCGGCATCAAGCACACCGGTTCGCAGGGTTGCAGCCTTTCCGACGTGAAGATCCATGCGGACGGGGCGTTCTCCGGGATGATCAATTGCCCGGGACAGGGCGGCGGAGCCTACAACATCGAGGTCCTGGGCGGGGACTACGGTCTGTGGGCGGACGAGGGAGCGCGATTCCCGATGCTCGCGGGTCTGGAGTGCCGGGGCCAGAAGAAGGCGTTCGTCTACCACGCGGGCCTCGTCACCCCGCTGCTGGTCGTCGGGTTCCATTTCGAGGGGAATCCCGAATGCGCGGTGTCGCTCGTGGGCAATCGGGCGGGGACGGGCACGACCTTGGTGGATGGGATCCTCTCGTACCAGCGTCCCGGCGGTCGGATCTTCGCCACGGCCCAGGACGAAAACCTGGTTCTGGAAAACGTCTTCTGCCGAAATGTGGAAACCATCGTCCAGGGCGAACCGTTGGATCGGGCCGATGAATGGTCCTGGGTGCGGCGATACGCGCGGTGCAACCGGAACAGCTTGTCCTGGTACGGCGGCGCGGCCACGGACAAGACGCTGCGGGTCCTGTCCAAGGTCCCCGCGGCTCCCGCTTGGGATTCGATCAAGGCCAAGCACCTGTGGGACGATAAGACCTTCCCGTTCTTCGAGGACGCGGATGCGGTCAATATCAAGGACCTCGGCGCGAAGGGCGACGGCAAGACCGATGAAACGGCCGTCTTCCGGGCCGCGCTGCTCCAGCACCCGAAACTATTCGTCCCGCGAGGCATCTACGTCGTTTCGGACACGCTGGTCCTCTCGGCCCGGACAGCGCTTTTCGGGGGCTCCCGGCTCACCAGCGAAATCCGGGCCGCCGCCGGCTGGGGCGGGGCCAATACGCCGATCATCGCCACCGTGGACGACGCGGGGGCCCGCACCAGCCTGTCCGACCTCGCCATCAGCAGCCCCGACACGGGCGAAGAGTTCTGCTCATTGCACTGGCGGGCCGGCCGGAATTCGATCGTCCGGAACGTGTTTTCGGGCCTCGTCGGCTGGGACGCGAGGGAGCGCGGCGGAAAATTGTTCTATACCTACCTGATCACCGGATCGGGGGGCGGGCGCTGGTACGCCTTCAATCCGGATGAGGCGACCTCCACGAAGCACACCGGCCACCCGGATTACCGCAAACTATTGGTCAAAGGCACCACCGAGCCCCTGGCCCTCTATTCGCTGAATACCGAGCGCATCAAGGCGGATTGTCAGGCGGAAATCCTCGACGCGAAGAATGTGTCGATCTATTACTACAAGTCGGAGGCCGCGATGCTGGGGAAGCATGATACGCAAACGCCGGTCCTGAAGATCAGTGGATCCGAAAGCATTTCCATCTATAACATGAGCGGAAATGTTCGTCTTTCAGGTCAGAAGAGCATGATCTCGGTGGCGAACTCCTCGAACATTACGGTGACTTGCGCCCGATCGTTCAAACCCGCCCCCATCTTCAACGTGCTGGCCCTCGACGGTCAACCCATAGTCCCGGGGTACCGAGCCTGCGCTTATTTCCATCAATGCGGCCTCGAGGACGCTCCTTAAACGGCTCGCGGCGATCCTCGGGCCACCGACGATCCTGTTCTGGGAACGCGCCACCACCGGCGCCCGAGGCACATTCTTGGCGCCGGAGGGGAGACGCATCGCTATTGGGGATGGCCGCACGCGACGCGGGGCGGCCCCGCCGGCCGAAAAACCGGCAAAACCCAGCCCGTGACCCCTCGTCGAACGCATGGACCCCGCCCGCGGCCTCGGCGCACTGGTAAAATTCCATCCCAAATATATAATATGCGATTCATCTGATTACTTTCGCCGGGGGGCATCATGTCCATTTCCGTACTATTTCGTTCTTTCCTCGTCGTGGTTCCCCTTTTGGCGACCCTTTTCCCCGCGGAGATCCAGACGATCACCCTGACCAACGGGGATGTGCTCCATGCGGCGTTCACCAACGAGGGCGCTACGGTCCGCCTCGATAGCGCCCTCTTGGGCACCCTCCGGGTCGCCCCCGGCGCGGTGGCGAACGTGGGCGGGCCGGAGTCGAATCGGGCCATCGGCGCGGAACAGGCCTTCGCGGGCAGCGGCCTCGCGGGCGAGGGCGCTTCGGCCCCCGTGCCCGGGACCGGCGGCGCCATCTCCATCAACGATTTCGGGGTGAACTCGGACAACCCCGACCACCGCTACCTCGGCAAGGGCTTCTCGGAGCTCATTTCCTTCGAGGTCAAGAAGGCGCCCCGCCTCCAACTCGTCGACCGCGACAAGCGCAAGGATCTCCTGAAAGAGGCGGCGCTCGTGGAGAGCGGCCTGGTGGAGAATAAGGATGCGGGGAAATTGGGGAAGCTCCTCGCCTGCGACTACATCGTCTTCGGCAGCATCACCGATATGGGCGACGACCTGCTGGTGAGCGCGCGGTTGACCCGGGTGAGCACCAGCGAGGTCCTCTGGACCCAGCAACTCAAGGCCCCCGGAAAGAACTACCCCTACATCAGCGCCTATTTCGCCAAGGGCATCCTCACCCGACTCGGCCTCAAGGTCGACGCGAGCATCGATGCGGCCCTGCGCGACAAGAAGGCCATGAACGCCACGGCGGTGACGCGCCTGTCGAAGGGCATCGACGCCTACGACCGCCGGGATGTGGAGGCGGCCAAGCGGGAACTCGCCGAAGCCCGGAAACTCGACCCGCAGAACAAGGTGGTGGAAAGTTTCCTCAACCGGCTGAGTTCCGGCACGGCCAAGTTCAAGGTCCAGCCCGAACGCTATATGTCCTACGGCAACCCCGCCTACCTCGGCTCCGCCGCGAAAGACCGCCTTTTCGTCTCCTACGCCTTCAAATTGCCCGACGGGGAGACCCTCGAGGACACCACGAAGCCGGGCAACGCGTCGCGGGGGGTTTCGATCATCGTGCGGGACGAGAGCGCGGTCACCGAGACCTTCTCCCTCCTCAAGGCGGGCTACCAGATTCCCATCGTCAAGGGGTTCGGGATCGGGCTGGAATATACCGGGTCCACGTATAACGACTCCTACATCGCGAATTTCCACCTCGACGCAGCCACCTCGGCCCTCTACGGGAGCCTGAAGGAAGCCGCCAAGTCGGAGAATCGTTTCCAGCAGGGGATCCTGAACCTCGGCTTCGATCTCGGGAAGCATGTGGGCATCGGGTTCGGCTTCATCCTCGGCAATATTTCCTCGCGCTATTACTGGTGGGACAAGTACAATTCCCCCCTTTCGACCAACGGAATGCCGCCCCAGGACTTCAACGCCGCCTTCTCCACCTACGCCGGCCTCGCCCTCGGCGGGCAATTCGGTCTCCTCTTCAAGAACGCGGACCAGACGATCTTCTTCGACCTGCTCGCCTCCTATTACGGCGAGAAGACCCCGCGCTACGTTCCGGGCCCGCTCCGGGAGTATTCGACGTCGTATGCCACCACCGTCCACACCGGCAAGTACTTCGAAGACGATATGCTTCCGCTCTTGGTGCCCATCCTCCTCGAGGAGAACCTCACCTGGAACTTCAACGAGCGGAAATCCTTCCTGATCGTCAAGCAGATGAACGAGTTCTACCTGAGCAGCCCCTATTTCAGCGTGCGCCTCCTGCCGGCCCTCGAGCACTGGTTCACCGATTGGCTGTCGCTGCGCGTCGGCGTCGAGGGCGCGCTGTTCAAATTGGGCTCGACCCGGTTCGGCTACGGGGGCGTGGGCGGGCTTTCCCTGCGCCTCTTCAAGGGCTTCCTGGAACTCGACGCGAACTACACCTACCGCTACCGGGTCGCCCACACCCTCGACAACGCGGTCTACCCCGAATCGGTGCTCTTCTTCACCCTCTCGGGCAACGGGATTTTCAAGCGGTAGGGCGGGGCGGGGCGCCCGGCTTCGCCGGGAGCGTCGCCCAGATCGAATCCCAGAGGAGCCCTAGGATGCCCGCCAAGTCGCGGCTCTCGACGACCATCCCGTAGCATTCCTTGCGCCCCGCGCTGACGAGGATGCGGTCGGGGAGCAGGTAGAGGCTCGCGAGTTCGCCCACTACCGGCCGGGGCAGGGTGCGCACCTCCCGCAGGTAGCGCGCGCCCTCCTTCATCCAGGGGAGGCCGGCGACCTCGCGGCTGCGCGCCCGGATGGCGCGGCTGCGGATGCCCAGGGCCACCCGGCGGCGCACGAATTGGCGCAGCCAGGATTCGCCGAGGAGGTCGACCATCTCGCGCACCGAGCCGAAATAGCGGTACTCGCGCACGCCCCCCTCGAGCAGCATCTCGTTGACCCGGCGCACGCCCTCGAGGCCGGCGAAATATTGGAGGCGGGGCTTCGCCGAGGCCCCCGCGCCCCGGGCGAGCAGCAGGGGGAGGAGTTCGCCGAGGGCCTTCTCGCGCCGTCGCAGGAGGCCGTGGAGGGCCCGGGGGTCGGCGGGGCTGAAACTCCTGCGGCTGCCGCGGCGGCCCTCGTGGGCGAGGCCGTCGGCGACGAGGCCCTCGAGCAGTTCGTAGACCGTGGTGCGCTTGAGGCCAGAGCGCCGGGCCACCGCGGCCGCGGCGCATTCGCCCAAATCGAGCAGGGCGAGGTAGACGGCGCGGCGATTGTCGGAGAAGCCGAGTTCGGTAAAAAGGCGGGCGTCCATGAAAAAGTGTCGGATTAATCCGACAAAAGATCCAGGGGCCCTCGGCGCGGCGCAAGTCGGTGTTCGGCTCCCCCCGGACCGTTGACCTCTTCGCGCCTTGCGCCCATACTGGAGGGGCGGCGGGAGCCGGCCCCGAGTGGGGACCGCGAATCCATCGCGTTGCCCGGCGAGGTTACCAGGAGTCCCCATGCCCTTCTTCAAAGGCGCCCTCCACTGCCATTCCACCCGCTCCGACGGCGCCCTCCCCCCGGAAGGGGTCTGGCGCTGGTATCGCGACGCCGGCTGGCATTTCGCGGCCATCACCGACCACCGCACCGCCACGGCGGCCGCGCTCCCCGCCGATCTCGCGGCGGATTTCACGGCCCTCCCCGGCATCGAATACAACTCGACGGGCGGCCACGGGTCGGTGCATGTCATCGGCATCGGGGGGACGGTGGATAAAGAGACCTCGGACTACGAGGGCGGCGCCCGCCAAGTACTCGCGGGGCTCACCCGCCAGGCCCGAGGGGCGGGCTCGTTCACCATGATCAACCATCCCAATTGGCTCTGGGCCCTGGCGCCGGAGGATTTCGACGGGGAAGACCAGGCCCATGCCCTCGAGATCTGGAACGCCAGCCGCGCCTGCAATAATCTGGGCGGCCGAGGGCGGCCCTCGGTGGAGGCCCTTTGGGACCGGCTTTTAAGCCGGGGGCGTCGCCTCTGGGGCGTGGCGACCGATGACGCGCACCAGTACGCCCTGCCGCCGAAGGGCCGCATTTGGGATATCGCCGGCGGGGCTTGGGTCTGCGTCGACGCCCCCGATGCCAGCGCGGGGAACCTGATGGCGGGGCTCTTCTCCGGCGCGTTCTACGCCTCCACCGGGGTCGACCTGGAACGCCTCGAACGGGGCTCGGGGAGACTTTCCCTCAAGGTCCTCCCCTTGGGACGCCAGGTCTATACCATCCGGTGGATCACCACCCACGGCCGGGTGATCCGGGAAACGGAGGCGTTCGAGGACGCGTGCGAACTCCCCGCGGGCGAGGGCTACCTGCGCGCGGTGGTGCTGTCCTCCGACGGCGAGCGCGCTTGGACGCAGCCCGTCTTCCCATGACGGCCCTCGGCGTCGCCCTCGTCGTTTTCTCCGCCCTCGCCCATACCGCCTGGAACCTGAGGGCGAAGCAGGCCGTCCCGACCGCGGCCTTCTTCCTCGCCGCCAACACCCTGGGCGCGCTTCTCCTGCTGCCCGTGCTGGTGGCCACGGGGGCGATCCGCGTTTTGCCGACGCGGGAATCGGCCCCCTTCCTGCTCGCCAGCGTCGGGTTCGAGGCGCTCTATTATGCGAGCCTCGCCCGGGCCTATCGCGCGGGAGAACTTTCGGCGGCGTATCCGGTGGCGAAGGGGCTCCCCGTACTCTTGGTGGGGCTCGTTTCTTGGCTCTACGCGGGGTCGGTGGTTCGCCTCGGCTTCTATCTTCCGGGCCTCATCGCCATCAGCCTGGGGATCTTCCTCGTCTCGTTTCGGGCCCCCGGCGGATCCACGGGAGTTCCCCGACGCCTACCCTGGATGTGGCTGACCTTCGCGGGAATCGGAACGACGGGCTACACCCTTTGCGACGCCGCGGCTATCGGGAAGCTCCCCCGGGGCGGGGAGATCCCGGCGGTCTTCCTCGCCCTCGATTATCTCTTCCTCGTGGCCATCCTCACCTCGCTCCTCCTCTGCATCCCGTGGGTGGCGGGGCGACTGGGCCGGGTTCCCGTAAAGGCCGAATCCTGGGGATGGAAAGACGCCCTCTTCGTCGGCGCGGGGATGCAGGGCGCCTACGGCCTCGTCCTCATGGCGATGCTCTTCCTGCCGAATCCCGCGGTGGTCCTCGCGCTGCGCCAACTCTCCCTGCCCATGACCCTGGTGGCCAGCGCGCGCCTCCTCAAGGAGCGGGTGCGTCCGCCCAAATGGGCCGCCATCGGGTGCATCATGGCCGGAGTGGTGGCGGTGAAGTGGGCGTGAGCGCCTTGCGCCGGGCATTCCGGGGCTGCCCCGGCATTAGAGGTATCGTTTGAAGAACGCATCTATTTCCGTATAGGCCTTCTCCCAATTCGCCTTCTGGGCGATCCCGTGCTTTTCTCCCGGCAGGAGGAAGTGGAAAACCGGTACGCCCAGGGCCACCAGCCTCTCTTTCAAGCGCCGCGATTGGTCGGGGGGTACGGTCGTGTCCTCGCTCCCGTGGAAGATGAGCACGGGCGGAGAGGCGGCCGTCGCCCGGTGCACCGGGGACGCGTTGCTGAAGAGGCCCGGATCGGCCGCGAAGCGGGTGCCCAGGTAATTCTCGATGAAGGCCTTGCCTTCCTCCGGGTCGCCGGCGGGGTTGCCATCCCATGGGGCCGCCAGATCGCTGGGGCCCCACATGTCCACCACCGCCTTCACGCCGCTGGAGAGGGCCGAGAGTTCATCGCTGCCGGGGTCCCGGGTTTCCGTCGCGAAGGCGGCGAGGAGGGCGAGATGGGCCCCGGCGGATCCGCCCAGGAGGGCGAGGCGCGTCGTGTCGGCGCCGTAGCGCGCGCCGTTGGCGCGCACCCACCGCACGGCCCGCTGTACATCGTCGAAGGCGGCGGGGTGCCGATTGGCATCGTTGGTCGCGAGGCGGTAATTGATGGAGAAACAGACGAGGCCCTGGCGATGGGCGAGTTCCTGGGCGAGCGGGGCCTGGTTCCCCTTGTCGTCCTGCTTCCAGGCCCCGCCGTGGACGAGGATGACCGCCGGACCCGTCGGGGGGGCGGTCGACAGACTGCGGGGCCGGATGACGTCGAGGGCGAGTTTCTCCTTCCCGCGGATGGCGTAGACGATGTTGTGATCCACCGCCACATCGAGGTAGCCGCAACCGGCGAGCACAAGGCCGAGGGCCAGCGCGAACGCCGGGGGAAGGGAAGCGGCTAGTCGTGGATGGATCCCGCGCATGGTCAACTCTCCTTGGCGAACAATTCATCCGCCGCCACGCGCTGGTAGAATCGGTGGCGGGTCGGGTACCCTTTCGGATCGGCGACGAAACGCGCCACGGCGTCGGCGGGCGGCGTGGCGGGAAGTCCGGTGGGGACTAACCCGTTCTCCACGATGTCGATGGGGGGGATGCGCCGAAAGAGCCAACCCAAGAACCCGTCGAGGAAGGCCTCATAGATCGCGCCGTCCGCGTCAGCGATCTCGATGCGGGGGTCTTGGGCGCCCTCCAGGTTCACGGCCGGCAATCGGTAGATGCGGGAAGCCCGTCCATCGAGGCGAATGAAGGCCTGGTATTCCGTGGAGTTGACCATGGCGAGGCCCCGGCCTTGGATGACGCCGAAGCGTTCCCCGGGAAGGGGCGAGCGGGGGCTCCATTTGCGGTGGCGCACGGGGTGGCCGAGCACGCTCCCGTCGATGAGCGCCTCGTCGTCGCCGTTCCACGGGGGGGAGAGTTTCTTGGCGAGTTCCAATTTGAGGACGCGTCGCACCGGCGCGAGGGACGCATCGGTGTACCGGTTCTGGCGCTCCTCGGGATCCTGGAGACGGTCATAGAGTTCCCCGAAGGACAGCTGCGCGTGCCACACGAGGGCGTAGCGCGAGGAGTAGATCGCCTTGGCTTCCCATCCTTCGCACATCGCCAGCCGCGCGGGATCCCCGGGGGCGCCGCCCAGGATCGGCGAGAGGTCCCTCCCATCTTGCGGGCCCGCCAGGGGAGGGAGGCCATGGAGCGCGAGCAGGGTCGGGGCGAGATCCACCAATTCCACGATTTCCCTCGCGGGGGCGCGCCGGGGGGCTGCCACACCGGCGGGCTTAAAGACGAGCGGTACGCGCGTGACTTGGACGGAGGAGACGCCGCTGGCCTTCTCGAATTGCCCGGCGACGCCGCCGCCATCCCCGTGGTCGGCGCAGAAGACGATGTCGGTGGACTCGTAGAGGCCCTTCTCCTTAAGCCGCGCCACCACGCGGCCGATTTCCCCGTCCACTTGCGCCATGACGCCGTAATAATGGGAGAGGAGCTTGCGGAACGCCGCGGGGTCCTTGGCGTGGGAGACGGCGAGGTCCCGGAAATAGGTGGAGGGCTTCAAGCGGATCTGGTCGCCCGTGGCGACGGGGGAGAGGGAGAGCTTGCGCGGATCGTAAAGGCGGTCGTAGGGGGCCGAGGGCGTCCAGGGGTGGTGGGGACGATCGAAACTCATCCAGAGGAAGAAGGGCCGTATTCCCGCGTCGTCGCGGTCGAGGTAGGCGAGGGCCTGGTCCGCGACCCAGCGCTCCACGGAATGCTCGAGGGCGATCTCCGAAGTCCCGAAGGCGAGGGGATCGAGGGCGCGGCGTGGCGACGCGGGGGCGCCGTGGATCTGATCGGTGGGGAAATCGTAGCCGTGGGAGGCCGCGAAATGCCCGTACGTCGCCCCGGGATGGGAAGCGCGCCATGCGTCTTCGGCGAGGGTCGTCGCCACGAAATCCGCGCCGAGATCCGCGGGCAGGCTCGCCACGTGGAGTTTGCCGATGAGGGCGACGCCGTAGCCCGCGGCCGAGAAGGCCCGGGGAAGGAGGGGGAGTTCGCCGCCCTGCATGCCCTCGAACCCGTACTGGCGGTGGTGGTGGGGATACTGGCCGCTGAGGAGGCTCACCCGGGACGGGAGGCAGACGGGGCTCTGGCAGAAGGCGTCGGCGAACACGAGGCCATCGGCGGCCAAGGCATCGATGGCGGGCGTGCGCACATCGGGGTGGCCGGCGTAGGAAAAGCAGCCGGCGTTCCATTGGTCGACCATGATGAGGAGGGCATTCCGGCGCCCGGATTCGCTCACGGCTCCATCCCGAATTGCTTCTTCAGGAAGGCGAGGGCGGCGCCCGGGGGCGGCGGGTTCCCCCCGTGCGCGAATTGGCAGGGCACGCCCAGTTCCGCCAAACGCGCCGTGAGGAGTTCGCCCCAGCGGGGATGGTGGAGGAAGACCCCTTGGGGCGTTCCCTCGTGCAGCGGCGTCGGCGTAAGCGACCCGGCGTACTCGAGATAGACCGGCGGCGCCTGCGGACTGGCGAGGGCCAGGGGAGAACTCTGTTCGGCCAGGGCGAGAACCCGGTCGCTGCCCAAGCCGGTGGCATCGGGCAGGCCGAAGATCTTCCAGGTAAAGGCGGGGAGGGTCTGGCCGTCGTAGATGAATCGCCGCATCACGGTCGGGTTCACCGAGGTCGGGGGATCGAAGCACACCAGGCAGCGGACCCCGGCGGCCCCCTTCCCATGGAAACCGACCGCCAGGGCCAGGGTTCCGCCCGCCGAGCCGCCCGAGAGGGCGATGCGGGACGCGTCGAGGCCGGACTCCCGGGCGCGCTCGCGCACGAACGCCAAGACCCGGGCCCCGTCCAGCAGCGGGGCCGGAAAGGGCGCGGTGGTGACGAAGCGGTAATTGGCGGCGACCACCGAGATGCCGCTGGCGAGGCAGGCGCGCAGGAGCCGGTGGTCGCGGAACTCGGCCTTATCGCCCTGGACGAAACCGCCCCCGTGGAAATAGATGAGGACCGGCGTGAGCCCGGCGGCGGGCGCCTTCCAGAAATCCAGCACGTTTCGCGCATCGGGTCCATAGGCGAGATCGGATCGCGTGGGGGCCTCCCCCGCGGCGTGGACGGCGGCCATTAAGGGGAGGATGCAAGCGAGTCGCGTCAATCTTGTGGCCATGGAGACTCCCCGGCGGGGCGGCGTTCGGGTCCGCGCCATCGGGGAAAGCGTAGTCGTCGCGGGGTTCCCGGATTGGGACAGATTGGACTTTTATTGGGATGCTTTGTGCGCGTCCCGGAAGGCGCGCGGGGTCGACCCCGTCTCCTTCTTGAAGACACGGGCGAAATGGCCCTGGTCCTGGAACCCGCAGTCTCGGGCGATCCAGGCGATGGGCCGCGACCCCTCCCGAAGGAAGGCGCAGGCTTGGTCGACGCGGGATTTTTGGAGGTACTCGCTGGGGCGCATGCCGGTCCGGAGCCGGAAGACC
Source organism: Spirochaetota bacterium (assembly GCA_017302015.1). Taxonomy (GTDB): domain Bacteria; phylum Spirochaetota; class UBA12135; order COTS27; family JAFLEE01; genus JAFLEE01. Next base: position 2,107 of record JAFLEE010000036.1, on the reverse strand, counting down.
CGGCTGAAGCGGCTCGCGTCCATGGGGATGCGCTCGGCGAGTTCGCCGAGTTTGATGGGGGAGGCCAGATGGGCCTCCAAGTAGGCGATGGTCCGGCCCACGGGATCGTCTTGGCCGCCCCTGGCATCGACCGCGACCGCGGTGCGGTCCGCGAGGAATCGATGGAGGTCGGCCGTCAGGCTGAGGAACAGGCCCAAGAGCTTCGTCTCGTAGCCGCTCCCGTGGGCCGAGGCTTCGCCACCGAGCGCCGCAAGCGTCGCCTCGAGCCGGGCCCTCCGGTCTTGGCGGAAATTGGCCCGGAGGGGAAAGGCCTTCGCGCCGGTTTCGGGGAAGAGCCGACTCCCCGGTTCGAGCCCCGCTAGGGGCCTGGGCAACCAGTCGAAGAGGTCGGGGTGGATGTAGACGTTCACGATCTCGAGGCGGCTCCCGGAAAGGTAGGCGTGTCGCTCGCCCCGGGGGATCACCCAGAAATCGCCCGCGAAGATGGCCGTTTGGCTTCCCCGAAACCGGTGGAGTCCCTGGCCCCTCTTGACGTACACCCATTCGAAGAAATTATGGTCGTGCTCAAAGGCGGACTCGCCCTGCTCCTGCGCCTGGACGTGGATGGGGAAGGCCTGGCGGAACTCGCGATGGTAGAGGATGGTTCGTTTTCCCAGGCGCGGCGGGGGAAGGGCGGGCTTCATGGGCCCCCCGCTCAGGGAAAGGTCAGCGACAAGAGCGTCACGTCGTCGTCGAGGTTCGCCGTGGGCGAGAGGCCCCGCATGGTCTTCAGGATGGGATCGAGTTGGGGCGCGCCGGCGGGGGAGAGGCCCGAGAGGATCTCGACGAACTCTTCGTAGGTGGGCACGCCGCCGGGGAGGTCCTTGATCTCGTAGAGCCCGTCGCTGAAGAGAGTGAGGGACTGGCCGGGCTCGAGGACGCGCTCGCCGCACGACCACGAGAGTTCGCCCCCGATGCCCACGGGGGTGCCGGGCCATAGCAGGCTCTCGGCTTTTCGGCCCGCGGGGGAGAAGAGGACGGGGGAGGGATGGCCGCCATTGGCCCAGCGCAGGCGCCGCGTGGGCCGGTGGTAGACGCCGTACCACAGGGTGAAATACAGGCCGTTATGGCGTTCCATGGGGAATTGGCGGTTGAGGGCGGCCAGCACCTCGCCCGGATGTCGGAAATCGGTATCGGGGAGGAAGCGCGCCCTCAGGATATTCACCACCGAGATGGAATGCAGCGCCGAGCCCACGCCGTGGCCGCAGACGTCGAGCACATGGAAGGCGAAATGGTCGTCGTCGAGCCACTGGTAGCCCAGGGCATCGCCCCCCAATTGAGTGGAGGGGAGGTAGCGCCAATCGGTGGCGACGGGGGCGTCGAGGCGCGCGGGCATGAGGGAGCGCACGTACTCGGCGGCCTCGCCCAATTCCTTGGCCAGGGCCCGCTGGCTCTCGATGAGGGCCTGGAAGGTCTCGCGCTCCCGGTCGAGGGCGCGCTTCTTTCCCAGGCAGGCGGCGATGCGGGCGAAGAGCAGGGTGGGCTCGAAGGGCTTGGGCAGGTAGTCTTCGGCGCCGGCCTTCACGGCGTGCACCACGCTCTCGAGTTCGTCATGGGCCGAGATCATGATGACCGGCAGGTCTTTCAGGTCGGGGTCGGCCTTGATGCGCTCGAGGACCTGCATCCCGTTCATCACCGGCATGAGCACATCCAGGAGCAGGAGGTCGAAGCCGCCGCTTCGGACCAGGTCGAGGGCCTCGGCCCCGTCGACGGCCATGGTGACCTCGTGCCCCTTGCCCGCCAGGCGCAGGCGCAGGAGTTCGCGGTTCTCGGCGTGGTCGTCCGCCACCAGGATGCGCGCGCCGCCTTGGGGGAGGACCGCACGGGCGGGGGAAGGTTCGGGCACGGCCAGGGGCGTCACGGGGATAGTCTAACCGATGGCGGGGGGAAATTCAAAACGGGGAAAAAAAACTGTAGCGTATCTGCATTGTAAATATATCCGGGTCTGTTAGCCTAAGTGTGTCATAGCCACCAATTGCCTACAATAAGGAGGTAGGAAATGGATCAGACTATGACTAAATCTGACAAGGAACCACTGGATTTCGTGGCTTTCGAAAAGAACGCCATC
>JAFLEE010000035.1:44578-46405 GCA_017302015.1 Spirochaetota bacterium | reverse complement strand
GAGATCCTCGCCTGGGTGAAATCGGTCCACGGCATCGAGGCCCGCGTCGATGCCGATCGGGTGACCGCCGCCCAGGTCGAGAAGAATATCCTCCGTTGCCCCGACCCCCGCACGGCGAAGCGGCTCATCGCCCTCATCGAGCGCGTCAAGCGCGACGGAGACAGCGTCGGCGGCGTCATCGAGTGCGTGTGCCGGGGGGTTCCCGCGGGTTGGGGAGAGCCCGTCTACGACAAACTCGAGGCCGACCTCGCGCGGGCTATGCTCGCCATCAACGCCACCAAGGGCTTCGAGATCGGCAGCGGTTTCGCGTCCACCCGATGCTTCGGGAGCGAACACAACGACCTCTTCACCACTCAGGGCGGGCGCATCCTCACGCGCACCAACCGCAGCGGCGGGGTCCAGGGCGGCATCTCCAACGGCATGCCCATCCTGTTCCGGGTGGCCTTCAAGCCCACCGCGACGATCCTCAAGCCCCAAAAAACGGTGGGGCGCGGCGGGAAGAGCGTCCAGTACCAGGTGAAGGGGCGCCACGACCCGTGCGTCCTCCCCCGCGCCGTGCCGATCGTCGAGGCGATGGCGGCGCTCGTGCTCGCCGACCACGCCCTGCGCCAGCGGGCGCAAACGGGGCGGGTCAAGTAGGGGCGGCGTCTTCGCGCTTGCCCGCTTGGATCTTCTTGAAAATATCGGAAAAATCGCTGCCCACGTAGGCTTTCCGGTACTGCTCCTGCTGCGCCTCGGGGAGCGCGGCGAAGGCCGCCTTCATGAATTGGTAGCACTCGTGCTTGATCTCGAGGCGGTAGCCGATGGCCATGAGGAAGCGGTAGGAGAGGACGCCGTTCTCCAGGAGTTCCATCACCGGCGGGATCTGGTCGAAGGTGGCGCTCTTGAAGATGCCGATGCCGTAGCCGCGGGTATAGGCGCGGGTGACGAAAGTGCGTTGGATCGGAAACCAGAAGAGGAAATCGCATCGGGCGAGGTCGGGGGCGCTCTGGTCGCGCAGGAAATCGATGCCCGAGGGCTCGAGGGTGTTCTTGCGGGCCTCTTCGACGAAGCGGCTGAGCAGGGTCGTGAGCACGAAGATGAAGGTGATGAGGAGGAAGAGGGGGAGGACGAACCCCGCCTGTTCGCGCAGGAGGGCCTCGGCCGATTCCGCGCGGGCTTGCCAGACGGGCGAGCCGTGGTCCGCGGCGAAGACCAGGGCGGCGGCAAGGGCGATGGCGCCGAGCCAAAGCCAAAGTATTTCACGCAGTACGAATTGGACGAACTTCATGGGGTCCTCGCGGGCGGGATCGGGCGGTCTTCGGCGCCCGCGGCCCGTACACCATAACCTGCCCCGGCCCGCTTTTCAACCGGAGCCGTCGGCCAAGAAAAAGGGGAGGCTTTCGCCTCCCCGGGTGCCGCGCCTAGCGGTCGGGATTACCGCAGATTGGTGAGGGCCTGGTAGGCGGCCACGGCTTTTTGGAGCACGTTGCGCGTGAGGTCGAGGGACATCTGCGCCTTCTCCGACGCGATCATCACGTCGTGGACATTGACGGAGTCCGGGGCGGTGGCCATCTGGAGGTTGAGTTGCTCGCTTCGCAGCTGGTCCCCGTTGGTCTCGTCCATCCCCTGGCGGATGGACTGGCTGAGGGCCTCGAGGAAATCGGAGGGCGCCGCCTGGGCCGGCTCGAAGCCGATATGCCGGGCGTTGGGGGCCATGAGGGAGACGTTGGCGCCGAGGGGTTTGATGTTCATAGGGAGGACTCCGTTGGGGATTAGCCGCGGCTGCTGATGCCCAGCGCGCTGCGGAACATGGATTTGCTGGCGTTGACCAGCGTGACGTTGGCT
>JAFLEE010000035.1:0-44541 GCA_017302015.1 Spirochaetota bacterium | reverse complement strand
CCACCATCTCGGTGACCACGTTCACGTTGGGCATCTCGACGTAGCCGGCGCGCGGGCCGCTTTTGACGGCGTCGGGGTGGGCGGGGTCGTAGTTCCACCGGGTGGGGGACTGGTCCTTCTCGATCTTCACCACGCGCACGCCGGTGCCCACGCGGGGCTGGAAGGGCTCGGGTAGGAAATGGCTGTGGAAGGTGGGCATCTCGTCGCGGGGGCGCAGCAGGAGGCGCGATCGGCGGAAGGGGCCGCCTTCGCTGGTGCGGGTGGTGCTGGCGTTGGCGATATTGTCGGAGATGATGTCCATGCGCAGGCGCTGGGCCGAGAGCCCGGAGGACGAGGTGTTGATGGAGGAGAAGAGTCCCATGGTTCAAGGCCCCCCTATCAGGCCGCTTGGCTGAAGACGCTGCGCAGGCGGCGGAAGGAACCGCTGATCGCCTGGGTCAAGGCCTGGTAGTGCAGGGTGTTCTTGACCTCGTCGCCCATCTCTTTTTCGATGTCGACGTTGTTCTTGTCGTTTCGGTAATTCGTGTCGTACTCGACCTGGATGCGGCTTTGGACCCCGCGCCAATCCTTGCGCTCGTTGAAGTCGAAATGCCGGCTCTCGGTTCGGTTCGTCGGGACCGATTCGGCGGTCTCGCTGTCGAGGGCCCGGTTGAGTTCGCTCTCGAAACTCACCATTTTCCGCTTGAATTGGGGCGTGTCCACATTGGCGATATTGTCGGCGATCACCTCTTTGCGCAGGCTGTCGACGCCGAGGATACGCTGCTGGATGTCGAGGGATTTGCCGAAAAGGGAATTTCCGAACATAGGCTATTTATCGGGATTTTCCCGGGGGGCAAGAGCCTTTTTTCCAGGGGCCGGGGACTTCGGGGGGCTCCCGATTCGGGGTTCGGGCTTCTGTTTTGGCCGAAAAAAGGGTACTCTATAGCCCCGGCGAGCCCGGGCCCCCCCCATGCATACCGGCCGAAGAAACGCCCTCCTGGTCATCGATCTCCTCGTCTTCGTGGGGGCCGTGCTCCTGTCCTTCCGGCTGCGCAGCACCTATAATTTCGGCCTTTTCATCACCCAGGCGCCGGTGCGGGTGACGACCGAGCTCCTCCTCTATTTTGGGGGGTTCCTCGCTCTCTATGGCTTCCTTTGTTACGGCCTGGGGCTCTACGAGGAGAACCTCCGCTGGAGTTTCCGCCAGCACCTCACGCGCCTCATCGTCATCTCGCTGCTCCTGTTCGGGGCCATCACCATCACCTTCTACCTGACCAACCCCTTCGCGGTCCCCCGGTCCAACCTCATCGTCTTCCTGGCCTTCAACGCCCTGGGAGAACTCGCCATCCGACTGCTGTTCTTCCAGATCCTCTTCCGCGACTCGGTGAAACGGGTGCTGGTCATCGGCCGCAACGACAAGACCCTGCGGCTGCTGCGCGAATTGCGCCGCCAGGCCGCCTTCCGCACGCGCATCCTCGGGGTGCTCGACGAGTCGGCGGAGAGGCCGGGGGGCGCGGCCGACCATTACGTCTACCGGGTCATCGGCAAATGGGTCGACGCCGACCGGATCATCCGCGAGCAGCGGCCCGACCTCGTCCTCCTCTCGGTCGAGACCCTCGATATGCGCGAACGCATCCTCGAGGCCATCGATAGCCGCACGGTGGCGGGGACCTTCCTCTACCTCGATCCCGGGGTCTACGAGATCATGATCGGGCAGCCCCAATACATCCGCATCGGCGACATCCCCTTCGTGCGCATCCGGAAATCCATCTCCAACCTCTACGACTTCAAGCGCTTGGCCGATTTCTTCATGGCCATGAGCCTGTTCCTCCTCACGGCGCCCCTCATGGCCGCCCTGCTCATCGCGGTGCGCGCCAATTCCAAGGGCCCCGGGATCTTCGCCCAGGCGCGGGTCGGGCGCTACGAGCGGCCCTTCCGCATCTTCAAATTCCGCACGATGTACGTCGAAGACGAGCATAACCTCTCCCAGGCCAAGAGCGGCGACCCGCGCATCACGCCCTTGGGTCGCTTCCTGCGGCGCACGCGGCTCGATGAACTCCCCCAATTGGTCAACATCATCCGCGGCGAGATGTCGTTCATCGGCCCGCGGCCGCTCATCGCCAAGGAAGTCGACGCCTTCAAGAAGTCGGTGCCGGGCTTCGGGGAGCGCTTCATCGCCCTTCCCGGCCTATCGGGGTTGGCGCAGGTGCACGGCGATTACCACACCGGGCCCGTCGAGAAACTCAAGTACGACCTGTGGTACTGCTACCACTACCATCCCTGGCTCGACGTCACGATCCTGCTGCGCACCGTGAAGACGGTGCTCATGCGCCAGGGAACCTGAGCGGGGACTGCCGGGGGATCCCATGACCGAACCGAACATCGGCGCCGAAGACCTGGAGATCGCCCGCCTCGATTTCTCCATCGACCGGGTGGGAGAGCCCACGCTGCCCTCCCCCCTGCGCGACGTGCCGTTCGTCGACGACGGCGGCCGGGTCTGCTATTTCCACGACACGGGGCGCATCCTGGCCCTGCGCGAGGCGGGCCTGCCGATCCCCGGCTTCGTGCAGGCGGGCCCCCGCGAGAAGATCTATTTCGACCCGAAATGGACCCGCGCGGCCATCGTCACTTGCGGGGGGCTCTGCCCGGGCCTCAACGACGTCATCAAGGGCGTGGTGAACACGCTTTGGTACACCTACGGCATCGACAAGATCTTCGGCATCCGCTACGGCTACCGGGGGCTGGAACCGCGCTACGGCCTCGAACCCGTCGTCCTCGATCCCGACGTCGTCGACACCATCCACGAGGACGGGGGCACGATCCTCGGTTCCTCCCGCGGCAACCAGGACGTCGAGAGCATGGTCAATACCCTCGACCGGTTGGGCATCCACGTGCTCTTCGCCATCGGGGGCGACGGCACGCAGCGGGGCGCCGGCGAGATCGCCCGGAAAGTGAAGGAACGGGGTCTCCGACTGGTGGTCGTGGGCATCCCCAAGACCATCGATAACGACCTCAACTTCACCGAACGCACCTTCGGGTTCGAGACGGCCGTCGGCGCCTCGAGCCCGGTCATCGGCTGCGCCCACCAGGAAGCCAAGGGCGCCTGGAACGGCGTCGGCCTCGTCAAACTCATGGGGCGAGATTCCGGCTTCATCGCCGCCAGCGCGACCCTGGTCAATTCGGTGGTCAATTTCTGCCTGGTGCCGGAGGTGCCCTTCCCCCTCGAGGGCGAGCGGGGGTTCCTGCCGGCCCTCGCGCGCCGCCTCGAGAGGAAGCACCATGCGGTCGTCGTCGTCGCCGAAGGCGCGGGGCAGGACCTCCTGACGGCGGGGACCCGCGGGAAGGACGCCTCGGGAAACCTCCTCCATGAGGACATCGGCGTGTTCCTGCGGGACGAGATCGGGCGCTACCTGAAGGCGCGGGGGGTGGAGCACTCCACGAAATATTTCGACCCCAGTTATCTCATCCGCTCCGTACCGGCCCAGGGGACCGATCCCATCTTCTGCCTCCACCTCGCCCAGAACGCGGTGCATGCCGCCTTGGCGGGCTTCTCCAATCTGGTGGTCGGCTATTGGCACGGCGAGTTCACCTACATCCCCATCCCCCTGGCCATCCGGTCCCGGCGGAAGATCCGGCCCGAGGAGCAACTCTGGCAGAGCGTGCTCACCGCGACCCGGCAGGAAAACTGGCTCGCCGACCTTTGACCCCGGCATCGAGGCTTGATAATTCGGGCGCCGCGGAGTATGGTTAGGGGCGCGTTTCGAATCCCGCGCCGAGGAGCGATCCCATGAGCGTCAGCCAAAAGGTCGGGTTGGTCCGTCTACAGGCGTATTTCAACGAGGTCTTCGGCCTCGGGCCGGCGGCGACCCTCAGCATCGTGCTCCTCACCCTCCTCGTTTTCGGCTTCGGGATCTTCTGGTTCTTCCACGCCGCCCCGCCCGATACCCTGGTGATCAGCGCGGGGCCCGTCGGCAGCCAATTCCACTCCAATGCCGCGCGGCTCCAGCGCGACCTCGCCAAGAACGGGGTCAAACTCAAGATCCTCAATTCATCGGGGGCCCTCGAGAACCTCACGCGATTGGCGGACCCTGCGTTCCCCGTGGATATCGGCTATGTCATCAGCGGCACTTCCCGCGGCACCAATTACCGCATGGGGAACACCTCCCCCACGAATTACCCCAGCCTCGTGTCCTTGGGTTCGCTCTATGTCGAGCCGATCCAGATCTTCTATAACGACGGCGAAACCGAACTCATCTCCGGCTTCGCGGGGCACCGCATCGCGGTGGGCATCCCCGGGAGCGGTACCCACCGCACGGCCATGACCCTCCTGGCGGCCAATGGGGTCGCGGATGACCCGAAGACGGTGCTCGTGTTCCTCGAGGGAGAGGAAGCCGCCAAGGCCCTCTTGGCCGACAAGGTCGATGTAGCCTTCCTGATGGGCGATTCGGCCTCCTCCTCGACCATGCGCAAATTGCGCAACGATAAGGGCATCCGCCTGTATCATTTCACCCAGGCCGACGGCTACGTGCGGCGCAATTCATTCCTCTACCGCCTCGATGTCCCCCAGGGCACCTGGGATTTCGGCAGGAATATCCCCGCCCGTGATCTGATGCTTGTGGGCCCCTCCGTCGACCTCGTGGCGCGCAAGACGCTCCATCCGGCCCTCTCCGACCTGCTCCTCGAGTCCGCGCGCGCCCTCTATAGCGGCCCGGGCATCTACCGCAAGCGCGGCGAGTTCCCCGCGCCCATCGAGGGCGAGTTCGCCATCAGCCGGGATGCGGCGGACTATTACAAATCGGGGAAGAGTTTCCTCTATCGGGTCCTGCCGTTCTGGCTCGCCAGCATGCTCAACCGGATCCTCATCGGGATCGTGCCGATCATCGTGGTGCTCATCCCGGGCATCCGGCTGATCCCCATGCTCTTTAAGATCCGCATCGACCTGCGCATCCAGCGCTGGTACCGGGCCATCATGGAGCTCGAGAAGGACCTCGTGAAGCACCCGGCGCCCGAATCGCGGCCGCTCTATCTCCAGCGCCTCGCCCAGATCGAGCGCGCGGTCGACCTCCTGAAGATGCCGGCGTCCTTCGCCGGCCAATTCTACAACCTCCGCCAACACATCAATTTCGTGCGACACCGCCTCGAAAATACACCGGCCTAGGCCACGGGGCGTTTCAGTCGCGGAACGCGAGGGATTTCGCCCAGAGTTCCCCACGGCATCTGGGTGAGCCGCGCTCGAAGTCCCGGCAGATCTGGGGGCGCTTCTCGTAGATCGTGCAGAAGTACTGGCGGGAGCCCGAGTCGTCCTTGCGTTCATCCAGGGCGATGCAGTGGCAATCGACCATGCGCATGAAGGCGCGGTGGTCGATGAAATGGGCCAGCCGGTCGGCCTCGGGCCCGAGGCGGGTCCAATCGTCCCCGGTGACGCGGGCGTAGGCCGCGAGACCGGAGAAGCAGCAGACGCCGCAAGCCACGCAGTCCGCGGGGATGGCCATTTCGGCGTCGTCGGGTTTTTCCATCGGCTGGGATGATGCCATCCACGGAGCTTCGACGCCACTTTTCGGGGCGTGGGCGACCCAGGGCCGTGGGAACAGGACCCTCGCGTTCAAAGCAGCGGGCGTAAACGTTTACGCCTGACGCGGAACCCTTGAATCGAAACGTTTCAGGCGGGGAAGGTGAGTATTTTTTTTATCGCGTCAACGAGGGTAAAAATCGGGAGGGTCCCGAGTCTTTTGAGATCGAGGAGTCAAAGGAGATTGCAGAAATTAGTAAGGTGCGATCTCGAGTAAGTAACGATCCGCAGCCACGACCCGTCGGCAATTTAAAATAAGTTGAGTCGAACCCCACGGAATCATGGCATCCTACTCCCATGGCGATGGCGAAGGCGCTGCGGATGTCAGATCGCGGCCTGGATTTTTTTCTCACGCTCGCGGTCGACGGGGTGAAGGCGGCAATCCGCTCCCCGGGGGACCTTCGCTGGGAGACGTTCTGGGTTCCCTGGGCGAGTTTTTTCGGATCCCAGCCGCGTTTCCTCGCGTGGCAGATCGCCATGCTCTTCCGCCGCTTTCCGCAACGGAAGGGGAACGCCCCCCGAGTTTCCCTCGATTCCGTGAGGCGCTTGGTTCGGGTAATGTCACGGGGGCGAAACGATCGGGTCCTCCAATCCCTTGCGCTCTCCGTGAATCCCGAGGGCTTCGAATCGACCCAAGTCTTGGGGGGGATCGCGGCGAGGGCCCATGCCCCCCTCCTCATCGACCTCGAAGAAGCGGGCTCCGAGCTCCTATGGCGCCACCCGCTTTTCGTGGAAGCCTGGCGGGTTTTGAGGCGCATCCTGGCCCCGGAGCCTCTTCGCATCATGGAAGGAGACCTTTCCCGAATCCCGCGGGGTTTTGCGCGCCACCTAGTGGAGCGCCTCTTTGCGGCCCTCGACTTCGAACTTCCGCAGACGATCCATGAAGACGAGTGGGATGCCACCCTCGGCGCGTGGCGCGTGCAACTCATGCGGCTCGGCCTCATGCAACGCGGTCGTGGGGCGGCGATTTGGGCCCTTTGGCAGCGCCTGCACCGGGAAGCCCCGAACCTCATCAAACGCGCCCCCCACAATCTCCCGGCGGGGGGCTTGGTGCGCCGCGGCCGGGAGGGCCATCCCCCGGCCCGTACGCGCCTCGGGTGGTACGTCCTCGGCGTCTGGGACCAAGCCTTCCTCCAGGGGCCCCTCCAACCCGATGCGGTCCACCAACTCCTCGCTCGCCATCCGATGCCGGGAGCGGACCCGCGCGATAACTCCTTCTCCGGGAAACTCCGGAGGGTGGATGAACTCCACCGCTACATCCTCCATGGCCGGGGCATCTGGGAGGAGTTCGGCTACACGCCGGCCCGGGCGCACCTTCGCCCGGTGGCGGGAAACCTCATCCAGTGCCTCAAAGACGCCTCCTGGAACCACGGCATGATGGGCGTCGACACCGTCTTCCGCGCGGCCTGGAAGCATTGGGACCAGTATGTCCCTCCCATCCCCGACGCCGCACCCAGGCCGCTTCCAATGGCCAGAGTCCCCGCGCCAATCCCGGCGCCCGCGCGCGCGATCATCCCCGCGCTCCCCGATGACCTTGAGGTACTACGCGTGAAGGATCCTTACGCCTTGGCCCTGCTCGGCCAGCGCCTCCACCACTGCATCGGCAGCCTTTGGGGCACGCGCCATTGGTTCTTCCATGATGGCGGGACGGTCTGCGCCCAAGTCGACCCGAGGCGCCTGCGCCTCGTCACTTGCCTCGACTCCTACAACCGCTCCACCCCAGCCTCTAGAACTTTCTCCGCCTTCCTCCTGACCCGGCTACGGGAACTGCGTATTCACGCCCGGATGGCGTGAGACCGGTTCCCAGCGCCCGGAAGGCGCGACGAGGGAACCGGCACGACGCCCGGATGGCGTGAGACCGGTTCCCAGCGCCCGGAAGGCGCGACGAGGGAACCGGCACGACGCCCGGATGGCGTGAGACCGGTTCCCAGCGCCCGGAAGGCGCGACGTGGGAACCGGCACGACGCCCGGATGGCGTGAGACCGGTTCCCAGCGCCCGGAAGGCGCAATTTGGGATCCAAACGGAAGCCCGACGGCCTGACACCGTTTCCTGGGCTGGATCGGCGACATTCGAGGGTTGGCGGAGAAACCGGATGCTTCGCCCTCGCTCGCCATCTCCGCTGGAAAATGATTGGACAATAAGGCAGATGGATCCGTGGCCCCCTCGCGTGAATCTGGTCAGTCAATCCGACGGCGTACCCCGCCCATGAATGAAATCACAAGATTTTTCGGGTAAAACGAATGGATTCCCCTAGGCTGGTTTTCGCTTTGATCGGGGCGATTTGTCTCGCCGTTTTTGCGGCTTGCACGGTGGAAAAGGCCAAACCTTCCAAGGTTTTGCCGGCGCTCCCGCCGGAAGCGGGCCGATGGACGGCGGAAGAATCGGTGGGCCGCGACCCCTATTGGTCCAATCGGGTGGCGGCCACCTTGGATGGATACCGGGGAAGGATCCCCCGGCGTTTCGCCGAGTTCCATCCGACCACTTTCCGGCGCTTGGAGACGGCCTCCAATGAAGTGGCGCTCACCTTCGATGCCTGCGGCGGGACGTACGGGAGCGGGTTCAATGCGCCGCTGGTCGATTTCCTCGAGGCCGACCGGGTGCCCGCCACGATCTTCGTCAGTTGGCGCTGGGTCACCAACGGCAATCTCGGGAATTTCCGGCGGCTCGCCACCAACGGCCTTTTCCAGGTGGAGAACCATGGGCTGACCCATCGCCCCTGCGCCGTAAGCCCCCGGGAGATCTACCGCATCCCGAGCACCCCCGACCTCGCCGCCGCGGTCATGGAGATCGCCGGGAATGCGGCCCTCCTGGAGCGCCTCACCGGACGCCGAACGTCCTTTTTCCGATCGGGGACCGCGTACTACGACGATGTGGCCATGGACCTCGCCGCTTCCCTCGGCCACCGGGTGGCCGGCTGGGATGTCCTTTCGGGCGATGTGGGCGGCGGTCAAACCGCCCAAGCCATCGCGGGGCGGGTGCTGCGCGCCTGCAAGCCGGGTTCCGTGGTCATCATGCACTTGAACCAGCCGTCCTGGAACGCCGCGCCCGCGACCCGGATCATCGTGGAAACGCTTAGGTCCCGTGGCGTTCGTTTCGTGAGGCTCGACGGGGTGCGGGAGGGGCCTTAAACTTTCTCCAATGCCAGGCTCGATCCGCCGAAAAGGGCCCCGATCCCCGCTCGGCCCGAGGGGATCGGGCGGGAAGTCCCCGCATCATCAGGACTCGAAGGCGATGCGGGCGATCCGAGTCTGCCGCGCATCTCCCGCAGAGCCGAGGCATACAAATCGGGAACGTGCGATCCTCGCCGGCTTCGCCCTGCGGAAGGCGCGAGGCCTTGCGCCGGCACCCGTTTAGACGGTTTCAGCCCGGTGAAACCGGCGAACGGGGAGACGCCACACAGGCCCCTAGCCGTAGCCGTGGCGGCCGTAGAGTTCGTCGATGACGTGCTTGTATTTGGCCGCGATATAGTCGCGCCGCAGTTTTTGGGTGTTGGTGAGTTCTTCGCCCTCGGTGAAGGGCTTTTCGATGAGCGCGAAGTGGCCGATGCGCTCGAACGGCTGGATGCGCGCGGTATTGTCGTTGACGTACTGCTTCACCAGCAGCCGGAAATGCTCCACGACCTGGGGGTGCTTGAGCAGTTCATGGTAATCGCCGAATTGGATGTTCATCCTCTGGGCGTATTCCAGGAGGAGCTCCTCGTTGGGGTGGATGAGGGCCGCGGGGACCTTCTTGTCGGAACCGACGAGCATGCACTGGGCGATCTCGCGGCACTTCATCAGTTCGTCCTCGACGACGTTGGGCATGATGTTCTCGCCCGAGATGAGGACGATGACTTCCTTCCGGCGCCCGGTGATGGCCAACAGGCCGGCCTCGTCGAGGAAGCCGATATCGCCGGTATTGAGGTAGCCGTCCTTCCCGAGGATGCGCCGGGTCTCCTTGGGATTCTTGTAATAGCCCTGCATGACGCTGGGGCCCTTGACGCAGATGAAGCCGATCTCGCCCACGGGCAGGGGCTTCCGGGTCTCTAGGTCGCGGATCTGCACGGTGAGTTCGGTCAGCGGCGCCCCGATGGTCCCGCGCACGTTCGTCTCGGGCGTGCGCGTGGAGATGATGGGGGCCGTTTCGGTGAGGCCGTAGCCGTTCATGAGGGGAAAATTGGCGGCCTCGAAAAAATCGTCGATATTGTCGGGGAGCGCGCCGCCCCCGGAGATCGCCCGCCTCAGGCGGCCTCCGGTGAGCGCGGTGAGGTGCTTGAACACCAGGCGTTGGGCCAAGTGGTAGAAGACGGCCGTGCGGTGCATGGCGACGGTATTGGAAAGCACGGTTCCCGCGTCGACGGGGGCTTGGGGCCGGCGGATGAGCTTTCCCTCGACCACCCGCCTCGCGCGCACGTGGCGCACGGCGTTCTGGATGAGGAAGCGGGCCAGGAGCCGGCGGGGGAGGGGGCTCTTGGCGATCTTGTCCATGAACGCGTTGTAGACGGCGATCCAGACCGCCGGGGCGGACGGGAAGATGGTGGGCTTGACCTGGCCCATGTCGTCCTTGAAGCGGCGCTTATTGGTGTAGTAGAAGGTGGTGCCGATGCTCACGCACAGGTACTCGCAGGTGCGCTCGTAGGCGTGCCATATCGGCAGGAGCGACAGGTAGGTCTCGTCCTTCAGGGTCAGGAATTTCGGCCCGACGCGCACATTGTGCATGAAGTTCGCGTGGGAAAGCATCACCCCCTTGGGGTTGCCCGTGGTGCCCGAGGTGTAGACGATGGAGGCCAAGTGCTTGGGTTGGATGCGCCCGATGAGGCGGTCCACCGCCTTGCGGTCGCTCGGGCCCTTCGCAGACACGTCCTCGAAGAAAACGACATTGCGCCCGGCGCCGGTGAAGCGCTGGAAGCAGAGGATCGGCCGGCTGCGCGAGAAGGCGCGGGGGAGTTTGCGGTAGACGGCCTCGTTCTGGACGATCGCCCCCAGGGACCCCGAATGCTTCAGGATGAAGGCCATTTCGGTCTCGGAGGTGCTAAGGCCCCTCGGCACATCGACGGCGCCCACCGCTTGGCAGGCGAAATCGGCGATCAGCCACTCGGGGGTCGTGTCCGAAAAGAGGGCGATGTGTTTGCCCGAGAGGCGCCACTTGAGGAGTTGGGTCGCCACGCGGTAGAAGGCCTCACGGGCCCCGGCGTAGCTCAGGCGCGTCCAGTCTTCCCCGTCCCGGGCCTTCCAGCAGAGCATGGGCCGCTGCGGCCAAGTCGCCGCCGCTTCGAGGAACATCGAGACGAGATTGGATGCCATGGGATCCCCCGCAAGGCGCGATCTTAGCCCCTCTCGGGGCGAAAAAGCAATGAGGCGTCGGGTCAGAGGCCCAGCAGGGCCGCGACCTTATACATCACCACCACGGGCCAAAAAATCGCCTTCAGGACCGCCATGGAGACCGGCCAGAAACCGGTAGCATGGGAGACCATCCAGAACCCCGTGCCCACGGCCCCCAGGAACCAGAATCCGCCGAGCGCCGAGGAGTGGTGGTGGACCTGCTTGGCGGGCTTGGGGGCCTTCTCCCCACAGCAGCAGCCGTCCGGGCCGCAGCACCCGTCCGTTTGGGGTTCGGCGGTCTCCGGCGCGCGGGCGCGGTTCGTCTTTTTGGCCATGGGGGCTCCTGGGAGGTCGATTGGCGGCTATTTGTCGTTGAGGAAGGAGATGCCCGGGAGGGTCTTGCCCTCGAGGAACTCCATGCTGGCGCCGCCGCCGGTGCTGACGTGGGTCATCTTCTCCACGAGGCCGGCGTCCTTCACGGCCGAGGCGCTATCGCCGCCGCCGATGATGGTGACGGCGCCCTTGCCGGTGGCCTCGGCCATGGCCTGGGCGATGGCGAAGGTGCCCTTGGCGGTCTCCGCGCACTCGAAGACGCCCATGGGGCCGTTCCAGACGATGGTCTTGGCCGAGAGGATGATGCCGCGGAAGAGTTCGACGCTCTTTTCGCCGATGTCCAGCCCCTCGCTGTCGGCGGGGATGGCGCTGCAGAGCACCGTCTTAAGCGGCGTGAGCAGTTTCATGTTCTTGAAGTCGAAGTCGCCGGCGACCTTATTGTCGATGGGGAGGACGATCTTGCCCGCGCCCTCGGCGAGGAAATTCTTGCAGGTGTCCACCAGGGACATGTCGCAGAGGGATTTTCCGATCTCGTAGCCCATCGCCTTGTAGAAGGTGTAGGCCATGCCGCCGCCGACGATGACCTTGTCCGCCTTCTTGAGCAGGTTCTCGATGACGGGGATCTTGTCGCTGACCTTGGCCCCGCCGAGGATGGCCACGAGGGGCCGCACCGGATGCTCGATGGCTTTCCCGAGATAGTCGAGTTCCTTCTGGATGAGGAGGCCGCAGACGGCGGGGAGGAACTCGGCCACGTTGGCCGTGCTGGCGTGCTCGCGGTGGGCGGTGCCGAAGGCGTCGTTGACGTAGACCTGGGCGAGGGAGGCCAGGCGCTTGGCGAAGGCCTTGCGGCCCTCCTTGTCCTTCTTGTCGTCTTCGGCCTTGTAATAGCGCACATTCTCGAGCATGAGGATCTCGCCCGGCTTGAGCGCGAGGGCGAGTTTTTCGACTTCGGGGCCCACGCAGTCGGGGGCCATGGCCACCGGCTTTCCCAGGAGGCGCGAGAGTTCGACCGCCGTCGGTTGGAGGCTGAACTCGGGCTTCTTCTCGCCGTCGGGACGGCCGAGGTGGCTCATCAGGATGATGGCGCACTCCTGGCCGAGGAGGTGCTTGATCGTCGGCAGGCTCGCCGCGATGCGGGCGTTATCGCTGATCTTCCCGTTCTTGATGGGGACGTTGTAGTCGACGCGCACGATGACCTTCTTGCCCTTGAGGTCGATGTCCTGGATGCTCTTCTTGTTCATGGGGTTTCCTTGTGCGGCGCTCGGGTCGCGCCTCGGTGGTTCGTCAGCGGGGTCTCGTGTTCGCTCGGGTTCCTGGGGGAGGGTGGGGGATTCGCCATGCGCCCGCTTGGCCGAAAAAAGGCCGCGCATCTCTGCGCGGCCCTTTTTGCGTCGGTTCGGGCCGCCGGGCCTGCGTCGGCTATTTCTTCTTGGAGATGAACTTCACCAGGTCGACGACGCGGTTGGAATAGCCCCACTCGTTGTCGTACCAGGAGACGATCTTGAAGAAGCGCTTCTCGCCCTTCAGGTTGTTCTGGAGCGTGGCCAGGCTATCGTAGATGGAGGAACGGGGGTCGTGGATGAAGTCGGACGACACCAGTTCTTCGTCGGTATAGCCCAAGTAGCCCTTCAAGTAGCTGGCGCTCGCGGCCTTCAGGAGCTTGTCGATCTCTTCGATCGACGTGTCTTTATTGGCGCGGAAGGTGAGGTCGACCACCGAGACGTCGGCGGTGGGCACGCGGAACGACATGCCGGTGAGTTTGCCCTTGGTGGCGGGGAGCACCTCGCCCACGGCCTTGGCGGCGCCGGTGGTGGAGGGGATGATGTTGAGGGCCGCGGCGCGGCCGCCGCGCCAGTCCTTCTTGGAGGGGCCGTCGACCGTCTTCTGGGTGGCGGTGTAGGAGTGGATGGTGGTCATGAGGCCGGTTTCGATGCCGATGCCTTCTTTGAGAAGCACGTGCACCACGGGCGCCAGGCAATTGGTCGTGCACGAGGCGTTGGAGATGATATTGTGCTTGGCGGCGTCGTATTCGTTCTCGTTGACGCCCATGACGATCGTCTTCACGTCGCCCTTGGCCGGGGCGGAGATGATGA
Organism: Spirochaetota bacterium; assembly: GCA_017302015.1. GTDB lineage: Bacteria > Spirochaetota > UBA12135 > COTS27 > JAFLEE01 > JAFLEE01. The sequence continues at coordinate 31,266 of JAFLEE010000035.1, read as the reverse complement.
CCTTCTTGGCGCCGGCGGCGATGTGCCCGGCGGCCTTTTCGCTCTCGGTGAAGAGGCCGGTGGATTCGATGACGTATTCCACGCCCAGTTTGCCCCACGGCAATTCGGCCGGGGTCTTGGTGGCGGGCACGCAGAGGATCTTATGGCCGTTGACGACGAGGGTGTCGGCCTCGGCCAGGTCGGCCTTGGACTTTTCGGTCTTGACTTCGTGCTTGAACTTGCCGTGGATGGAATCGTATTTCATCTGGTAGGCGAAATAGTCGGCGTCGGTGGCCATGTCGACCACGGCGACCACGTCGATTTCTTTGCCGAGAAGGCCCTGGTCGCAGATGGCCTGGAAGACCATGCGCCCGATGCGTCCGAATCCGTTGATGCCGACTTTGACCGCCATGGGAGAACTCCGTGTTGATGAAATGTGACAAATCCTAGCATGATTTAGGTATATCGGACAGATCGCGCCTATTTTAGCCGTAAAACCTTTAAAAAGAGGGTCTATAACGCGAAATTCCGCGCGTTTACGCCGAAGTTGAAGTCACCACGGCGCTTCCATCCCTAAATACCACGCGCCGGCCCGAGTGTCCGCCGGTGTGCTCGGCTATGATGGGAATGCCATGGGACGTGAAAAGCGATCGGGCTTCCGCCGAATTGGCGGCGCCGATATCCATCGTTCTCGGGCCCTTTCGAAAAAGGGAAGCCCCGCCGAACAAGCCTCCCCGAAGACTGGCGATGGGGATGCCTTCCCGCTGGAAGCACTCGAGCATCTCAGGAAAAACCATGCGCACGTAGCGCCGGCTGTCCCGGCAGGAGAGGCCCTCCATGCAGGCGACCGGACAATCTTCGTGGCAGACGAGGCCCTCGTGGGACCTCAGGGGGAGGATGGCGTGGCAAAGGAGGGTCAGTCGGGCCTGGGAGGCATGGAGCATGACGCTGACGCACGAACCCAAGACTGTCCAGGCGGTCTCATCGCCCCTGAGAAAAAAGAGATCGCCGATTTGGATGAAGCGAGATCGGTCGAGGGGCTGGGTGGATGGGATGCCCATCGTGGATTATCCGATGGAGGGTTCCGGGTGGCGCTTCGGTCGCCTAATGGATAAAATTGAGGTCTTCCCGCGGGGAATAATCTTGGGTTCGGGGATGAATTTTATCCTTTGGGCCTCCGTTAAAGTACACGAAGAGCCCGGGAACCCATGAGCACCGTCGTCAAAGGCAAAAAAAACAAGGCCGCCTCGGCCCCGAAAGGGGTGCTGGAACTCGCCATCGAGGCCTGCCATGACCTGCACTACGGCCATCTCGTGGAGGGATCCGTTCGGGGCAGCCGCAAGCCCGTCTCCTGGTTCTTCTACGCCTCCAAGCCCTATACGCCCGGGGCCGTGATCCTGGGCCGCCTGCTCGAGGAGAAGCGTCGCGGTCTCTACCGCGCCGAGCCGTCGAAGGAATTCGCCGATCCGGAGGCCCTCGACCGCCAGGTGCGGGCGTTCTTCCGGGCCATCCCCAAGACCGAGATCCACCTGCATTTCGAGGGCTGCATCCGCAAGGAGACCTTCCTCGAGATGGCCCGGCGCAACCCCAAGTCCGCCATCCGCACGGCGCAGGATGTGGAGCGCCTCTTCACCTTCCATAACCTGGGCGAGTTCATCCGCGCCTTCGTCAATCTCCAGGACGCCATGACCGAACTCGCCGATTTCGAGCGCTTGTTCGAGGACCTGGCCGTCTACCTGAAGAAGAACCATATCGTCTACGCCGAAATCTTCTTCGCCATCAGCAAATTCGTCCAGAAGGGCTTCACGTATCCGGCCATGCTCGAGACCCTCTCGCGCTGCATCCGCAACCTCGAACGGAGCGAGGGCACCCGGGTGCGCCTCCTCATCGACGTCAGCCGCACTTTCGGCGCCGAAAACGCGAAGGCGAACCTCGCGCGCGTCCTCGAAAGCCCCAACGACCTGGTGCTGGGGATCGGCCTGGGCGGCGACGAGAAGGCGGGCCCCGCCGGGCTCTTCAAAGAAACCTTCCGCAAGGCCGTGAAGGCCGGTCTGCACGTCGTGGCCCACGCGGGCGAGGATGTGGGGCCCGAATCCGTATGGTCGGCCCTGAAGGATCTCGGCGCCGAGCGCCTCGGCCACGGCATGGCCGCCATCGAGGACGAAAAACTCATGGCCGACCTCGCCAAGCGCCGCACGCCCATCGAACTCTGCCTCACGAGCAACGTCTTCACCGGGCGCTATACCCGGACCCTGGATTCCCATCCCGCCCAGGTCTTCCATCCCAAGGGCCTCAACCTCACCGTCAATAGCGACGATCCGACCTTCTTCAAGACCGATCTCTCCCAGGAACTCTGGGCGTTCCACCGGCATCTCCATTTCTCCATCGCCGATATCCTTACGTTCGTCGAGAACGGGGCCTTGGCCACCTTCCATCCGGAGCGCAAAGTGCTCTGGAAACTCATGAGCGCCGAGATCGCGAAGCTTCGGCGCCAATATCCCTTGGTCATCGTCTAAGCCGGACGCGTTCCTCGCTTGCTCGTTCGGATCCCCGGTGCCGGGGGGACGGCGTTTGGCATCGTGAGCATGGGTAGCCTGTGTCCAGGTTAGGCCTCGATATTTTTAGCCTTTCCAATTTAGAACGACTTTAGTTCTTGCGGGTTCCCGGGTCGGGCCCAGGGATCCTTGGAATCCTTGCGCGTTTGTATCATTCTATTGACGAACATCGAGCCGTTCTTTCGTGTCGAGGAGTGCCTTGTCGGCGTCGCGTTTCGTGCGCGAATAAATATGACAAATATATAGATCTATTTGATAAACCATCTGATCCGGTATAGAGTTGTCCTCAAATCGCCTTGAGGAGTTCATCATGACCAAATGGTTCGCGGCCGCCGGTGTGGCCTTTCTGATTGCCTCGCTCGCCAGTTGCACCAGTTGGCCGATCAAAGAAGTCCCGTATTACTACAATTTCACCTACAAGACCCAACCGATCAAGGCGGGCGAAAGCGTCGGCGTCCTAGTCTATGAAGACGTTTCTCTGTTGAAGGGGCGGCCCATCTACCAGAAATCGACCTTCCTCCAGGACGCGTCCATCCTCGCGGTGCAAATTTGCGGCGAATTGGGCTTCCCCGTGAAGATCCTCGACATGAACTTCTTCACCCTCCGGCACAAGTATCCGGAGGCGGCGAAGATCCTCAAAGAGAATTTTTCCGCCACCGGCAAGGTCGATTTCGACGCGCTCCTCGAGAAGGCCACCCAGAAAGAGAGCGATTTCGCCACCGATGTCGAGATCAAGAAGGATCTCAACCGCATCCGCGACGATCTGGGCATCCGCTACCTGATCATCATCGGTTATCGCGGTCCCAACCCGTCCTATTACCGGACGGCCGTCATCGACTTCACGACCTACACGTTCGTCCTGAACCAGTCCGCGCTGACGCGCTGGGAGGTGTTCTACCGACTCATCCACGCCTTCGTGCCTGGCTACCGCCTCGAGCACCTCAAGACGGAATTGCGCCAAATCCTCCAGACGATCGTCAAGTGAACCGGCCGCGCGGAACTCGGAACGCGGCATGAAGAAGCTCGTCTTGGCCCTGGCGTTGGGCGCCTTCGGAGCGGTGTTCGCGGAAGGTCGGGCCCCCTGGGCCCCCGACACCAACCTGCTGACCAATTACCGGATGGTCCTCGATGGGCTCTGGACCTAATTGGCCGACGCCGAATCCGTCGCCAATAACTCCAATGTCGTTCACTTCAAGATCCGCGGCGGACAGGATGCCCCCGACCACGAATTGGGCGAATTGGGGGAGGAAGAATTCGACTATATCCGCGCGTTGGCCGCGCGGATGGATCTCGAGCGCCAGATGGGCGCGGTGAACGCCCTGCTTTTCGCCACGAGCGATATGGGCTGGGTGCTGAAGAAACGGGATCTCGAGGCCCGCATCCGTAAAACATACGAGATCACCGACCGCCACGTGGTGAAGCGCATGGCCAAATGGGTCCAGGGCCGCTCGGGCCTCACCTTCATGGCCGGCGGCGGTGCGATCGTCAAGTTCGGCGCGCACGTCAACGCCAAGAAAGTCTTTTTCTTCGAGCCGACCCTCACCATCGGGCTCGTCGAATTCAAGGGACCGTCGTACTTCGCCAGTATCGGAGCCGACCTCGGGTTCAATTTCTATCTGTTCACCGTGAAGGGGTTGGGGATGTACCTCGGGGCGACGGCCGCCGCCGCGTTCCCCTTCTCCGCCCTATACCAGATGACGTTGGGCGTGGGCGGCCAATGGGGGCTTCAATACCAATTCCTCTTCGCGCAGGTCGGGCTCTATTATGACCCCCTGCACAGCGGTTTTGGCGGGGTGAAGATCGGCATGGGCCTCCGAATATAACCGGCGGAGAATGAATATGAACCGCTCCGTTTCCCTGATGCTGGTCGTCCTGGGGGCTGCTTTTCTCGCGGTCTCCTGCTCGGCCTTTTTCACTTCTCCTTCTGCTTACCAACCCGATTCCCCCTACGGGAATTCTTCCTCGGACCCGGCCGATCGGGACGAGTTCACCAACGTCTATTCGAATTACCTGGGCTTCTCGCCCGACCGGCTGTACACGGACGGGGGCGTGCTGCACGCCTTCTATAACAATGTGGATAGCCGCTATAGTTATAATGCCCTGGCCCCTTCGCTGACATTCGTCTCCGCTTCCAACCTGTACTCCGTCGATACGGGCTTCTACAATTACGGGGTCCTGGGAAACGACAAGTTCCTCTACGGGCCCAGCGCGAACTCGCCGGGCTACCTCACGAAGTACAACAGCACCAATTTCTCCATCGTCAGCACCTCGACCAACAGCAATGCGAATCCCTCGGACTTCTTCGCGGTGACCGACACGCGATCGATCTATCTCCGCCGGACCGACAACACGACCAGCATCGATTTCCGCATGGTGCGCTACACCAAAGGGGCCCTTTGGCCGGTTCCCGTCTCCAACGACATGCTGATGGGCACCTCGACGGTCAAATACCTCGCCCTCATCGGGGTCGTCGGCGAAAGGGTCTACCTGACCGCCGAAGACCGGTTCTACCGCCGCAGCAAGATCTATAGTTTCGACGCCTCCTTGTCTTCGCCGGCGCTCTCTGAAATAACGGCGTTCACCTCGACGTTCACGAATTCGGATGTGGATTGCAAGTGTGCGGCCATTTCCGGGAACGACCTCTATATGGTCGTCTACGGCCCGGGCTACAAGTATGTGCTCGCGCGCTTCAATACCCAGACCGGTTCGTTCGATAAAATGAAGTCGAGCGTGCCCTGGGGAGACCGCATGAAAGTCGTGGGCGGCGATGTCCTCTACCGGGCCAACGGCGGGGACCTACTCGGGTATCGTGTGAAGTGATTCCCGGGGGTTTCGCCCTGGGAGGCGTATCGTGCGGGTTGGACGGGCGATCAGACCGGTCGGGTCGGCAATGTCGAAAAAAATCGCGCGCTAATTTGTCGCCGACCTAGGATCCAGGATCGAAAGGCGCACCAAGCGCCATTGGTCCCCTTGGATGGCCGCGAGGCGGCCCCCGGGGAGCGGGGCCAAGGCGCTGGCGGTGGGTTCGAGGGCGACGCCCACGCCGAGCTTCCAGAACCAGGCCAAGGGAGCCCATTCTCCCTGGGACCGCTCCGCCAGGAAGAGCACGGTATCCCCGCCGATCAAGTGGGGTTCCTTTAAAGCGCGCTTCAGGGTCGTATACTCGGGGGTGAACGAGACGGGCAAAGCCGTTCGACGCGATCCGGCGATCAATTGCCAGGCGCCGGAGGGGTCGCGCTCTAGACGTGAAGCGCCCGGGGGGAAGCCTTGCCGCGACGATTCCCGCATGCGGCACAGGTCCTCCTCGGAGACGGTCGATTTGGAGCGGCTCCCGGTTTCGGGATCCAGTTCCCAGGTTTTGCCCCGCTCGGCGAGAAGGAGGCGGGACGCGGCGGGTGACCAAACAAGCTCGGCCGGCCCCCGCACCTGACCCATGGGGGAGAGCGGACTCCATTCCACCTTGGGGATCACCCGGTCGCGGTAGACCCGGCGGAACTCCCCCACCATGCGCGCGACCTTCTCTTCCCATTCATGGACGCTTTCCGAAGCGAGGGATTGGTCCAGAATGGCTTCCCCGACCCGGTGATCGATGAAGGTGAGGATCAGCCGGACTTTTTTCGGGGAGGCGACCACGCTGGGAGCGACCAGGACTTCCGCGCCGAGTTCCTTCGCCAGGCGCCGCCAATCCTTCGGCAGGCAGGCCGTCCAAGGATCCGGGGGGCCCGCCAAATTCCCCCGGAGCGACAGGTAGGGCACTTCCGCGAGAGCGTCCCGCAGCAAGGCCTGGATTTTTTCCCCCGTTTGCGCGAGTTCAACCGATTCGCAGTGGATCGGCAGGATGGCCACCCGCGGGCGGCGTTCCGAGGGGTCCACGGTCGCATCAACCGCGGGCGCTATGAAGCGGGGCAACGGGGCGGCCGGCGGCGGGGTGACGGGGGAAGGCGCGCGGCCCGCCGGGGCGCCCAAACGGAAGGTCGCGGCGGGATCGAAATCGCCGCCGATGAAGGGCACTTGGGCGTATCCGGTCTCCTTCTCCGTGAGGTCGGCGACGGTGGCGCGCAGCCAACGGGAAAGGGCGTCGAGGGTATCGAGGGCGGGCAACGAAAGTCCGCGCAGCACCTGCTCCGTGAAGTAGCCGTGGGAGCCGTCTTTTTTCTCGAGGGAGAAGCCGCCGGGCCGCGCCGCATAGACGATGAAGATCCCGCCGCCCCGTTCCCGCCGCGGGAGTTCGGAAATGCTGAGGCCCCGGGTTCGCGCGCTGCGCGTGAGGGTGACGTTCTCCCGGCACGCGTCCAAGAGGACGATCGTTTGCCCGGCGTCGATGCGCCGCAGGGCGGGGAGGAGGTCGGTATCGATGGAGAGCATGCCGGATTCCACCTGTACATCCGCGTCCGGAAAGCAGAGGTAATTCACCCCCGCGATGGCGCAACCATGCCCGGCGAAATAGAAGACTACCTGGGACGGCGGTTCTTCCGCCGACCGGGCGGCGAGGTTCTCCAACTGCCTCAGGACCACGCTGCGCGTGGGGCGGCGCGCGAGGTCGGGGGAGGAACCGAGGAACGTCTGGACGTTAAAGCCATTGGACGCCAACCACGGCCCCATCAGGCGAGCATCGTTTTCCGCGGCCCGTAACGGGGCGAGATAGAGATAGGGATCCACCCCGATGACGATGGCGACCCGCCCGGGGTCCGCGCCCAGGAGGCCGATGGCGAGGAGGATGCCCGGCAGGGTCCGCACCGCGCACCTCCGGGCCCGTGGGGGCCATTTCATCATTCGCGTTTCTCCAACGCGCTTCACGGAACGGTCTCCGAAGAACGGCGCGAGAGGGGGGCCTCCCGGATTTCGGCGAGCGGGAGGGCCGAGACCAGGCGATGGCCCTCCGCGATGCCCGCCCCGACGTCCTCGGGCCGGTGGGCGTCGGAATTGAAGCAGACCACGACCGGGTACTCCACGGCGAGTTCCCAGAAAGGGGACCAGGGGTAGGGGGGACGCACGCCTTCGACCGTCCGGAGGACGGGTTTCCTCAGTCCGAGGCCGTTGACTTCCAGGGGGACGCCGAGTTCCGCCGCCGCGGAGAGGATTTCGCGGGAGGCCGCGAGGGCTTCCCCGTCCCATCGGGGATGGAAATACCCGAAGAGATCGGGGTGGGCGATGAAGGCGAAGAGGCCTGACTTCATGGCGGCCACCACGCTGGCGGCGTAGGCCCGAACGCTTTTGGGGCCAGCGGGATCGTACACGCTCTGGATGCCCCCGGGGGCATCGAACCAGTGCTGGCCGGCGATGAGGTAATCGAGGCCGAGGCGGCCGAGGAGTTCCTCGCGGTAATAGGCTTCATAGCGCGGATGGTACTCGCACTCGAAGCCCGCGAGGATCCGCAGCCCGACATGCCTTCGGCGGGCTTCCGCGATTTCTTCCAGGTAGGCGGGGAGTTCGTCCATCCCCATGCGCGGCTCGGGCCAGGCGCCATCGGGGAGCGGGACATGATCGCTGACGCCGAGCACCGAGATGCCGCGGTTCGCGGCGGACGCGGCGTAGTCGGCGACCGTGCCGCTGGCGTGCTTGCAGCGCCAGGTGTGGGTATGGAGGTCGATCAAATGCCGCGCCGAATGGCGTCGTTGGGGTCGAGGCCGCGGCGGAGCATGCGAACGCGCCAGGCTTCCCCTTCGCGGAGCCCGCCTTCGGGATAGACGAGGTATTCCGTGCCCCCGTCGGTCTGGCGCACCAAGACCGTATTTCCCGAGCTGCTACGGCCTTTTCGGTCCCACTGGCGCAGGAGGTTCTCCCGGGCCAGGGCGTCGGGATCATCGCGGAAATTGTCCCGCGGGGATTCGTCGTCGGTAAAGGCCGGGGCCCGGCGGCGGCCCGAGGGGGCGGTTTCGTCCGAAGCCTCGGAAGCGCGGCGGGTGACTTCCCTGGGCAGGGCCTGGCCTTCATAGGTATAGCGCAAGGAAGCCCGCGGGGCTTCTTCTTTCATCTGCGCGGGCGTGGGAGTCTTGAGATCCCAAAAGGTCGTCTGGCTGGCGCGGGATGCCCCGTGGTAGGGGCAGCCGCTTCCGCGGGCGCAGGTCGGGTTCTCGGCCACGGGGTCGAGTCGGTCGTCTTCACAGGGGCGGCGCCCGATCCGCACGCTGCGGCGGGCGTCCCGTTCGACGGCCACGTCTTGATCGAAGTCGGTGTCCGTTTCCCGGGCCGCCGTGCGGCGGCTACGGTTCTCGTCGCGGAGGCGGACGGGGCGTTCGTCGCGGCGTTCGCGGGGGGCGTAAGCGGAGGCGCTGGCGTCCACGACCTCATCCGAGGTCCATCGGGAGGAGAAGACGGCGCGGGCCGGGGAATCGCCGTCTTGCTCCAGGGCGAAGGGGCCGCCGGCGGGGAGCGAATCGGGCACGTCCTGCTCGCCGAGCATGGCATCGGCATCGACGAGGGAGTCGGGGTCTTCCTGGCCGCGGAGGGCGCCGCGCCCAAGGGACCTTGGCGCGGGGCGGCGCTCGCCGGCGTCGGCCCACTCTTGATCCCCGAGCGCCTCGGTCGCTTCGCGCACCCGGGTGCGGGGCGGGAGGCCACGGGTTTCCGGCGGGGCGTGGGCGGGCTCATCGTAATGGTAGCGCACGACCTGGCCGCTGATGCGCCCGTCCTTGACCGGGATCTCCATGAGGAGGCGCCCGGATGCGTCGTATTCGGTGACGACGCCGCTCATCTTCCCTTCGATATAGGGGGCCTCGCTGCGCAGTTTGCCGTTCTCGAAATACATCCTTTGGATGCCATGCTTCTTGCCGTCTAAGTAATGGACCTGCCATTTGAGGGCGCCCGAGGGAAAATAGCCGAAGGCGGGCCCGCTGAGGACACCTTTCTCGTATCGGAGCACCCGATCGAGGCGCCGCTGTTCGTCGAAGAGCCGCACGGTGCCGTCGAGGGCCGTCTTTTCGGCGGCGGGGGCGGATTTCCAGGGGAGGGTCCAATTCCCCCCCACCAGGCCGCAGGAGGCGAGAAGCAAGGCGGCGAAAATCGGGATGAGCGGTCGATGCATGGAATCCTCCAAGGGGTTATTTCGTCTGGCTTTGAAAGGCGAGGTCGAGATTTTCGCGGGAGATATCCCCGTGGCTGGCGTTCCAGGAGGCTTTGCCGCCGCGAAACAGGATGGCCTGGGGGGAGGCATGGGGGATTCCGGTATCGGCGGCGATTTTCCGGGCCAAGGGGCGGTCTTCGATGACCAAATTCATATAGCAACTGGCGTCGGGATGGGCCTCCATGAAGACCTTGAATTCGCGCCAGGCGGCGGCGGAAATCGGGCAGGTGGAGGAGTGTTTGAATAAAAACACGGGTTTTTCCAGGCTTTCGCCCAAGAGTCGGGTGAAGTCGGCGTCGTTTTTGGCGGCTTGGAGGCTCATGGGCGGTCCATCTCCACCCCATTATAGAGGATTCCGGAGGCGGTTTTGGGGAAAAAAATGGCCATGGGCTCAGCCCTCCACCCTCTGGAACACCATGCCGGTGCGGCTGGTGCAATAGATGGAAAGCCGGTCGTTGCCATCGGCTTCGCGCTGGGTGAAATAATCGAGTTTGCCGTCGACCCGGCCATGGCCCCCGAAGACCGCGTCATCCGAGCAGAGGACGAGGCGGTACTTGCCCGAGGGGCAGGCGAAGCGGTAATCGAAGATGGACCCGAGGCCCCAATTGAACACGAAGATGCGGTTCGCCCGCTCGGCGCAGAGCACGTGGTTGGTCTCGTCGATATGGAGTTCCCGGGCCCCCGGGGCGGCGAGGAGGCCGCTTTCGGAGGCGAAATGGATGAGGGATGCGTCGAAGGCGGAGAGGAAGCGGTACTTCAGGGCGGGGTGGTCGACCAGGGACCATTGCCGCCGTGCGTACTTATAACTCCAACCATTTCCCTCCCGGGGGAAATCGATCCATTCCGGGTGGCCGAACTCGTTGCCCATGAAGTTCATCCACCCTTCGCCGCCAAGGGCCAGGGTGAAGAGGCGGATGAGTTTGTGCAGCGCCACGCCCCGCTCGATGGTGGGGTGCCCGTCGTCGACCCGCATGTGCCAGTACATCTCCTGGTCCATGAGGCGGAAGGCGATGGTCTTGTCCCCCACGAGGGCCTGGTCGTGGCTCTCGCAATAGGCGATGGTCTTCTCCTTCCAACGCCGATTGGTCACCTGGTGCCAGAGTTCCCGCAGGTTCCAATCCTCATCGCGCCGCTCCTTGATGAGCTTGATCCAGAAATCGGGGATGCCCATGCCGAGGCGGTAGTCGAAGCCGAGCCCGCCGTCCCGCGGAGGGCGGCAGGCGCCCGGCATGCCGCTCATGTCCTCGCAGATGCTCGCGCCCCAGGGCTTGAGGCGGTGGAGGAGGGTATTGGCGAGTTGGAGGTAGACGAGGACGTCCCAATCGACGTCCTTGACGAAGTACTGCTCGTAGTTCGTGAAGGCGGTATAGGCGCCGTGGTGGAAATAGAGCATGCTCGTCACGCCGTCGAAGCGGTAGCCGTCGAAATGGAACTCCTCGATCCACCAGCGCACGTTGGACAGCAGGAAACGGCGCACTTGGGCCTTGCCGTAATTGAAGAGCAGGCTGTCCCAGCCCTCGTGGATGCCCCGGCCGCCGGGGTGGAAGTACTGGTCGTCGCTGCCGTCGAATTGGTTGAGGCCTTCCGCCAGGTTCTTCACCGAATGGCTGTGGACGAGGTCCATGATGACCCGCAGGCCCAGGCCGTGGGCCCGGTCGACCAAGTACTTGAGGTCTTCGGGCGTGCCGAAGCGCGAGGAGGGGCAGAAAAAATTGCCCACGTGGTAGCCGAAGGACCCGTAATAGGGGTGCTCGGCGATGGCCATGAGCTGCACGGTGTTGTAGCCGAGAGCCTTGATGCGGGGAAGGATGATGTCGGCGAACTCGCGGTAGGTGCCCAGCCCCTCGCGCTCCTGGGCCATGCCCACATGGGCCTCGTAGATGAAGAGCGGCTCCTTCCCGTCGGCGGTGAACGCGCCGTCGCGCCATTCGTAGGCCTGGGGCGGGAACCAGACTTGCCCGGAAAAATCCATCGTCTGGGGGTCTTGGACCACCCGGGTGATGCAGGCGGGGATGCGGTCGCGGCGGCCGTTTTGGCCGTTGACGTGGACCTTGACCCGCGAGGCGTGGGTGAAGGTCGCCGCGTACTCGGCGTGGGGGAGGAAGAGTTCCCACACGCCGTCGTCGCGGCGGGCGAGGGGGTGGGATTCCCGGTTCCAGCCATTGAAGTCGCCCATGAGGGAGAGGCCCCAGGCCGACGGAGCCCATTCCCGGTACCACCAGCCCTTCTTCTTCGCGTCCCAATGGATGCCGAGTTCCCGGTGGAGGAGGGCGAAGTCTTCGAGGCTGCCGTACTCCTTCTGGATTTGGAGGAGGGCTTCGTCATAGGCCCGGATGCGCCGCGCGAGTTCGCCCTTATGGGGCTCCAACCAGGGGTCGTCCGCGACCATGGGGATCGGGTCGGGAAGGGGGGGGAGGGGACTGGGAGGTTTCGGGGCCCCGGTTGATTTCACTGGCTTTCCTGATTTGACGATGGAGAATGCTTCGGGTGGAGTTCCCGGGACGGACGAAGAACTCGTTGATCGGGCCTTTTTTTTTGGGGACCCTGCCCCTGCCTTCTTTTTTCGGGGGGTCTGATTGGAATCCTCCCCATGGGAGGAAGAAGTCTTTTGGGCCATGGGGATCCTTTAATAAGGATAATACACCGATTTGGGCGGGGATGCACCTGGATGCGCCGACCCGCACCCTCCTCCCGATTTCGGGGCGGTTAGGATGGCATCACGCCCAGGGCATAACGTTTGAAATTTAGAAGGACCACACCTGCCGGCTCGAACTTAGGTCACGATGCAGCGATTCCCCTCGCCGCGCACGGAGGCGGCGAATGCCTGGTTTCCAGTAGCCTTTTGACGCGTGGTTTATTCACTTCTTCCGTCGATTCGGAAAAATGGGGGATGGAACGGGGATTTTCGTAGCCGTCACTCATCCGCCAAAGGTAAAATAGGGGGCGTCCCAAGGATCCCCCATGAGCACCGTTTTCTGCGCCGGTTTCTTCTTCGCCAGTTGGGTGGCCTTCCTGGTCATCCCCCCCATCCAAATTTTGCGATCCGGCAAGCCGCTCCTCGTCGACCAAAAATGGCTCGTGTTCGCGGGGGCGCTCGGCTTCATCCCCTTCGCGCTCCAGTCCGCCGTTCCCGCATCGGGCGACCTTCCCCTTGAAATCAAACTCCTCGGGTGGGCGATTCCCGCGGTCTTCTACGGGTTCACCGTGGTGGCCTATTTCGGCCTTCGGAGGAAGGTCCTCCAAGGCCTCGGGAAGGAGGATCTCGAGGCCCTGGTCGCCCAGAGCGTCAAAGACGCGGCGCTTAAGGGGGAGTGGAAGGGGGAACGCCTCAGTTTCCCCTCCGGCACGCGCCTCATCCTTCGGGCCCGCCGCGGGGAATGTAGCGTCTCGGCCAAACTCTTTTCCTCCGCGCCCGAGTACCGGGCCCTCACCGGCGCCCTCCAAGCCCGCCTCGATGGCAAGGCTTGGAAGATCCACAAGGCCGACCTCTATATGCGGCTGGGCTCCGTGGCCTTGGCCGCCATCCTCATGGGCCTCTGGTTCTTCTTCTCCAAGGGCCGTCTCCCGATCTGAGACTTTAGACGCTGCGGACCTTCACCCATTTCCCCTTCTTCGAGGACTCGTAGGCCGCCTCCACGATGGCGACGGCGTCGAAGCAGGCGTCCAGATCCGCCTTCCATTCCGCCTCGGGCACTTCACCCCGGGTGAGGGCCACCAAGCGGTCCATGCGGTCGGGTTTGGCGGGGAGGGCCTCGAGGGGCTTGGGATCCACCCGCGGGGCGCCGATGACGTATTCTTTCCCGTTATTAAAGAGCGTGGCGCTGGCGCCGGTGATCTCGAGTCCCCCGATGCCGCCCGTCTGGGTCCACGCGGCCTCCACCGTCCCCAGGACGCCGGAGGCGAAACGGAAATGGGCGATGCCGAAATCGTCGCAGGCGGGGTAGACGCCGCTATGATTGCCGATCTCGGCCCACACGCACTCCACGGGCCCGAAGAGCGTGCGCAGCAGGTGCACCGCGTGGGTGCCCATGTCGAGGAAGGCGCCCCCCCCGGAGAGTTTGGGCTGGGTGAACCAGGCGAGGTCGGGGTTGTCGAACCAGCGCCCGTAGGCGGCGTTATGGGCGTTGCGGAACTTCACCCGGGTGATCTTCCCCAAATCGCCGGCTTGGACGAGTTTGGCGGCGGCGAGCATGGTCCCGGAAAACGGCTGGAAATAGCCCGACGAGAGCGGCGTGCCGGTCTTGCGGGCCAGTTTCGCGATGGCGGCGAGGTCGCCGGTGTGGGTGGCGATGGGCTTCTCGCAAAAGACCGGCTTCTTGAGGGGCAGGACCTTCTCGAGGAGGCTTAGGTGGCGCGTGTTCTCGGCGCAGATGAGGAACGCGTCGACGTCGGCGGCGGCGAGGGCCTTTCCGAGCTCGGGTTCGAAGCGCGCCTGGGCCATTTCGGCGTAGCGTTTGCCGCGGTCGGCGACGTCATCCCAAACGAGGACGGCCTTGCGTCCGTCCGTCGCCTTCAGGATGTTCTCGACAAATTGCTTGGTATGGATATGGGCGGTGGAGAGGATCGCGATGCGGGCCATGGGTGCTCCTTTGGATGGTGGGATGATGCCTCACCCCCGGCCCCCCCAGCCTCGATGGCGCTAAGGCCACCGCGCCGTAGGAAGTGCCGAAAGGTGACGCCTGTCTGAAGGGGAGTATGACTTTGCTTGAGGACTCCCTTCTTACCCCCTTCTCCGGTCTCGGAGAAGGGGGCAGGGGGATGGGGTCTACGCCTTTTTTGCCGCCTGGAGGCAGGCCTTGAGGGCTTCATCCGGCTTCTCGACATCGCCCTCGTACTCGATAACGGCGTGGCCCTTGAAGCCCACCTTCTCCATCGCCTTGAGGAGTTCGGGCAATTTGAGGTTGCCCGTCCCGATGATGACGTCGGTCCATTTGGCGGCGCGGTCGAAGGTGAAGTCCTTGTAGTGCATGCCATAGAGGCGCTCGCCGAATTTCTCGACCCATTCCACCGGGTTCCCGCGGCCGGTCTGGAGGCACCAGGCCGTATCGATGCAGACCCCGATCTGGGGCCCGGAGATCTTCAGCAGGTGCTCGATCACGTCGAAGGAGCCGCCGAACATGTAGCCGCCATGGCAGTGGATGGCGAGGCGGATGCCGAACTCGTCGGAGAGTTTCATGGCGACCTTCACGGCCTCGGGGTAGGTGCCCACGGTGAAGTGCGCCGTCAGGTACTTGGCGCCGGCGATCTTGGCGCATTCGAACCATTTGCGCTCCTTCGCCTCGTCGCCGGTGAAGGTTTGGACGCCCATGCTGCCGATGGCCACGCCGGCCTTCTTGTAGATGTCGACAACCCCGGCGAACGCCGCGGGATCGGCGAAATCGGCGTGGACGGCGCAGATCTCGATGCTGTCGTAGCCCATGGCCTTGGTTTTCTGGGCGACGACGGCGTTGTCTTTGAACCCGCGCAGGCAGTAGGATTGGACGCCGGGGTTGCGGATATTGGCGAAAATGGACATGTGGTGTTCCTTGGATTGGGTTTGGAAAAATGCCCCATCCCCCCTAGCGGTCGCCCGGTGAAGGGGGGGGCTCGCCGACGCCCCGGGTCCGCCCGCCGGCCGTGGGCCACGGGGCGGCATCGCGGAGTCCGGCGAGGCCGGGATGGGGAATCGGGGTTACGGCAATTCGTCGATTTTGACCTCGCGGCCCTTCTCGGCGCTCAGGTAGATGCCCTCCAGCCATTGCTGCACGGCCAGGCCGTGCTCGCCGCTGGATTCGTTCGTGCGCCCGTCGCGGCAGACCTCGACGAAGTGCTTCATCTTGAGGGCGAACTGGTCGTCGCCGGGGATGAAGCCGGGGGCCTCGTTCCACATATAGCCGTGCTCGTCCTTGAAGACCATGAGCGGGTCGAAGGTCGCGCCGCCCTTCTCGCCGAGGATCTGGAAGTTCCAGATATCCTTCTCGATGTGGGTGCAGAACGAGCTCTCGATGGTCATCATGGCGCCGTTGTCGAAGCGCACCATGCCCACCGCGAGGTCCTCGACGGTGTAGGTCTTGTGGTCCCAATTGGGCCATTGGCTGACGACCTCGGAGGGCTTATTGCCCATGTAGGTCCACGCGTTGCCCGTGGCGCTCACCGGCTTGGGGCAGCCCATGACGTAGTGGGCCATCTCGCTGGCGTGCACGCCGATATCGATCATCCCGCCGCCGCCCTGGAGTTCCTTGCGGCCGAAGACGCCCCAATTGGGGATGCCGCGGCGGCGCAGGGCCTGCACGCGCACGTAGAGGATCTTGCCGAACACCCCGTCATCGGCCTGCTTCTTGATCATGACCGTCTTGGGGTTGAAGCGCCACTGGAAGCCCACCACGAGGTGCTTGCCGGCCTTCTTCGCGGCGGCGATCATGTCGCGGCATTCCTTGCTGGTCATGGCCATGGGCTTCTCGACGATGACGTGGTAGCCCGCATTGAGCGCGGCGATGGTGTTCTCGGCGTGGAGGCCGTTGGGCGTGCACACGCTCACGGCGTCGATGTTGCCCTTCTCCTTGGCGAGCATCTCCTTGAAATCCTTGTAGGTCTTCCCGACCTTCTGTTCGGTCTTGAACTTCTCCAGACCGGTCTCGTTCACGTCCGCGGCGCAGACGAGCTCGACCCCCTCGACCTTGAGGAGATTCTTGGCATGGGTATGGGCGATACCGCCCGCACCGATGAACCCGACGCGAAAAGGCTTTGCGGCCATTCTAAAATCCTTGTCCGTTGACACCCTTTGGCGATTCCTTCACCGGGCGGCGAACCGGCGGCTTCCTTGCCCCCGGACCGATTAGGTCTGACGAGGGAAGCATCGGCTATTCGGGGGTGTTCTACTAGGCAGGGACAGTCATAAATATGGACTAGATTTAATGCCTCAATTTGAAAACGTTTGAAACGCTTGAAATTTGTGTCATCAGGTTGTCTAAACTGGGCGGAATCCGCCCAGTCGATTGCCGAGAAAATGAAGAAAACGTGAAATTACCACGTGAATTTTAAGCCATTGGCCATGGTTTTGGAGTGGCTCGAACTTATTAGTTCTATAGCCGCGATTCGAGGGAGGCGCGTTTATCCAGCAAAACTGGGGGATGTTTTTCAGGTTTCTGCTTCCGTGATTGACCGCTTCCGTCGACTTCCCCGTGGGAAGGCTCGATATTTACCAAGCATCCAAGTTCCTTGTCGCCAAATCGGACAGGCGAGGGAGACTTTGGGGGGGATGGTACGGCCTTCGGTTTTTTTGTATTCCATCGATTCCGGGGCTAGTTTAATTCATTCAGGAATGTCCCTTTTGAGCGGCACCGGGCCCCGAAGGTTCCGTGGAGCGGTGCGTCGAATCACCGTTTGCATCCCTGAAAGGAGGCCCCATGACCACCACCGTCAGAAAAATCCTCGCCCAAAAAGGCTCGACGCTTTTTACGATGGACCCCGAGCGCTCGGTCTTCGAGGCCCTCGAACTCATGTCGAAAGAGGGCGTCGGATCGGTCCTCGTGACCCGGGGCGATAAACTTTTGGGGATCTTCACCGAACGCGATTACGCCCGCAAGATCGCGCTGCAAGGGCGCCGTTCCCGGGAGAGCCGGCTGGAAGACCTCATGACCCGCGAGCTCCTCACGGTGCATCCCAATGACACCCTCGAGCATTGCATGGCGATCATCACCACCAAGCATTTCCGCCACCTGCCCGTCGTGGAGGACGGCAAACTCCTCGGCATCGTCACCATCGGCGACGTGCTGAAGGCGGTCATCGAGACCCAGGCCTCCGCCATCGAGGAACTCAACCGCTATATCTCGGGGGCGAGCTGAGGCCCTGCCCGGCTTTGCCCTCCAAGGCGCCGTGGGCGATTCCTCGCGGTGAGCGGTGAGTGTGCCTTGGAAAGCGGGCGGGAAGAGCCCGCGTCACGGCCCGTCCGCCGCCTAGAGTTTCGGGATTTGGACGACCTTGCCCTTCATCCGCGATTCATCGGCGCAAAAACCGGTGAGGTGGCCGTAGACCGAATCTTCGATGCTGGTGGATGAGATGGAGGGCGTCTCGCCCCGGCAGATGCGCACGAAATCCCGCACCAGGCGCATATCGCCACCGCCATGGGCCCCCGAGGCCCCGCTGAAATCGCCGGTGATGGCGGTATCCACGATTTCCTCGGTGTATTCTTTCCCCGGCGTCTTGTCGATATGGCGGATGACGAATTTCCCGGACTCGAAGGACCCCTGGATTTCGCCGTGGGTGCCTAAAAGGTGGAGCGTGCGCCCTGGCAGGGCCGTGCCCCCCACGAGATTATGGGTGGCCACTGCGCCGTCTTCGAACTCGATGAGCACCGATTGGTGATCGACGATATCCCCGTCGGTCTTCCAGACGCACTCGCCGAAGCGGTGGCCTTTTTCCTTCAGGTAGGCCTCTTTCTGGGCGTCGCTGGGGTCGGGATGGCGGTCCATGAGGCCGTCGAAGGCGTAGACCGTCCAAAGTTTCTTGTCGAGGTAATGGTTCTTGGTGGAGTACGGGCAACCGGCCTCGATAGAGCAATCGACGAGGCATCGGGTGCCGGCCCCCTGGGGGGCGCGCTCGGGGCGGAAATAGGTCCGGGAACCGAAACTCGAGACCCGCACCGGGCGGCTGCCGCTCTTCATCCAGGTGATGAGGTCGAGGTCATGGCAGCATTTCTGCATGAGGAAGGTGCTGCCGCCCCGGGCGACATTGCCCCATTTTCCCCGGTTGAAGGCCGCCGCGAAATGGTGATAACTCACGTGCTCGGTCGTCTGCACGTTGAGCACCTGCCCGATCTCCCCGGCGAGCACCCGCTTGCGGATCTCGGCGTAGAACGGCGCGTAGCGCAGCACGTGGCAGATGGCCACCTTGCGCCGACCGCGGCGGGCGGCCTTGAGCAGGGCGAGGGTGTCCTTCGCTGAAGTGGCGATGGGCTTCTCCAAGAGGAGATCGTAGCCGGCGGCAAGGAGGGGCAGGGAGGTGGGAAGGTGGTCCTTGTCCATCGTGCCGTTGATGACGAAGTCGGCCTTCGTGCCGGATCGGGCCAGGTCGCGGGCGGAGGCGAAACTCGCCCCCTCGGGAAGGCCGTGCTCGTTGACCGCCAGGGCCCGGCTATAGTCGCGGGGGTCGGCGACGGCGACGAGTTTCATCTCGTCGGGGTGCTCCAGGCCGTAGCGCGCGTAGAGGAGGCCTCGGTGCCCTGCGCCCACGAGGGCGGCGGTGACGGGTTGGCTCATTGAATCTCCTTAATTCCGAACGTTACGAATTTTTCTGGGCAACGGGGGAGGCGTTCCACCCGGGGCTCGGCGCGGCCAAGTCGCATCGGGGCGGGGACGCCGGGACTTTCAATATTTCCCACTGTGATCCGAACCGCCCGAATAGCCAGTGGAGCGAGCCTGACCCAGATATGAAACCCTAAAAACATATGTAACTATAGTAAACAAACTAGGATATTTCAAGGCGGCGACATGGATGGCGGGCCTGGCGGTATTTTTGTCTGGGTATGGAGGCGGCGGCGCCACTCCCGCGGGGAATAGCCCGTATCCGCCTTGAAGGCTCGGTTGAAATACGAGAGGTCGTTGAATCCGGATTCGGCCATGACTTCGGTGATGGACCGGGAACTGGTCTCGAGGAGCCGGCGGGATTCCATGAGGCGGCGGCGGGTGAGGGCGTCCTTGGGGGTGGACCCGGTGGCCCGCTTGAATCTCTGGGCGAGCCGGGCGGGGCTGAGCCCTTCGGCCGCGGCCAGGGCTTCGGTCGTCACCGCCCCGCGGAAATGCTCGGCGATGCGCCGCAGGGTGGACAGGGCCACGGGATCGGGCGGGGACCCCGGTTTTTCGTGGTGTCGGGCGATGCTGAAGAATAGCCCCTGCAGGGCGGCGACGCCGAGGCGTTCCCGGTAGGGTTTTGCATCCCGGGCGATGCGCACGAGGATGTCGGCGAAGGCGAGGATGCCGGGGAACTCGTCATCGGGGACGCGCACGGGCATGGGCGCGTCGCCGGTGAGGAAGGGGTGGAGCACCGCCCACTCCTCGAGCTTCAGGGGCCTGCCATCGCCCCCGGCCACGGCTTCGGGGAGGAAGGCGAGGTTGAAATGCCTCGGAAGCGAGGGATCGGGGTAATCGCAGCGATGGTCGTGGTAGGGCCCCAGGAGGAAGATATCGCCGCGGCGCATCTGGAAATGGCGGTCGTTCACCTGGTGGTGGCCCCCGTCGCCGAGGGCGATCATGATCTCGAAATGGGCGTGGGTATGGATGGCGAAATGCAGGCCGTCCCAATAGTGGGCGGCGAAGGGGAGGGGCCCGCGAAGGCGGGCGACGGGCATTTCCATGGCGGGGCCCGGGGATCGTCCCCTGGGGGCCGTCCCGCAGTCAATCCGGACGGTATAATTGGGAGAACGCCCCGCGTTTTCCCGGGGGCGATCCACCCGAAGGTTTCCCCTCCATGAAGAAATACGTCATCCAAGGCGGCGCCAAACTCCACGGGGACGTGGTGGTCTCCGGCTCCAAGAACGCCGCCCTCCCCATCCTCGCCGCCACGCTCCTCACCGACGACGACGTGATCCTGCGCAACGTGCCGCGCCTCAAGGACGTGACCACCATGCTGGCGCTCCTGGCCAAATTGGGGAAGAAGGTCATCCTCGAGGACGAGCGCCTCATCGTCCAGGAGGACGTCGGCAGCCGCAGCGTGCGCCACGAGGCCACCTACGACATCGTCAAGCAGATGCGCGCCAGCATCGTGGTGCTCGGGCCCCTCGTCGCGCGCTACCGCCAGGCCATCGTATCGCTCCCCGGGGGCTGCGCCTTCGGGCCCCGCCCCATCGACCTGCACCTGAAGGGCCTCGCGGCCCTCGGCGTGAAGATCGAGATGAAGCACGGGGATATCCACGCCAGCGCCCGCAACTTGAAGGGCGCCTCCATCGACCTCATGGGCGAGTTCGGCTCCTCGGTGCTGGGCACCGACAACGTGGCCATGGCGGCCGTCCTGGCCTCCGGCGAGACGGTCATCGAGAACGCGGCCCGGGAGCCCGAGACCATCGACCTCATGGAGATGCTCGGCAAGATGGGGGCGAAGATCGAGGGGGCGGGCACCTCGACGCTGCGCATCCACGGGGTGAAGAAACTCCACGGCTGCGATTGGACCGTGATCCCCGACCGCATCGAGGCCGGCACCTTCATCGCCGCGGCCGCCGTCACGGGCGGACGCATCCGCCTCAAGGCCTGCCGCACCGACCACCTCGAGGCGGTGCTCGACGTCTGCCGCGAGATTGGCATCGGCATCTCCGAGAAGGCGGGCGTCGTCACCGTGACGGGAAAGAAGCCCTCCGCCTACAAGGGCTTCAATTTGACCACGATGCCCTACCCGAAATTCCCCACCGACCTGCAGAGCCTGTTCACCGTCGTCGGCGCGCTCTCCAAGGGCATCTCCTCCCTGCGCGAGGGCATCTACCCCAACCGCTGGAGCCACGTGCCCGAACTCGCCCGCATGGGCGCCCAGATCCAGGTCGAGAACGAGACCGCCATCCTGGGCGAGTGCAAGGGCCTCGACGGCGCCTCGGTGCAGGCCAGCGATCTCCGCGCCGGAGCGGCCCTGGTGGTCGCCGGTTTGGCCGCCCGCGGCACCACCGAAGTGCGCCGCATCTACCACGTGGACCGCGGCTACGAGGAACTTCCCGAGAAATTGAGGGCCCTCGGCGCCCATATCACCGTGGAGAGCGATACGCTGGTTTGACCTGACGGCCGCTTGCGGGCGGGCGTTTTGCCGGCGCCCGCGGTTTTAATTTGCGCGGCGGCGAAGGCCCGTCAGCATGACCCCGCCCAGGATGAGCCCGACGCCGACCCATTGCACGGGCGCGAGGCGCTCCCCGAGGAGCAGCCAGGCGAGGAACAGGGTGAAGGCCGGGGTGAGATACTGCATGACGTTGAGGAGCGGCAAGGGAAGCAGGCTCATGGCCTCGTACCAGGCGTAGAAGGCCACCGCGGTGGGGAGCAGGGCGAGATAAAGCACCGGGGCCCACCCCGACACGCCCGCGGGCCAGATGAGCGGGGCCGGGGCGAAGAGGCGAAGCAGGAGGAGGAGGGCGGCGCCGAAGAGCATCGCCCACGTCGTGGTCTTGAAGCCGCCGAGGCGGGCGACGACCGGCTTCCCGAGGATCGAGTAGATCGCCCAGCACACGGCGCCCCCGAAGACGAGGAGGTCGCCCGCGAGGTGGCCGGATTGGAGGCGAAGGCCACGGGGGGTGAGCACCTCGACGACGAGGAGGCATCCGAGGAGGCTCGCCGAGATCCCCAGGATCTGGGGGAGCCGCACGCGCTCCCCGATGAAGAGGCCGCCGAGGAGGATGAGGAGGGGGCTCGTTTGCATGATCATGCTGGCGTTCACGGCCGTGGTGGTCCGCTGGCCCCAGAAGAGGAGCGCGCTCATCCCCAGCATGCCGAAGAAACCCAAGACCAGCAGGTCGATGAAATCGCGCTTCGAGAGCCGGAGGAGGGCGGGGCGGCGGGTGGCCAAACCCAGGGCGAGGAGGGCTCCCCCGCCGAGGACGAAGCGCAGCAGCGAGAGCGTGATGGGGTCGACGCGGCCCTCGGCGAGGATGGGGCGCACGGTGACGAAGGTCGTGCTCCAGAGGAAGGCGCTCGCGAGCGACCACAGCACGCCGCGACCGGAAGTTTGTTTCATGGGGCCTCAGTAGAGCGCGATCTCTTTCAGGTGGATCTTCACGCGGCGCGAGGGCAGGGCCTCGGTGAAGAAATCAAGCCGGAGGCGCTTCACCGAGTCCTTCCATTCCGCCCGGTCCAGGGGGACGACGGCCGTGACCTCGCCACTGCCGAGGAAGAGAAAGGGGATCTTCTGGGCCGGCGACCAATCGGTCTGGTCCCAACCTTGCCACCAGAAGGTTCCCCCGTCCATCTGGTCCGCCGTCTCGGCATCGGGCTGGAGGACGGTGACGGAGAGGAAATGGAAGTCGCGGGCCCGGAGGGTGAGGAATCGGGTTTCCAGCCCGGCGCGCGGGCCTTCCGATTGGAGGATGAGGCAGCCGAGGTTCGTGCCCAAGTCGCGCAGATCGCGCCGCAGCGGGAACGCCTCGAAGCCGTTGGCGGCGTTCCACACGATGGCATGCTCGGGCCGACCGGGGACTTCTCCGGCGGCCAAACGGGCCAAGAGTTCGGGGGCCTGGGGCCAGGAGGCCATGCGCCGGCGCAGGTCGGACAGGCGGAGGTCCAGCCGATCGTAGGATTTTCGCAGGCGCTCGAACCTTAGCACGATGACCCGGGGATCGAACTCCCCGCGCAGGGTCTTCTCGTACCAATCGAAGATCCCGTCCACATGGCGGGCGTCTGCGCCCAGGCGCAGGATCTCCAGGGCGTTCTTTTCCGCGTAGGCGGGGTCGACATTCGTGAAGGTGGTGAAGGTCTTCCAGGAGAGCATGCTCCTGGCGGGAGGGGGGAAACTCGGGGCCCGGGAGAGGCGGCGGAGTTCCTTGGTCCGTCCCAGGGGATCCACGGCGCGGACCTGGGCGAGGTCATAAAGGGTTTCCAAGCATTCGGAGACGAGTTCGGGATCGTAGACCCCGTATTGCTCCAGCACGGGATCTACAATCCAACGGAGCAGGGAGAGTTCCTGGTTGAACCGGGAGAGCCTGGAGTTCTCCCGTCCCGGGCCCGGGGCGTAATTGGTGCGGGTATCCTCGAGCAGGTTGAAGAAATAAGTGTCGTTCACCAGGGGACGCGGATAGGACGCTTCGCCGCCTTCGGCGAGGATGGCCGCCTTCATCGTCGGCAGAAGTGTGGGGATCGGTGACCAGGCCCTGGGCCCCGCGGGGAAGACCGTCTTTGTTTGGGTGAGGAGTCGGGCGAGTTCCGACCACTCCCCGAGTTCGGCGGCGGCCCGGGCGAGGCGGTGGTACGCGCGAACGCCGGCCGCATGGGTAGGCCAACGTTTCATGACCTCGCTTAGGGCATCGAAGCGGCGAAGGCCGGGAAGGGGGGATCGCGCCACGGCGTCTTGGGCTTGGATCCAATCGAACTCGCTCAAAAGGGGGGAATCGGGAAAGGTCGCCTCGAAGCCCTCCTTCAGGCGCCGTGCCTCGGCCTCGTTTCCGGGGAAGCGGCCCAAAAGGCTGTATTCGAGGAACCAGACCCGGGCGAGCACTCCCGGGTTGCCCGGATCCTGGCGGATCTGGAGGATCGCCTTTCTCGCCGGGTCGAGGACGCCGATTTTTGTGAGGAGCCCCGCGTATTCCAATCGCGCTTCGTCCTGATAGGCGTCCCCGGCCTCGGCGGTCCGTGGGTCGTCGACCAGGGCCTTCAGGTACTTCAGGCACGCGTTGGTATCCCCCAAGTCGAGGCGCCATCTGGCCAGTAGGAGGGAAGCTTTCACCACCATGGCGATGGACTTCTTGCGGTCGAGGATGCGGCCCAGATCGGCGAGGGCGAGGTTCGTGCGGCCCTGCTCGCCGTGAACGACGGCCCGCAGGAATAGGCCGTCATCGAGGGTTTCGGGGATGCTTTCCCCATCCAAGAAAAGATCGACCGTTCCCGCGATATTCTGCCCGAGGACGAAATGGCGGTAGAGGAGCAGGCCATAGCGCTGCCAGGCCCTGCGGGTTCGGGGATCTTTTTGGGCGAGGCTGTCCATGGCCCGGGCGAGGAAGGCCTCGACCCCCTCTTCGGTGCGCAGGTCATATCGGACGGTGAACCCGAGGGCGTAGGCCAGGCGGGAAACCTCGAGATCGAGCAGATGGGCCGAGTGTTCTTCGACCCGGGCCCGGTAATAGGCCGCGATGCGGCTGGCGTCCCAATGGCTGAAAAGGTGCTCCCAACTGAGCGCCAGGGACAATGAGATGGGGTCTCCCCGCCTAACCTTCCCAGTTAAGACTTCCGCCTCCAGCCGGGGAGGGGATTTGCGGATGTAGCGGAGCCTCGCCCTCACTTCGCCGGCCTGGATGCTGTAGAGCACCATATTGGAAACGAGGCCATCGCTCGGATAGTCCAAAACCTGCCCGGATTCGGGGTAGAGGCGCAAAATGGCGGTATTTCCGGAACATTCCTCCACCACAGCCGTGGGGAGGGTGGCGGCGAAGGCTCCCATGAGTCCCCAGAAGCCTAAAAAAGACAAAACTCGCGCGCCATTATTGAAGAAAGTCATGGGGTACTTAGGGAGGGACCCTCAAATCATCGGCTTTTTTAGGGCCCTGGATCGCAATATTCCCTGAATTATCGCTCGAATTCGCTCCGGGGAGGGAAATCCCCAAGTATCGGCCGAATTCTGTAAAAAAATGACTACAGAATTATCCGGGGCGGCCGATGATCGGAAATAGAGAAGCCGCAAGAGGCGGTGGACATGTATCGCGTCGCAGCACGAGGTTGCAGAAGGCGCGGCATCACACCGCGTGTTTCGGGCCGGAGGGGTTCGGGGCACCGGGGGGGGCGACATGAACCGGCTTCAAGAACTCTGGAAACGCCTCAGCGAGGCGTTCGTCAAATTGCCCGGCAAGCAGAAGGCCATCGCCGGCGGCGTGCTGGCGGTGGCGGTGGCGGCCGTGGCCTTCACCCTCCTCTATTCCAAGAAATCCCCCGAATCGCTCCTGCTCCAGCGCCCCCTGACCCCGGAACAATACGCCGTGGTCACCAAGACGCTCCAGGACATGAAGGTCTCCTTCACCACCAAGGACGACAAGTACGTCATGGTGAAGGACGAGGCCACCGCCCGCACGGTGCGCATGAAGCTCGTCCAGGAGAACAAGATGCCCGCGGGCATCAAGGGCTGGGAACTCTTCGACATGCAGAAGTGGACCACCACCGAGTTCGACCGCAACGTGAACCTGCGCCGCGCCATCGAGGGCGAGATGCAGAAGCACCTGCAGAGCCTCGAGTGGGTGGAGTCCGCCAAGGTCACCCTCACCATGCCCAACCGGTCGCTCTACACCGAGAAGGACAAACCGGTGACGGCGGCGGTCACCCTGGTCCCGTCCCCCGGCTTCACCGAACTCCTCAAGGACAAGAAGGTCGTCAAGGGCGTGGAGCGCATCATCGCCCTCGGCATCGACGGCATCACCCGGGAGAACATCACCATCTCCGACGGCAGCGGCCGCCAGATCAACGATTTCACCGACGACGAGTACGAGAACCACATCAAGCAGGCCATCGAGGAGAACCGCATCAAGGACCGGGAGCGGGCCAAGATCGAGGACCTCGTGCGCACCTCGCTCCTCGGGGTGCTGCCCGCCGACCGCTACAAGGTGGCCGTCGACCTCGAACTTTCCTTCGACCGCAAGCAGTACGAGCAGAAGGACATCCTCCCCATCGTGGTCAAGCCCCGCACCCCGGGCCTCGCCTACGACGATAGCCGCGTGCTCGACACCCTCCACGTCTCCCGCAAGAAGACGAAGGAGTCCTACAAGGGGCAGGGACACGTCCCCGAGGGGCCCCCCGGGCAGGAGCCCAACCTCCCCCCCGGCTACAAGGAGCAGGTCAGCCGCTGGAACACCTACAACAAGGACGAGGACATCGAGAACTTCGTCAACGGCGAGAAGCGCACCAGCGTGGTGGCGGGGGCCGTGGAGATCCGGCGCAAATCGGTCTCGGTGATCGTCGACGGCGATTGGAAGAAGGAACTCGACGCCGAGGGCAAGCCGCTGACCGAGAACGACGGCTTCAAGCGCCGCTACATCCCCTATCCGACCGAGGACCTCCAGAAACTGGCCGACACGGTGCGCGGCGCCATCAATTACGACGGCGGCCGGGGCGACCTCGTCGTCGTGCGCAACGTGCCCTTCGACCGGGGCGAGCAATTCCGCAAGGAAGACGAGGCCTACCTGAAGCAGCGGCGCCTCGAGCGCACCATGCTCTACTCGCTCCTGGGCCTCATCGGCATCTTCGTCCTCTCCATCGCCTGGCGCCTCATCCGCCAGGAGATGATCCGCCGCCAGCGCCTGCGCGAGCGCGAACTCGCCCGCCAGCGCCAGATGCAGCGCGACGAGGCCCTGCGCGCCCTGGAGACGGACACCCCCGTGGAGACCCTCTCCGAGGCCGACAAGAAGCGCATGGACCTCCAGGAGCGGGCCGAGCAATTGGCCGCCGAGCGCCCCGAGGACGTGGCCAAACTCATCCGGTCCTGGATCGCCGAGGAGTGACGGGTTAAAATACCCCGGGGAAACACATGGCAGAAAGCAAAGAAGCAACCAAACTCAGCGGCCGCCAGAAGGCCGCCATCTTCATGATCTCCCTGGGCGCCGAGCGCTCGGCCGAGGTCATGAAGCACCTCAAGGACGAGGAGGTGGAGGCGCTCACCTTCGAGATCGCGCGCATCGAGCACATCGACCCCGCCCAGAAGGAGGCGGTCCTCAAGGAATTCCACGAGCTCATGGTCGCCCAGGACTTCATCCTGAACGGCGGCATCGACTACGCCCGCGAGGTGCTCGAGCGCTCCCTCGGCAGCCAGAAGGCCATGGACATCGTCAACCGGCTCACCAGCAGCCTCCAGGTGAAGCCCTTCGACTTCGTGCGGCGCACCGACCCCCAGCACCTCGTGAACTTCCTCCAATCGGAGCACCCCCAGACCATCGCCCTGGTGCTCGCCTACCTCGAGCCGAAGAAGGCCTCCGAGGTGCTCAAGGAACTGCCGGTGGAGATCCAGGCCGAGGTCGCCAAGCGCGTGGCCAAGATGCAGCGCACCACCCCCGAGGTGCTGCGCGAGGTCGAGCGGGTGCTCGAGCGCAAACTCTCCACCATCGCCAGCGAGGATTTCACCTCCGCCGGGGGCATCGACGCCATCGTCGAGGTGCTCAACATGGCCGACCGCTCCACGGAGAAGACGATCATCGAGACCCTCGAAGAGGAGGACCCCGAACTCGCCGAGGAGATCAAGAAGCGCATGTTCGTGTTCGAGGACATCGTGCTCCTCGACGACAAGTCGATCCAGAAGGTGCTGCGCGAGGTGGACAACAACGAGCTCGCCAAGGCCCTGAAATCGGTGGACGACGAGGTGAAGGAGAAGATCTTCCGCAACATGTCCAAGCGCGCGGTGACCCTCCTGCGCGAGGACATGGAGTTCATGGGGCCGACCCGCATGAGCGACGTGGAAGAGGCCCAGCAGAAGATCGTGAACGTCATCCGCAAACTCGAGGAAGACGGCGAAGTCGTCATCGCCCGCTCGGGCGAAGATGAGATGGTGGTGTAACCATGGCCAACCGAATCCTGCGCATGCCCACGGGGCGCCCCGCCCCCAAGGCCTTCAAGGTCCCCGCGCCCCCGTTCAAGAGCCTCGAGGAGCTTCGCGTCTCCCAGGAGGTCGTGGGCGAGACGGTGCACGGCCCCTCCCTCGCCGAGGTGCAGGAGGAGATCAGCAAGCAGCGCCACGAGTTCGAGGAGGACCAGCGCAGCCTCATCCGCAACACCGAGAGCGAGGCCCGGCGCATCATCGAGCGCGCCGAGGCGGGCGCCTTCCAGCGCATCAAGACCGCCAACGAGGAGCACCGCCAGATCCTCGAGCAGGCCAAGCGCGAGGCCGAGGAGCTCGTCCAGAAGGCCAAGCGCGAGGCCGAGGGCGTCGTGCGCGCCGCCGAGGAGCGCAAGGCCGTCCTCGACAAGGAGGCCTACGACGCCGGCTTCGCCCAGGGCCTGGAGAAGGCCTTCGACGAGGGGAAGGTCGAATTGGGGCGCATGCTCCAGCGCCTCGAGAAGATCCTCGCCGAGACGATCAACAAGCGCAACGACATCATCGAATCGAGCGAGAAGCAGCTCGTCAACATCGCCATCCTCATCGCCCGCAAGGTGGTCAAGGCGATCACCGAGAGCGACCAGGCGGTCATCCTGCGCAACGTCAGCGAGGCGCTGCGCAAGATCAAGGGCCGCGCCCAGGTGACCATCCGCGTCAACATCTCCGACATGGAGCTCACCACGCGGCATAAGGACGACTTCTACCGCATGCTCAACAACATCGAGAACGTGAACGTCCTCGAGGACCCCAACGTGGAGAAGGGCGGCTGCATCATCGAGACCGACTTCGGCGACGTCGACGCGCGCATCTCGGCCCAACTCGACGAGATCGAGACCGCCATCAAGAACATCCAGCCGATCAAAGGGATGTGATGGGCCTTTTCGACAAGTACGAGACGCTCCTCGACCAGACGGACACCATCCGCTCCTGGGGCGAGGTGCAGAGCATCCAGGGGCTCCTCATCCAGAGCAAGGGGCCCGAGTGCGGGGTGGGGGAACTGGCGACCATCCACCTCCCCGACGGGCGCCACGCGTTCGCCGAGGTCGTCAGCCGCGACGACAAGCGCGTGCAGATGATGGCCCTCACCGACACCTTCGGCCTCGTGCGCGGCAGCCCGGTCTTCACCAAGGGGCGCACCCTCGAGATCCCCGTCGGCCTGGAACTGCTCGGCCGGGTGCTCGACGGCATCGGCCAATCCCTCGACGGCCAAGCGCTCAATTTCTACCACAACACGCGCAGCATCTTCTCGACCCCGGCGGGGATCCTCGAGCGCAAGCTCATCTCCGACCCCATCGAGACGGGCGTGCGGGCCATCGACGGCCTGCTCACCCTCGGCCTCGGCCAGCGCATCGGCATCTTCGCCGGCTCCGGGGTCGGAAAATCGACCCTGCTCTCCATGATCGCCCGCAACACGAGCGCCGATGTCAACGTCATCGCGCTCCTGGGCGAGCGGCGCCGCGAAGTCCAGGAGTTCATGGAGCGGGACCTCGGGCCCGAGGGCATGAAGCGCAGCGTCATGGTAGTCGCCACCGCCGACGACCCGCCGCTGGCCCGGGTGAGGGGCCTCTATACCGCCACCACGATCGCCGAGTATTTCCGGGAGCAGGGCAAGCACGTGATGCTCATCGTCGATTCCGTGACCCGGGCGGCCATGGCCCAGCGGGAGATCGGGGCCACGCTCGGCGAAGTCCCCATCTCGCGGGGCTACGGCCCCTCCGTCCCCGCCATGCTCGCACGCGTCCTGGAGCGCGCCGGCGCCACCCAGACGGGCACCATCACCGGGCTCTACAACGTCCTCGTCGAGGGCGACGACCTGGACGAGCCGGTCTCCGACGCGATCCGCGGGATCGTCGACGGCCACATCGTCTTGTCCCGGGCCCTCGCCCACAAAAACCAATATCCGGCCATCGACGTGCCCGGTTCCATCAGCCGGATGATGATCCACATCACCGAGGCCGAGCACCAGGCGGCCGCCGACCAGGTGCGGGAGTGGATCTCCACCCACCGGGAGATCGAGGACCTCATCAATATCGGCGCCTACGTGCGGGGCACGAATCCCGTGGCCGACCAGGCCATCGCCCACCTCCCCGAGATCAAGGCCTTCCTCAAGCAGGGCATCCATGAGCAATCGGCCAGTTCGGAAACCTTGGAGCGCCTCAAAGCACTCTCCGGGGGACGGACGCGGGGCGAGGGGCTCCTGCGCGGCAACCGGGCGAGGACCTCCGTCCTGGGCGGGCCCGCGTGAAGGGGGCCCCGAGTTACCGGGAACTCAACGCCGCCCGGGAAGTCGAAGCGGCGCCGCGGCTCCACGTGGCCGTCGTCAATGGTTGGGGCGATTTCCGCACCGAAAGCGTGGCGGCGCTCCAGGAACGCCTGAGTTCCCGGGAGGGGGGCGTGCGGTTGTCCCTCATCGACCTGCTGGGCACCTTCGCCGATTCCGAGAAACTCCACCTGTTCCTCCTGGCCTTCCCCCGGGTGCGCATCTTCCTGCCCATGGAGAGCGGCCACCCCGCGGAGGTGCTCAACCTGTTCTTCCGCGAATCGCCCGCGGAGTTCACGGCGCTCCTGCCGTGCAGCGCCGGACTGGAGATCCTGGACGCGGAGGCCCTCTCCCGTTTCGACGAGGAGACCCCGCGCTTCGCCGTCCTGCCGATCGTGCGTCTCGGCTCCGCGGTGCAGGAGACGGCCTACTTGTGGCGCGAAACGGGGAAGAGCCTCGAATTGGCCAGGCGCGCCCCCCGCAACGGCGAGCGCTCCGCGGCCCCGTGGCACGGCGCGGCCATCTACGCCCGCCGCATTTTTCTCGAGATGGGCGGTTTCGATCCCTCCTTCGATTCCCTATTCGCCATGCACCTCGACCTCTGGCTCAGGGCGGCGGAGGCCGGCCTCTCCTCGGTGGTGGACGATCGATTCGTGCTCAGCAGCGCGGACCGCACCCATGAGCGTACGACGGTCTTCCGCCGCGAGTTCGATCTCGTGAAACTCGCCCATTTCCTCGAGCGGCCGCCCCGGGGGCGCTTCGCCCGGCGCTTGGTCTCCGCATTCCTGCGTGGTCGACCCGGGGAATGGCGCCGCGTGCGCCAAATAGCGAAAAAACGCCGGGAACGGCGGGGGACCCGCAACATGGCGGACCGGGAACTCCTGGCCCGCCTCCAGGGATGATCCGCCATGGCCGTCGACGCAGATAAGGTCAAACAGAACGCCGCCGCGGTCATGGCGCTGGCCCAGGGTGAATTGCCGGAAGTGGTCAGTCCGGCCGACCTGGAGCGCTTCGAGGCGGTGCTGACCCCCGCCGTGCAAGCGGCGCGCTCTGCCCTGCTCACGGAACGGCGCGCCCGGATCCCCGTCGCGAAGGCCGCTCCCGTCCCCGCGCCCGAGGCGGAGGCCGATGGGGAAGACGAAGCGCCTGAGACCAAGAAAGGACCAGCGCCCAAGCCCGCCCCTCCCGCC
>JAFLEE010000034.1 GCA_017302015.1 Spirochaetota bacterium | reverse complement strand
AAATCGTCGCAGCTAATGTCTTCCCTGGTTGGGGGCGGGAAACTCTGCGTTTTCGATTTCACGGGGGACCAATACTTCTCTTGGATCCGTTCCCACCGCCTCCTGGTGCGCGGATCGGGGGGAAATTAGCGGCGATACGGTGCGGTCCCTGGCCGATTTCCGCACCCCTGTGCGCGAAACCTTGACGCGCGACCAAGCCGGGGAGAACAGCAACCTCGAGGGTTTCCATCTCAAGGCGATCCGCCTCGGGGGCCGGCGCGTCTACGAGAACCCGTATCCCGCCCGCCTCTCCGATGACGAGATCGCCATCGCGACCTGCCTGGGGAAGATGGGCGAATACGTAGGCGGCGGGGCGCCCTTCTATCCGGTGGCCGAGGCCGCCTATGACCATTACCTGGGGCTTTCGATCCAGAAAGCCGCGGACTCGGGGCGACCTTTGGAAATCCCCGTTCCAGCGTGGATGGCGCCCTGAGCTCTGGCGCGTCCTTCGGGGAGAACCGGGCCGATGTTGGACATCATGGGTCCGCTTCGGCGGGAGAATTTGGCCGACTCCATGATGGCAGCTCCCGCCGCGCCCGTCCCCTTGACGTTCGTTGAATTGGAGGGAAAGCTAGCACTGCCACGCTGGGGGAGTTTCCATGCTTGGGCCGATTCGGATCTTCCTTCTAATGGCGCCCCTCGCGGCCGCCGTCGCCGCGGAGTCCGCGTCCAATGCGTCCCGTTACACCCTCCTCCTCACCGGGGCGAGGGATTGGAAGGAGACGACCGTCACCTTCCCGGGGAAGGATTGGGTGATGGTCCCCGACCCCGCGGGCAAACTCCAAGACCCCCTCGACGATAATCGATCGACTTGGCCCCTCGCCCCGGGCGCCTACCGCCTCGAGATCATCCGCGCCGGGAAGAAGCACCTCGCCGAGTTCACCATCGATGGGGCCACCCCGGCGACCTTGACGATCCCCGTGCGCCTCGACGCGGGCGCCCGGGCGGAGCAGCAGCGGCGCATGGAGGCGGTCACCGTCTCCGGCCTGGAGGCGCGCAAGGAGTACGCCCGGAGCGTGATCACCGCCGAGGACGCCCGCATGATGCCCGGGGCCGCCGGCGACGTGATCCGCAGCGTGGTCAACCAGCCGGGGGTGGTGAAGACCTCCACCTACGCCTCGGGCATGTTCATCCGCGGGGGCGAACTCGAAGACCTCGCCTTCTCCTACGACGCCATCCGAATCGGCAGCCCTTTCCACGTCGTCGGGGTGAACTCGGCCTTCCCGGCCCTCTCCATCGAGAGCCTCAATTTCTATTCGGGCGTTCCGCCGCTGCGGTTCTCCACCTCTCTGGCGGCCATCGAGGTGCTCTCCAAGACCCGCTACGACAAGTCGCGCCTGCGCGCCGAGATCGACGTGAACCTCGCGGCTGCGGGTTTCTATATCTCGATCCCCGCCGGCCCCAATATCCAGATCTCCTTCGGGGCCCGGCGCACCTATTACGAGTTCTACTATTCCATCCTGCGGAGCATCCCGGCCCTCGCGTCCTTGGGCGGGGGGCTCCTCTCGTCGTTCAGCACGATCCCCTTCTTCTACGACCTCAACGCCAAGATCGATTGGAACATCGGGGCGGCCGATACCCTGTCGCTGGTCTTCATCCAATCCCTCGACCAGGCCCTCTTCGACACCTCCTTCTTCCCCCGCACCAATACCCTGGGCGCGAGCCTGAACTTCCCCAACGAGAAACTCGGCTTCGAGAACCAATGGAACGCGGCGGGCCTCGTCTGGTCCCACGACACCAAGACCCTGCGCAATAAACTCACCGTCTCGCGCTACTACAATTCCAATAGCTTCGCCGATTTCGAGCAGGCCCTGGGCCTGCCGACCCAACCCGGCAGCACCGAGAATTGGGCCGTCGCCGACAGCGCATTCTGGCGCGTTTCCGATCGGGTGGCCCTCGAACTGGGCGCCGAGGCCGGCTACGAGGGCTTCCCCTTCAGCCTCCACCAGTTCCGGGCCTCTCCCCAACTCGGCCTCCTCGAGAACCTGGCCAACCTCGCCGCCGACACGAATTTCCGCGTCGTGGGGGCGGTGAGGACCCTCGCCGGTGCGTTCTTCGGCGCGGAGTTCGCCACCGGGCCGCTGCTATGGAACGCGGGGGCCCGGGTGAACTGGAATAGCGCTTCGGGGCAATTCACCCCCGACCCGCGCGCCGGAGTGACCTTCAAGCCGAGCGCCACGTCGGCGATCTACCTGCGCGGGGGGCGCTATAGCGCCTATCCCATCCTCATCGAAACGGCCCCGGCCTTTCGCAGCCATGATCTCCGCAGCCCCTTCACCTGGCAGGCGGTCGCGGGCGGGCAATGGTCGCTGGGCGAGTTCGAGTTCAAGACCGAAGCGTACGCCATCCGTTTTTACGACCAGATCCTCGTGACGCCCGACGGCCGCTTCTTCACAAACGCGGGGGACGGCACCTCCTACGGCGCGGAGGCCTACGTCAAGAAGAACTTGGGGAAGACCGGCACCGTCGCCTGGTTCAATTACGCCTTCAATAAGGCCGACCGGAGCTTCTTCGACGGGAACACGCTGGTTTGGTCGCGGTTCCGGCGCGAGGTGCCCCATAGCCTGAGCCTCATCGTCGCCCAGGGCATCCCGCTCAAAAAAAAGAGCAAACTCATCGTGGGCAGCCGCCTCGCCTATTCGGTGGGCCGCGCCTATACCGGCCAGACCGTCCAGGTCGATGCGAACACGGGGGGGCTGGTCTTCGTGGAGGACGCGGTGAAGTTCCAAAAGCGCCTGCCGAACCGCTTCACATGGGACCTCAAAATTTCCTGGGATTTCCCCGCGTTCAAGAGCGGGGAGGCCAGCCTCTACCTCGATTTTTGGAGCGTGGAGGGGATCTTCGGGCTCAAAAACGCGACCTACGCGTTCTTCGACGCCGGCATGGTGAACCCGGCGAACGCGAAACTCTACGATCCTTCGCTCAAGGCCGGCAGCGAGGCGCCGGTGATGTTCATGTACGACATCCCGCCCATGCCCATCCTGGGCTTCAAGGTGACTTTTTAGCGGTTCCCCGGGGCCTTCAAGAGGCCCCGGGCGTCCATCCATCCCTTGAGGGCCGGCATCCAGTCGGGCGCCGCCATGAAGCCCGCGCCCGCGCCCATGCCGTAACCGTGTCCGCCGGTGGGGTGGCGCAGGAGTTCCGCATCGACCCCGCGCTTGTGGAGCGCATCGCGCAAGGCGACGCTATTGGCGATGGGAACGCCTTGATCGTCTTCGGAGTGGACGAGGAAGGTCGGGGGGGAGCTTTCGTTCGCCCTCAGGTCGCCGCTATAGCGTTCCAGCAGTTCTCGGCTGGGTTCCGCGCCCAGGAGCGCACGGGCGGACCCGCTGTGGGAGAGGGGAGGGAGCAGGTTCACCACCGGGTAACCGAGGACCATGAAGCGCGCCCTCGCCTCCAGGCGGTCGACGGCGTCGCCGCCTTGCCGCGCCCCATCGGGGTTGAGCCCCGCGGTCAGGGCGAGGTGCCCGCCGGCGGAAAAGCCCATGATGCCGAGGCGCGCGGGATCGATCCCCCATGCGGGGGCACGGGATGCCGCGAGCCGCAGCGCCCGCCATGCGTCGGCGAGGGGGAGGGGAGGCTCCACGTAGACCCCGCCGGGGAGCCGGTACTTGAGCACGAGCGAGGCCACGCCCCAGGAAGCCAGGCGGCGGGCGATGTCATGGCCCTCCTTATCAATGCACACCCCGCCATAGCCGCCGCCGGGGCAGATGACGATGGCCGTGCCGTTGGGCGCCGAAGGGAGATGGACGCCGACCGTGGGATGGCCGATCGTCCTCAGGAACCGGTCCGCGTGGACCGTGCCGCGATCCTCGCCGATGTCTTCGTCGGCGGGAAGGCCGGGCCAAAGGGGAATTTCTTGGATCGTGGTCAATGGAGCCTGCCTCTTTGGCGCCCGGCATCACCGCCGCGGCGCCGAGTAACTTGTCATGCCGGTGGCTTGGGGGCGCCGCCTACGCGACGTTCCGCGTCTCCCAGAATGTCCGGCCATTATCGCGCGAAAAGAATTAGATTTCCAGGTTCCCTTCTCCGGCGCGGGCCGCTTAGGCCCAACCGAGCCGGTGGCGCCGAATCGCCCTGGCGTGAAGGATGATCGCGAGCGCATCGAAGGGGACGCTCACCACCGCGGTGGCCTCCACGAAGCGGAATCCATGATCACCGATCGTCGGGTAGGCCGCATGGAGGACCCAAAGGGTTCCGAGGGTCCCCAAGGCCTTCGTCCAAGTGACCGTGAAGGAGAGCCCCTTCGCCGCGGGGCGGGCGACCACCATCAGGAAATAGGCCACGGAATACACGATATTGATGAGGAGGGCGGAGAGCGTACCGGTGGGGTCGCCCATGTCTAGGGTGAACCGGTAGAGGATCACCAGGCCGGCCAGGTAGGAGAAGACCGTCAACGGCCTAAAGAGTTCCTTGAGCGCGGGGATCGGCTGCTCCGCCGGGCCGTGGCGCAGGATCAAGTACATGATGAGGGCGTCCGGGAAAAACCACAGGAGGTTCAGGTAGTGGATGTACCACTGGGTGTAGGGGAAATGGAAGGAGAAGAGGGTCTCCCACGCGAAGGAGAGCGCCACCGCGCTCATGGGAAGAGCGTAGGATCTCGAGCGGAAGCCCTTCACGATGGCCGCGACATAGCACGCGGTCCAAAGCAGGTAATTGAGCACCGTGACGACGATCAGAAAGGGGGTCATCGCTCCTCCCGCGTCGATCCGTCGAAACTGGCCCCGTTCGGCCCCGGGATCCGGGGCCCGCGCTAGAGGCCCTTGGCGCGGGGAAGGCGGATGCGGAACTCGGTGCTGCCCTCGTTCCGGTCGATGGCGTAGTCGATGCCCATGTCGTAGAGATGGGCGGTCTGGATCATCAGGTAGAGGGCATGGCCGTGGGAGCCGTCTCCGTTGGGCTTTTCGCTGCGGCCCCGGGCCGGTGGCGTCGGGAGGCCCCCGGCCCAGTCTTTCACGTGGAGTTCCCCATCGTACCAGATCTCGATGCGCTCCGGCGTGCGCTGCCGACGGGAATAGGCTTCCCGGGCGTTCTCGAGGAGATTGGAGACCATGAACGAGAGGAAATAATTGTCGATGTGCACGCGCACCCCGTCGGGGATGGCGACCTTTCCGCTCGCGAGGAAGGGCTTGGCCAGCGCCTTCACCGTGCTGGAGAGATCGACGGTATTGCGCCCGGACTGCATGAGGCGCATCTCTTCGACGACGCCGTCGGAAGCCTCGAAGAGGTAACGGATCGCCTTTTCTTTCTCCCCCGCCTCGATGGCCAATTCGACCCGACCCAGGGATTGGAGGCGGTTCTGCACATTATGGCGCACCATGGTGCGGATGAGTTGATGGTGCTGTTCCCGGAGTTCCAGAGTTTGGAAGCTGAAACGCAGGCGCAGGAGCCAGGCCAGGATGAGGATGAGCAGGGCATGGGCGATGAGCAGGGGGAGCACCGATCCGTGGAGGAGGAGCACGATGGGGTAGCCAACGAAAGGGAAGACGAAAACGACGATGTTGAGTGCGGCCTGACGGACGAAGAAGATATTGAGGACCGCGTAGACGAGGGTCTGGATGCAGATGACCGGAACCATCTAGGGCAATTTAAAGAAGTAGAAAAACGGCAGAACCATGAGCATGTCGAAGGCCATCATGAAGCCTTCGCGCCGGATGACGATCGACGAGTTCATCTTTCCTCGCAGGTGGTCCAAGAAGGTCGCGAGGGCGTAGGCCATCTTCACCAGGGTGATCCCCAGGCAGAACAGCACCACGCCCCTCTCGTGGATGCGGCCGGCCACGAAAAAAATGGTCCACACGAGGACCGCGGGAAAAAGCCCGAGGAGCATCTGATCGAGGGTCGATCGGTAGATGTTCACGGCGGAATGGACTGCGGTCGTGTCGGGATCGCCTCGTTGGGTTCGGTTCTTCATCGCGCACCTTGTCCCTGCAGGAAGCGGGGTGCAAGCCTGTCGGTGGGAATAGGCTCGGTGCCTGGCTCGGCCGAGGCAGGATGGGCTAGATTTTCCACGAAAACCTTCGGGTCGGGCGTTGAATCAACATCGGAGCCTATTTTACCCAAGATTGGGATCGTGTAAACGGGCGAAATTGGAATCCGCGCATAATTCATCAAGGGACCGTTCTTGTTTCACTCTGGACGCTGATTTAAGGCCAAAATTCGATTTTTGTAAACGTTTAGCCCTCAATGATAGGCAATTCTGCGTCAAAATTTCAAACCCGTCAAGGACAAAAGATGAATTTTCATAAATCTGAAATTTTTTCATGAAAATTGAGTCATTTTCCGTATTCACGGTGCCTGATAAGCAGAACTCGCGGATATTCTCTTTTGGCACAGCCTCTTCGAGGCAGGGACCCGAATTTATCGAGACACATTCGCTTGCCCGCTTAAAGGGTTTCGCGATCCTCAATTTGGTTTTCATTGGGCGGTCTCCGCCCTCGAAAGGCCGCAAATGTCCTTCACCGAAGCGGTCCCGGAAAGACCGCGACTGGCCAGGGGCGAAGCTTCGCCGGCCGAACGAAGTTCCGCTCGCGTGGAAGAGGCTACGCCAGGGCCAGGGCCTGCATTTCGTAGAGTTGCCGGTAGAGGCCATCCTGCTTGAGGAGGACCTCGTGGCTCCCTTCCTGCACGAGGCGCCCCTGATGGAGGACGAGGATGCGGTCGACGCGGCGGATGGTCGAAAGCCGGTGGGCGATGAGGATGGCCGTGCGCCCCTCGAGGAGCCGGTCGAGGCTCTTCTCGATGAGGGCCTCGGTCTCGCTGTCGATGCTGGCCGTCGCCTCGTCGAGGATGAGGAGGGAAGGTTTGGCGACGAAGGCGCGGGCGAACGCCAAGAGCTGCTTCTGCCCCGTGGAGAGGCTCATCCCCTCCTCCAGGACGTTCTCGTCGTAGCCCTTCGGGAGACGTTCGATGAAGCCATGGGCGTTCACGGCCCGCGCGGCCTCCACCACGGCCTGCCTTCCGACCTCCGGGGCGAACAGGCGGATATTGTCGGCGGCGCTCCCGGTGAACAGGAACACGTTCTGCGGCACGACGGCCAAACGTTCGCGCAGCCCCGCGAGGGGCCACTCCCTCACGTCGATGCCGTCCACCGACACGCTCCCCGCATCCACGTCGTAGAGCCGGGGGACGAGGTGGGCGAGGGTGGATTTCCCCGCGCCGGTGGCTCCCACCACCGCCACCTTCTCGCCGGGGCGTACGCTGAACGAGAGGTCGCGCAAGACGGGCTTCCCCGGGAGATAGGAGAAAGAGACGCGCTCGAAACGGATCTCGCCCCCCGGTGCGCGTCCCGGGAGGCGGGGACGGGGCGGATCGGCGATGGGTTCCGGCTCGCCCATGAGGCGATCGATGCGCTCCAGGGCCGCCAGGGCGGATTGGAACGTGTTGAAGTTCTCCGCCAGATCGCGCAGGGGCCGGAAGAACATATTGATGAGGGCGAAGAGGGCGAAGACCTCGCCGGGCTTCACGGCCGCGCCCATGCGGAAATGGGCCACGGCCAGCACGAGGGCCAGGCTTAAGTGCGTGACGACCTCGATGACTGGGAAATAGGCCGCATAGGCGTCGACGACTTGGCGATAGGCGTCGAGGTATTCGCGGTTGCGTCCGTCGAAATGGCGGATGGCGGGAGTCCGGTGGCGGAAGAGGGAGATGACCGAGTGCCCCCCCAAGGACTCCACCAGGGCGGTATTGATCTCGCTATTGGCCGCGCGCACCCGGCGGAACCCGGTGCGGATCGCCTTTCGGAAGAGGGCCGTAGCCAGGAGGAAAAGCGGCACCGAGACCGCCGTCGCCAGCGCCAGTCGCCAATTCACCGCGAACATGGCGGCGAAGACGAAGGCGGCGAGGATCAGGTCGCCCGCCACGGTCACCAATCCTTCGCTGACGAATTGCCGCACGGCCTCCACGTCGTTGGTGAGGTGGGTGAGGACGGTGCCCGTGCTCGTGCGGTCGAAATACCCCGAGGGCAGGCGGAAAACCTTGCGCAGCACGTCCAGGCGCAGGGCGTAGAGCAGGCGTTGCCCGAGGTAGGACACGCCGAGATTGGAGCCCGCGGTGAACGCGAAGCCGAGGAGGAGCGCCCCGCCGAAGAGGAAGGCGGTGCGCCCGAGGCCCGCGGGGTCGCCGCCCTTGATGTCGACGTCGACGGCATGGCGGGTTAGGAACGGAAGGCTCAGGGAGAAGAAATGCCCCGCCAGGAGCGCGAAGACCGAAACGGCGATAAGCGGTTTGTGCGCGCGCAGGTAAGGAGCCACCAGGCGAAGCAGTCCCAGGTCGGGTTTCCGCTTCTTCTCATCCATGGGATGCGGCCTCGGGCGAGACGACTTCCTCTTCCATGCGCTGGATGCGGGCCAAGCGGGCGTATAGGCCGCCGCGCGCGAGCAGGGCCTCATGGCCCCCCTCTTCGACGAGGCGGCCCTGGTCGAGGACCAGGATGCGGTCGCAAAGGCGCAGGGCCGAGATCCGGTGGCTCACCAGGACCAGGGTCTTGGGCCCCGGGATCCCCGAGGCCTGGTTCCCCGCCTCCATCCGCGCCGCGCGCAGGGCCTCGAGGATGGCTTGCTCGGTCCGGCTGTCTACCGCCGAAAGCGCGTCGTCGAAGAGCAGCAGCGGGGCGCGCTTATAGAGGGCGCGGGCGATGGCCATGCGCTGTTTCTGGCCCCCCGAGAGGGTGATGCCCCGTTCCCCGATGATCTCGTCATAGCCCTTGGCGAGACCGGCGATCTCCCGGTCGAGGGAGGCCGCGCGGGAGGATGCCATGAGGCGGGCCTCGTCGACTTCGTCGTCCTCCCCCAAGGCGATATTGGCCCGCATCGATTTGCTGAAGAGGAAGGTCTCCTGGGGCACCACGGCCATGAGGCGGAAGAACTCCTCGGGATCGGCCTCGGAGGCGTCGGTTCCGTTGATGAAGAGGGCCCCCGGGGGCGCTCGGAGCGTTCCACTGATGAGCCCGGCCAGGGTGCTCTTACCGCAGCCCACGGGCCCCGTGATGCCGAGGGTTTCCCCGGGCCGGATGCGCGCGCTCACTCCCTCGAGGGAGGGTTTGGAGGCCTTGGGATAGGAATAGGAAAGCGCCCGGAGTTCGATCTCGGGCGAGCGGGTCTCTACGGGCGCCCAGACCCCGTCTGCGCGGGTGGGGCGCACGGGCTCGGCATCGAGGATGCGGCGGATGCGGGCCATGGCGCTCACCCCCTGCTGCAGCATGCTCATGACCCAGCCGAGGGAAAGCACGGGGAACGTGAGCACGCCCATCATCACGCTGAATTGGAGGAGTTCCCCCAGGCTCAGGCGCCCCTGGATGACGGACCGCCCCCCGAAATAGAGGATGAGGAGGTCGCCGGCGGTGAACATGGCGAAGAAGAAGGGCCACGACCAGCCCGTAAAGATCGCCACGCCCATGGAGCGCTTCAGGTATTCCCGGTTGAGTTCCGCGAAGCGGGCTTCCTCCACCTTTTCCCGGGAGAAGAGTTTGAGGGTGGCCATGCCCGAGACCAATTGCCAAGCGCGGCTCGAGACGGCCCCCGTCTGCTCCTGGACCCTCTGGTAGAGCGGGCGCATGCGCGGGAGCACGAGGAAGATGGCGAGCACCAGGGCGGCGAGTTGGGCAAAGAGGGCGAGGCTGAGCCCCGGGCTGAGCGCGAACATGGCGGGGGCGAAGAAGGCCAATCGGCTCACCGTGTTGGGGATGTACATGAGCCCCGGCCCGAGGAGGGTGCGGACCTGCTCCAAGTCGTTGGTGGCCCGGGAGGTGAGGTCGCCGGTCTGGTTGGCCTGGTAGAAGGCGGAGTCGAGCCCGATGAGCTTCTCGTAGATGGCCTTGCGCAGCCCGTACTCCACGTGGCGCGAGACCCCGATGATGAACTTGCGCATGAGGAACATGCCCACGGCCGCGAGCAGCATGAAGGCCGTGCCGATGGCCAGGTACTTCCAGACCAGGGGGCCCCGATTGGCGCCGCCGAGTTCGTCGAGGGTCCGCCTCACGTAGCCCGGCACGAGGCTCAAGGCCCAGTTCTGCACGAACATGAAGAGGAAACCCGCGGTGAGGACGGCCGCGTGCTTCTTCAGGAGGGGAAAGAGCGGTCGGAAGGTTTTAAGCAAGGGGAACCACGGGGAGCTTCCCAATTTAACCCCAGGAGGCCCCAAATTCAACCGGGCCCCTCCGGCACCGAGGGCAGGGCGAGGGGGGCGCCAAGGGGTATGGCGCACGGAACGGCCCCCCGGGGTCTATTTGGGCATCACGTAACTATTGCGGAAGTTTTCAGCGAAATCCAGCAGGGCCGAGATCGGCTTCCAATTGGCGAGGGTTCCCCAGGTGAGGAGCAGCACCAGGCATGCGGCCGCGAGGAGCTCGTAGGACGGGGCCATGAGCGCCCGGATCCTGCGGCGGAGGTATTCCACCAGGGCCCTGAGGTGGATGAACACGTGCGCGAGGCCCGCGAGCAGGAAGACCCCCGAACTGATGACGTGCAGGTCATCGTGTTGGCCCTTGGTGAGCCCGAGGAATTTCCAGTGCAGGAGGCCCGCAGCCCTCCATTCGGGCGCGAAAAAGAGGACGACCCCGGTGAGGGAAGCGATGGCGCCCGAACCGAGGAGGGCGAGGGCCACGAGGCGCCGAAACTCGAATCGACGAATTTCTCCAGAAGACGCGGCCATGGGCCCTCCAGGGGGGACGGCGAAACGAAAGCGTCCCCCCAGCGGCCAGCATCGTAATATAGAAGAATCATCCCCCGCCATTTTGGTCTCGGTGGAACGGAGGCGCGCGCCATGGGGCCCTTGAGAGCGTTTTTGATTGTTGTATCCCTTTCCGTCTCCCTCGTGCCCCAATCGGCCCCGGTTGCGGACGAAATCGCCCCGAAGCGGGTCGCGGCCCTCGCTGCCCAACTCGAATTGCGGCCGGACCAGGGCGCGGCCCTGCTCCCCGCCTACCGGGCGGATGAGGCGGCGCGGACCCAATGCCGTGCCCTGACCAACGATTTCGATGCCTGCGTCAGCGCCACCCGCAGGCGCCACGAAGACCTCGTGCTGCGGGTGCTGGCCGTTTTGGATCCTCGCCAGGTTTCCCGCTACCGCCCACTCCTCGACCAATGGGGACGGCTCGGGGATGAAGACCTCTTTCTCCTCGAGCGCCTGGGCTACGATTCCATCCTCGAGGCGCGCATCATTCCCCTGGTGGCGGAGGTGCGCGCGCGCTTCCCGGCGGGGTCTCCCCAGGGCGGTCCGCGCTGCCAGGCCGCCTGGCAAGCCATGAACGAGCGGGTCTTCGCCTTCATCGACGAATCCCAG
Organism: Spirochaetota bacterium; assembly: GCA_017302015.1. Classification (GTDB taxonomy): domain Bacteria; phylum Spirochaetota; class UBA12135; order COTS27; family JAFLEE01; genus JAFLEE01. Next base: position 35,485 of record JAFLEE010000034.1, on the reverse strand, counting down.
CGGCGCCGCTATGAAGCGATGCTCCGTGAAATACAGGCCGTGGCCAAGGCGCGCCAGGCCCTCGCCTCCTCGGGCGAAAGCCTCGGGCCCCAAGGCGAAGCCTTCCGTCCCATGGAGGCCATGGGCCGCGGCGGCAGACGGACGCGGGCGAGTTAGGATTCCGCTCGAGTCAACGAGTGATGATTCCGCACCCTCGTCGGTCTACCCATCGGTCATCCTCATGGGATGGGGATAGGCCTCAACGGGCGACGCGATGGAAGGCGCGGAAGCGGGCTTATTGCGGCGCGGAAACTTTCTTGCCGCAGCCCAGCATGGCTTGGCCGTAATAGGGGTTGGAGACTTCGCTCTCGAGGCTCGCCCAATTTCCCTTGGCCATCGGGCAATAGAAGAAAGACACTCCCTGCTTGTCGAGCCCGCTCTCGGCGCCGTACTTTTCCACGAGGCGCGAGAGGGCGTCGAGTTTGCCGCGGATCTCCTTGATCCCCTTGGCCGAGGCGAGCGCCGAGGCGGCCTTGACGAGGGCGCTCTGGTTCTTGAGGCCCTTGGCCTCTTTCAATTGCGATTCGAATTTCTTGAAGGCGGCCGATGCCGCGGTATCGTCGTCCTGGGCGAGGGCTTTCACCCCGTCGAAATACCCGGCGAGGAAGGAGGCCTGGGCCGGGAGCGTTGAAGCCGCGCCGCTGGTTTTGGCCCCCGACTTGCAGCAGCCGCCTCCCATGCCGTCATCTTGGGCGGCGAGGAACGACGACGCGCCGAGGCTCAGGGCGAGGGCGGCGATGCGGAGTATGGAAGGGTTCATGGTGTTTCCTTTTCGAGGGGCTCGGAAAATCTCGTTCGGTACTTGGTGGGTGAACCGGCCAAGGACCGATAGGGTGCCCCGGCCGCTTCAACTCCAGGAATAGTCATCTGGAATTGAAGCAGGCTTCGAGGATTTAATTTCAGATTAATTAATAGAGGAGAGCCGAATACTTCTCGGGCGCCTTCTCCACCGCGTTCTTGCAGCCGGGGCAGCAGAGCATGATCTTCTTCCCGCTGGAGAGGGTGACTTCCTTCCCTTCGCCCGCCTTGATTTCGTCCCCCGAAACCGGGCATTTCTTGGCGTCTTTTCCCTTGCCGAACTCGGCGAGGGTGATGCTCGTCACCTTGCTTCCCGACATATCCATCATGGCGGCCGGGGCTGCTTGGGCGGCCTTCGGCTGCTGGGAACAACTCGACAATACGGCGGCCCCGCCGACGAGCAGGGAGGCGAGCAGGGCGATTTGGGGACGGGACATGGGGACTCCTATTCGAACCTTGGGCTGGACCCGACCAAAAGGCCTTTCCCGGACCTTGGAGGCCCGGTGGAGGCGCGAAACAGTCGGCGTCCGCTTTGGGTGCGTTTCCCTTGGAATCTATTATCGAGGCTGAAAAAAGTCCACTACGAAATATTTCCGCATCGAAACGCAACCGTCCGGGGCCGAAGGGGTCCGGACCCGCGCCGCGGGGTTCACGGTTCGAGGAGCCGCCGTTCTTCGTCCCCGTCTTCCCCGAGGTGGAAGCGTTGGACCTCGCTTTCCAGGCTCGCGATGGATCGGGTCGTCTTACCGGCGAGGGTGAGCACTTCTTGGGTGGCCGTATTGATCTCTTCCCCGGCGGTCCCCATTTCTTGGATGCTCCGCGTGACCTGGGAGGAGAGTTCGCGTACCCGGGCCAGGGAGTCGGCGCTGCCGCGCAGCGTCGTCTGGAAGCGGGCGAACTCCTCGCGCAGCGCGCCGAGTTTCTCGCCCACGCCGGCGTAGGTATCCTTCACCACCGTGCTCGATTCGGAGATCTCGGAGATGCTCTTCAGCATGTCGTGGGTGCCCTGGGTCTCCTCGTCGATGGCCTGCTTCACCTGGGTGACCACCTTGTGGATGCGCCCCGATTGGTCGGAGACCTCGGTGAAATGGGTCTCGGTCTGGCGGAACTCCTCGGCGGTGGCCTGGATGCTCTGCTCGATGGAGGCGAGCGATCGTTTGGCCTCCGCCGCCTGCTGGGTGGAGAGGTCGGCGAGTTTTCGGATCTCCTGGGCGACGACGGCGAAGCCCTTGCCCTTCTCGCCGGCGTGGGCGGCCTCGATGGCGGCGTTCATGGCCAGCAGGTTCGTCTGGCCGGTAATGGTGCCGATCATCCCGACGAATTGGTGGATGGTGCCGACGCTCGAGAGCACGTTCTTCATGTTGAGCGAGGCCCGGTCGATGAGCGAGCGGCTGGCGACGGAGATTTGGGAGAGGTGCTCGGCGCTGGCGTTGGCGTCCCCGGCCACGGTCGATAGCGAGCGGGCCGTGGCGGAGAGTTCCTCGATGGCCCCGGCGATGATCGAGACGGCCTGGGTATTCCCCTCGATGAGTTTCTTCAGGCCGTCGGTCGCCTGCACCAGGCTGCCGATGCGGGCGGTGATCCCCTCGGCGGACGCCAGCACCTCGCCGGTGCCGCGGGAGGTCTTCTCGACCAGCGCATCCTGGTCCTCCATGGTTTTTTCCATGCTCTGGATGGTGGCGGCCAATTGGTGGGTGGCCGCCGCGCTCTGGGTCATGTTCGTCGAAAGGGCCTCGCCCTGGGCCCGCGTTTCGGAGACGTGGCGCTGCACGCTGCGGAAGGTCTTCTGGAGCGCGTCGGCGAACCGGTTGAACGCCAGCGCCAGGGCCCCGATCTCATCGTCGGATTTCACCGCGAGGCGGCGGGTGAGGTCGGCGTCGCCCGCGGCGATCTCCTCCAGGGCGGTCACGCTGCGCGAGAGGGGGACGGACAGGAGGCGGCGGATGAGGAGCAGGATGAGGAGGACGAGCGCCACCAGGGTCGCCAGGGTGCTCAGCACCAGGCGCGTGCGCTGCTCGGCGATCTCCCGGTAGATCGTCTCGGCCGAGAGTTCGAGGGTGATGTTCCCGATGATCTTCTCGCCCTCATGGCATTCCATGCACCGCTTCTCGTTGACGATGGGATTGAGGCGGGTGAGGACCGGCACGCCGGCGGGGAAGGAGATGCGCTTCGAGGCGGCCGTCGTCGGCCGGTGGGCCTCGAGGACCGCCGCGCTGACCTGCTTGCCCTTCTCCCCGGGGAGGCTGGAGTTCCAGACCACGCCCTAATTGTCGGTGATGAAGACGCGCACGATGCCCTCGACCTTGGCGCAATCGGCGAGGATGCTCCCCACCGAGTCCAAGTCGTTCTTCATCATCGAGGTGCCCAGCGCCGCGCGGATGGTCTCGGAGACCGAGCGCGCGGAGGCATCGAGTTCCTCGATGGCCCGTCGCCGGCTCTCGAAGAGGTCATAGGCCGTCGTGGCGCCGAGGATGACGAAAATCACGAGCACGATGGGCACGGCGACCTTCATGGCGAGGCTCCGGCGCGAGGCGGAAGGGCGGACGTTCGGGTTCATGGGGATCCTGCGGAGTTCCCTCGGTCGGAGGCCGTAGCACCCGCCGGTCCGGGGAGGAAAGAGTTCTGGGGAGAAGCGAGCCGCGTCTGCTCAGCGGGAAAGACGAAGAGCCGAATCGCGCTTCGATGGTGTCGCGGCCCGCGAGGAGTATCGGAAGCAGGGGAATACATCAAATGGTCTCCGCGATTATGACCCAAAAATACTGCATATTATAACGTCTTCTGAATGTAGAATTATGAGAGCCTGTTTGTCGGAGATCCCATACTATTCCAGGGTGCCCCTTTCTTTGAAGTGGTTACATCCAAACACATATCGTGTCTGAGAAATCTTTCGTGATTAAGTTATTGTGGCTTTCAGTTTTGGAAACTTTCGGAACTAATTTTGGCAATAAACTGGATTAATTTTGATGCATAAATTAATGCGATTTTTCCCTATGATACGGTAGGAGCCATCCACCACTCATCTTCACCTGATTTTTACTTCCGATTTCAGCGGGCCTATTCCGTGTGCATAGAGTCTACGGGTTTGTAGATCCATGGAATACGTGGGGATTCCTAAAATGAAGCACCGCGCGGAATCGCTCAACGAGTTTAGGAAGCACCCGTTTGAAGGCAGGATTTGGAAGGTTTCAATCTCAGAGAGAGATCTTGATGAGAGGTCAGGCGGAAAGGTGAGATAAATCGTGGCCCGGTGAGTGAAATATTGCGAAATCTCAAAACCCATCTGAACCCGTTAGGGTCGTCACACTTCCCAATGATCAGACCCGCCCTCCCTCTTAACCGTTGCCAATGACTGGCGGCTAAACGCCAAAAATGGTTTCAAAACCATTTTTGGCGTCTTTTGCAACTTTTGGGGATTTTTCAGTCCCTAAAAGGCCTAAATTCGATGGATTCCAGAACCCTTGATTGGCACGTATATTGCTAATACTTCGTCACGGATAGACCGTCGCCTAGAACGGACCATTGGGAGTCTCAAAATGCTGATGCAATCAAACATGTTCCTTAAAAAGGCGCTCGCCCTTCCGATGGCCGCGGGACTGGTCCTCTTCATCGCATCGTGCACTCCCACCACCGGGCCCATGGGGCCGGGCGGCGCGAACGGCACCAACGGCATCAGCGGGATCGACGGGGCTCCCGGGGTCGGGGCCAATTGCTCCCAGTGCCACGACAGCGATTCCGACATCAAGACGAAGATCGTTCAATACAACGATTCCAAGCACAATACGGGCTCGGCCTATATCGCCGAGGGCGTGATTGCCTCCTGTTCCCGCTGCCATAGCGATCAGGGCCATCAAATGTGGCAGGCCGCCGGTCGCCCCAATGGCGTCACCCAGCCTTCCTACGCGGTGGCTCAATCCATCCAGATCAATTGCCGCACCTGCCACAAGATCCACTCCACCTACACCGCCAGCGATTACACCCTGCGCTCCGAAGCCGCCGTGACCTTCACGGCCACCGCGACCATCACCTTCGATAAGGGTCGGGGCAACGTGTGCGTTTCGTGCCATAATCCTCGCCGAATCTTTGTCGCCGGGGCCACGAACTCGGGCACCTATTATTCCTCGGGAAGTGGCGCCGGCACGGTGACCCAGTACACCAATTTCACCTCCACCATCAGCGACCCCCACTACGGCACCCAGCCCATGATCCTCGCGGGCACGGCGCTGGCCACGGGCTTTCAATTCACCAATATGGATTGGACAACGGGTATTCCCAACGGCCACTATAATCAGGTCGCCGATAGCTGCGTGGGCTGCCATATGCGCACGACCAATAACGTCTCCGGGTCCGGGCGCGCCGCCAACCCGGGCCACTCCCTGGCCATGACCAATAAAGAAACGGGCGTCGCCCAGACGACGGTCTGCAAGTCCTGCCATGCCGACATCGGGTCGACCTTTGACTACCACATGACCCAAACGACGATCACCAACTTGATGGCCACCCTCAGCAATTGGCTCGTCACCAATTGGGTGATGACTACCGCCAATGCCCTCCAGATGACGAACACCTTCCTCTATATCACCAACTGGGGTTTCCAGGGCTTCGCCGGGACGAACACGCCGCTGGTGGCCTCAAACTGGGCCATCTTCACCAACGGTGCGAAGTTCCAGTCCAATACGAACCGCATCGATGCGTGGGGGTATTTGAATACGAACGCCTACGCCACCACCAACGGTAAGGGATCGCTCCCCGTGGGCCGCGTCGCCGCTTGGGAAAATTACCGCACCATTCTCAACGACGGCAGCAAGGGCGTCCACAATTATCCCTACACCCTGCGGCTCCTGCAGAGTTCCCTGCTCGCCGTCACGAACCTCAACGGGTACTGATCGCCCAAGGCTTGGCAAAGGGCGCATGAGCGATAAACAATGAAAGTCCTCATAAAAAGTTTTGCGGTGGCCCTCGCCCTGGCGCTCCCGTTCTCCTACGGGAGCACCGGGAGTGCGGCGGGCCTCTTCATGAACCTCGATGCCGACGCCGCCGGGATGGCCCAGGGCGGCGCCATGGTGGCCCGGGCTTCCGGCCCCGCGGCCGCGGCGTGGAACCCGGCGGCCCTCTCCGGCCTCGGGTCCCGCTTCGAGGTGCTGGCCAATTACATGAGTTGGGTCGCCTCCTTCCAGCACCTCTACGCCGCCACGGCGTTCCGGGTGAACTCCAATCTGGTCGTCGGCGCCGATTTCCGCTTTCTCGCCCCTTCGGGCGTCGACGATCCCACGGTCTTCCTCGCGGGCCAAGACGCCACCGCCTTCAATAATATGGGCGTCGGCGTGACGGCGGTGGGAACCCTCAAGATGTTCTCCTTGGGCGTGTCGGTGCGCTACCTTTCCCAGACCATCGCCACGACCACGACCCCGGCCCTGACCCTCGGGGCCGGTTTTCTCGCTGCATTAGGAACGCCGGTGAACCGGGTGAACCTCGGCGTCTCGGTATTCAATCTCGGAACGGCCATTCCCGGCGCCGGCGTGGCCGGGGTCAGCGTGGCCCAGAACTTCACCCTCCGCGCCGGTGGGGTCTACCTCCGCGCCCTTGAATCGCCGGTGCTCCAATCCTTGGCGGCCTCCGCCGAAGCCGAGTATGCGGTGGATAGCGGATTGGGCGGCCGCTTCGGTCTCGAGGCGAAATCGCCGCTCTTCAACAAGCGGTTTTCCCTGGCGCTGCGGGCGGGCGCCCAGGTTTCCGCGGATGTCCAGGCCTTCACCGCCGGCCTCGGCCTCGACTTCGGCCGGTTCGTCGTGGATTGGGCGCTCTCGCCCCGCGCCGGCCTCGGCGTGGTCCAGAGCATCGGCACGACCTTCCGGTTCTAAGTAGAAAAGGGTGGATGAGACGATGAAAAAGAATCTTGGCCGCGGCGCCTTCCTCCTTGCCGCGCTTTTTTGCCTGCCCGTTTGGCAGGGGCTCCACGCCTTCTCGGAAGGCGGGGAATATTTCCGAAATCCGGTGCCGCGCAACGTGGCCTCCAATAATAGCTGCGCCGTCGCCTGCCATTTCTCGGGGACGATCCAAAAGAGTTCCACGAACCTCTTCCTTGATGGACTTCCGGCGACCTACGTGCCGGGCGCGACCTACTCGCTGACGCTCCGCGTGCGGGCGACGGTGGCCGGCCGCACCGGGTTCAGCCTCACGGCCAATAGCGCCACCAATTCCATGATCGGCGCCTGGAGCCTGGTGGATCCCGTGAACACCGGCGTTCGCGGGCATAGCGGCAAGGGCGACGGGCTCGAGGCCGCCTACGTCAGCCACACCACCTACACCAATTTCACCAACTGGACGGTCAAATGGACGGCGCCCCCCGCCGGCCAGGGCACCGCCACTTTCTACGCGTCCACGGTGCTCGGGAACGGCATCAATATCTCCGGGGCCTCCGTCTACGAGACGAACTGGGCTTCCGCCGAAGACCTCACGGCGCCGACGCTCCGTTCGGTCACGCCGAACACGCTCAGCAACCAGGTGACCTCGGTGATCTCGATCATCGGGTCCCGTTTCGCCTCCAACGCTTCAGTGCTCTTCGGGGGCACCGCGGTGGCGACCACCTGGGTCAACGCCACCAACCTGACCGCGGTGATCCCCTTCGGTTATGCGCCGGGCGCCTATTCCCTCACCGTGACCAATCCGGCCAGTACGTCCGTGACCCTCGATGGGGCCCTGACCAACGTGGCCGCTCCCATCGGCATGCAGGTGGTCAAGAGCACCATCAACCCCGACGCGGGCGAGTCCTGCCAGGTCCTGGTGCACGTCGCCCGTAGCGGCGCGGTGATCAAAGCCTCGGCGCTGACCCTCCTCGGCCAGCCGGTGCGCGCCTTTTCCGTCACCGCCGCCGGCCTATGGCAGACGGTCGCTTGGAACGGCGCCAATGACAACGGCGTGGCCGTTCCCGACGGCGTGTATTTTCTTCGCCTCCAGACCCCCGACGCCGACCGCCTGGTCCGCGTCTACGTCGTGCGACCGAGATGACGCGCCCCCGGGAAAGCCAAATGAAACGCATGATCCGACGATCCCTCCCCATCCTCGCCCTCTTCGCCCTTCCCCTGCTCCGCCTCGGGCAGGCGGAGGCCTGCACCGATTGCCACTCCAATACCGGCAAGGGCGCCTTCGTGCACGCCGCGGTGGAATTGGGCTGCGACCAGTGCCATGTAGCGCCCCACGCCGATGCGGCGAAGCCCGTGCTGTCGCTCAAGACCAACATGACGGCGCTCTGCGCGGGTTGCCATGAGCAGGCGGCGACGGGGAAGCACATCACGGCGGGCCTCCTCGCCAAGGCCCACCCCGTCCAGGGAAAAGTAAGTCCCCTCAAGAAGGGCGCCGAGTTCAGTTGCGTCACCTGCCATGAGCCGCACAAGTCCGCCCATCCCAAACTCATGGTCTCCGCGGCGCTTTCCGGGCCGAAGCGCTGCGCGGCCTGCCACCAGAAGGTGAACGCGGCGGCCACCCCATGAAGCACGCGGAAAAAACCATGAAACGAAGCCTCTGCCTCCCCTCCCAGCTGGTCCTCGCCGCGTGCTTCGCCGCGGCTTTCTTCGGGGGCGCGATGGCCGCCGAGACCGCCTCCAACCGCACCCCCGCCCGTGTCGACGCCTTCACCCCGGAGGTCCACGGGGCCTTCTCCACCCGTTTCGAGGGGAACCTCATGCGGGGAGCGTTTCCCGTCGGCGACACCAACGCCAGTGCGGCCAACCAGGCCGGCGAGCGTGGCGACCGGCTCCTCTGGGTGCGCGGCCTGTTGCGCGGGGAACTGGCGCGAGACTTCAGCTTCGAGGCTTCGGGCTCCTTCCGAAGCGATCTCGGCAGCGGCACCAACGGGCGCTTCTTCAATCCCCTGGCCAATATCTACACCGGGCAGCTCGGCTTCGGGAACGAGGCCTTCCTTGACACCGCCTTCGTCACCTTCACGCGAAGCTTCGGGTCCGCCGCGTTCGCCCTCGATGAGATCAAGTTCGGGCGATTCTACCGGGCGGAACTGGGTTCCCTCCCCCTCGATGGGGCGGGCGTCTCCCTGTCCGTCGCCAAGCGCCTCTCGGTGAAACTCTACGGGGGCGTCCTCTCCCCCTTCTATGAACTCCAAGACGCCTGGGGCTCGGACTGGACGGTCGGCGCCGACCTGCGCCTCAAGATCGCCTCGGGCATGAGCGCCACGGTCGACTACCAGTTTCTGCGCAGCGCCCAATACCCTGTGGACGCGGCCGTCGTGACGATGGACCACCGCCTGGGAGCGGGCTTCTCCCACCGCATCGGGTCGATCCTGGGCTACCAGGCCTCTTTCCGCGCCCTCGACTTCAGCCCCTTCGATGCGCGGGTGCGGGTCGATTCCATCCTCGAGAAAATCGGTCTCGATCTGCACCTCTCCGGGGTCGCCCGCTTCGCGACGACGAACTCCAATTTCGTGAACCCGGCCAACCCCTATTTCACCGGGGTCATGGGCGCGAGCAAGCCCTTCTGCTCGGTGGATCTTTCGGCCTCCAAGGCCTTGGGCCGCTACCTCTCGGTCGATGGGGGGTATTTCTTCCGCGGCCTCTTCACGACCAACGACGCCTCCGCCTTCAACCGCTCCTATATGCGCGGGTTCCTCGCGGTGGCCGTCCACCCGATCCTCGATGCCCTCACGGTGAGCGCGACCGGGGATGTCTGGGCCTCCGCCCCCCGGGTTTCCTTCTCCGGCGGTTTCGACGTCAGTTACGACGAGCGCCTGCGCCCGGGCCCCGGGGGCCGGATTAAACTCAGCGCGGGCACCTATTTTTCCTACTACGCCTACGACACCGTCGATCTCGGCTCCGCGACGGGGACGAACTGGATCGAGAAGGTCGACGTGCGCACGTGGTACGCCAAGGCCCAAATCCCCCTGGCGGCGGGCCTCTCCCTCGACGCGCGCTACGAGTTCGAGCAGGGCATCGACATCAGCCACCATTTCCGCGCCGGGATCAACTATGAGTTCTAAAAACACCTCGGCGCTCGCGGGCGCCGCCCTCCTCGGTCTCGTCGCCCTGGCCGCGCTCGTGACGGGCTGCCGCTCCGGCGCCGACGGGGCCAAGCAATGCCCCGCGGGCTCCGCGAAGCTGGCCTTTCCGGCCCCCGAAAGCCACCGCGGCGATTGGGTGCGCATGCACGGGAAGACCATGAACGGGATGGCCGACGCCGAATCGTGCCTGGTCTGTCACGCGGCGAACGATTGCCAATCCTGCCACGCCTCCAAGATGCCCGGGGACCACCGCGGGGGCCTGTGGCGCGCCAAGACCCACGGCCTCTCCGCCGCCAGCGACCGCGACCGCTGCGCCTCCTGCCACCGAGAGGACTATTGCGCCTCCTGCCACCGCGAGACGGCCCCCCGCAGCCACGGCGCCAATTGGGCCAAGAAGCATTGCGTCTCCTGCCACCTCGACAACGGCGCACCGACCGACGAGAGCTGCACCGTCTGCCACAAGCGGCGCCCCCATACGACCGCTCCCCACCCGATCAACCATAGCCTCGACTGCAAGTCGTGCCACGTGAAATGAGCCGGGGAAACTTCCAAGGATCCTCCATGATGAACGCCAAAACCCTCGCGCGCCTCCTCGCCCCCGGCACGGTACTCGCGCTCAGCGGCCTCCTCTTCTGGCTGGTGGCCGGATGCATCCGCCAACCGGGGCAGAACGACCTCGTCTACGTGCCCGTGCTCAATCCCCAGACGAATACGATCACGAACCTCGCCTGCTCCGCCTGCCACGCGGGAGCCGGCCAGGACGCCATCAACCCCCTCATCACCGGGGGGACCAACGTCAAAGGGAAGCACAAACTCCACGCCGGCGAATACGCCATCGCCTGCGTCCGCTGCCACTACGGCTACGCGACGAACGGGGCCCACATGAACGGCGCGATGGACGCTCCCGATCGGAACGTGACCATCGTATACTTCGAACCGGCGCTCACGAATATCCACTGGGGCGGCGATGCGGGCGTCCAGTCTGGAACGTGCAGCGGCGCCAGCAACGCCGGATGCCATACCATGACCCCCGTCAATCGTCCCTGGTATTCGAACCAGTGAACCCCTCGACCCCGTCTTCAACATAAAAAAACAGGAGATTCCCATGACCGTAAAACCGATTTCCCTCGTCTTGGCGCTCAGCCTCGGCGTCAGCGCCGCGTTCGCCGTCGGCAAGACCGAAGGCACCAAGGCCTTCACCGATGGCAAGTGCACCATGTGCCACACGGCCAACGTCGCCGGGCTCACCAAGGAGAACCCCCCCAAGGGCGGCGACCTCCCCACCAGCCTCGCCGGCAAGTCCCTCGACTTCGTGAAGAACGTCACCCTGAAAAAGCAGGATGTCAACGGCAAGCCCCACCCGGTCGCCTACGCCGGGGCCGACCTCGAGACCCTCGCCGCCTGGCTCGTGCAGATCACCGGCGAGAACCTCCTCACGAAGAACAAGTGCACCATGTGCCATTCGGTCAACGCCATCGGCCTCACGAAAGACAAGGCGATGGGCGGCGACCTCTCCAAGGTCGGGGCCTCGCAGAAGGCCGATTGGATCGAGGGCTTCGTCGCGAAGAAGATCAACAAGGGCGACAAGGCCCACAAGGGAAATTACAGCGGGACGCCCGAGGAACTCAAGGCCCTGGCCGCCTACCTCGCCACGCTCAAATAATTCCCCCGCGACCCGCGGAACACCGCTCTCCCGGCGCGCAAGCGCCGGGATTGTTTTTTAAAGAGGCCCCATGAAACTCCCCAACTTCATCTACAACCGCATCTCCTTCGTCGGGGCCGCCATCGCGTTCTTCTTCATCGTGGCCGAGATCTGCCTGTTCACCCTCGACCTCGTCGTCGCGAAATCCAGCGCCTACCTCGAGATCTTCACCTATATCCTGCTCCCGCCCTTCATTTTCGTCGGCCTCTTCCTCATGTTCTTCGGCGCGTGGCGCGCCCGCAAGCGCTTCCGGGACAATAAGTTCGACGTCGTGGGCTCCTCCAAGTTCAGTTTCGACTTCTCCCAGATGGGCCAGGTGAGGATCGCGGCGGCCACGATCGCCGTCTTCACCGTCTTCCTGATCCTCACCATCATCGGCACCTATAAGAGCTTCCACTACACCGAGTCGGTGGAGTTCTGCGGAACCCTCTGCCATAGCGTGATGAAGCCCGAGCACACCGCCTACCTCAATTCGCCCCACGCCAAGGTCACCTGCGTCGAATGCCATATCGGCTCCGGGGTCGACTGGTACGTGAAATCGAAACTGTCGGGGCTGCGGCAGGTCTTCAAGACGATCGGGAACTCCTACGACCGCCCCGTCGCCACGCCCATCCACAACCTGCGCCCCGCCACCGAGACCTGCAAGCAGTGCCACTGGCCCGGAAAGTTCTTCGGATCCTTCGATTTCAAGCGGGAGTACTTCCTCAAGAGCGGCGAGAATAAGAGTTGGATCATCCGCATGATGATGAAGGTCGGCGGCAGCGACAAGTTCAATAACGGCGTCCACGCCCACATGAACATCGACCAAGACGTGTACTACGTCGCCGACGACAAGCGGCGCAACGTGATCAGTTGGGTGAAGTCGGTCGACCGCAAGGGCCAGGCGACGATCTACACCTCACCCGATTCCAAATACAAGGAAAAGGCGCCGCCGGCCGAACTCATCCGGCACATGGACTGCATCGATTGCCACAACCGGCCTTCCCATAACTACCTCCCCCCCTACAAGATCGTCAACAACGCCCTCCAGTACGGCGCCATCGACCGGGAACTCCCCGGGTTCAAGGCCAAGGCCGTGGAACTCCTCTCCGCGAAGTACGAGAAGGCCCCGGCCGCCCAGGCGGCCATCCAGGCCGGGGTGGTCGAGTATTACCGCAAGGACCACGCGGCCTATTTCGCCGCGAACCAGAAGAAGGTCGAGGCCGCCGGCGCCAAACTCGCCGCCCTCTACGGCGAGAACATGTTCCCCGAGATGAAGACGCGCTGGGATACGCACGACGACCATATCGGGCACTTCCTCTCCCACGGGTGTTTCCGCTGCCATGACGACCAGCACAAGGCCCCGACGGGCAAGGCGATCACGCGGGATTGCAATTCCTGCCACACGGTGGTCGAACAGGGCGTTCCCGGAAAGACCAAGAAGAACCTCGACGGCGTGCCCTTCGAGCATCCCGTGGACATCGGCGACGCTTGGAAGGAGATGTCCTGCTCCGATTGCCATACCGGCGGCAACGACTGACGCCTTCCCCACGCGAGACCCGCGGCGGCGCGTGAGGCGCACCGCCGTGGACCCAGGGCCCTATTTCCTATCGGCCGGGTCCCCTTCGAGCCCCTCGGAGGAGAGCAGTTTGAGCCGCAGGGCCTTGTTGCGGAAGGTGGAAGAGGGGATTCCGAGGAGCGCCGCGGCCTCCTTCTGGTTCCCCGACGCTTGCTTTAACGCCTGGGTGAGGTGCTTTTTTTCCGCCTCCGAAAGCCACTGTTCGAGGGAAAATCCCGGGCCGATGGGGCCCTCGGCCGACTCGGCCTTGGCGCTTGGCGCCGGGCACTTGAGTTCATCCGGCAGGTCCGAGGCGGCGATTTCCGGGCCCGCCGCGGTCACCGAAAGGCGTTCGATGAGGTTCTCCAATTGGCGCACGTTGCCGGGCCACGGGGCGGCCATCAGGCAGGCGAAGGCCTCGGGAGAGAGCCGCAGATCGCGGGAGGCCCCGTACTTCCCGAGGAAATGGTGGACGAGCAGGGGGATATCCTCGCGGCGCTCGCGCAGGGGGGGAAGATCGATGGGCAGGACATTGAGGCGGTAATAGAGGTCGGAGCGGAAGAGCCCCCGTTCGACGAGGGCCAGGAGGTCCTTCTTCGTCGCCGCGATGAGGCGGACGTTGGCCTTGAGTGATTTTTCGCCGCCCACCCGCTCGAAGGTGCGGTTCTGGATGAACCGCAGCAGTTTGACCTGGAGGTCCATGGGGATGTCGTCGACCTCGTCGAGGAAAAGGGTGCCGCCCTCGGCGAGTTCGAACCGGCCGCGCTTCTGGCGGACGGCCCCCGTGAACGCCCCGAGTTCGTGGCCGAAGAGCTCGCTCTCGATGACGGTGGACGAGAAGGTGGAGCAGCTGAACTTGACCATCGGCCCGTTCTTGCGGGCGCTTTGCTGGTGGATGGCGTCGGCCACGACCTCCTTGCCGGTGCCCGTCTCGCCCTCGACGAGGACGGTGGCGTCGGAGCCCGCCGCGGTCTCGACCTGCTCGAAGACGCGGGCCATCGCGGGGGTCTTCCCGATGAAGGTAAGGCGGCCGAAGCGGGCCGTGCGTTCCCGGGCCAATTCCCGGGCCGCGAGGCGGTAGGAGGCGAACACCGCGGCCTTCTCGAGCACCCCCCGCAGGTCCTCGACCTGGAAGGGCTTGCAGAGGTAGTCGAACGCGCCCGCCTTGATGCATTCGATGGAGGACTGCACGTCGCCGAAGGCCGTGATGATGATGACGATGATGCCGGGATCGTGCTTGCGGATGCGGCGCAGCGTCTCGGCGCCGCCCTGGTTCGGCATGCGCAGGTCGCAGAAGACGAGGTCGGGCTCCTCGCGGGGGAGGGCGTCGAGGGCGGCGAGGGGATCCTCGAAATCCAGGACCTCGTGGCCGAGGTCGCGGATATCCTCGCCGATCCCGACCCGGATGCTCTCCTCGTCGTCGATGAGGAAGATCTTCATGCCGCGCTCCCGGGGACCCCAGCGGACTCGGCCGGGAGGCGCAGGGTGAAGACCGCGCCGCCTCCGGGCGGGGAGTCGACCTCCAGGGTGCCGCCGTGGTCCTGGATGATCTTATCGCTCACCGAGAGGCCGAGGCCCGTCCCCTTGTCGGGGCCCTTGGTGGTGAAGAAGGGGTCGAAGACCCGGCTTAAGTTTTGGGCCGGGATGCCCGGGCCGTCGTCGCGGATCGCCAGGAGGGCCTGGGCGCCGTTTCGCGAGGCGGTGATGGTGATGGTCCCGCCCTCCTTCTCCTCCAGGGCGTCGATGGCGTTGAGGAGCAGGTTCACGACCACCTGCTCCAATTGGGGGCCGTCCCATTGGCCGCTGATGCTCCCCCCCTCGGCGGGATCCCAAACGATGCGGATGCGCCCGTCCTTGAGCCGGTAGGAGACGAGGGCGAGGCTATGCTCCACGACCGGCGCGAATTGGGCGCAGACGAAGCGGTAGGATTTCACCCGGGTGAAGTCGAGGAGGCCGCGCACGACCTTCTCGATATGGGCCAGGGAGCGCCGCGTCACGTCGAGGTAGCGCGCGGCCCCCGGCTCCTTCACCGTATCCTGCAGGCGGGCGAGGCAGGACTGCATCCCGGTGATGGGGTTATTGATCTCGTGGGCCACGCCGGCGGTGAGGGTGCCGAGGGCGGCGAGCTTGCTCGTGTGGATGAGTTGGGCCTGGATGCGCCGCTCGCCCTCGCGGGCCTCGCGCAGGCGGCCGATGAGGCCGACGAAGTTCTCCTGGAGGATCCCGATCTCGTCGTTGCGGTCCTTCACGAGTTCGGTGGTGAAGTGCTCCGGGTTCACGGCCAGCACCTCCCGGGTGAGGCGGCGGATCGGGCGCGCGAGTTCGCGGGCGAACCCCCAGGAGATGAGGAGGGTGAGGGCGAGGATCCCGAGGCCGACCTGGACCTCGGAGGCGACGAAGTTCTTCAGGAAGACGGCCTCCTGCTCCAGGCTGTAGAAGATCTCCAGGTAGCCCCAGGTCAGCGTGGCGGGGCCCAAGGGGCGCAGCACCACCACCGCCTCCTCCCCGTTATAGAGGACGGTCTCCATGAGGGGGTTGGGGAGGCGGATCGTCAGCCGGGTGAGGGCGAGGAAATCCTTGGGATCGCTGGCCGCCACCAATTCGCGCCGCTCGTCGAAGATGCGGATCTTGAGGATGCGCTTCGGGTCGGTGAGGCGGAGTTGGCTGATGGCCGTGTTGAGGTACTCGGCCCGGCGGATCCCCGAGAGTTCGGCCTGGCGGAAGAGGTCGAGCATGAGCGCGGCGATGGTGCGCCCCTGGGTCTGGAACTCGTTCTCGGCGAGTTCCCGCAGGTGCTTCTTCTGGTAGCGGTAGCCGAGGATCCCCACGGTCAGGGTCACCAGCGACACGGCGAGGAAGGCCGTGGCGACGAACTTGGAGACGAGAGTCCGGGGCAGGAAACGGGCGAGGGGGGCGTCCAAGGATGGCGGCCCTAGGCGTCAGTTCCCCGCGACGGCCCGGGGCGCGCGGACCTTCAGCCACCAGAGGGCGAACGCCGCGAAAGCGACCTCGAGGAACGTGAAGGCGAAGAGCCCGGTGGCGATGCCGGTGGTGAAGCCGTAGGAATGGAGCCCGACGCCGAGGAGGTTGACGCCGAACCAGGCCAGCATCACGAAGACGGTGCCGAGGGCCGTGCCGGCGGCGAAGAGGTGGCCGTCCACCAATTTCGTCAGGCGGGCGTGGAGCAGGATGGACGTCCACAGGACGATGGCCAGGGCGCCGTTCTCCTTGGGGTCCCATCCCCAGAAGCGCCCCCAGGATTGGTCGGCCCAGACGCCGCCGAGCACCGTGCCGACGAAGGTGAACAGGAAGCCCACGGCGAGGGCGCCGTAGAGCATGCGCATGGTGTTCTCGAGGGCGGCGGGCTCCGTCTTGCGGCGCATCGCCTGGATGAGGTGCACGTGGGCGATGATGCCGGCGACGACGACCCCGGCGTAGCCGATGGTGATGGTCAGCACGTGGGTCGCCAGCCAGAAATTGCTGCGCAGCACGGCCACCATGGGCCCCATGGTGTCGCCGTCGCTGGAATAGGCGCCCGAGATGAGGAGCATGCCGATGGCCCCGAGGGAGCCGGTGAGGGTGCCGATGCCCCGGCGGTTGAAGCGCTCGAGGATCAGGCCGAGCACCGAGGCGGTGAGGCCGACGAAGACGAAGGTCTCGAAGAGGTTCGTCACCGGGGCCCGGCCGGTGAGGAAGGTGCGGATCGCGATGGCGGCCAGGTTGAAGGCCGCCCCGAGGGCCAGGGAGATCCCGGCGGCCTGGCGCAGGCGCCCCGCGTTGAAGAGCAGGAACAGGAGGATCAGGACGAAGGAGAGGCCGTAGAGGATCTCGGCCTTGTAGAAGCCGTCGAGTTTGTTGTAGAAGACCTCGAGGGCGGGGCGGGGCGCGGCGAAGCGGGCGGGGATGCGGGCGAGGGCCCGCTGATCGAAGTCGGCGAAGGCCTGCTCGAAGGCGGCCGAATCGCCGGCCTTGTAGGCCGCGGTGGCCTTCTGCAGGGCCGCGATCGTGTCGTCATGGCTCTTGTCGTCGATCTCGGTGAGGTAGACCCAGGGGGCGTACCAGCGCTCGCTGCCGTCGCGGTAATCGGGGAGGATGTCGAGGTTGGGCAGGCCGGGGACGGCTTTCAGCGATTCCACCCAGTACATGATCCGGAAGAGTTCGGCGACGTCGGGCGTTCCCCCGTGCCCGCCGTGCATGTCGGCGGCCGGCAATTTCGCCGCGATCTCGCGCCGGCGGGCGAGGAAGCCGGGAAGCGTGAGGGATTCGCCGGGTTTGAGGTCGAAGAGCCGGCGGTTCTTTTCTTCGGCGATCTCGATGTGGCGGCCGGTGTCGGCGAAGGCGAGGCTATTGGCCAGGTTCTGGAAGGTCGAGAGGCTCATGTAGAGGCCGATGACCTCCTTCTCCACGAGGCTGCGGGTCGCCTCGGGCTTGGCGTCGGCGGCCCGGGCGAGCTCCAGGAGTTTCTCCATGCCCGGTTCCAATTGGCGGAACGAGTAGCGCCGCGATTCGGGCAATTGGAGCCCCATCGCGGTGATGGTCTCTTCATTATACACGCGGAAGACCGCGTCCTCGCTGGCCTTCACGGGTTCGAAGAGGAGCCGCGCGAACCAGGCCGACGCGCTCAGGCCCTGGGCCCGCGAGCGGCTGGAGATGCCGAGGAGGAATTTACGGGCGTAGGAGTCCATGGGCTTGAGGCGGCCCTGCTCGAGGATGAGGAGCCGCTCGAAGGATTTCCCCACTTGGAACTTTCCGTCGGCGGCGGGGAGGAGGCCCAGGAGGGCGGCGAGGAGGAGGGCGATTTTCAGGCGCATCGGGGGATCCTTATCAATCCGCGGTCTCGTGGCGGACGACCTTGCGGTAGAACATCACGATGAAATGGAGGAGCATGCCGAGGAAGATGAGGCCGCTGGAGGCGTAGGGGAGCCACCAGCCGACGTTGCGCACCACCGCGAGGGTGGAGGATTGCCGGCCCCGGTCTTCGGCGTAGGAGGATTGGTAGAAGGTGAGGCCCGCTTCGCGCAGGGGATGGTTCATGTAGATGCGCACCTGGCGGGAGGCGCCCCCCTGGTGGATCTCCACGAGGCTCTCGTAGCTCTTCGCCATCGAGGTGCCCGTGTGGGTCTCTTTCTTGAATTGGAGCAGGCGGATGGTGAAGGGGAGGGGATAGCGGATGCGCCGCAGGGCGAGGCGGTAGGTGACCCCGCCGAGGATCAGGGCCTGGGGCTCGCTTCCGGCCCACACGAGTTGCTGGGCCCCGCCGGGGAACGCGAGGATGGCCCCGGGCAGGCGCTGCTCGGGGTTCCCCCCTTTCACGGCCTCGAGCCCGTTGGCGGTGGCCCGGGCATTGGGGTAGGCGGCCTTGATCGTCAGGGGCAGGGTGCCCAGGGTGAACTTGTCGCCCGCGCCGAGGCCGTCGAAATCGATGGCGGAGACCATGCGGGCCGGGTCGGATTCGGACCACACGGCGAGTTCCCACAGCCGGTAATCCACCGAGACGTTGGCCTGCTCCCCCTCGAAGAGGGTCACCTGGGACTCCTGGCCGAAGCGGTAACTGATGAAGGAACCCACGAGGAGCAGGATGAGCCCCCAGTGGATGATGTGGAGCCCCAGGGCCCGCGTGGTGCGCTTGAGCCGGAACGCCGAGGCGAGGATCAGATTGAGGGTCAGCACCCAGAGGGTGAGTTGCCCGCCGGGGAACGGCAGGAACCCGAAGAGCAGCACGATCCACGATTGGAAATAGTCTTTTTGGGCCTGGTAGAGGCCGTGCTCGACCTGGTAGACCGTGCCGCCGATGGTGAGCACGAGGAGGACGCAGAGCCCGATGACCGTGAGCGTTCCCCCCGAGAGGAATTTCAGCAGGCCCGAGGCGAGGCTGTGGATCTTGGCGCGACGTTCGTTGTTCAAGGGGGCTCCGGCCTAGCGGCTGAGGGAATCGCAGAGGGAGAGGAACGCCTTGCGGTCGGCCAAGACCTTCGCTTTTTCGCCCTTCAATTTGATGAAGAGCATCACATCGGAGAAGGTGCTCACCGAGACGATGATGGATTCGCCGCTGGCGCCGGTGTAGGGGGTCAGGTCGACCACCTGGTAGGGGATGCCGGCCTTCGAGGTGCTCTTGGGCACGCCCTGGCAGAGGCGCTCGAGGTCTTTCGCGTCGATATTCACGCTCATCTGGTCGAGCCAGCGGCGGATATTGGCCGGAATGCCCCCCACCTCCCCGCTCAGGGGAATGAGGGAACAATCGAGGTCATTGCCCGTCTGGAACGAGGCGAGGCGCATGCCGGTGGCGGCCTTGATCTTCCAACCCGTGGGGGTGGTCCATTTGAGCTCGCCCATGGGCTCGTTGGCGTGCACCGGGCAATTCTCTTCGGTATGGGCGCCGGTGGTGCCCTTCTGGCCCAGTTCCGAGTATTGGCGGGGCTTGGCCTTTGAACAAGCGATGATGAGCAGCAGCGGGGCGAGAATGGCGATCAGGGCCCGGGATTTTGATGGAAGAGTCATTTTTCGTTTCCTCAATGCGGAGACGCGACGTTTTAACCGCGAATCCTTCGTTCAACTCAATTTTACAATGCCGGTTTCCAGGTGCCTTCCGCGCAAAGGGATGGCGTGTCAGGTTCAACGGATAAAAAGGATGTTATAGAGATGAATTGTTGGTTATTAAAGTTTTGGACACGATTTTTTGGCAAATAATCGACAGAATATGTTGCGAAACGACGCAAAAACGCATTTGAAATATCATTCTTCGCGGGGTATAGTTCGCCATCTGGACAATTCGACGAACGAAGATAATTCGCCGCCGATTTCATACCATTGGAAGTCACATGCATCCGTTCTTCATGAAGGCCCTTTCCTTGATTTTGGCGGTGGCCGGCCTCTTGCTGGCCCAATCCAACGACGATTGCCTCATGTGCCACGGGGAGAGCGGCCTCTCCAAGGTCCGCAAGGGCAAGACCGTCTCGCTCTTCGTGGACAAGCGCACCCTGGCCAACTCGGTGCACGGGCGCATGCAGTGCACCGCCTGCCATAAGGACGCGGCGGTCAAGGATTTCCCGCACCCCGAAACCCTGGCCAAGGTCAATTGCGGCACCTGCCATCCCGGCCCGCAGGCCCGCTTCGACAGCAGCATCCACGGCAAGGCGATGCAGCTCGGTTCGCCCAACGCCCCGACGTGCCTCGAGTGCCACGGCAGCCACGCCATCGTCTCGAAGAGCGACCCGTCGAGCCGGACCTACAAGCTCAATATCCCCATCCTCTGCGGCAAGTGCCACAAAGAGGGCGCCCCGATCGCGCGCCTCTACGAGCCGACGGCGGCCAATGTCCTCGAGAACTACAGCGAGAGCATGCACGGGGTGGGCCTATACAAGAGCGGCCTCATCGTCTCGGCCACCTGCAGCGATTGCCACGGCTACCACCAGGTCCTCCCCCATAGTTCCCCGGCGTCCACGGTCTCGCCGATCAACGTGGCGCGCACCTGCATGCAGTGCCACGCCAACATCGAGAGCGTCCACCAGAAGGTGGTGAAGAAGGAGCTCTGGGAGAAGGCCCCGGGGATGGTTCCCGTCTGCTCGAGCTGCCACCCGCCGCACGTGGTGAAGATCCGCAATATCCTGGCCAATAGCTCCGACCAGTCGTGCATCCGCTGCCACGAGCGCGCGAACCTGCACCGCGCCTCGGGGGACACCAACGCCTCCCTCACCGTGAAGCGCTCCGAGTTCCTCGACACCGCCCACCAGAACATCCCCTGCACCAAGTGCCACACCGACGTGGCGATGGACCGATCCCGCCCGTGCGAGACGTCGAAGCGCGTGGACTGCGCGGTCTGCCACAAGCAGGTCGCCGACTTCTACCTGGCCAGCGGCCACGGCCAGGCGCGCTCCGCCAGCAACACCAACGCGCCCGCCTGCACCGATTGCCACGGCACCCACATCATCAAGACCTCCAAAGACGAGACCTCCCGCACCTACCGCGGCGCCGTGCCCGAACTCTGCGGCACCTGCCACCGCAAATCGGGTAAGGCCAACGTGAAGACCCACCTCAAGGAAGTCGACGCCATCTTCGACTATTCCCATAGCGTCCACGGCAAGGGCCTCAAGGAGAAGGGCCTGCTCTCCAGCGCCATCTGCACCGACTGCCACACCTCCCACCTCATCCTCGCCAGCACGAACTCCAACTCGTCGGTGAGCCCGGCGAACATCCCCCGCACCTGCGCCACCTGCCATAAGAGCATCTACCAGGACTACCTGAAGAGCGACCACCACGCCGCCGCGGGCAGCACCAACCGCTACCCCAATTGCGCCGATTGCCACACGGCCCACGTCATCTCCGAGATCGACAAGGACCAATTCATGAAGGAGGTCACCCTCCAGTGCGGCAATTGCCACAAGGAGACCGCCGAGACCTACCTCCAGACCTACCACGGCAAGACCCACCGCCTGGGCTTCTACAAGTCGGCCAAATGCTCGGATTGCCACGGGGCGCACCGCATCCTGCGGGTGGCCAACCCCGACTCGTCCGTGGCCCCGGGGAACCGGGTGGCCACCTGCCAGAAATGCCACGTCAACGCCGGCGAGAAATTCTCGGGCTACCTCGTCCACGGCCGCCACGACGCCAAACCCGTCCTGAACGTCATCTTCATCGGCATGACGGCCCTCCTCATCGGGGTGTTCACGTTCTTCGGCGTGCACACGCTCCTGTGGCTGCCCCGCTCCATCAAGGAGCGGCGCAAGCGCGCCCACGCCCGGCCCGCGGGGAAGGCGACCTATTTCCGCCGCTTCACCACGAGCCAGCGCGTGACGCACCTTTTCGTCATCGTGAGCTTCCTCTCCCTGGCCCTCACGGGGATGCTGCTGAAGTTCGCCAATATGGGCTGGGCGGCGTTCCTCGCCAAACTCATCGGCGGGGTGCAATCGGCGGGCCTCCTGCACCGCTTCGGCGCCCTGGTGACCTTCGGTTACTTCGCCTACCACCTCTACACCCTCGTGAAGACCAAGCGCGAGCGCAAGATCAAGTGGATCGACTTCATCCTCGGCCCCGATTCCCTCATGTTCAACCGCCGCGACTTAAGCGACCTGGTGGGCACCGTGAAATGGTTCCTCCACCGCGGACCGCGGCCGAGCTACGGCCGATGGACCTACTGGGAGAAGTTCGACTACATGGCCGTCTTCTGGGGGGTCGCCATCATCGGGTTCTCGGGCCTCGTGCTCTGGTTCCCGCAATTCTTCACCCTCGTGCTGCCGGGGTGGGTGATCAACGCCGCCCTCATCGTCCATAGCGATGAGGCCCTCCTGGCTGTGGGCTTCATCTTCACCATCCACTTCTTCAACACCCACATGCGGCCCGAGGCCTTCCCCATGGACACGGTGATCTTCACCGGCCTCACCCCCATCGAGGAGTACAAGGCCGACCGGCCTCGAGAAGTCGCCGAACTCACGAAGTCCGGGAAACTCGAGGCGTCGGTGGTGACGGTGGAACTCTCCGACACGCGCATGCGCACGGTGCGCCTCTTCGGCTTCACCGCCTTGGGGATCGGGATCGTGCTCGTCCTCCTCATCATCTTCGCCCTCTTATTCGGGTGAGGCGCGGCGAGGGGAAGGGTGGGGACGGCGGCCCGCGTCCCATCGCCGCTTCCGATCGTGGAGGGATGGGGGATGCGGGAACCCGTGGCGAACTTCGAGTCCCCGAATTCGCGGGGGGCGTTCCTGGCGGCTTGGGAGGAATGGGAGGCCTTAATAGGCACTAAAAAAGACTCGAAATATCCGTAATTGGATAAAGGTGCGGACCTTTTTTAAGTGCCGGTCCTTCTGCCGACAAATTACGATTAGGTCTTGGAGCCTGTGCGACCTCTCCCCATTTATTGGAACCGCTAGGCAGAAACCGCTTTTACAGGATGACGACGCAGCGCTTCACTGCTCCTCGGGCGAATCGGCAACGATCTCTCAAATAGAATGAAGCCACACGAACACCCAGAAACTCAAGCACACGGCGGGAATCCTCAATGAAAAACCATTCGCTGAATACTGGCTTTTTGAAGTCCACGAAGGCCCTGTTCCCCGCCATGGGCCTCCTTCTCCTTTCCGTCGCCTTCGGCGGAGAGGTTCAGCACTGGGTGGGTCAAGATTCGAGCGCCCTGCGCGTCCACGGAAAATCCTCCCTGATCCCCTGGATCCTCCGGGCGACCCGCTTGGAGGTCGGATTCGACCTGCTGGGCCCCGAGGCCACCAAGGCCCGCAGCCTGGAGCAAGTGGCCGCTTGCCGCATCGCGAACCTCCTCGTACAGGTCCCGGTGGAGGGGCTCAAGAGCACGGAGGGCCCCGGAATGGACAAGAACACCTGGGCCGCCCTCAAATCCAAGCAAAGTCCCCTCGTGACCTTCGCGGTGGAGAGCGCCGATTTCGCCCCCGTTCCAGGCCGGGAAGGCCTGCGCCGCGCCCTGCTTACCGGGACGGTGCGCATCGCCGGCAAGGAGAAGGCGCTTTCCATTCCCGTGGAGGCCGAGATTCAGGACCAAAAACTCCTCCTGCGCGGGCAGGTCGAGATCACCATGACCGATTTCGGGATCCTCCCCCCGGTCATCAGCAAGATCAACGTCGCCGATAAGGTCGTGGTCGACTTTAGCGTCAGTTTCGCCCCGGGGAATTGAACCCCCCGGGCCCCCGCCCATGGTCTAATTCGGCATGAAGCCGAAGATCCAGATCCGACTGCTGAGTTCCCTCTCGAAGGTCTTCCCGGGGGATCCCCTCGCCGACAAGGCCGTGGCGTCGGCCTCCGCCCTGCGAGGCGAGGTCTTCTCCTTCCAATTGGCCGTGCGCAGCGAAATGCACGTGAAGGAAGCCACCCTGACGGTGCGCTCCGGGCTCGAGCGCGTGCTGCGCGTGCGGCGGGTCGGCCTGGCGCCCTGCGAACTCCCCTTCATCCATTGGGATGAGGGCATGATCCGCCGCGAGGCGGGGCTCTATCCCGACCCCCTCCTGGATTTCATCGACGGGAAATTCCCGCTCTTCCCGGGGCAATGGCGCGCCCTTTGGATCACGGTCGACCTCCCCAAGGCCGTGAAGGCCGGGGTGTACCCCATCGACCTCTCCGTCACCGCCGGGGAGGCGAAGACCGAGACGGCCCGCTTCACCCTGAAGGTGCTCGACGCGGTGCTTCCGGCCCAGACGCTGCTTCAGACCCAATGGTTCCACGCCGATTGCCTGGCGGTGCATTATCGCGCCCCGGTGCTCAGCGAGGCCTGGTGGGGCCACGTGGGCCGCTACATGAAGAACGCCGCAGCCCACGGCATCAATATGATCCTCACCCCGCTCTTCACCCCGCCGCTGGATACCCGCGTCGGCGGCGAGCGACCCACGGTGCAGCTCGTGGGGGTGGAGAAGAACGGCTCGCGCTACCATTTCGATTTCTCCGCGCTCAAGCAGTGGATCGAGTTGGCCCTGGCCTCGGGCCTCACCACCTTCGAAATGTCGCACCTGTTCACCCAATGGGGCGCCGGCTTCGCCCCGAAGATCGTGGTCACCGAGAAGGGCGTCCCCAAGAAACTCTTCGGCTGGCATACCCCGGCGATGGACAAGCCCTACCAAGATTTCCTCGCCCAGTTCCTGCCCGCCCTCGTGCATTTCATCTACCGGGCGGGCATCCGCGACCAGGTGTACTTCCACGTCTCCGACGAGCCCGGCCTGGCCCACCTCGAGGCCTATAAGGCCGCCGCCGCGAGCCTGGCCAAGCACCTCGCCGACTTCCCCGTCATCGACGCCCTCTCGAGCATCGAGTTCTACCGCACCGGCGCGGTGAAGCGCCCCGTGCCCTCCAATAACCACATCGAAGACTTCGTGGAGGCCGGGGTGCCGGGCCTGTGGACCTACTATTGCGTCAGCCAATGGAAAAAGGTGCCCAACCGCTATTTCAATATGCCCTCCTCCCGCAACCGCATCCTCGGTTTCCTCCTGTGGAAGTACAAGATCGAAGGGTTCCTGCATTGGGGGTTTAATTTCTGGCACGCCCAGTACTCCGTGCGCTCGGTCAATCCGTTCGAGAACACCGATGCGGGGTTCGGGTTCCCCTCCGGCGATTCCTTCCTCGTCTACCCCGGCGAAGAGGGCCCCGTCGATTCCCTGCGCCACGAGGTACACCGGGAGGGGCTGCAGGACATGCGCGCGCTCCAACTCCTGGAGAAAAAACTCGGCCGCGACAAGACCCTCGCCTTCCTGGAGCGCGGCCTCAAGAAGCCCCTTTCGATGGAGGAGTACCCGCGGGACACCGCGTGGCTCCTTTCGACCCGGGAACGCATCAATAAGGAATTGGAGAAGATCCTCAAATAATGGAGGCCGCCGCGAAAGGGCCTGCGCGGCGAATCGCAAAGAGCCCGCGTGACCGGATCCCAGCCGTGCTGGGGATAAGCCACACAGGCCCTTAAGGCCAAGTCGACGAGGAGCGCCCATGCCAACGATTCCCCTGGATTTCACAAAGGTTCGCGAACTCCAACCGGCCCACGCCCTGTGGAAGGCCTACCGTCCCGGGGCGGCCCCCCACGCCTTCCGCGCAGGCTCGCTCGCTGCGGCCCTCGCCTGGCAGAAGAAAACCCGCGCCGCCCTCTCGGGCCTCCTCGGCGTCGAGCGGGGCGCGAAGGCCGCCCTGGCGCCCCGCCGCCTCGAGCGCGTGGAGCGCCCCGACCATATCCGCGAGAAATGGGTCTTGACGGCGGCGCCGGGTTCCCGCATGCCGGTCTATCTGGTGCTGCCCAAGGGGGGGCGCGGCCCGTTTCCCGTGGTGCTCGGCTTCCATGGCCACGGCTACGGCGCCAAGGATGTCGTGGGTTTGCGCGAAGACGGCAGCGAGAAACCGGCGATGGAAGGCTACCACAAAGATTTCGCCCTCTCCCTGGCGCGCCTGGGAATCGCGGTGGCGGTGCCCGAGATCTCCTGCTTCGGAGAGCGGCGCACGGATTTCTCGTCGCTCACGGGCATTCCCGGGCGGCAGGCCCCGTCGACTTGCTTCCATACTTCGATGCTCGCTTCCCATCTGGGGAAGACCTCCATCGGCATGCGCGTGGGGGAAGCCATGCGCCTGGTGGATTGGCTCGGCACCCGCAGCGAAATCGACGCCGCGCGCCTGGGCGCCATGGGGATCTCCGGCGGGGGGATGCACGCCTTCTACTCGGCCATGCTCGATACGCGCATCCGCGCCTGCGTGGTCTCGGGCTATTTCTGCACCTTCCGGGATTCGATCTTCGCCATGAACCATTGCGCCTGCAATTTCATCCCCGGCATGGGCGCTTTCGGGGAGATGCACGATCTGGCCGCCCTCATCGCGCCCCGGCCCATGCTGGTGGAATCCGGCGAGCAAGACCCGATCTTCCCCCGCTCCGCAGTGGTGAAGGCCGTGAATCAGGCGAAACGGGCCTGGAAGCGCCTGGGCGCCCCCGGGTATCCGCAGACCGACTATTACCGTGGCGGGCATGAGATCTCCGGGGTGAAGGCCTTCCCCTTCCTGGAACGCGCCCTGAAATAAGCCTGGTGGCCGGCCGGTTTTCGGGGACGAAAGGCTTTATTATGGCCCGCGTCTCGGACGGTGCCCCCTGCCGCCCGGGGTTGGGCCCGTTTCCCTGCACCGTTTTGACATCGTCATGGACAGAATTGAAATCCGCCCCGAAAGGGGCGATTTTTTTTCGCCAGCCCGCGGAAAAAGGTGTAGAATATCGTCAAGTGATACGCGTCACACGCTGAATTTCACCCCAATCCGATTTCCAAGGAGTTCCCATGGCCCAACTCGAATCCCTCAAGATGAACCCGCCCGTCTGGCGCTACGCCGGTTCCCGCCCCAAGGTCGGCATCCGCCCCACCATCGACGGCCGCTACGGCGGCGTGCGCGAAGTGCTCGAGAACCAGACCATGGCGATGGCCAAATCGGCCGCCGCCCTCATCGCCAAGAAGGTCCGCCACGCCGACGGCGCCGCCGTGGAATGCGTGATCGCCGACACCTGCATCGGCGGGGTGGCGGAAGCCGCCGCCTGCCAGGCGAAGTTCGAGAAGGAGGGCGTCGGCCTCACCCTAACCGTCACCCCCTGCTGGTGCTACGGCAGCGAGACCATGGACACCGACCCCCTCACCCCCAAAGCGGTGTGGGGCTTCAACGGCACCGAGCGCCCCGGCGCCGTCTACCTGGCGGCGGTGCTCGCCGCCCATAACCAGGTCGGCCTCCCGGCCTTCTCCATCTACGGGAAGGACGTTCAGGACGCCAACGACACGAGCATCCCCGCGGATGTCGAGGCGAAGATCCTGCGCTTCGTGCGCGCCGGCGTCGCCACGGCCACCATGCGCGGGCGCAGCTACCTCTCCATGGGCGGCGTCTCCATGGGCATCGCCGGCTCCATCGTGAACCCCGATTTCTTCCGCGCCTACCTGGGCATGCGCACCGAGTACATCGACCTCACCGAGATGACCCGCCGCATCGACAAGAAGATCTTCGACGAGGCCGAGTGGAAGCGCGCCCACCAATGGGTGAAGGCCCATTGCCCCGAGGGCGAGGACATCAACCCCGCAGCCCGCCAGGAGAGCCGCGCCAAAAAAGACGCCAATTGGGAGACCGTGGTGAAGATGGCCCTCATCGCCCGCGACCTCATGATCGGCAACCCGCGCCTGGCCGAGGCCGGCTTCACCGAGGAGGCCCGCGGGCATAACGCGCTCCTGGGCGGCTTCCAGGGCCAGCGCCATTGGACCGACCATTTCCCCAACGGCGATTTCCTCGAGGCCATGCTCAACTCCAGTTTCGACTGGAACGGCATCCGCGAGCCCTTCGTGGTGGCCACCGAGAACGATAGCCTCAACGGCGTCGCCATGCTCTTCGGCAAACTCCTCACCGGCAGCGCCCAGGTCTTCGCCGATGTGCGCACCTATTGGAGCCCCGACGCGGTGAAGCGCGTCACGGGCAAGGCCCTCGCGGGCGACGCGGCCCCGGGCCTCATCCACCTCATCAATTCCGGCGCCGCGGCCCTCGACGGCTCGGGCCGCCAGTCCATCGGCGGCAAGCCGGCCATGAAGCCCTGGTGGGAGATCACCCCCGCCGAGGCGGCGGCCTGCCTCGAGGCCACCAAGTGGTGCCCGTCCGACCTGCCCTATTTCCCCGGCGGCGGGTATTCCAGCCAATTCCTCTCCCGCGGCGGCATGCCGGTGACCATGGCCCGGGTGAACCTGGTCAAGGGCCTCGGCCCCGTCCTCCAGATCGCCGAGGGCATGACGGTCGACCTGCCCAAGGACCAGAACGATCTCCTCGAGCGCCGCACGAGCCCGACCTGGCCGACGACCTGGTTCGTGCCCCGCCTCACCGGCTCCGGCGCCTTCCGCGATGTGTACTCGGTGATGGCCAATTGGGGCGCCAACCACGGCTCCTTCAGCTACGGCCATATCGGGGGCGACCTCATCGCCCTGGCGTCCATGCTGCGCATCCCGGTGTGCATGCACAACGTTCCCGAGACCGAACTCTATCGGCCGACGGCCTGGAGCGCCTTCGGCATGGATGGCGAGGGCTCGGACTTCCGCGCCTGCGGGGTCTACGGCCCGATCTACGGGAAAATGTAGGCGAGCGCGCCCCCGGACCGGGTTCGCCGGGTCCGGGGGCTTTTTTCGCTTCGGAGGCGAGGGAAATCGCGTTTCGATGGCAAAATGGGGCAGCCAATCGGGGCCCCGGTCCCGTGGAGGATGTATCTTTGGCACGAACCAATTACGACTACGAAAAGCGTCAACGTGAACTCGCGAAGAAGAAGAAGAAAGAAGAGAAGCTGAAGAAGAAGCAGGAAAAGAAAGCCGGCGGCGAAAGCGGCCCGGCCATCGCGGGCGAAAGCTCCGAAGGCGGCGAGGCGGGCGAAGAAACCACTCCCCCCAATCCCCCCAATCCCCCCGCGGGCGGATCGCCGGCGGTCTGACCCCACGGGTCGGCCGCGGCCGGCGGCTCGTTCGAGTTCGCCGGCCATATAGCTTGGTCGCCCCCAATGCGGGGCGACCGTTCCCCTCATCATCGACCCCGATCCCGCTTGGCGGCGTTACGCGGCGCCAAGCGATCAGGTCATTTGATGGTCACCCCTTCGCCCTCCAGCAGTTCGAGGGTGAGGCGTTTGCCGTCGATGGCCGCGCCCCCGTGCTTGCCCGAGACCGCCGTGCCATAGGCGCCGAAGGCCGACGGGGTGAGGGTGACTTTCGCGTCGGAAGTGGCGATCGCCCGGATCCCGCCTTCGCCCCAGGCGAGCATGACATTGGCCGGTTTCGCGGCCTTGAACGAGAGCCGGGGCGAGGCGTACTCGGTGTTCCCCACGAAGAGGGCGTTCTTATTGGCGTAGACGTAGGCGGCCCCGATGGAGAGCGGCCCCTTGACGATGGAGAGTTCGCCGGAGGGCGGGGTCGTGTCGGCGTAGTCGCGCAGGAATTTCAGGGCGTGGACGATGGGCTTGGCCCGGCCCTGGGGGCTGCCGTCGTAGGCGAAGAGGCCGAAGCGCGCCTCGTAGCGCTTGCCCTCGACGCCGTACTGGTTCCAACTGCCGTAGCGCTGCATGACGGGGATGGGCCAATCCGTGAGCATCCATTTTTTGCATCCTTCGTAATCTTTGGCGAAGGCGTAGAGGTAGTGGATCATTTCCCCCACGGCGGCGGTCTCGGGATCGAGGCGGCCGCTGGCAGGCATGGCGATGCCCGTGGAATAGCCGAACTCGCCCAGGCTCACGGGCTGGGACGGGAAGCGCTTCTTGAGCCGGTCGAGGGTCTCGACATTTTCGAGGACCTCGGCGAGGGAGAAGGGCTTGCCGTAGACGTGGTGGGAGACGAAGTCGAGTTTCTGGTTGCAGGGGAGGGCGGCGAAGACGAGGTTATAGCCCACGCTGATGAGGTGGTTGGGGTCTCCCCGGCGCACGGCCTCCTTCTGGAGTTGGATCCACAGGCCGTAGCTCTCGTCGACGGCCTTCACCAGGGGCTCCCATTTCGCCGGGCGGGGGAGGCCCTCCGGGGGGAGCGCGCCGAAGGTGGTGCTCCCCAGATTGAACTCGCGGGTGTACTTGTTCCACAGGTGGATGGCGGCGATGGCGTTCTCGGCGTCGCTGCCCGTGATGGCGGCGCTGAGTTTGAGCCAGGCGGGGCGGGTCTCGACTAATTTCTTGATCTCGGCGGCCTCTTCGGGATAGGCGTCGACGAGGCGCACCGTGTGCACGGCGGGTTTGCGGTCCTTCGGGTAGGGCTTCCCGGCCACGAAGGCGATCGTCGGTTCGTTGCGCAGGTCGTAGCCGAGGAGCATGGGCTCGTCTTTGAGGAGCGCCGCGGCGCGCTCGAGGATGGCGCAGGTCTCCTCCATCGTGCTGCCGGTATCGGAGAGGCCGGCGCTGGCCTCCAGGAGCACGTAGATGCCGTTGCGGCGGCAGAGTTCGAGGATCGTATCGAGTTTGCGCCGGTCGCCGGCCATGAGGTCCGCCGCGATGCCCTGGAGTTGGAAGAGGCGGATGGCGTTCACCCCGGCGGACTTGGCCATGCGCAGGTTCGCCTCGAGTTCCCGGGGGTCGAAATGCTCGTCTTGGCAGAAGCGGCATGCGGTGGCGAAGGAGCCGATGTAATTGCAGCCGGTGATGAAGAGCCGCTTTCCGTCGCCCCGGGCGAAATGGCCATCTTTGCCCACATGCACGAAGCCCTTGGGCCCCGGGGTCGCGAGGCGGAGCCCCTTGGGCTTGGCGTCGTTCTCGACCTTCGCCCGGGCGAGGAGTTCCCCCTTCTTCATGGCGGGCAGCGCCCGGGCCAGGAAGGCGGCGAAGGCGGGGCCTTCGTAGAACACGTCATTCGTGATGCCCGAATAGAGCCACGCGCCGCCCCGGTAGCCCCCGCCGATGTGCAGGAGCATGGCCGCCGCGTAGCCGCGCTTGCGGCCCAGGCCGTCCACCGCCTCGAGGAGGGGAACGGAGATGCTTTCATTGGGGATGGCGAACCCCACGGCGGAAAGGCCGCCCACGGAACCCTTCCACAAGTCGGGGGCCGGGATCGGCGCGCCTTCCGCGCCCCGCACGGCGGTGGCGCCTGTGAGGGTCGAGTCGTCGTCTTCCCCGAAGAGGGGCAGGGCGATCTCGGTGTTCAAGTCGACGCCCTTAAACGGGTCTTCCGCCGTGCCGATGGCGCCGATCCAGAGGGTGTGGTCGCCGCGGGAGACCCGGGGGGTGTGGGTGCCCGCGAGGCCGAAGGAGATCTTCGCCACCCGCTCCATGGCCAAGCCGGCTTTTTCCTTGGCCTTGGTATCCCACGCCTTGAAGCGGCCGGGGAGTAGCACATAGCGCTTCATCTCGGGGCTGAGGTCGACCGTGGCGATCCACCGGGATCCATCGGCCTCATCCAATTCCACGGCCACCTGGGGCGAGGCCCCTTCGCCCTTCATGGAGAGGACGATAAGCGGCGCGTCTTTGGAGATCTTGCGGGGCAGGGGCGCCATGAAGGTATCCCACTGGGTGTACCCCTTGAGGTCGATGCGCAGGGCGCCCCCTTCGATGCCGCAGGCGGAGGCCTCGTCTTTCTTGTCGGAACTCCGTTCCCAAGCGGCGGGTACGCTCAGATCGAAGAGCGGCGACGACGGGGCTAGGCCGGAGAGGGCCCGCTCGATCTCGGCGCCGCCGACCCATTTGCCAGAGAGCGGATGCAGCAGCGCGCCGAAGGCCCGGCCGCCAAGGAGCACGCCGTGGCCGCCGTTGCGCAGGAAGCGCAAAAGCGGCTCCCGGGCCGGGGCGGGAAAGCGCGGGTCGGGGACCATGAGCAGATCGAAATTGGCGGGGGAGAGCACCTTCGGCCGCGAGATCTCATCGGCGTCCAGCAGGGTGACCCCGAAGCCGGCCCCCCGGGCGATTTTGGAAAGCAGGGCGACCCTTGGGGATAACGCGCCGCGACCTTCTGCGGCGAAGATGGCGCAGCGCCCCGCTTTGCCGTCTTCCAGCGCGATACCCGAGGCCGAGGGGGCCGGGCGCTCCGCGCTGACTTTCACGGAGCGCAGCTCGGCGGTGAGGCCGCCGGTGGTGAGGCCCGGGCGGCCGAAGGTGACCGCCTTGGCGTTGTCCCAGAAATACTTGTAGCGCGCCACGAGTTTTCCGCCATCCGCTTCGGTGATTTCCGCGGCGATCCCCTGGGCGCTGAGGGAGATCTTGGCGAGATAGGCCTTCCCGTATTCCCAAGTGGAGGCCGTGATATCGGCGCTGCGGAGTTTGTTCGGGCCGCTGGAATGGGCCTGCCAGACCCCCGAGAGGGTTTCCCCCAACTCGAAATAGCGCTTCTTGTCGGGCCCCTCCACGAATTGCAGGCGCCAATGATTGGCCCCGTCGAGGTAGAGCCCGATCCCCGCAGTGGCGTAGCCGGAGGCCGCCGCGCGCTCGACGATCTGGAGGGCCGCCGTGTACTCGAAGGCCTCGAGTTCAGGCACCCCGCGGATGACGGCCCACCCCGCGCCCCGGTCTCCCCGGGCGAGAAGTTTCCCGCCGCCCAAGGGGAAGGCGCCGGAGAGGAGGTCCCACGCCTCGCCCAGTTTGGGCCCGGGGGCGGAAAAGTTATCGGTAAAATCGATGGGGTCTGCGCCAAAGAGGAGCGCGAGGCTGAGGCAGAGGAGAAGGGCGATTTGTTTCATCGAGGGCTCCGTGGTGGGGTCAGGATGGAAGAGAGTAGGGTGGGGATGGATGGACCGTCGGCTTTAGGGACGCCAGCCGATGGGCAGCAGGGCCGTCTTGCCCCCGCCCGAGAGGTAGGCCTCGACCTCGGGGGTCGTGAGGTCAAGCAGGAACCGACTTCGCATGGATCCTCCCCAATGGGGGAGACTATGCCTTATGCGGGGGGTTTTTTCAAACTAGGCGGTGAAAAAGTGTTGAATCTGGAATCGTTCCACTTTTTGCTTGAGATTTGAGAGGAGCTTGTCAAGGGAAGGGGATTTTTTGGGGGAGGGGATCGACTCTCCCCCTGGCCCCCTCTCTTCGCCGAAAGCGAAGCGAGGGGGACTTCGGGGTCTAGACCGGGGACTTGGGTAGATCTTTTTTGTTTGTGTTGGATTCGGGAGTGGGATTGGGATTGCAAAAACGACGGGTGGGAAGTATGATGGGAGTTCATAAACTTAGTAGAAATACAATGACTTCCGCGTCTCCTTACCGCGTCTCCTTACCACGTCTCCTTACCACGTCTCCTTACCACGTCTCCTTACCACGTCTCCTTACCACGTCTCCTTACCACGTCTCCTTACCACGTCTCCTTACCACGTCTCCTTACCACGTCTCTTGCGGCGCCGTGTAAACCCCTAATCCGCAAAACTTACGCACTCGCGATCTGCGAAGGGCGACTTCAGCCGAAGTCTTCTGGAAAGCCGGTGGCCGAGGAGCGCGAAAATAGCCAAGGGATAGGGTCGATCGCCGGCACCACTGAAAAGTCGGCAGAAAACGCTCACCCTTATTTCTCTGTCAATTTCCGCAATCTCCACCGTGTTCTAGGGATTTTTCCGCCCGAACGCCAAATGCCAATGGGCAATCAGCGATATCCAATGGTCAGCGCCACTCGCTTGAGTGTCGAACGGCGCGTTAAGTTTGTGACCGCCACGACTTCTTCGATTGACCAAGTTTACACGACTTTGAATAGATAAATTCTTCTGTTATAGAGGTAAGGCATGAAGTTTATTTCTGGTTTTCTTTTGCTTCTCGTGATGCTCTTTCTGGCGGCTTGCCCGGCCAAATCGGCTTCGCCGACGGACCCTACTGCCAGCACCAATACGGTCTCCAGCACGACGAATGGGAATGTCGTGACCAACGTGACGCAGGTGGTGACAACTACCATTTCTACGAATTACTTCTATAAGCGGAGTTGGGGTGGTTACGGGACGGCGGATGGCCAAATGGACCTTGGCAATGACATCGCATTTGGATTAGATTTTCAAATCTATGTCACTGATCTGGACAACAATCGCATCCAGGTATTCGACACGAACGGGAATTTTCTTAGAAAGTGGGGGTCAGTAGGCACAGGAAATGGGCAATTTTCTCTGTTGGGTGGTATGGCAATAAGTACGGATGGAAAGGTTTATGTTTTTGATAATAATCGCGTACAGGTTTTTACAACAAATGGTGTGTATCTAAATAAATGGGGGAGTTCGGGCACTGGCAATGGTCAATTTGGATCAGGTGAGGTATTAAACAAAATTCTAATTGACCCCAATGGTGATATTTGGGTTATTGACCGTGGTAATTCTCGCGCCCAGAAGTTTGATACGAACGGCACCTATTTGGCACAATACGCGATTAGCGGTGAAACTATGCGCAGGGACGGAACAAATTTTTGGGTAGGATCTTATTCGGCTGGGACGATTAAAAAATTCGACTTCGCAGCTAATTTGGGTCAAACGCTAGGGCCATCTACAAATTACTCATCACCAGGTGCCTTGGCAATAAATCAAGCGGGGGACAGGATTTTCGTTGGTGGAGATGGACTCCATAAGATCGCTGTGCTCGACATGTCAGGCTCCCTTAAAGCGATGTTTGGTAATCCCGGCACCAATATCAATGAGATAAAATATGTAAGGAGTATTTTGGTGGATAGCCAGACTAATATTTATGTCGCCAATCAGGGCGACTACCGCATCAAAGTCTTCTCCTGGGGCATTCAAACCAACGCCACAACTAATTTCGTCACGACCGTCGTGACGAATAATTAATACGCTAAGGTCGCCGACCGTAGGCTGAGGGTCGAAACAACTCTTAAATCAAAAAGAGCGTGTTTCTCGCGGCCCACTGGTTGCCAGTGAGGGCTAGATCTGAACGTTGAGCCTGGCGCGCCCAATCAGATCGCGATGGGGATTGCCGCCAATCCGCCGCGTTGCATAGGCAGAATCTGCCGCGGGGGGATTCTGTTTCGAGCCGCGAAGGCGATCAGGTGCGCTTCTTGTGGAGACCCGTGAGGATGAGCGCGTCGCACGCATCGGCGAGGCCCTTCGCCACGCCGAGGGCGACGAAGGTGTCGGTGCCGATGGGCTGGTGGGGCCCGTGCATCTCCACGCAGCCGATAGGCAGCAGGGCCGTCTTGCCCCCGCCCGAGAGGTTGGCCTCGACCTCGGGGGTCGTGAGATCAAGCAGGAATCGACTGCGCATGGATCCTCCCCAGTGGGGGAGACTATGCCTTATGCGGGGGGTTTTTTCAAACCTGGCGGTGAAAAAGGGTCGATTCTGGAATCGTTCCACTTTTTGCTTGAGATTTGAGTAGAGATTGTCAAGGGAAGGGGATTTTTGGGGGAGGGGATCGACTCTCCCCCTGGCCCCCTCTCTGATCTGTCTCAATAAAGTGGACAGTGAGTTA
This sequence comes from Spirochaetota bacterium, assembly GCA_017302015.1. Classification (GTDB taxonomy): domain Bacteria; phylum Spirochaetota; class UBA12135; order COTS27; family JAFLEE01; genus JAFLEE01. Next base: position 92 of record JAFLEE010000034.1, on the reverse strand, counting down.
AGCCTTCCGATAATCTAAGGAGGAAGGTTTATGGACGAGCAAATCCCCGGGAAAAAGACCCGGAAAAAGATCGGTCGGGAGTTCAAGCAAGA
>JAFLEE010000033.1 GCA_017302015.1 Spirochaetota bacterium | reverse complement strand
TTGCGCGCGGAAGCGATCCACTCGTCGGTTTTCTTCAGGTAATCGGCGAGCATGGCCTTGCGCAGCGGCGAGGTCGGGTCCATCCCCATGGCCTGGGTGAGTTGGGATTGGAGGGCGGGGACCATGGCGAAGCCCTCCGGGGGCGTCCAGGGCTCGATGCGCGTACCGCCCCAGGCGGACTCGATGAGGCCCACGGGGATCTTCAAGTTCGTGTGGATCGTGCGCCCGAAATAATACGCCGCGGCGGAGAACCCGCCCCATCCGCCCTGGACGATGTTCGAGGAACTGCACTCCACCCAGGTCGCGGGCACGTCGTTGGTGGGCGAACGCAGGAATTTCTTTGGGATGAGGAAGAGGCGGATCTTGGCATAATTGGCGGCGGCGATCTCGGCGTCGGCGTTGAGGCAGGCCTTGATGCCCATCTCCATATTGGATTGACCGGAGCAGAGCCAGACTTCCCCGATAAGGAGATTCCCCAGGAGGATCGTCGTGGTGCCCTTCACCGTCAGGGTGTAGGCCTTGCCGTCGACCTTCATCGCCGGCAGCGTCGCCTTCCATTCACCCTTGGGGTTGGCGGTCGCCTGGGCGGACTTGGAGCCCAAGGTGACGGTGACGACCGTGCCGGGCGCGTCCCATCCCCAAATGATGATCGGTTTTTCTTGCTGCAGCACCATATTGCTGCTGAAAATCTTGGGCAAGCGGACCTCGGAGAAGGCCGTCGCGAAAAGCAGGAGCCCGAAGAGGGGGAAACATTTGAAGCGGCGGACCAAACGCAGGGATGGGAGTTTCATGCCGGGCTCCTCAAGGGTGGACAGGTTGGGTTATTTTATGATCAAAGAACCATCGCGGATCCGTCATCTCCGAGAATAGGGCGGAGAAAAGGCTCTTGGAAAGCCGTTCATGCGCATCGGAGTTTCCCCGATAGTTGCTCTCCCTTCTATACAAACTCAAGTCGTGGGATCAACGGGACGGACCAAACTCGCGACGTGGAACGCCCTGATCGGTCTCCAAATATAGTAGAGCCCGCTTCTTTTGTTTTGGCCCCGTGGGATTGGATGAAATACTTCGGCTCCGCCCATCCCCCACCGGGATTTTTTGGAGGAACGCATGGCATCCCGTAATTTTCTCGCCTCCCTGCTTCTCATGGCGGCGCTTTTCCCCCTGACCGCCACCGTGGAACTCCGCCAGGGAGTGCCCATGCTCATGGTCGACGGGAAACCGGAGCGCGCGCGCATCTTCTGGGGCCACGGCGCCAGCGGCGGCGGAGGCCAGGAGATCGGGAAAGAATGGCTCCTCTCCCGCTTCGAGGCGAAATTGCCCGAGGATGACAACGCCTGCACGCTCCAACTCCGTTTCGGGGAAGAGGCGGGCACGGTGTGGATCGACGAGATCGCCATCCGTGACCTCGAAATGGCCAGCAACCTGATTCAGACGGATTTTGAAACAGGCGAATGGACCAACCGGTGGACCTTCTGGTGCCAGGACCGGCGCGCCATGGCCGATGCGTTTCGCGTGGAGGCCGGTGCGGGCGTCGGGGGAAGCGCGGGGCTCCGGGTGGACGTGCGCCGCGTGGACGGGGCGAAGGGCTTCCACCTCTACACCCAACCGATCGCGCTCAAAAAAGGGCGGACCTACGCGGTGAGCCTGCGCATCCGGGCCAACGAGAAGCGGTTCTACAAGCCCGAATTGCGCCACGCCGGGGGCGATTTCCGTTTCTACGCGGGCCTACCGCCGCTCTTCGCCGCCCAAGTCGCCCTCGCGGCCGCCGCGGACATCCGCATCCTCAGTTTCCCGGTGCGCCTGTGCTGGAACGAACCGGGGAAGGAGGATTTCACCGAGGCCATCCGCGCCTGCGAGAACGTGCTCGCCATGAACCCGAAGGCGCTCCTCCTGCCGCGCATCGACATGAAGGCGCCCGCCTGGTGGCTCGCGTCCCATCCCGAGGCGGCCATGCAATACGAGGACGGCCGGCGCAATAACCAGGCGACCCCGGCCTCCGACGCCTTCCGCAAGGAATGCTCATCGGCCCTGACCCGCCTGGTGGCGGCTTTGGAGAAGCGCTTCCCGGCTTCCGTCCTCGGTTACCATCCCAGCGGCCAGAATACGGGCGAGTGGTTCTATATGGATTCCTGGGGGAAGGACCTCTGCGGCTACGACGGGGCGACCGCGGCGGCGTGGAAGGCGATTTCGGACAAGGCCGTGCCCACCCCAGCCGAACGCCGGGCGGCCTTCGGCCAATTGCGCCATCCGAAGGATCAGGCGGACATCCTCGCCTTCGAGGCGTGGCGCCAGGAGGCGATGGCGGGAATGCTCGTGGATTTCGCCGATGCCATCCGCGCGGCGGCCCCGAAAAAACTCACGGTGTTCTTCTACGGATACGAGTACGAGTTCGGTTCCGCCCAGAACGGGCCCGCCAATACGGGGCATTACGCCCTGCGGCGGCTCCTCTCCGCGCCGTCGGTGGATGTGCTCTGCGCCCCGATCTCCTATTTCCACCGGGGCCTGGGCGGGGCCACCACGGTGATGAGCCCCGCCGAGTCCGTCGCCCTCGCCGGGAAACTCTGGCTCAACGAAGACGACACGCGCACCCACCTCACCCGGGAGACGAGCTTCCCCGGCTGGCGCGACGGGGGCACGAACGCCTGGGAGACGCGCCAACTCCTGCGACGCAACGTGTTCTGGGAAGGCTGCCGCAACCAGGCCACCTGGTGGATGGACCTCGGCGGCTCCGGCTGGTTCAACGACGCCGCGCTTTGGGAGGAGATGAAGGCCCTCGCCCCGGTGGACCGCTATTTCATGGAGCATCCCGCGCCGTACCGGCCCGAGATCGCCTCGATCATCCACGAACGCAGCATGCTCCAGATCGGGGCGGCCGGGGCCGCGACGACGACGACGAGGCCCCTGGTGCGCGAGATGCGCTCGAACCTGAACCTCCTCGGCGCCGATTATGGGCAATACCAATTGGAGGATGCGGCCGCGGGGAAGGTCGGGGCGAAACTCTGCGTCTTCGCCGCCGCCTGGGCCCCCTCCGACGCGGAGCGGAAGAAACTCGCCGCCGCCATGGAAGGGCGCGGCGCCCTCTGGTGCTGGCTGCCGGGCTATGTGGACGGCCCGCGCCTCTCGACCGAATCGGTGAAGGAACTCACGGGATTCTCCGCCGCGGAACTTCCGGAGGGCGCCTCCGCCCGGGCCGTGCCGACGGATGCGGGGAAGGCCCTGGGGCTCGATGCGCCCTTCGGCCCCGAGGCCGCGGTGAAGCCGCTCCTGACGCCGCGGGAAGAGAAGGGCGATGAAGTGCTCGCCCGCTTCGCCACCGGCGAGCCCGCCGTCATCCTGCGTCCCCGCGGCAAGGGCTTCACCGCCTTCTGCGCCACGACGGAAGTTCCCCGCGCGCTCCTGGCCCTCTGCGCCGACCGCGCCGGGGTGAAGCGCTTCACGAAGTCGCCCGTGGCCGTCAGCGCCCGGGGCCCCTTCCTGGGCGTCCACGCCTCGGTCGCGGGAGACGTGCCCCTCTCGGTGGCGGGGCGTTTAAGCGATGCGCTCACCGGGACGGCCGTCGGAAGAGGGCCCATGGTCCACGTGAAGATGGCTTTCGGGGAGACGCGGATCTTCCGCATCGAGCCCTGATCCGGGGAAGCCCGCCCCCCGCGGCGGGCCCCGCTGGCGGGAATGGATGGGACAATCGGCGCGTCAGGCTCCGGTGGCGGGGAATCCGTCGACTCGGGCGATGGGAGGTCCGATGGCGAATCAGAACCAAATGCCGACTGCTGGCCCGATGGTCCAAACCCGCGCGCTGCGATGGTTGCCCGGCGTGGTCATCGTCGCCGTCCAGTGGCTCCTGTGGCTCGTCATTCCCCTCATCGCCCCGGGAGATTCCACCCTGCTGGCCGGGGTCGCCGGAGGGATGGTCGGCGGTCTCGCGGTGCTCCTCTGGTGGGCCTTCTTCAGCCGGGCCCCGGGCGTGGAACGTTGGGGCGCCCCCGTCCTGATGGCCGTCGCCCTCGCGGTGGCTTCCCGATTCATCCACGTGTCGATCCGCACCGGGAATATGGGGCTCATGTTCGCCCTCTACGCCATCCCGGTGATGAGCCTCGCCTTCGTCGTTTGGGCCGCGGGCACCCGGAACCTACCGGACAAAGTCCGGCGCGCCGCCTTGGTGGCGACCGTACTCCTCGCCAGCGGTGGCTGGATCCTCGTGCGCAACGACGGGATCACCGGCCACGCGGGCACGCTCTTCACCTGGCGTTGGGCGCCCACCGCCGAGGAAAAGTCCGAGGCCGTCCTCGACCGCGAAGCGATGTCGCTCCCCGGGGTCGAGGCGACGACGATCCGGCCGGGCGCCGATTGGCCCGGGTTCCGCGGGGCGGATCGCGATGGGGTCGCGCGCGGCCTGCGCATCGCCGCGGATTGGTCGGCGCGGCCGCCGAAGGAATTATGGCGGCGTCCCGTCGGGCCGGGTTGCTCCTCGTTCGCCGTGCGCGGCGGCCTCCTCTACACCCAGGAGCAGCGCGGCGCCGAAGAGGTCGTCGCCTGCTACCACCTCGATTCGGGAAAACCCGCTTGGCGCCATGGCGACGCGGCCCGGTTCTACGATTCCCATGCCGGCGCCGGCCCCCGCGCCACACCGACCCTGGATGGCGCGCGGGTTTATGCCCTCGGCGCCACCGGGATCCTCAATGCGCTGGATGCCCGCAGCGGCTCGGTCGTGTGGTCCCGAAATGCCGCCCGCGACACCGAGTCGGAACCGCCGAATTGGGGAATGGCGGGTTCGCCCCTGGTGCTCGGCGACGCCGTCATCGTGTCGGTTTCCGGCGCCCTCGCGGCCTACGATTTGGCGACCGGCGGGCTGCGCTGGCGCCGCCTCGGCGGCGGAAAGGGCTATAGTTCCCCCCACCGAATCGCGGCCCAAGGATCCACCCAGATTCTGTTCATGAACCAGGAGGGCGCCCAGGCTCTGGCGCCGACCGATGGCGCGGTCCTTTGGAAACTTCCCTGGCCGGGGGAGGACCGCATCGTGCAGCCCGCCGTGACCGCCGAGGGCGACCTGATCCTCGGCGGCGGCGGGATGGACTACAGCATTCGCCGGCTGGCCATCTCCCGGGCCGCCGAGGGGTGGACGGTTTCCCAGCGTTGGGCATCCCGGGCCCTGCAGCCCAATTTCAACGATACCCTGATCCATGACGGCCACGCCTACGGCTATCTCGGTCCCCGCCTCGCCTGCCTCGACCTCAAGGACGGGAAGAAATGCTGGCAGGGCGCGCCCGATGCGGGATTCACGCTGCTGATGCCCGAGCAGGGGCTGATCCTCGTGCTTTCCGAGAAGGGGGAATTGGTCCTCGTCGAGGCGAAGCCCGGGAAGTACACCGAGCGCGCGCGGATGAAGGCCCTGACGGGAAAGACCTGGAACCATCCGGCACTGGCCGGAGACATTCTCCTGGTGCGGAACGCCCAGGAGATGGCGGCCTACCGGTTGCCGCGGGAGATTTGAAGGGGCCCCGCAGGGCGCACCGCGTTCGGGAAGACGCGAACTTTCCGCCTGAAACCGCGAACCGATCCGCGGCAATACCTACTTCTCTTGGGGGCCGACCTCTCCCCGGGCGTATCGCCCGGGGTTCTCCACCCGGTTCCCCTCCGTGCGCACGTCGCGGCTATTGAGCACGGTGATGGCGTGGGTGCTCGAGAGGCCGTACTGGGCTCCGGCCATGGAGCCGTCCTCGAGATTGCAGGACTTGAGCAAATTGCCCTTGATCAGGACGTCCTCGCTGGCGTTGACGTGGATGCCCGCCACGGTGCACCCGTCGATCCGGTTCCCCTCGATGGTGACGCGCCGATTGCCGATGGGCGGCCGCAGTGAGGCGTTCTCCGGCTTGTAGAAGAGCGAGATCGCCCCGGGGCAATAGCCATAGGGCGAGACCAGGTTCCACTGCATGCCGATGTCCTTGAATTGGTTGGAGCGGATGACGACGTCCCAGGCCCAGCCCGCTTCGCGCCAATAGGTGTACTCGGGCCCGATGGAGAGCCCGGCGTGCCCGATGCGCTCGAAGCGGTTGCGCTCGATGAGCCCGCGCCCGGCCTGGATGCGCACGCACCGGGCCCGGTGGTCGTGGAAATAATTGTCGCGCACCACGTAGCCGTCGCCGTTGATGTCGGGGAACTCCACCCAGTCCCCCGCCTTCGCCCGCAGGACGGTGTTGGTCAACCGGAGGGCGTACTCCACCACCCGGGTCTTCGACAGGCTCGGCCACCAGGCCTTGATCTCCCCCTCGTCATGGGGCCTCGGTTCGGGGACCGGGGCCAGCGAGGCGCCCTGGCCATCGCCGAGGGGCGCGAACGAGCCGCCCTGGGTGAAGCGCAGGCGTGCGCCGCCCTGGAGGAGTTCGTCGAGGGCCCCCAGGTCGCCGCGCTTGGCGATGACGAGGCGGTCGGGGGCCTCCACCCGGAGGATCGGATAGACGCCGCCGTGGATATTGATCGAGTCGTCCCCCATCCACCCGAAATCGCAATGCTCCACCCGCATCCCCGCGGTGAGGTAGGCGACGTTGAGCGCGTCGGCCCCGGAGGACATGAGGCGCGCTTCCGTGGCGCCCGGGGGCAGGGGGCCCCGCTCCACGCGGCAGCCGTCGACGAGGAGGCCGCCGCGCTGGTAGCGGATGACGAAGGCCAGGGAGGGCGCGGCCCGGAGGGTGATCTTCTCCAGCACGAGGTCTTCGCAATGGTAGATCCCGAAGGCGGAGGACACCCGCATCGTGGCCGCCCAGAGGTCGCCCGCTTGGTGGCGGGGAAAGGTGGGGGCCAGGTTGGTGGGGAGGGTCACCCGGGCTTCGGTGGGGGAGAGGATCTCGACCTTCTCCGGATAGAGATCGGCCGTGCCGCGCTTCCAACCGCGCGTCTGACGGTCGAAGAGGTACATCTGGCGGAAGGAGCCCGTCCGCGAGAAATCGGGATAGCCCGCATGGGCGCGCAGGCGAAGTATGCGCCCCCCCGCGCCGACCTCCGCGACTTCCCCCTGGGCGAAGGGGGGCACCTCGTAGTCGAAGACGAAATGGCGCATCGTCAGGCGCGCGCCGTCGCGCAGCGACCAGGGCATGAGGCCCAGGTTCGTGCCGGTATAGAGAACGAGGGAACCCTGCCCGTCGAGCACCGTGTTGGAGAGGCCCCGTAAGTCCCAAGACGAGGCGATGCGATAGGTCTTCGGCGGGATGCGGATGATCGGAGCGCGGCTAAGTTTTCCCGCGGCGACGATTCGGTTGAGGGTTTCCAGGTCCGCTTCCTGGGCATGAAGGCGCGGGGCCGCGAGGAGGAGCGCGAAGGAACCGGCCGCGGCGACGCAACGAATGGCGGGCCGATTCGTTTTCATAGGGCCACCTCTCCCGCCAGGCCGTCCGGCCCCAGATCGCTGCGCAGTTCCGTGGTCAGGAGGACCTTGTCGGCGGGCCCGAGATCCCTGAGTTCCAGGGAATCTCCCCGCGGGCTTTGGGCGACCCGGATGGCGACGGGCCGCCCCTCCCGGGTCTGCAGGAGGCCGCCCTTCAGGCTGAGGGGATCCACCGGGCGATTAAAGACGAGGGTGAGGGTGGACGGGCCGCGCGTCTTGGAGACGAGGGCGAAGCCGCCGCCGAGAAGTTCGCGGGTTTGATACTGGCGCACGCGCTCCTGCATGGCCGGGGAGAGTTGGGCGCCGAGGCCTTCGAGCCTCGCCGCGCCGGGAAAGGGGCTGGCCTCGAGGCGCTTGCAGAAGCCCGTTTGGGCATCGGCGAACCCGCTGGCGCGCAGGGCGGGGCCATCCTGATAGGTGTTCGTCCCGAGCCTCACGCCGACCTTGTCGAAGAGGGTCCGCTCCAGGCGCACCGAGGCCCGGGGGCCCCAGGCCATCGCGGTGCCGCCGAGGGCGCTGCGGAAAATGCAGTGGCGGATGAGGCCCCGGGTCTCCACATCGCAGGTCTCCGCCCGCACCGCGCGGGGTTGGTCGAGCCAGAAGGTGCTCTGCTCCAGACGGAACGGGATGCCGCCCAGGGCGAACACCCAGGGCATCGCGTTCGACGCCCCGAGGTGGAAGACGCTATTGGAGAAGGCGAAGAGCGCGTCGGGGCGCAGTTCCTTCTCTTTATAGAAGAGATGGCGTTCCGCCCCCGCGGAGTAGACGTAGCAATCCTCGAAGACCGCCTGGCACTGGCCGTAGAAGAACAGATCGAAGCGGCCGCCCTCGGCGAGGAGCAGCCTCCGATGGACGGTCTTGGTGGTATCGATATGGACGAGCCCGGCGACGTTGCCGATCATGACCGCGTCCTCGACCACGGACTGGCAGCCGTCGTGGCTGGAGATGCCCTGGTCCCAATTCCAATCGGAGCGGACCTCGCTGAAGCGGATGCCCTCGGTGAGCGCGCCCTCCCGGGGGCCGTGGAGGTTGATCCCGTCGTTGGTGGCGAATTTCACCCGCGCGTTCCGGATCCAGATGTTCGCGTTGCGGCTCCCGCCCATGAGGGAGATCCCCGTGGCGCGGTGCGCCCGTTCCACGCCGACTTGCGCGATGTCCCGCCCGTTCGGTAAGCAGAGGAGGAGGTCATCCCCCTCGATCGTCCATTGCCAAGGCGCGAGCGCCGTCCTCGCGGGGAGCGGCTTCGTCGAAAAGATCCGTCCCCGGCCCATCCGTTCGGCCCTCCCATTGATGACGAGAAAACTAAACGGCACGGTCTTGAGGAGCCCCTCGGCTCTCCACAGGCCGGCCCCTTCCGGCCGCCAGGCCTCCGCGGGGATCGGTTCGGTGGCCGTGATCCACCGGGACCCGAAGTCGAGGACGAGGGGTTTCTCGGGAGAGTACACCTTCCCCGCGAGCACCACCTCTTCGCGCAGCGGCAACACCCCGGGCGCCACCCGGATCTCGTCGGCCTCCGCGCCCCGGCATTTGGCGAGGACTTCCTTGACGGTGGGGAGAGCGTCTTCGGGGGTGAGACCGGAGGCCCCCGCCTTTCCGCGTTCGGGATCCACGTGGTACACCGCGCCGAAGAGCGGGAGGAGAATGAACAGGATCGGGATGAGTATTCGCATGGGGATATTATAGGCATGGAATCAAAAAGTGCCAACGTTGGCATCTTTTTCAAAAAATCGCCCGTTCTGCTTGCCAGTCGCACCGATGTGCCACGCGTCATCGGTTCCGGGCGGAGTTCTCGATGGCTTAGCCAAGCGCTCGGTGACTCTTGATGGAAACTCGCGCAGTCCGCGGTGTCCACCTCGACCGATCGGGCAAACGGCGAAAGGTCGGGTTGGGGCCCCACGGGGGTCTCGCCCCCTCCCATTTGCCCTTCCGGGTTTTTGGAAATCCACGGGGCTTCCCGGAGGAGCTTCCGTCTCGTCGCGCGGTGATCGACCGGGTCCCGGGGATTCCCCGAGGCGATGGTTCCAGGCCGAGCACATAAATCCCGCTTGGCATCGATGGATTCAGGGTAGACTTGCCCCCGGTGGGTGGGCCTTCAGGCGAGTGCCTCCACCCGGAGGCTCCTTGGGGGATTCTCTCGGTTCACCTTGGGTCGCGCCGACCGCGGGACTTCGAAAGGTCCGCGCCTTGGCGGGTTTCTCGGCCCTGGGCCTCGGCCTCCTGGCCCTCATCGGTTGGGCCACGGGAGTTCTCGCCCTGACGGGGCGAACCGGTTCATCGGTGCCTTTGGTGGCGGAGTCGGCGAGCCTCTTGGTACCCCTCGCGCTGGTGCTCGCCCTCGGCTTGACCGAATCGCGGCGCGGGTTCCTGACGCTCCTTCTTTTCGCGGCTTCACTCGCGGCGTCGGTCTATGGATTCTCAAGGGGGCTGCGCCTCTTCGTGGGCCCCCTCCTCGATGGGGGCTTTTTGGTTCCCATCGGATCCCTGCCGGGTCCGCAGTTTTATTCCCGGATGTCGCCGTATACCGGCCTGTTCTTCGGAGGGTCCTGGGCCGCCATTTGCCTGTCGATCCTCGCTTCGCGGTGGCCCCGCCTGCGCGCGGGGAGCGGAGCCCTCGGCTTCCTCTGCTTGACGATGGGGTTCCTCGGCCTCCTCGCATGGGCGTTCGGGGCGCCTGTGCTCTTCCAGGATCAATACACCCCGATCTCGCTCAGCGCGGTCCTGGCCTACATCGCGGTGGGCGCCGCGCTCATCGCCGATGCGGGGCCGAGGTTCCCGATCCTGCGCCCGCTCATCGGCGGGGGGCCCAGCGCGATCTTCCTCCGGGCGACGTTGCCGGTGGTCGCGGGGTCGATCCTGGCCATCGGCTTCATCCAGCAGCGGCTCCTCCCGCCCTCCGGCGCGCAGCGGGGCTTCGCCCAGATCGTGCTCACCTGCGCCATGTTGGCGTTCTCCGCCACCGCCATCAGCTTCGTCGCGCGGCGGAGTTTTAGGAGGGCCGACGGCGCGGAGGAAGCGCGGCGCGCGGCCGCGGAGAAACTCGGGTGGAATCTCGCGGACTCCACCCTGCTCAATCGTTCCCTCGAAGGGCTCCTGGGGGCCAAGACGATCGAAGAGGTGTATGTCTTGGTCGGGGAAGCGACGGGCCGCCTGGCGCCGGGGGCGTACGTCTTCATCAGCGGCCTGGCGGAAGACGAACGATTCCTGCGCCTCTATTGGATCGACGGGTTGGCGTCGCTGCGCGGCGCGATACGCGGCCTCCTCGGCTACGACCTCTGGGATTGGCGCGGCCCCCTGGCGGCCATCACCCCGGAGGAGTTCGCGGTCTACCGGGATGGGAAGGTGCACGAGATGGAAGACGGGCTCTGGGCCCTCGCCCTCCGGTCGATCCCGCGCCCGATTTGCGCGTCCCTCACCGCCCTCGCCGGCGTCCGCGCGATCCATTTCGTTGGCTTCGCCTGGGATCAGCTCCATTACGGTGGGATCATGGTCGCCCTCCGGGGCGGCGGGGCCTTCCGCGGGAAGGAGGCCTTGGAACACCTCGCCCGCCAAGCCTCCACCGCCATCAGGCGCCTGCGGGCGGAAGAGGCGCTGCGCCGGCAGACCGAGCGTTGGCAACAAACCTTCGATGCCATCCAGGACCAGGTCTTCGTCACCTCCCCGGATCTCGTGATCCTCCACGCCAATCGGGCGACCAGCATGGCCCTCGGCGTGGAGCCCGCTTCGCTCCTCGGGAAGCGCTGCAGCGAGCTCTACCACGAATCGGGGGAACCCACCCCCGATTGCCCCTGCACCCGGGCCCGCGAGACCTGCCTCCACGAGGCGCGGGAGATCCGGGAACGCGGGCGCATCTATGAAGAATCGATTTGGCCGATCCTCGACGCGGCGGGACGGCCCAGCTCCTTCGTCCATACGGTGGCCGACCTCACCGAGCGGCGCGCCGCCGAGGAGGCCCTCGCGACCCAGCGCCGGCGCATCGAGGAAAACCTCCAGCGGAGCCAGAAACTCGAGTCCCTGGGCCTGCTCGCCGGCGGCATCGCCCACGACTTCAATAATCTCCTCCATGGCGTCTTCAACCTGGTGGAGCTCGCCAAACTGAAACTCGCGAGGGGCGAGGCCCAGAAGGCGGGAGAATTCCTCGAAGCCACCAAGCCCGTCTACGGGCGGGCCCGCGCGCTCGCCCAGCAATTCCTCACCTTCTCCAAGGGGGGCGCCCCCGTGCGACGGACGATCCCGATCGAGCCCCTGCTGCGCCACTGCGCCGAGTTTTCCCTCGCCGGCTCCAAATCCACGGCCCGCGTCGCCATCGACGGGGCGCTTTGGCTCTGCGATGCGGACGAGCAGCAATTGGGGCACGCGATCGACAATCTCCTCATCAACGCCCGGCAAGCCATGCCCCAGGGCGGGAGCATCGAAGCCTCCGCGCGAAACGTCGAGATCCAACCGCCTTCCGGCGGTGCCCTCGGTCGCTTCGTCCGCATCAGCGTCCGCGATGGCGGGTGCGGCATCCCCGACGAGAACCTTCCCCGCATCTTCGATCCCTTCTTCACCACCAAGGAAAAGGGCCAGGGCCTCGGCCTCACCATGGTCCACTCCATCCTCAAGGCCCACGGGGGTTGGGTGGAAGTGGAATCCGGGCCCGGGAAGGGAAGCGCCTTCCATTGCTTCCTCCCGGCTTCCGGGGCCCAAGCGCCGCCCGAGCCCTTTCCCGCCCGCGGAGCCGAAAGACTCTGCGGGGCGGCGTGCCGGGTTCTCGTGCTGGATGACCAGGAATACGCGAGGCGGGTGGCCAGGGAATTCCTGGAAGAGCAGGGCTTCCGCGTCGGGGAGGCGGACCACGGGCAGGCCGCGGTGGAACGCATCTACGAGGGCCTCGCCGCGGGGGATCCCTATCGCATCGCGATCCTCGACCTCACGATCCCCGGGGGGATGGGCGGCCGCGAGGCCGCGAAGGCCATGGGCGCCGCCGATCCCGCGCTCTACTTGGTGGCGGCCAGCGGCTATTCGAACGACCCGGTGATGGCCGCCCCGGCCGAGCATGGCTTCCACGCGGCCCTGTCCAAACCCTACCTGGCGGATGAACTCCTCGGCCTCATGCGCCGCGCGGGGGCCGGGGTGCGTTGAGGGGAGCGTCGGTTCCCGGGATCGTATACTCGTGGGCATGAAGACACGGGCGCTTTCGTCCTTGATGCTCCTGGCATCCCTCGCCGCCTTCGACGACTACACCAACGGCCCCGACTCGTTCAAGCAGCCGGGCGTGCCCGAGGGGACGGTCTACGAGCACGAGTGGAGCCATAGCGCGGTCTACCCGGGCACGACGCGCAAATTCTGGATCTACGTGCCGGCGGGCTACGATGGCCAGCGCCCGCTCTGCCTCATGGTCTTCCAGGACGGCGAGGGATGGGTGCGCACCAATGGCCAGATCCGGGCGACCTACGTGCTGGATAACCTCATCCACCAGAAGGCCATTCCGCCCATGGCCGGCCTCTTCGTCAACCCCGGCCGGAAGCTGCCGGTGACCGACCTGAAGCGGCGCCCCGAGAACCGGGGCCTCGAGTACGACTCCGTCACCAACGGCAGCCGCTATCCCGAGTTCCTCGTCACCGAAATGCTGCCCCAGGTGGAAAAGCGCGTGCGTCTCACCCCCGACCCCGAGGGGCGCGGCCTCGCCGGCAGCAGTTCCGGCGGCATCTGCGCCTTCACGGCGTGCTGGGAGCGGCCCGACCAGTTCCGCAAGGCTTTCAGCTGCGTCGGGAGCTTCGTCGACCTCCGGGGCGGGCATAATTATCCCCCCATGATCCGGAAGACGCGCCCGGTGAAGCCCATCCGGGTCTTCCTCCAGGACGGCACCAACGACCTCGACAACCCCTTCGGCAATTGGCCCTTGGCGAACCAGGAGATGGCGGCGGCCCTCAAGTTCTCCGGCTACGACTACCGCTTCGTGATGGGCGATGGCGCCCACAACTCGAAGCACGGCGCCGCCCTCTTCCCCGACGCCATGCGCTGGCTTTGGCGTGACGCGACCGAAGGGTCGAACCGCTAGGGTTCACTCGCGCCAGCGCACCTCGCCGGGTTCCAGGGTGACGGCCTCGCCCCGGTTGGTGATGGTGACGGCGGCATCGGCGATGCAGGCCCAGACTTCCCCCCGAGCGCCCCGGGCGTTCACCCAGGCGCCGCGCAGCACCGCGGGGACCTCCAGTTCGCGCTGGGGCTTGCCGCTTCCCTGCCAGAACTTGAGGAGCAGCCTCGGCGCGGGGAGATCCCGGCTCTCTTCGCGCTCGCCCAGGGCGAGGAAATCGGCCTTGGTTTTCCAGAGTTCCAGGTGGCCCTTGAGGAGGCGGATTTGGAAGGGGTGGGTCGTCGCCGGGTCGTAGTCCCGCGTCCAAACCGCCACGGCGGGCGCGCGGCCGCACACCAGATTCATCCCCTGCTGGTAGAGGGTATTGCCGCCCTTCTTGTCGCTCACGGCGCAGGAGTCTCCACCGTAGCCGTGCTGGTACTCGTGGTAGACGTGGGAGAAGAGGGGAATGCCGATGGTCGTGCGGCCGTCCCGCGGCCAGCGCCCCTGGGCGTAGTCCCGCGCGTGGACCGTATCGAGGACCGGCATGAAATATTCGTTGGGTTCTTCCATCGACCAGGCGAAATCGGGATGGGCCGCGCGCCCCTCGCGGCGGATGCGCTCGTAGAGCGCGTAGAGCGCCTTCGCGGCCCAATTGCCGTAGCCGGGCGGATGGCCGTGGCCGGTGGCCCAGCAAACGGGCACGCCGCCGCCGACGATCTGGTCAGCTTGGACGACATCCAAACCGAGCCCCAAGCCGGCGAGGGTATTCCCGAGGAGGATCTCCCTCGCCATGGGCGTGGCGACGCAGATGCTCGCGTTGCGGCCCACGTCGCGGTCGGGGGCGCCGTCGATCTGGACCACGCCCTGGGTGCTCACCGTCGCCCAGGCCATCCCGCGATTGGAAAAATCGGCCCATTGATCGACGCGCACGCCGCGGTCCTCCAGGCGTTTTTCCAGGGTCCACTTCAAGCCGGAGAGGAAGACGAAGGCGTGGTGGCCCTCCCGGTGGAGGTCTTGGTTGAGCTGGGCGAAGGCCTTGGCGCCGCCCAGGGGCGGGAAATAATCGGGGGTGACCCAGATGTCCTTCTTCTCCCAGCCGCACGGCATGAGGACCACGGGGGATCCGAGGAGTTCTTTCCAGGCCCGGGCCTGGGGCAGCATGCGGTCCATTCGATTGGTATAGAGATTGGACCCCAGGATCCCGCGCGCCGTGTAGACATAGAAGAGGGAGGGATCGAGGAGCCATTTGGGCATCTCGCCCTCCCCAACGCGCTGGGCCAGGGTCTTGCGGCACCAGGCCTGCTTCACGGCCCACCGCTTGTAATGGGAGGCCGCCGTCTGCCAATCACCGGAGAAGGTGCCGAAGGTGACGTCGTAGGGGAGGAGATAGGAAGCCGTCTCCGAACGGGGAACTCCGTGGAGGAACGAGAGCCGCAGCGCATCGCCCCTGCGTTCGACCCCGAGCATCTTCATCCAACCATTCGCATCCCGAAGATCCGCGTAGAGGCCCGCCGCCCGGTCGTACCATGCGAGGCATTGGAGCGAGGCGGAGCCGGGGTAGGGCGATTGGGGCGTGGCATTCTGGCTGCCGGGATCCTGGACCAGGCACCCGTCGTTTCGGGGGAGCATCAGGAATTCCCCATTGGTGTCCGCGCTGAAGTGGTTGGACCAAGTGAGGCACGGAAACCGCACGGTTTGGAGTTCGGCCCCGCTGCCGTTGGAGATTTCGATGGACGCGCGGAAGACCGGGAAGGAAGCGGCGGCGGTATCGCCCGCCGGGGGGAGATCGGAGGCGTCCACCCAGAGGCGGCATTCCACCCGAAGAGCCGCCCCTTCATGGCGCGCGGAGCGGATGCGCAGGGCGTTTTCTTCCCGGCTCACGGTGACGTCCCGGGCGTCGGCCTCGCTGATGAGGGCCTTGCTCCCGCCGCCGAGGCGGATTTCGTAGAGGAGGGGGCCCGTGCGGGCGTTGATGAACTCGCGGCCGCTTTTTTTGTCCACGAGGCTCACCAGCGCGCCGCCCCGCGCCGCATCGATGGCGAGGCGGGCCGTGGGGGTCTCGAGGAAGAGGAGGGTGGCGAGGAGTGCGTTGGTGAGGAGCATGGCTTCTCTCCCCCGCTAGGCGCGGGAGATCACTTGAAGAGGCCCTTGAGCAGTTCCAACCCCTTGGTCTCGAGGTGTTCGGCGGGCGGGACGTGCCCCTGCGGGGTGAGCCGGTCGACCACCCGGGGAAGGAGCGTCGTCAATTGGGAGGCGAGTTGCTCGGGAGCGATGCCGATGCGCTGGGAGAGTTGGCCGATGGCCTGGTTGCCCAGCCCGTGCTGTATTTGGACGGCCGTGATGGGCAGGTTTTTCCCCGTGCCGACCCACGATTCGGCGATGGGGCCGAGGCCCTGGGCGCCGAATTGGTTGACGAGGCCGGAGAGCCCCCCGGATTGCCGGTTCGTGAGCATGCCCACGACTGCTTCCAGGAGCGCCGCCTGGACGCCCCCACCGCGGCGCCTCAGGAATAATCCGAGAAGATTGCTGAAGAGTCCCATGGCCCCTCCCGAAGGTCGATAAAGGAGTTTAGCGCGGGAAGGGGGAATTATCAAAAGGGGCCCATCGGGCGTTCGAGAAAAGAGGCCGTCTCCTTTTTTGACGGTGTTATAATGCCTGAGCCCGCATGACACCCTCCCCCGTCGAGACCCTCTCCACCTGCCCGGCCACCGGGCTCCCCATCCGCACCCGGCCCGAATGGTGCGGACTCGACTTCGGGACCGACCATTACCGGGTCTCCCTTTCGGTGATCGGGCAGGACACCCTCCTCATCCGCTCGGAAGGCGTGTCGCGCATCGACAATATGGTGCCCTATATCGCGGCCTACGACCGCCTCGTCGCCGAGGTCTTTCCCCCGGACGGCGCCCATTTCGCCATCGAAGATTTCTCGGCCTTGAACGGGGCGACCCGGGAAGCGCGGAAAGCGTACTTGGAATGGCGCCGTTCGGATCCGCGGATGAAGGGGGTGGTCTTCTTCGGCGTGAGCGAGGTCTTACGCATCACCATCAAGATCGGCGTGCGCATCAGCCGCCCCCGCTTCCCGGTGGAGATCGCTCGGGACTACCCCGCAGCCGTAAGGTGGACCCAGGAACGCGCGACCAAGGGCGCCACGGCGGCGCTCCCGATCGCCCCCCCGGTCCCGCCGGAGGAACTGCGCGTCGCGTTCGACGATTTCCAACTGGATTTCCGCGTGCGGGATGACGAGGTCCTCCACCAGAGCGCCCGCGGCAAATTGAAGGAGTCCCACCTGGACGCGATCTTCGCCGCCTACCGCGCGGCGCTCTCGTCCATGGCGCGCCCGCGCGGGCTATGGTACGCCATCGCCGATTGGGAGGGGGTCCGCGCCGTCCAATGGCAGGCGCGCGTGCATTATATCGAGCGCCTCAAGGCGCTCCACGACGAGTTCCCCTGCCGTTTCGCCGCGGTCTTCGGCCTCAACCGCACCATGCGCATGATGATCAACGTCAGTCGGCGTTTTTCCCCGATCGGGGTCTATCAGGTGGAGGGCCCCGAGGACGCCGATGCGCTCATCCAAAAGGACCGCGCCAAGGGGCCGCTCCCCCTTCGCTCCCAGTCGCGGGATCCGGCGCGCCGCGGCGCGGTGGCCCAGGCGCACGTCGAAGAGGGCATCCAGGAATTCCTGGGCGTGCTCGGCTCGATCCACTGGGACCGCGACGGCGAGGTGGAGGAGCGGGGCGCCTATAGCGAGACCCACCTCTTCCGGCCGCTCTACGAGGCCGTCGCCATCATCAAGGACGACATCGACGAAGTCTTCCGGGAAAAACTCCAGGCCGAGCAGATCCTCGAGCGCCAGAACCGCGTCAACGGCCTGCGCGCCGAGATCTGGCGGAAAGCCATGGAGCAGGACCTGGGGGAAGACTCCCTGCTGCTCGCCCTCCTCTCCCATATCGGCCCCGCCTTGGGCGCCTCGCGCGCCGCCTTCCATCGTTTCCTGAGGGAAGACGACCCCGCCAGCCCGCTGCGCTGCGCCGTCGAGTGGCGCCTTCCCGGGCTCGAGCCGGGGTTGGGGCGGGTGGTCTCGGTGCCGATCCCCGAATGGCTCTCGCGCCCCGTCTTCCAGGTGCTGACCCCCGAGGCGGTGCGCGGCCGCGCGGGGGATTGGCCCATCGTCGAGCATTGGGCGGGCCTCGCCCTGGTGGCCCTCCAGCCGTTCCGGGTCCGGGAATGCTTCGTCGGTTGGTTCATCTTCGAGGTGCGCGCCGAGGACCTCCCCCGGGCCGACCTCTTCGACGAGGCGCCGCGGATCCTCGCCGAGCTCGGGAACCTGGCCTCGATCCACCTGTCGCGGCGCCTGGCGGAGGAATCGGAGCGCAAGACCTACCGCGAGATGGAGAAGCTCCTCAAGCAGAAGGACGAGTTCATCAACCTCCTCGGCCACGACCTCAAGAATCCCCTCACGCCCCTGGTGGCGCTCCTGCCGAAGATCCTCGAACAGACCCGCGAGCCGGCGCCGAGGCGCATGCTCGAGGTGGTCATCGAGAATGTCTCGTTCATCCAGGATCTCGTGCTGCGCACGCTCTCCCTGGCGCGGCTCAACGCGCCGTCGGCGGTCCTCAAATTGGTGGACGCCGAGCCGGGCCCCGCGGTCGAGAAGGTGCTGCGGCGCAACACGATCATCTTCGAGAAGGGCGGCGTGCGTGTGGAGAACCTCGTCCCCGCGGGGATCCCGGTGCGCATGGACCCCCTGCGCTTCGAGGAGCTCGTCGAGAACCTGGTGCGCAACGCGGCGAAGTTCACCCCGTCGGGCGGCCAGGTCCGCCTCGAGGCCCGGCCCGAGGGGGGCACGGTGCGCTTCACGGTCAGCGATTCGGGCGTGGGCATGACGGAAGGCCAGCTCGCCCGGATCTTCGACGAGTTCTACAAGGCCGACCCCTCCCGCCATGACCTGGGCTCCAGCGGCCTGGGCCTCTCGATCTGCCGGCGCATCGTCGAGAAGCACGGGGGCCGCATCTGGGCCGAGAGCGCGGGCCCGGGAAAGGGCTCGGCCGTGCATTTCGCCCTCCAAAGGGCCGATCCAGGGAGGACCGCATGAAACGCCTTCTCATCGTGGACGACGAACCGTCCATCCGCTACACGGTGCGGGTGCTCTTCGAGTCGGAGGGCTGGGAGGTGCTTGAGGCCTCCAATGGGGAGGAATGCCTGGGCCTCGTCGCCGGCGGCTACCGCGGCATCGTGCTCATGGATATCATGATGCCCGGCCTCGACGGCTGGGACACGATACGCCTGCTCGCCGAGCGGGGCCTGCTCGCGGGCTGCCACGTGCTCATGCTCACGGCCCGCGAGACCCCCGACGCCAAGATGGAGGGCCTCCAGGAGGCCGTGCTGGATTATTTCACCAAGCCCTTCGACGGCGATGCCCTGGTGCGCGCGGTCAGCCAGTGGCTCGACTTCCTCCCCCCCGCGCCGGGGGCCGTGCGGCCATGAACCTCATCCTCATCGCCTCCTCCTGCGGCGGCCTCGTGGCCCTCGACGGGATCTTCCGGGATCTCCCCGCGCTCGACGCCTGCGTGGTCATCGTCCAGCACATGCCCGTCCTCATCAACGATTCGGTGCGCGAGCGCCTCGGCTCCCTCACGGCGATGCGGGTGGCCCTCGCGGAGGACGGGAAAGCGCTCCAAAGCGGGGCGGCCTTCATCGCGCCGAGCGACGTGCACCTGGAACTCGTGGGCAACCGGCGCATGCGCCTCGTCCGCGGCGAACGGGTGAATTATGTCTGCCCCGCCGCCGACGTCACCTTCCTCTCCGTCCAGGAGCCCGCCCCGGGGAGCCGTCTCATGGGGATCATCCTCTCCGGCATGGGCCATGACGGGGCGGCGGGCCTGGCCCACCTGAGGCGCCTCGGGGCCGTGACCCTGGCCCAAGAAGAGGGCAGCTGCGCCGTCTACGGCATGCCCCGCGTGGCGGTGGAGTCGGGCTGCGTGGAGCGCAGCCTCGCCCCGGCGCAGATCCGGGCCGCCATGATCGCTTGGGCGGGCTGACGCCGCCTCGGGCGCGCGGCATTCAAGACAAGCGGGGGCCTGATTCTCGGGAAGGATCCCCGGGGAAGCGCGCGCGCCGGGGAACGCTCGAGGGTAGGATGGGGCCCTCATGGCGAACCAGAGCATCGGCGCCCTCGCGCTTCCAATGGACGATTTCCCCGGGACCGGGGCCCTCCTCGAGCGGTTCCGGGAGGCGTCGTTCCGCGCGCTCCCCCCGCAGGAGCGGTTCGAGATCGTCAACCGCGAACTCTTGGGCCTCATCCAGGCCACCCCGTCCCCCTGCTTCCTCCTCGTCCCCTTCCTGAAGTACCTCGCGCGCATCACCGAAGAGAAGATCCTCGATTCGCGCCTCAACCAGACCGGGTTCGAATCCTGGCTCGGCCACGACTCGGGCCTCTCCTTCGAGGAGAACCGGCTCGTGCGCGGGAAACTCGTCGGCGAGTACCTGCCCCGCGAAGCCTACCAGCAGGTCTTCCCCATCGGCGGGGGCAAGATCCATCCCGGAAGCCATACCGTCACCGCCCATAACCCGCCCGACATCGACACCACGACGGCGAGTTTCATCACCTGGCTCGATGCCTTCGCGGCCCGGGTGGGGAGCGCGCTGCATATCTGGAACCTGCCCGGCGGGCGCCCGGGAGACGAGACCGCCTTCCTCTTCGACGAACTCTTCACCCCCCATGTCTTCACCCGCCTCGCCAAGGACCGCCGCCACATCGCCCACGTGGGGCACGATATCCTCACCCGCGACCGCTTCATCCTCGCCCGGGGCGAGCGCGACCTCACCACCTACCGGCACAACCGCTACCAGAACGCCATCGTGATGGTGGACGAGGGCGGCTTCTACGTGGGCGACTGGCGCCTGGGCGACATCGATACCGTGGGCCGGGTGCGTCGAACCCTCACCGGGGCCCTGCGGGAGTACCTGCGCCTCGTCACCGCGGAACTGAGCCTCTCTTTCGGCAAGGATTCCCTCACCCGGGCCGAGGTGGCGGCCGCCGTGGCCTCCTTGTCCGAGCGGCCGTTCCAATGGCCCCATGATCTCTCGGTGGGGCACCTGCCCGACGATCCCCGGGAACTCGACGCCCTCCTCTCGAAGATCTACGGGCTGGAGGGGGGCGGGGCGACGCCGCTGAAGCAGGTCTTGCGGTGCTTCGACGAGCGCACGGGCAGCGATTTCGCCTCGTACTTCGCGGCCCTGGATCGGCTCTTGGAAGACGACCTGTGGGACGGGGCGGGCCTCCTGAAGGCGGGCGTGGCCCCCGTCTTCCGCGCCTTCGAGGCCGTGCACGGGGCGCTCTCCCGGGCCGTGCGGCAAGTGGGCGCCCATACCCTGCGCATGGACGTCGTGATGCAGGTCAAGCACGAGGTGCTGGGCTTTTCCCCCAATTACGTCACGACCCGGGCCACCATCGACGAGATCCGCGACAAGATCCACAATTACGAGCACATCACCGTCGTCTTCCCCACCCGGTCGGGCAAACTCCTGCCCGTGGGCACGATCCACGCGGAGGAATTGGAGAAGCCGATCCAGGGCACGGTGAGCCTGCGGGATTTCGCCAACGGGCACGAGATCTCCCTGGCCGGCCATCTCGAGGTGATCTCGGTCATCGACCACCATAAGAGCGAGATCCGCACGCGCAGCGCGGCCGCCATCTCGGTGAGCGACGTCCAATCCTCCAACACCCTCCTGGCGGAGTTCTCCTTCGCCCGCCACGACCGCTATTCCCTGCGGGGCCAGTCCAGCGAATCCCTCGCCCGCCAGCGGCGGCAGGCCCTTCCTCCCGGGCCGGAAGGCGAGGCGTCCTTGAGTTTGGCGCGGCGTCTGATCGCCAAGGAGGAGGCCCGTCGGCGCTCGGGCGCGGCCCATTGGGTGCACCCGCACCGCGAATCGGCCGAGTACCTCTGCTTCCTCAACGCGATCCTCGACGACACCGACCTGCTGGCTAAGGCCGGCTGGCGCGACCTCGAGGTCGTGTGCGAATTGGTGAACCGCCTCAAGAGCCTCCAGGCGGGGGAAGAAGTCGAGATCCTAGGCCTGGAAGACCTTCCCCATACCCCCGCGGGGGTGGCCACGGCCCTGCGGCGCCTGCTCACCCATCCCGAACTGCATTCTTTCTACGCCCGCATCTACGCCATGAAGGAGCGCTTGGTCGAGGCCCACCTCGCTTCCGCCGCCGCCGGGGATGATCTCCGCCTCTTCAGCGATACCAAGGTGCAGAACGCGCGTTTCAACGTCGGCCAGAGCAAACTCTACCCGGGCAATCGCCCCACCTTCGAGCGCCTGCGAGCGCCCATCCTCAACGCGTGGCTGCGGCGCATGGCCGAGGTGCGCGCCACCCAGCCCGGGGTGGATTTCTTCCTCCAGATGATCAGCACCGTGCGCGGGGCCGCCGAGTCGTTCGCCGACCGCGAGCCCCCGGTCTCCCTGCGCGACGAGATCTGGATCCGTTTCGACCGCACCAACGACCAGGTCGCCAGCCAATTCCGCCTCTTCCTCGCCCGATGGCGGAACCATCCCCGCCTCGACGGCATCGCCCTTTCCCCCTCCGTGGAGGGCGGCCCCGTGGCCGAGCGCGCCTTCCTCACCCATATCCTGGGCGACGTCTTCGGGGAAGACCAGGTCGCGGCCTCGGAAAACGCGGCGCTTCCCCATGCCGTGGCGGTGCTGCGATTCCGCGCGGGGGCCCTCAATAGCAGGAAGACCGACATCACGCCGTACCTCCCGAGGCAGGGGGAATAGGGGTTGCTTCCCCGGCGCGGCGCGTTCGCGCCTTGGCGAAGCGGCCCTGGATCGCCGCCTAAGGCGGATCGGGGAAGGAAGGGGAGGCGGCCCTCTGTATCGGGTCGTGCCACCTTGCCGGCGAACCTTTTTGCAATCTCCGCGACTTCCTACTATAGTAGGGGCATATCGCCCCGTCGAGGACCCCATGAAACGCATCCGATCCACCCTGGCCTTCCTCATTTTCGCAAGTTTGTGGGGTTCTCCAGAAGATAGCCTCGTACCGGCCGGAGGCTTCGAGGGCCTCGGCGCCGATCTCAGCCCGTGGAAGAAGGACGTTGGGGATGTGGACGCCGTCTTCACCCTGGATTCCGCGGTGAAACTCGGGGGGAGCGCCGCGGTCAAGGCGGTGGTGACCCGCAACGACAAGGTTTCCTGGCCGAATCTCTTCGTCAAACTTTCGAACCTCGAGGCGGGCCAATGCTTCCAGGGCGAGGCGTGGATCCGCACCGAGAACGCCCGGGGCGGCGGGGGAGCCTACCTCGCGGTGGATTTCCTGGACGAGAAGGGGGCGCGCCTCTCCTTCGCCAGCAGTTCCATGGTCTCCAGTACGAGCGATTGGAGGCAGGTGTTCTTGAAGGCCGCGGCCCCGTCGGGGGCGAAATCCATGCTCGTGAAACTCATCCTCCACGGGCAGGGCACCGCGTGGTTCGACGACGTGAAACTCTCCCGGGATCCGAAGGCCGAGCAGGCGATCCGCGACCTCGAGAAGCCTCTGCCCGCCGATTGGCTCCAGCGCGCCTTCGTCAGCGACGGCAACCTCGCGCTCCTGCGGCGGGCCTTCGAGAAGGCGGGCCGCGGCGGGGCCTTCACCGTGGGCATCCTCGGCGGCTCCATCACCCAGGGCGCCTCGGCCAGCGGCAAGGACAAGCATTATTCGGCTTATTTGACCCAATGGTGGAAGCGGAACTTCCCCGGCGCCCAGGTCGCGCTGGTGAACGCGGGCATCGGCGCCACCGGATCCGATTACGGGGCCATGCGCATGGCGCGCGACCTGCTGTCCAAGAATCCCGACGTCATCATCGTGGAGTACGCGGTCAACGACGGTAATACCCAGGACAAGGCGGAATCCTACGAGGGAGTCCTGCGCCAGATCCTCGCGCTCCCGTCCAAGCCGGGGCTGCTCCTCCTCTTCATGATGAACTCGATCGGGAGCAACGCCCAGGAATGGCAAGCCAAACTCGGCAAGCATTACGGGCTGCCCATGGTGAGCTACCGCGACCTGCTGTGGCCCGAGGTCGAGGCCAAGCGCATCGCGTGGCGGGATCTCAGCCCCGACACGGTGCATCCCAACGATATCGGCCACGCCTACGCCGGGAAACTCGTGTGCGCCATGCTCGACCGTGCCCGGGCCAATGGGAGCGCCTCCAGCGAGCGGCCCCTGCCCGCGCCGCTCCTCACCGACGCGTTCCAATTCTGTTCCCTCGCCGAGGCCGACTCCCTCACGCCGCTGTCGAACGACGGGTGGGCCTTCGATGGCGCCCAGGCCGGCCTCAAGTGCTGGAAGAGCGCCAAACCGGGAAGCGTCATCCAATTCGAGACGACGGGCGAGAAGGTGTTCTTCACCTATTACCGCGTGCGGGGCCCCATGGGCAAGGCGAAGGTGAGCGTCGATGGGGGAGACCCCGTCGTGTGCGACGCCTGGTTCGACCAGACCTGGGGGGGCTATCGCCAGATGATCCGCCTCGTCGACGGAAAGCCGGGCAAGCACCTCGTGCGGGTGGAGCTCCTTGCGGAGAAGCAGGCGCTCTCGGCGGGCAACGAGTTCCGCATCCTCTGCCTCGGGGCGGCCGGGGTACGCTGACGGGGGGCGCGTCCCCTCAGATGCAACGCTTGCGGGGGTGCACCACCACCGTGTTGGTGGCCACGAGGTTGGTATTGGCGATGACGACTTCCCGCAGGGTGACCTCGATGTCCGGATTCTCTCCGGTGAGGGCTTGGCGGAATTGGGCCGCGATCTTGAACCCCCCGTTGGCTCCGATGTCGCGGTCGCGGATGAAATTCGAGATGCTGATGGCGTTGGAGACCTGGCCGTAGCGGTCATCGATGGAGAGGATCAGGGCGGAGAGGGGGATCGGCTGCCCATCGAGCTTCAGGCCCAGGCTGAAATCGACCATGCTGACCGTCCCGTAGCCCGTGGAGGTCAGGGCGTAGGTGACGGTGATGACCGGGTCGGTCGGAGCGAGGGGGGCCGGGCTCTCCCGGTACTCCATCGTGATGGTTTCCCCCCAGAAACGCCCCTGGGGCAGGGGCTCGTCGTTAACATAGGAGCAGGTGCAGGAGCTGACGAGGGCCAAAAGGAGGCACCCGAGGGGCCATCGCCAAGGGGAAAAAGGGCTATTTCCCATGAATTCCGGCCCAAAAAAGGGCCTAGGCGGGATTCTAGCATCTGTGGATGATGGGGGGTGGTCGGGGCGTTTTTGGTATAAAATACCTTCATCCTTTGCCCCCGGGTGCGTCTATGAGACCCGAGCGGCCCGGGTGGGCCAGGAAGCATCTGGATTCGTTATTCACTCGCTAAGGAAGCGGAGTCGCCATGAAAACCAATAAAATCGCCGTTTTGGTAAGGTTTCTGCTGGTCTTGGCCTGGGGGGCGCTGGCGACCGCCTACGCCGTGGCCACCGATCCGTGGATCGACCGGGGTTATCTCTACCGGATGGCCATCACCAACCTGAATCCGGCCGACCCGACCAAGCCGCTGACGGATTTCCCGGTCGTCATCGCGATCACCAACTCCTATTGGCTCAATGCCTACTATTCCGATGGTTCGGACATCACTTTCGCGGGGGTCGACGGCCAGCAACTCTTCCACGAAATCGAGTTCTACAACCGTACCTCGGGTAAGAGCACCCTCCAGGCCTGGGTCTGCCTGCCCACCTTCAGCAATAAAACGACGATCTACATCTACTGGCGCAACCTGAACGTGCCCCTCGTCTTCGCGGGTTCCAACTCGACCCAGGCCCTTTCGGGCAATTTTGCGAGCTTGATTACCCCATCCATCTACAATAACGTCTGGGACACGGATTTTCTCTCGGTACATCACTTCTCCGAGGTCAGCGGACTCGGGCGGGATTCGACCGTCTATGGCACACACGTGACCTCGGTAGGCACGAACATCTACTCAAATGTCCCCGGCTTATGGATCAATACGGCCGGGAGCCAGCCCCGTGGCTATCTTTCCAGCAACCGGCTCTTTGCGACCCCGGCGGGCTATGCCAATGTGAGCGGCGTCTCGCTCAGCGCGTTCAATAACAAACCGGGCACGGTTCCCTACGACCGGTTTTATAGCAACGGGAGCATCACCCATTCTCTTTGGATGCGCTTCCAGAGTTATCCCTCCAACGCGAATTATTTCCACCCGTCGACCGGCACGTGGGTCGGGTCCTCCAATGGCCTTCGAACGGGTCTGTTCACGCTCAACCGCGCCTGGGGGTTCCCGAATGGCAAAGACGGCTATGGGGGCCTCTTGCTCCAAAATACGAACGGAAACCACAACGCGTTCCACCGGCAACAGCAGATGACGGGTGCGTCGGCCTTCTACCTGACCAACACCAATCTGGGCCCGGTGGGGGGGCCGTACGAGACGTGGCTTAAGTACGATGTGACGGCACTGCATGATCTCGTGGCAAACCGCGTCGCCCTGCAACTCTACCAAAACACCTTGATGATCAAGTCCAACTACGTCACGCCTTCCGCCGAGACCGGCAGCACCCTGGGCGGCATCACGCTCATGGGCGTGACCACGGAGTATCTCCCCGACGCTTCCTACGGGGCGACGCCCAACGCCTACTTCGATGAGTACCGCCTGTCGGCGATCCAACGGCCCTCCAATTGGGTCCTCAATGAATATTCGAACGTCGTGAGTACCACCAATATGGCCGTCTTCAACGGCCTCTCGGGTGACACGCAAGAGAGCCTCCTCTACATCCTAGTCAGCAATTACAATGCGTTCGGCTCCCCGGTAGTCGGTGGCAGCGTGACGCTGGGGGTCGACCTCGCCACCCTGGTCGTGCCCGAGCGGCCGCCCCAATTTGTGCTGACCAATACCTGGATTCTCACCAATACCAATGCCGCGTGGGGGATCGTTTCCAACATCATCTATACGAGCGATACCAACGACTACCGGGTGACCTTCTCGGGCCTCCCCGCGGGCGTCTGCCGGGCCCAGATTCTGTCCACCTCCAGCGCGGCCGATACGGGCCTCTCGAAACCCTTCTTTTTCGTGGTGGGCACGGAGGCGACCTACGACCTCTCCCGGTTCAGCATCAAGCAGACGAACACCGGGTTCATCCTCGACCTCTTCTCCGGCTACGACGGCGGGGCGGCACGTCCTACGGACACCAAGTTCTGGCGCGATAATGTGCAGTACACCGGTATGATCCCCCTGGGCGGAAACCGCTACCTCGATACCAACGACCTCTATTACGACGAGACGCGGACCTACCGCACCTGGATCCAGTACTCGAATGTGACCTACTACTCGAACTATTGGGGCGTGGCCCCCGGAAAGAAGAGCGTCACGAACCGGATCTCGGCGGCCGGCGCCGATGACGCGCGGATGCTCCTCAACTTCGAGATGGCGGCCCAGTTCCCCTCGGGCACCCTCGCTGCGGATGCGGATTACACCCTCGCCTTCCCGACCGACCAAGTGGGCG
The DNA here is from genome assembly GCA_017302015.1 of Spirochaetota bacterium. Taxonomy (GTDB): domain Bacteria; phylum Spirochaetota; class UBA12135; order COTS27; family JAFLEE01; genus JAFLEE01. Next base: position 20,441 of record JAFLEE010000033.1, on the reverse strand, counting down.
TCGACGGCTACCGCCAGATGGTCATCGACGACGGCGATGGGGTCTATGCCAACTTCTCCCAGCCGGTTTCGCTGCGCTTGAAGGTCCGCATCGCGGGCGGCTACGTGACGGTGCCGGGCACCACCAAGCGCGTGATCCTCTCGGAGGCTTCGCGCCTCACCCTCGGCTATTGGGACGGGCTGCAATGGAACGCGCTCTCCACGACCGTGACCCCCTTCGCCGACCGCGTGGAGCTCAAATCGGCCATCTCCCGCGAGGGGCGCGTGGCGCTCATGTTCAACGACGGCTCTTCCGCGGGGGTCGACGCTTTCCGCCTGCGCAACCGCATGTTGGTGCCGGGTTCCACCGATCCTTCCTATTGCAGCATGCTCTTTTCCTGGAATAAGAAGGTCGACGAGAAGGCGACGCTGTCGATCTACACCCAGAGCGGTCGGCTGATCTTCCAGCGAAAGGATATGCTCGACCCCTTCTGGTTCTGGGATGGCCGCGGCACCGACGGCACCCTCGCGGCCCCCGGGGTCTACCTCTACGCGGTCATCGTGGGGACGAAAGCCTATCGCGGAAGCCTCGTGGTCATGGGCCAATAGGCGCCGCTGAAATCGGCCGGGGGGCAGCCTCCCCGGCGCCCGCGATGCGGCCGGCCCGTTTCCCAGAATCTCGGACAGCATCCTTGTTCCCGCTCAAGGCCGGAGAAACCCTCGTCGCTATCGGCGACAGCATTACCCAGGACGGCCGCTACCTCGACGGGCTTCGGACCTTCCACGCCACCCGTTGGCCCCGCCTCCGCGTTCGGTTCGTCAACGCGGGGGTCGGAGGAAATACGGCCCAGGACGTTCTCGGGCGTTTTCCCATTGATGTCGCGCCGCTGAAGCCGGCGGTGGCGCTCCTCATGCTGGGGATGAACGATGCGGGGGGCGAGTACGATCCCCGCGATTCGGCCGAAACCCGGGATGCTTTTCGCGCCGCAAAGGTCGCCGCCTATCGCGCACGCCTCGCCCAGCTCGCGGGGATGCTGGATGGCCTCGGCACCCGGCTCATCTGGGCGTCCCCGACGCCCTACGATGAAGAAGTCGCCCTGCCGGTCCCGGCTAGGCGGGGGTGGAATCGCACCCTCGCCGAGATGGCGAAAGCGATGGGTGACTTCGCGGCGAAACGCGGGGAAACCTTCATCGATCTGCATGCCGCCATGGACGGCCTCCAAAACGGGCAACGGGAACGGGATCCCGCCTTCACCCTTTGCGGCAACGACCGGGTCCATCCCCAAGGGCTCGGCCACGCGGTCATGGCGCGCCTGCTCCTTGCCGGGCTCGACGTACCGCCCCGGGTCGCATCCATCGAGATCGACGCGGGAGCCCCCGGGTCCTCCCGATGGGAAGGGGGACGCCTCTCGTCCCTGAAGCGCACCCCGCGAGGCCTACGCTTCCGTTGGCGATCCGACGCCCTCCCCTGGATCGGGGACGGCGAAGCCACCCAGGCCGCGCGCGCCCTCACCCACCCGCTCCCCGAATGGAACGGGGCGCCACTGGCCGTCACGGGCTTGGCCCCCGGTTCCCACCGCTTGGTTTCCGACGGCGAGACGATCTACCGGGCGGATGCCGAGACTTGGGCGCGCGGCGTGGACCTCGCCAGGATCCCCGCGGCCCCCGATGCGGCCCGATCGGAGAGGGTGCGCGATCTCTCGAGGCGGCGGACCGAACTGGAGGGGCTCTTGGGGGTCGTGCGCTATGCCCGGGAATCCCTGCGGCGGGCCGGCATCGACCCCGCCGACGCCGACCTGGCCTGCGGCCATTTGGTGAAAACCCACGCGTGGTTGGCCCCGAACGTCATTCGGGTCTTCGCCCATCGGGGACGGCAGCGGGAACTACGCGATGAGATCGGCTTCCTCGAGCGCGCGCTCTACCGAGAGGCGCGCCCGGCTTGGCAAGCGATGGAGCTCGTCCAAGAAGGCTGACGACCGGGCGGCTCCTCGACCGGTTCCTTCCCAAACGCCGCCCGCTCAAAGTACACTGGCCCCAGGCGGGGCCTCGTCCCGCCGGGAGGGCGGGATGAAGGGTCTCATGTTCCTATTCAGCGGCGTTTTTTGGGGTTGTTTCCTCCTCTTGATCGGGGTGGCGGTGCTCCTGAAGGCCGTCTTCCATATCGATCTGCCGGTGTTCAGCATCCTCTGGGGGCTGCTCCTCATCGCCATCGGGGTGAGCCTCGTCCTCGGCGGGCGCTTCGTCGGCAAGGGCCTGCGGTCCGAGAGCGCCATCGTCTTCGGCAGCGGCGACCTCGCCTGGGAGAGCGGCATCCGCGAATACAGCATGGTCTTTTCCTCCGGGCGCACCGATTTGGAGAAGGCCGTCGAGAGCGATCGGGTTCCGCGCCTCAACGCGGTGTTCGCCCGCCATGAAATCCTCCTTTCCCCCAAGACCGACGCGCTCCTCGTCCTCCACACGGCCTTCGGCGCGGCCACCCTGCCCGACGGCTCCGAGGCCGCCCATTTCGGCGTGACCACCTGGCGCACGAAGCCCGGCGCGAAGGGCGCGCCGAAAGTGCGCCTCGAGATCAACACGGTGTTCGGCCAGACCGAGATCCGCTTCAAATAGGGCCATCGGCCCCCGGCGATCATCGGATCCCTAAAACCATCCCCTCCAAAGGAGCCTCCATGTACGTCGTCTGCGTCACCTCCAAGGTCAAGCCCGAGTTCGTCGAGGCCTACGTCGCCGCGTCCCTCGAGAACGCGCGCGCGACCCGGCAGGAGCCGGGGAACCTGCGCTTCGACGTGCTGCGGGGCTGCGACCAGAAAGACCTCGTTTTCTTCTACGAGGTCTACCGGCGCAAGGAAGATTTCGCCGCGCACCAGCAGAACCCCCATTATTTCAAGTGGAAAGAGGCGGTGAAGGATTACTTGGCCGAGCCGCGCGTCGGGGTCAAGTACGAGAACGTGTTCCCGGCGGACGACGGCCTCTGGGCCGCGACCTGAGTGGATTTCGAACTCGCCCTCCCCGGGGAAATCCGCTTCGGGGCGGGGCGCTTCGCCTCCCTCGCCGGCCTGGCCAAGGGCTTCGGTCGCCGGCCGCTCCTCGTCACGGGAAAATCCTCCTTCGAGTCGGGGGGCCGACTGAAGCGCTTCCTCGATGAACTCGAAGCCCTCGGCCTCGTCGCCGCCCGGGCCCGGGCCCAAGGCGAACCCTCCGCCGCGGAGGTGGACGATGCGGCCCGCATCGGCAGGGAGCACGGCTGCGACCTCGTCATCGCCATCGGCGGCGGGAGCGCGATCGACCTGGCCAAGGCGGCCGCCGGTCTCATCCCCAACGGGCCGCATATCCGGCCCTACCTCGAGGCCGTGGGCGACGGTTCGGTCTTCGCCCGAGACCCGCTCCCGCTCCTCGCCGTGCCCACTACGGCCGGCACGGGAAGCGAGGCCACGCGCAACGCGGTCGTGGGGACCCGCGCCGAGGGGTTCAAACGCAGCGTGCGCGATGCGCGCCTCATGCCGCGCGTCGCCCTCCTCGACCCCGAACTTTCCCTCGGGTGCCCGACCGAGGTGACCCTCGCCGCGGGCATGGATGCCCTCACCCAACTCATCGAGAGCCTCACCTCGCGCCGCGTCACGCCGCCCATCGAGGCCCTTTGCCTCTCGGGCATCGCCGCCGTCGGCGAAGCGCTCCCCCGCCTGGCCCGCGATGGGAGCGACCTCGAGGCACGGGGGAAAATGGCCTATGCCGCCTGCCTCTCGGGCATCGGACTCGCCCATGCGGGCCTGGGCATCGTCCACGCCCTGGCCTCCTCCCTCGGCGGCCTCGGGGGCGTTCCCCATACCACCGCCTGCGCGATGCTGCTCCCCGGCGCCAGCGCCCTCAACCGGAAGGCGCTTACGGAGGGGCGCGGCGACGCCGGCGCCCTCGAGCGCTACCGGAAGGCCGAACTCGCCCTCGGCCGAGAGATCCCGGCGTTCTGCGCGCCGTTCTCCTTCGCGCGCTTCTCCCGATTCGGCGTGGAGCCGGCCATGATCCCCGCCCTCATCGCGGGCGCGGGGGCCGGGAACCTCAAATCCAACCCCGCGGACCTGACGCCCGACGAGATCGGGCGCCTCGTGGAATCGGCCCTTTGAGGCGGGGGGAGGCATGACCGGCGCACCGGAACTGGATGGCGTTCGGCTCATCGGCCTGGCGGGGGTGGCGGTCTTCGCCGCCACGGGGGCGCTCGCAGCCGCCCGCCACCGCATGGACTGGGTCGGCGCCCTCGTGCTCGCCGGCGCCACCGCCCTCGGCGGGGGCACGCTGCGCGACCTCATCCTCGGCCTGCCGGTGCTGTGGACGCGGGAACCCGTTTGGCTCGCCGTCGCCAGCGGGGCCGGCCTCGCCACCATCATCACCGCCCGCATGTGGGCGCGCCTCGAGCGGGGCCTGCGCTTCGCCGACGCGTTGGGCGTCGCCTTCTTCTCCTGCACCGGCATGATGAAGGCCGCGCAGGCGGGCTTCCATCCCGCCCTCGCCATCCTCATGGGCGTCGTCACCGCCATGGCCGGCGGGCTCGTGCGCGACATCGTGGCCCAGCGCCCGTGCGAGATGCTCTATCCCGGCCAACTCTACGTCACCTCCAGCGCCGTCGGCGCCGCGGCCGCGTGGCTGGCCCTGTATTTCGGTCTCCCCCAAGGCGCGGTGATCGCCATCGGCGTCGCCGCCTGCCTCGGCGTGAGGCTCCTCTCGCGCTACGGCGGGATCCGAACGGCGGCGGTTTCGGGGAAGCCGTGAGGGTTCCCTGACCCGATAGGCTCGATCGCGCCGAGGGAGCGCGCTCCGGGCGGCGATACCCACCTACTGACCCCCGCGCGAAACGGGCGCTAAGCGGTCGTATGACGATCGAAGGCGGGGCTTTTTAAGCCTTGAATCCGCTATTTTTCTTCACGAGTTCGGTGATCCGCACGACCTCGATGCCCTCTTCGAGGGTGATGGGGAATTTCTTGCCCTCGCGGATGGCCGCGAAGAGGTGGTCCCAGATGTGGTCGGTATTGCACTTGGATTTGGGGGACACGGGAAGGGCCTCTTCCTTCCACACCAATTGATCGGGGGCGCCGAAGGCCCCTTCGGAGGGGGGCGTTTCCTTCGAGGCCTTGCGGGGGGCGAGTTTGACGGCGGGGTCGAGGTATTTCAGTTGGAGGGTCTTGCCGTCGCTGGTGAGCGCGCCCTTCGTGCCGAAGAGGATGTATTCGGGCTCGGCGAGGGCGGCGCCGCCGCTGATCTCCACGTCGACGAGGCGCTTGTTCTTGCCGCGCAGGAGGATCTTCAGGTGGTCTTCGGCGTCGCCCACCGCCGCGACCCGCTTCAGGTCGCTCCACACGCTCTCCACGGGCGAATCGAGGAATTGCAGGGCGTGGTCGACCAAGTGCGGGCCCCAATTATTGAGTTGGCCGCCCCCGCAAGCGACGAGGGTCTGCCAATCGTCGCGGCGGGAATAGCTATGGCGGCGGAGTTTGACCTCGTAAACCTCGCCGAGGAGGCCGGCCTCCATGATTTCGCGGATGTGGGCGAAGGCGGGCTCGAAGCGCCGGTTATGGCGGATGAAGAGCTTGCCGCCGTTCTTCTTCGCCATGGCCTGAAGTTTCTGGGCGTCGAGGTAGCGCAGCGCGGCGGGCTTCTCGAGGAAGACGCGCTTCCCGGCGGCCAGGGCCTTGAGGGCCTGGGGGACGTGGTCGAGGGAGGGCGAGGCGATGTCGACGAGTTCGACCTCGCTATCCTTCACCAATTCTTCATAGGACTTGCACGCGCGGCAGCCCAGGCGTTCCTGGGCGCGCTTCATGCGCGCGGCGTCGGGATCCCAGCAGGCGACGACCTTGAAGCGGTCCGTGCGGTCCTTGATTTCGGAGAGGTGCATGCCCCACCCGGCGCGGCCGAGGCCCGAGAGGCCGATGCGGATGGGGCCGGTGGCGGTTTCTTTCTTGGTGCGGCTCATGGGGGTTCCTTAGGCTTCGGCGCGCCGCAGGTATTCGCGGCTTTCTTTGAGATCGAGGAGGGGGTCTTGGAGGTGGGTATCGTGCTCCACGAAGACCCAACCATCGTAGCCCACGGCCCGGAGGGTCTTCAGCACGAGCGCATTGTCTTGCCCGATATTACCACGTCCCAGGGTCGTGAAATAGCCCCGTTCCTGCCATTTTTCCAGGCCGATCCCGGGATTCTTGACGAGCCAATCCTTCACGTGGACCACGAGGAGGCGCGCGGCGTACTTTTTCACGATTTCCACCGGGTCGCCCCCCGCGGCGGCCAGGTGCCCGGTGTCGAGGACGAGGCCGGCGAGGGGGCAGCGCTCGAGGAAGGTCTCGAGTTGGGCCTGGCTTTCGACGGCCGCTCCCAGGTGGTTATGGATGCCGATACGGACCCCGAAGCGCCCCGCGGCCTGGATCTGGGCGTTCGTCTGGCGGCAGAAAAGGTCGAGATCCCGGGAGGAGGAGTGGGTCCAGGTGTAGCCCTTGCCCAGGGCGGCCGTCCAGCGGATCGTCGCCTCGGGGTTGGGGCCTCGCACCGTCGTGAAGTCCATGCCGCGCTCGCGGAAGAGGACGGCCTTGGCCACGGCGTCGGAGGGGCTGGCGGCCTCGAGGCGCTCGATCCCATCATAACCGATGGCCTTCAAGTCGTCTAACCGGGCGCCGGTGTCGTAGCAGACGCCGTACCAGACGTTCATGCCGTAGTCGGCGATTCCAAATTTCATGGATGTATCGTAGATCGACATCCCAAGCGCCGCAATGGGAAAATCGGCAGGATTTGTGAAATATGGCATTCTCCCATTTCGATGGCATCCAATGGCTCAACCGGGGGCGCGGGGTGGGCCCCGGCATGGTCGTGCGCGATTTCCGGGGGCGCTACGGGGTGAATTATGCCCATGAGGGGCGCATCCTCTTTTCCTGCGACGGCCGGGGGCCCGTGTCGGTCGCCGCGCCCATCGCGTGGCTCACGCGGCCGGGCCACTTCGAATATGGAACGCAGGACGGCAGCGCCTGGGGTAATCGCTTCCTCAATTTCACCGGGCCCCGGGTGGCCCGCTTCATCGAGAGCGGCCTGTTTCCCGAAGACGATCCCCTCATCCCCGTGCGCCAGGGCGAGAAGGTTCGGGCGGCCTTCGACGAACTCCACGACCTCCTCGGCGCCCGTCGCCCGTCCCCGCCCCGTGCCGTCCACCTGCTCGAGGGGCTCCTTCTCCTCCTCCACGAGCAGCGCACCCTCGCCGAGACCCCGGCCCCCCGGGTGGCGGCCATCGATGCCTGGTGCCGCCGGATCCGGGAGGCCCCCCACCTGGATTGGGATGCGGCCCAGGGCGCCGAACGCGCCGGGCTCTCCTACCGCGCGTTCCGGAAAAACTTCCGCGACCTCACCGGCCTGGCGCCGCACCAGTACCTCCTCCAGGCGCGCATGGAACGCGCCGCGGCCCTCCTGTCGACCGGCCACCTGCCGATCCGCGAGGTGGGGGAGCGGGTCGGATTCCCAGACCTCTTCCAGTTTTCCAAGCGGTTCAAATCGCGCTTTAAACTTTCGCCGAGGGCCTGGCGGGAGGAAAGCCGGGCGCCGCAGTCGAGAAATCGGCCGGAGCGTTGAACCGCGCCCCGGTGTTCATAGCGGTCCCACCCCGCCCTCCGGGCCTGGGGCGCCCGGCTTTCCTCCCGCAAGGACCCCGCGGCCGACTCAGGTAAAAGGCGAAAATATGGGTTAAAATCCCTGAGTGATGGCCGAGAAAGCCCTCCTGCGGGGCGCGTTCTTGTTTCTGCTCCTGGTCGCGGGGGCCTTCGGCCAGGGCCGCTACCCCCTGCCCATCGTCGATAGCGACGGCGATGGGCTCAGCGACGAAGATGAGATCTGCAAGTACCTCACCGATCCCCTGCGCCGGGACAGCGACGGCAACGGAAAGAGCGACGGCGATTGGAACGAACGGCGTCAATTCACCACCACGCTGCGCGCCACGATTCGGGTGCTCAAGCCCTACGATAGCCAGACGATGCTGGGCGCCCTTCCGGAGAGCGCCCGCACGGGGAACCTGAGCCCCTGGGTGTCCAACGCCGCCGGAGCGGCGCGACTGCTGCACTCCGATGTCACCAATGACGCCTTCCAAGACGTCCGCGTCGTCGCCGAGACGGCCCGGTGGGTCGATCTCGAGATCGTCGCCTACCTCTGGAACCGCGGCATCGAGGCGCGCCGCGCCCCCGATCCCGGGGTCAAGCGCCTGGTGGGCCCCCTGGCCGCGCGCCTGCCCGAGAACGAGTTCTGGCGGCAGGACCGCCTGCGCATGGACGAGTGGCTTCGGCCGCGCAAAGTCTGCCAGTGGGACGAAGACCTGCGCGTGCGCCTCGTGAAGGTCCTGCGCAACGACCGTATCGACCCGACCCTGCTCACCGACACCGACCTCGTCGAAACGGTGGTGCCCTGGCTGCTGAAGAACGGCCGCTGCCTCGACAAGGCGTCCCTGGCCTACCGCGTCGACATGCGGGGGAAGGTCCCCGCCTTCCCCGCCAATCTGGCCGCCGCCTTCGACGCCGAGAAGCCCGAGGAGATCGAGGGCCGGGAGACCTTCGCCAATCTCGTCGGCAACGCCCGAAACATGGTCGTCACCCGGTCCTACGAGTGGGGGCTTCCCTGGTGCGCCTACGTGACCACGGTACTCAGGGCCCTCGGCATCCCCTCCCGCCTCGTCCAATTCGCCCCCATCCATGATGTCGACGAAGCGGAGAGCAGCGTGCGCCTGGCGCGGGCGATCTGGCACCCCCGGCTGCGCGCCTGGTTCGAGCAGAACGCCCGCTACATGAACGGCAACCACCTGATGGAAGAGCCCTACCAGGTGCTCACCATGGTCGAAGTCTACGTGGGGAATCGTTGGCGCCTCGTGCATCTCCCGAAAGAACTCGGCGGGGTGATTTTTCCCGCCACGCCCATCCTCTACCACGCGACCCCCGGTTACTTGCTGCGCATCCACACCTTCGCCGACCCGGGGGAGAGGGATTTCTCCGGCACCTGGGCCCAGCAGGCCCTCGGCCGCGGCACCAACGCCGAGATGCCGACGCTGAAACCCTGGCGCGTGCTCGCGATGTCCCTTGAGATCGGGCGGTCCAACCGCTTGGCGACGACCTGGGTGGAGTGGATGAGCCAGGTCGCCCTCGCGCCCGCGCCGCTGGTCACGGTCATGGTGGGAACCAATCGCGTCACCCGGCGGGCCTATGTCCCCGGGCCCGCGCTCCCCTCCGTCGCCGCCGCGGCGCTCCTGCCCTCGGAAGAGGGCCAGGATACCTGCACCGGGGCCGGCAGCTGGGCGTGGCCGACCATGCCCGATGAGTTCGTCACCTTCTCCCTGCGCCGCCCCGATCAGCCGGCCGAGTTCCCCGCCGTGCTCGCCCGCAGTTCGCTCTTGACCAACCTGGCGGCCCAGAGGCCGCCGCCGCGGACGAACGAGGCGGTGTTCACCGTCCTGAACGCGTTCTGGTTCGATTCGGAGGACCGCCCCAAAACCATCCCCGACGTGGTCGGCAAACCGATTTCCAACGAGCGATGGATCCTCATCCAGGTGAGCGCCGAGAAGCGCGACGAATCCCTCACCGAGAATTTCCTCCTCTGGGCCTCCCGAGAGTTCCGCCTGAAACCCGACAAGGGCCCGCTCCTCCGTCTCGAGACGACCCCCCTCTTCTGGGACGACCACATCCTGCTCCGCCTCGCCCCGTGGGAGGGCAAGAACTTGAGGCCGGGCGTCCCCTATCGCCTCGTCGCGGGCGCCCAGATCCCCGAATGGCGCTGGTCCGTGGCGGCCGGGCTCTTCCTCGAGGTACCGGGCGAGGGGGATGCGCCGTGAGGTCCGCCCGGTTCGCCGCTGCCGCCGCTTGCTTCCTGGCGCTCGCCTTCGGCCAGGCCGCCTTCGACCGCGATGGCGATGGCCTGACCGACGAGGACGAACTGGACAAGTACTTCACCGACCCATTGCGACGGGACACCGACGCCAACAAGGCCCCCGACGCGGAGTGGGGCGAGCGCTTCAAGTACACCACGGTGGTGCGCGCCGTGGTGCGCGTGGCGCGGCCCTGCCTCGAGAGCCCCGTGGTCGACGCTTGGCAAGACGTGCGCGTCCTCGCGCGCGGCCCCCTTTGGAGCGATCTCGAGGTCACCGGCGTGCTTTGGCGGCGCGGCATGGAACCCCGCCGCCTGCCCGATCCCCTCTCCCTCCGTTTCCAATTGCGCTCCTCGTCCCGCCTCGCCGAGGATTGGTACGGGCGCTCGCGCCCCGGCGCCATGGGAGAGTGGCTGCAGCCGCGGAAGGTCTGCGATTGGGATGCGAGCCTCGCCAGCAATATCCGCGCCGAGTTCCGCGCCCAGACCGGCGTGGCGGTCGAGAGCCTATCCGACGGCGAATTGGTGGCCCTCGTCTCCTCTTGGCTCCACGCCACCTCGCGCTGCGTCTCGCGTAGCCCCCTGGCGTGGATGGTCGACGCCACCGGGGCGCGCCCCGTCTTCCACCCCGATTTCCTCCCGTACGTGGGGAAGAACCTGCCGCCGAACTTCACCAACCACGAGGCCTACGCGGGCCTCATGCTCAGCGGCCGGGCGATGTACCGGCGCAAGACCTATGAATGGGGCCTGCCGTGGTGCGTCTACGCCGCGACGGTTCTGCGGGCCCTGGGCGTCCCCACCCGCATCGTGACTTTCGCCCCGCTCGTCGATGGCGAGTCGAAGGCCCCCCTCGACGCCATGGGCGGGCCGGCCCATCTGCGCCCGGTGCGCCGCGTGATGGAGGGGGACGTCCGCTACGTCTTCGACCACGGCCTCCTCGCCACCGGGCTGCAGGTGGTCGTGATGAACGAGGTATTCGTCGGCGGCCGTTGGGTGCTCTTGAACCTGCCCAAGGACTTAGGCGGCGTGGTGTTCCCCGCCGCGCCCATCCAGTTCCACGTGACGCCGGGGTACCTGCTGAGGGTGCACCAGATGGCCGATCCTTCCGAGGTCCGGTTCGACGAAACCTGGGGCCGCATGGCGGCCGGACTCCCGGTCGCGGGGGCGATCGGCGCGGGGGGAAGGCCCTGGCGTACGGTCTCGATGAGCTACGTCGTGGGCCGCCAAAACCGCCTGGTGATCAACGGCTTGCGCGATGGCCGGGCGCCCCTCGTGGCCGGTTGGGAGGGCGAGGATTACGCCCGGGCGGTGGGTTGGGAAGAGGGCGTGCTCGCGACGGGGGACGACCGCTTCCAGCGGCTCATCCGCGGCGCGGGGCTCTACGACTCGCCGACGAGCCTCGACGACCTGCCCCAATTCCAGGTCTACCCGGCCTGGAATCCCTCCAAAGACCTCATCGAGAGTTTCGGCGGCAAGAAGCCCCTCTCCAGTTCCCTGGGCGACTACACCTTCTTCCCCGAAGATCCGGCCGTCGACCGGGAACCCACCGCCGCGGCCCTCTCCAATAAGGCCCGGCCCGACGACACGCCGCCGGCGACGGCGGGGCCCTCCGTCTACAAGGTTCTCGAGGCCTTCTGGGTGGATGCGCCATCGGCGCCCCTGGGCCTCCTGCCCCTGCCCTCGGGAGCCGACGATTCGGGGCGGCCGTTCTTCATCCGCATCCGCCGCGAGAGCGGAAAGGAGGCGGGCGACGACGCGTTCCTGAGGAACGCGTCCCGGGAGTGGACCCTCAAGGCCGAGGGCCAGCCGCCCGTGCCCGTGGAGACCCTCACCTACCATGATCGGGATTGTTTCCTGCTGCGCGTTCCGTGGGCCCGCTTCGTCGAGATGCCCAAGGAGAAGCCCTACCGCCTGGTGGCGGGCAAGCAGCAAGACGGCTTCACCTGGTTCCTCCAGGAAGAAGTCATCCTGCGGCGTTAATCCTCCCGGATGCTCCCGTTGCTTCCGGGGGCGAGGTCCCAGGTATAGCGCTTGAAGGGCACGGGCGGGAACCCCGCAGTGAGATGGAAGGAGAGCGGTCGGTTCGTGTTTTCCGCGCCCTTCAAGACCAGGTTGCCGGCGCCGATCCAACCCCCGACCCCGTCGCTATCGAGGGCGCGGTAGGCGGTCGTCTGGCCGTTCTTCAGGCGAAGGACATCCCAGGACGCAAAGCCGGCTTGGGCCTGGGCGGAACTCTCGCCCCGATCCTGGAAGGATGCGGCTGCGCTATTGGAGAATCGCAATTCAGGCGCGCAGGCGGCGACGAGGAGCGGAAAAAGCAGGACGAGTTTTTTTTGCTTCATGAAATACCGGTGGGGTCGAACGCCCCTATTATAGGCTTCCGTCATGGGGAATGCCGCAATGAAAAGGGGGAGCCGCCGCCCACCATGGGCATGGAGAGAATTGTGGGCGATGATATCCGGATTGGATCGGCGCGCGTCTTTCTGTCGATTTCTCCGAAAGTATAATGGGGGGCAAACTCCAGATGCGCCGACCCCCGTTGGAAGGATCCCGATGTCCGGCTGGTTTCTACGTGGCCTCGCACTCGCCGCCGCCCTGAGCGCCTGGGCCCCGGCCGGGACCATCCTCCCCGTCTGGGAGAAGACCTACACGGCGTTCGACCTGGAACTCGACCTCTATTATTCCAGCATCGACTTCTACATCACCCCGTTCGGGAACACGAATAAGGGCCCGCCGATGGCCGAGGCGGATATCTACCGCGAATTGCTCAGGCATTTTTTCTTCCCGCGGGCGATCGTGCTCGAGGCGAGCTTCTATCCCCTGGCCTGGAGCGGGATGATGGTGCGCACCTTCGCCTACTCGACCTACACCAACCTCCAATGGGGCAGCTTCAACCTGGTCAAATCCCTCACGCTGACCTACCGCGAACCCTGGGCCTTTTCACTCTTCATCGGCAATTTCCTGCGCTTCAAGCCCGGCCCGGGCTTCGCCAAGGGCGACGCGCCCCCGGCGTCCGAGAGCGGGAACCTCGAGGGTTTTTTCGCCGTCACGGGGAACGAAGTCAAATCCGAGGGGATGGCCTATAGCGGCGCGGTGCTCACCTTCGGCGACACCATGCTCATCCAGAACCGCCTCTTCCCCTTCCCTTGGCTCGAGGCCCAGATCAAACTGAAGGGAGACGTCAAATCGGTCTACCGGAATTTGACGTGGAACTTCGAGTTCGGCTACAGGCACGTCCTTTCCCCGCAGAACCTCATCGAGGATCTCCTGTGGGTCCGGGCTCGGCGGGAGCGCATCGATTTCGCCTCCCGAAAGTTTTCGCTGCTCCTCAACACGCTCGTGGATGCGCGCATCGACAAGGGCCTGGGCAATAACCAGTACTGGAAATTCCAGTTCATCGTGGGCAAGGCCTTCCCGCTCGTCAAGCCCAGCGCGGCCGACGCCAAAAAGAACCCGGCGGCGATCACCCTCTCGGTGGGGTTCACCGCGGCGATCAATAGCCCCTACGACGGGAAGAACCTCAATAATCTCGATCCGCCCGACCCCTTCCACCTGCTCCTGACGCCGGGGATCCGCTTTTAGGCCTTCTTCTCGATCTTGGCCCAGGCATCTTTGAGTCCGACGATTCGGTTGAAGACCGGCTTGCCCGGGGTGCCGTCGGGGTCGGCGCAGAAATAGCCCTGGCGCTGGAATTGGAAGCGATCGCCGGGCTTGGCCGACGCGAGGCCGAGCTCCACGAGGCAATCGGGGAGCACCTTGAGGGAGTCGGGGTTCAAGAGCGACCGGTAATCGCGGCCCTTCTTCTCTTCGGCGCCGGGATCGGCCACGGTGAAGAGGTGGTCGTAGAGGCGGACCTCGGCCCGGGCGCAATGGTCGGCCGCGAGCCAGTGCAGGGTGCCCTTCACCTTGCGCCCGTCGTGGGCCCAGCCGCCCTTGGTGGCGGGGTCGATGGTGCAGCGGAGTTCGACGACCTTCCCCGCGCCGTCTTTGACGACCTTCTCGCATTTCAGGTAATAGGCGTGGAGCAGGCGCACCTCGCTCCCGGGGGAGAGGCGGAAATATTTGGGCGGCGGCACTTCCCGGAAATCGTCCCGTTCGATCCAGAGTTCGCGGGAGAAGGGGAGGGGGCGCGTGCCGGCGGCGGGGTCTTCGGGGTTATTGGGGGCGTCGAGCAATTCGATTTTCCCCTCGGGCCAATTTTCGACGACGACCTTGAGGGGATCGAGGATGGCCATGGCCCGAGGCGCGCCCTGGTTGAGGGTTTCGCGCACGCACGCCTCGAGGTAGGAGATCTCGACGGTGCTATTGGCCTTGGCCACGCCGATCTTGTCGCAGAAGGCGCGGATGGATTCGGGGGGGTAGCCGCGGCGGCGCATGCCCGAGATCGTGGGCATGCGCGGGTCGTCCCATCCGCCCACGAGTTTCGTGGTGACGAGTTCGAGGAGCTTGCGCTTGCTCATCACGGTGTAGTTGAGGTTGAGCCGGGCGAACTCGATCTGCCGGGGATGGCAGGGCGTGGCGAGTTCGTCGAGCACCCAATCGTAGAGGGGCCGGTGGTCCTCGAACTCGAGGGTGCAGATGGAGTGGGTGATGCCCTCGAGGCTATCGGAGAGGCAATGGGTGAAGTCGTACATCGGGTAGATGCGCCACCGGTCGCCCGTGCGGTGGTGCACCGCGTTCATGATGCGGTAGATCACCGGGTCGCGCATGTTGATGTTGCCGCTGGCCATGTCGATCTTGGCGCGCAGCGTGCGGCTGCCCTCGGGGAACTCGCCGGCCTTCATGCGCTCGAAGAGGGCGAGGTTCTCGTCGATTCCGCGGTCGCGGTTCGGGCTCGGTTGGCCGGGCTCGGAGAGCGTGCCCCGGTAGCGGCGCATGTCGTCGGCGGAGAGGTCGCAGACGTAGGCCTTGCCCTTCCGGATGAGGGCGACGGCGAAGTCGTAGAGGCGGTCGTAATAGTCGGAGGCGAAATAGAGGTGCGCCCCCCAGTCGAAGCCCAGCCACCGCACGTCGCGCTGGATGCTTTCGGTGTATTCGACGTCTTCCTTGCTGGGGTTGGTGTCGTCGAAGCGCAGGTGGCATCGCCCCTTGTATTTCCCGGCCAGGCCGAAATTGAGGCAGATGCTCTTGGCGTGCCCGATGTGCAGGTAGCCGTTGGGTTCGGGGGGGAAACGGGTGACGATCTCGGCGTGCTTGCCCGAGGCGAGGTCGTTCTCGACGATTTCCGCGATGAAGTGGGTGGTTTCGTGTTCGCTCATGGCGGGGGATTATCCCCTGTACGCCGCGGATAGCTCAATGGAAAACGGCCCTTTCCCGGCCCGGGGAAGGTGGCGGCGGGGATGGGGATCGAATGGGGGCGCCTCGGACCATGATCGTCGGCGATTCATGCCACGCTTATGGGGATGCGTTGGACCGAAGACCTCACCGACTTCGCCTATTTCTCCGGCCTCTTGCCGGGGGCCCACCCGGCTTTCTTCGGGGCGCTCTCCCGGGCCTGCGACGAACTCGCCATCCCCTGGGCCCTCCTGGGCGGGACCCGCGACATCTGGTGCCGTGATTATATGCCGATCCAGACGGGGAGGCACGATTTCACGGTCTACCCCTACGATCCCAGTTATTTGAAGAACCGCCGCGGCAGCAAGACGCGCACGGCGTTCGCGGACGTCGAGATCGAGCGGGGCGTCTGGAGGGCCGAGGCCGCCTTCAAACGGACCCCCGTCGTCCTCGACGGCGGCAATGTGGTCCTCACCCCGCGGCACCTCCTCCTCGCCGATTCCGTACTCACCGAAAACGAGCGCGCCCCCCGACGGGGAGAATTGGGGGACGGGGCGGGAGTCCCGGTCCGAAGGCGAAAGGCGGCGGGGTTGTCCCCCAAGGCCCGGGCTGAGCTGCTTTCGGCCCTCGAGGAGGGCTTCGGGGCCCCGGCCATCCTCCTGCCGCGCCTGCCGGGGGATCCTTTCGGCCATGCCGATGGCATGGTCCGCTTCTTTAAGGATCGCCAGCTCTTCGTCAACGAGTGGATGGGCGCCTGGGGGAGTTTCAACCACGATTTGCGCACCCGCATCATCGCCGGAGAGAGGCTCCTCGAGGAGGATGGCTACGAACTCTTGGGGGCCCCCTACGTCGACCGGCCGCTGTGCCTCTACCTCAATTATCTCCGCGTGGGGAACAAACTCGTTGTGCCGACCTTCGGGCACCGCCTCGACGACCAGGCCCTGGGTTTTTTCCGGGAGCATTTTGGCAGGGAAAACGTGAGGGGGGTGGATTCCCGGGAGGTCGCCCAGCATGGGGGCGTCCTCAATTGCCTCTCTTGGACCATCTCCGTCTCCCGACCCGTTTTCGGCCCGCCGATCCTATAATCCTGCTTCGGTTCCCGAGGCCAGGAGTCTCCTCGATTCCCGGGAACCCGCCGCCCGGCAAGGCGGATGGGCCATTTCTTGGGGGAAACTATGGAACACACGACGATCCTCGACCTCGGCGGTAAGTGGCGGGTCCATTCGAAAGACGGGAAGTACCGCTTCGAGGGCCAGGTGCCCGGAAGCGTCTTTTTCGACCTGGAAAAGAAAGGCGCCTTCGGCCCCAAGGGCCTCTTCTGGCGCGAGGCGAACCGGGCCGCGCCCGCCGTCGCCGACCGCGTGTTCATCTACGAGCGCACCTTCAAGATCCCCGCGGGCTTCCCGGCGGGTTCCTTCGTGCGCCAGACCCTGGAGTGCGAGGGGCTCGACACCCTGGCGGAAGTCCGCGTCAACGGCACCCTCGTCGGCAAGGCCGACAATATGCACCGGTCCTGGGCGTTCCCGGTGGACGGCCTCCTCAAGGCCGGGGAGAACCGCATCCAAATCGCCTTCGACAATACCCTCGCCTTCATCGCCAAGGGGAAGAAGCGCCGCGACCTCTTCGACGGGGGCGGCGGGGTCGAGACGATGAAGGGCTTCAACCATATCCGGAAGAACTCGTGCTCCTATGGCTGGGATTGGGGCCCCCAGGTCCCCGATGTCGGCATCTGGCGCCCGATCCGCCTCACGGCCCGCGCCCACGCCCGCCTCGATTCCGTGCGGGTGCAGCAGGTCCACCGAAAGGGCGCCGTCTCGCTCTCGATTTCCCCCGAACTCACGGCGTGGAGCGAGATCCCCCTCACGTTCTCCGCCGTGCTCACCGCCCCCGACGGGAAAAAGACCGGGATCCACGGCGAAATCGAGCCGAACACCGCCGCGGGCCCCTTCCGCATGGAGATCCGCAACCCCGAACTCTGGTGGCCCCATGGCCTGGGGGCGCAGCCCCTCTACCGGCTGGAATGCGAGGTCCGCACCCACGGCGGCGATCTCCTCGGATCCCGCGCCCTCGATCTGGGCCTGCGCACGGTCGCCGTCGACCGGTCCCCGGACCGCCACGGCGAGGCGTTCACCTTCGTGGTCAACGGCGTGCCGATCTTCGCCCGGGGCGGCGATTATATCCCCGAAGACGTCTTCTTGAACCGCCCCGACCGCGCCGCCACCGAGTCGCTCCTCAAGCAGGCCGTCGCGGCCAACTATAATTGCGTGCGCGTCTGGGGCGGCGGGGTGTACCCAGTGGACGATTTCTACGACTTGTGCGACCGCATGGGCCTCCTCGTCTGGCAGGACCTCATGTTCGCCTGCGCCCTCTACCCCATGGACGATCCCCGCTTCCGCGCCTCCATCGCCGCGGAGGTCCGCGACAACCTCGTGCGCATCCGCCACCACGCCTGCCTCGGCCTCGTCTGCGGCAATAACGAGATGGAGTGGGCCTTCGAGGAATGGAACATGAAGGGCGCCGGGAAACGCGAGCGGCGCGAGTACCTCGAGCAGTACCAGGCGCTCTTCCCCGCCATCGCCGGCGAGGCCTGCCCCGACGTGCACTATTGGCCCGCCTCCCCCTCTTCGGGCGGCGATTTCGAGGCGCCCAACGACGCGAACAAGGGCGACGTGCACTTCTGGAAGGTATGGCACGGCCGCGCCCCCTTCGAGGAATACACCAAGCACCATTTCCGCTTCCTCTCCGAGTTCGGCTTCGAGTCGTTCCCCTCGATCAAGACCATCGAGGCCTTCACCGAGCCCGGCGACCGCAACGTCTTCTCCCCGGTGATGGAAGACCACCAGCGCTGCGCGGGGGGCAACGGCACGATCCTCTATTACGTCAGCCAGCACCTGCGCTACCCGAAGGATTTCGCCTCCCTCGTCTACGCCTCCCAGGTCATCCAGGCCGAGGCCATGCGCACCGGCATCGAGCATATGCGCCGCAACCGGGGCCGCTGCATGGGGAGCGTCTACTGGCAATTCAACGACAATTGGCCGGTGGCCTCCTGGGCCAGCATCGATTACCACGGGCGCTGGAAGGCCCTCCATTACCTGGCCCGGCGCATCTACGACAATGTGCTCGTCTCCTCCGTGGTCGACGGGAAGACGGCCGAGATCCACCTCTCCAACGAGGGTCGCGAGGGCGTCGCCGGCGAACTCCGCTGGTCCCTGGTCTCCCTCGCCGGCCGGACCCTGCGCAAGGGGCGGAAAGCCCTCGCGGCGGGGGCCCTCTCGTCCAAGGCGGCGCTCCGCCTCGATTTCACCAGGGAGCTCGCCGATGGGATGGAACGCGAGGCCGCCCTCGTCTACGGGTTTTACGGCAAGAAGGGCGCCGTTTGCCACGGCAGCGCGTTCTTCACCCGAAGCAAGTTCCTCTCCCTGGAAGACCCGGGCCTCCGCGTGAAGGTTTCGGAGGCGAAGGGGCGCGTGCGCATCGACGTGAAGGCCCGATCCTTCGCCCGCTTCGTCTGGCTCGACCTCAAGAAGGCCGACGTGGTCTTCTCCGACAATTACTTCGACCTGGCCGCCGGCGAGACGCGCACGGTGTGGGTGGAGCAGAACCCCTCGGCGCTCGCGGCGTCGCGGATCCGATCGGAACTCACCTGCATCTCCCTCTTCGATTCGTTCGAATCCTAGGGGGCCGCGGGGGTGCGGCCACTTTTTCGACCCCGGTGCGCCGATTGCTGACCCGACCCTATCAGGTGGCGCGAAAAGGAACCCCGTGTGAACGGGGTTCAGAAAGCGGTTTCAAAGGGGGGTGAAAACCAAGCTCCCAGCCAAACGGGCGTGAACGGGATCTGTCGACGTCCCTTCCCCTGTTCGGTTCCCCGTCTGAGGAAGCTCCCTATTCGAGGTTCGTCGGGTTCAAGCGGATGAGTTCGGGAACCGCGAACCGCGCGTAGGGGAAGGGCCCGTCTTCGTAGAAGTGGATGGCCTCGCCGCGGCCGGGGACCTGGATGCCGCCGAGATTGGTGTAGCGGGAGAACGGCGTGCTCCAGGTCTCGCGCACGGAGGTCTTGCCCTCGAGGCGCCAACGGTTGGTCGAGGTGAAATTGGTGAGTTCCCCCTTGGCGTTGATCCCGAGGACGGCGCTGACGCGGCGCGCGCCGACGGCCAGGGTGGCCTCGACGGATTGGGCGTCGAGGGCCTGATAGCGGATATTCGTCGAGAGGAAGGCCTGGGGGAACAGCACCATATCGTTGAGCATCGTCACCAGGGCCGATTCGGTGATCTCGTCCCCCTTCACGTCGAGGAGGGGGATGCGCGAGAAGAGCCGGATGCGCATGCGGCCCTCGCCGGCGCGGTAGGAGTCGATGCCGGAGATGGCCGCGAAGGGCCACGGCTTCCCGTGGATATAGAAGGAGCGCCCCGGGGGCTGCAGGGTGCTCACCTGGTCGACGGTGACGCGCATCCAGTCGGCGTTGGTGCCCATCTTGAATTGGCCGCGCATTTTTAGGTGCACGCGGTTGAGGTGCGGTTTGCCGACGACCCCGGCGAATTTGAGGTAGCGGCGCATGGGCTCGGGAAGGCGGTCGACCTCGGCCTCGGTGATGAGGGCGTTGGTGCTGCCGACGGGGTCCGCCGCTTCGGCGAGGAGGTCCCCCGCTTCCTTGGCCCAATAGGACTTCAGCGGGGGCACGTAGAGGAGCGCCAAAAAGGCGAGGAAAACGAGGACGACGGTGGCGAAGGCGATGACGGGGAAGGAATTCTTCACGAGGACCTCGGGGGAGTTCGGAGCGTCGGGGTTCGACCCCCTGATTTTCGCATCACCCGCCCCCCCGTGGGGTCCCCCGCCGGGGGTCAGGGCTTCTTGAGCGCGTTCCCCTCGAAATGGACGCCGGTCGTGGTCTCCACATCGTCGAACAAGCCAGGGCGGGGCATAGACGGCGAGGCCCAAAACACGTTGTTGACCACGTCGACGCCGGTGGCATAAGCCGTCCCGATGCTGCCACGGTACGGAAAGTTCACCGCGCGCGGGGTCGGGTTCCTCACCACGTTGTCGCGGATGACCACGTTGCCGGCCGAGCAGGCGTAGGCGATCGCCCCGGGGTTGTCGACGAAGAGGTTCCGCTCGATGAGGATGGTGTTGAGGATGGGGAAGGGGGTCTTTTCCGACGAGGGGTCGGTCTTGAGGTAGACGCTCATGTAGATGACGGGTTGGTCTAGAGCCAATTTATGAAGCCTTATCCAAAACACCACAAGGACTAGAGGAGGCTAAGCGTATATTTAATCGCGCAGAAAAAGGTTATCATGCCGTTTCGAGAAATACCATCAGGGAATTGTTGTT
>JAFLEE010000032.1 GCA_017302015.1 Spirochaetota bacterium | reverse complement strand
ATGCCGTCCACCAGGGACTCGCGGCAGCCGTAGAGGTTGTCGAACTTGCTCTTGGTGACCGAATCGTTCACGTTGATGGCGGGGAAGAGGAGCTTCTTCTCGGCGAGCATGGTGTAGAGGCGGTGGACGCCCGTGGTGGTCTCCTCGGAGACGCCCTTGATGCCGGCGGCGACCTTCGTCCAGTTCACGCGCTTGGCGGCGTGGATCTCCTTGAGGAGCGCCATGAGGAGTTGGAAATCTTCGCCTTCCTTGCTGTAATCCTTCGCGAGGATGCCGGCGTCTTTCTCGGCCTCGACGCCCTTGTGGATCATGAGCGTCGCGTCGCCGCCGTCGTCGACGATGAGGTTCGGCCCCTCGCCGCCCCCGAAATCGAGGGCCTTCTCGGTGCACCACCAGTAGTCCTTCAGGGATTCGCCCTTCCAGGCGAAGACGGGAACGCCGGCCTTGGCGATGGCGGCGGCCGCATGGTCTTGGGTCGAGAAGATATTGCAGGAGCACCAGCGCACCTTGGCGCCCAGCGCCACCAGGGTCTCGATGAGCACCGCGGTCTGGATGGTCATGTGGAGGCTGCCGGTGATGCGGGATCCGGAGAGCGGCTTCGCCTTGGCGTGGCGCTCGCGGATGGCCATGAGGCCGGGCATCTCCTGCTCGGCGATCTCGATCTCTTTGCGGCCCCAATCGGCCAGGTTCATATCGGCGACCTTGAAATCGGCGCCCGCGTTCATGCTCATGGAAACTCCCGGCGGCCTTGCCGCCCTGCTTCGTGATAAAGCCCGCTATTATATCTTGGAGTGCGCGGAATCTCACGCGCGCGGGCGTGGGTCCCCGAGGAGCGAATGGGGCGGCTATTGCTGGCGCCGAAGGGCCTGGGCCCGGCGGATGCTATTGTGGGCCCGCTTGTCGGAGGGATCGAGTTTGACGATGCGCTCCCATTCCTTCACGGCGTCGAGCACTCGGCCCTGGTTGTAGAGGTCGAGGGCGTGCTGGTGCAGCCGCCGAAGGAACTCTTCGCGGCCGCTATTGTCGACGGGCGCCGCGCCCGCGTTCGTCGCCATGCCGAAGAGAAGCCGCGTATCGATGCGGTCCAGGTAGAGGCGGGCCGGCACCTGGGCGGGGTCCTTGGCCAGGATCGAGCGGTAGATTTCCCGCGCGCCGGCGAGGTCTTCGCGGCCGTAGGCGTTCATGGCCTCGTCGTACCATTTCGCGAGGTCGGAGGGATCGATCTTCGGCGCCGCCGAGGGGACCGTTTCCGCGCGCTCGGCGAAGCCCTTCAAGCCCGGGTGGCCGGGGTCGAGGCGGCGCACCTGGTCCACGGCCGTGCGCGCCTCGACGATCCGGTGCTCTTTGCGCAGGCGGCTCGCTTCCTCCAAGCGCCCGTTGGCCCACCGGCGCAGGCTCCCGGGTTCGATTTTCTCCCGGCAGCGGAGGGTCCCCGCCTGGGCCTCCCGGTTCTTGGGGAAGAGCGCGAGAAGCCGGCGCCACTCCTCATCCCCCTCCTGGAACAGGCCCCGGGCCTCGAAAGATTTCGCCTTGCTCTGGAGATTGACCACGACCTCCGCATAGGGAGAACGGGGGTCCTCCTCTTCATCGCCGGCCATGGCCAGCGCGCCCCGCGCGAGTTCCAGGTATTCCTGGGCCTTCGTATTCCCCGGGGCGAGATCGAGGAGGCTCTCCAGGAGCAGGACGGCCTTCTCCGGATGGCCATCCTGGTAGCGGGAGATCCCTTGGTCGAGCAGGCTCCCCAAATGCTCCAGTTCGTCGCGCCGTTCCCGCTCCTGCCGAGCCTGGCGCAGGGCGGCGGATTCCCGCCGCGCCTCGGGGTCGCCCGGCAATACGGCGAGGACCCGTCGCCAGGCCTCGAGGGCCCCCGCATCATCCCCCCGGGCCATGGAAGAACGGGCCGCTTCCCGCGCCGCGAGCAGGTTGAGGCGGAGCATCGACTCCCGACGATCCGACTCCCGGCGCTGGGTGGATTCCGCGAGCTGCCTTCGCGTGAGGAGGTCCTCCGGATCCTCCTGGACCACGCGCTCGAAGAGGGAGCAGGCCTCGTCGTACTTCCCCGCGCGCATGAGCGTCTCGCCCTGCTTCTTCCAAAAGAGGCGCTGGATCGTCCGTCGATCCTCGGGGGTCAGGGCGGCCTCGAACGCCGTGGAGGGCTCGGATTTAAGCCCGGCGAAATGGCTTTCCACGCCCCGAAGGCTCGCCCAGCGGTCCCAGACTTGGGGGACTTTCTTGCGCGCCAGATCGAGCCACTCCCCTTGGACCTCGGCGGGGAGCGCGTACAAGCGGTCGAGGTCGGTGAGGCGCACTTCGAAGGGATTCGCCCACCCGAGGTATTCGATGACGAGCGGCGCCCAGGACGCCGGGGGCGCCCCGGCGTTGGTGCCGAGGACGCGGTCGAGCCGCTCCTCGTAGCGGCGGTTTCCTTCGCGCGTGCGCCACACCTGGCCGAGGGCGTCGGCCGCCTTGGCCTGGGGGCCGCATTGAACCAGGTAATTCGCATAAGTAAGGTCCCAGGCGCGCTGGAGGATCCTCCAGGGCCCCGTCTCATGGCGATCGGAGAGCCAGGTGGCCCAGCGCACGGACAGGGGCCTCTCCCAACGCCCGTCCGGACCCTCCTCCTTCGCGGCGTCGGCGGCTTTCCACCCCACCCAGCGGACGCTCGCCAGATTCTCCAGCCATTTCCAGGTCACCTGGAGATCGGCGTCGCCCGCCGCGGCTTGGAGGGCCAGGTCGCTGTCGAGGAAGGTGAAGGGGGATTGGCCGGTTTTCACGGCGCGCACCGCTTCATCCGCCGTCGCGGCCCAGTGGATCTCGAAACTGCCCCCATAGCGGCCCTCCAGGTCGGCGATGAGGGCCTCTTGGTCGACCCCGCGCGCCAAGACGATGCGCGCGCCGAAGAACTGGTTCTCGTTGCGCAGGCGTTGTTTCCGGGTCTCCAGGATCACCGAGCGGACGGGGTAGAGCGGAAGGAAACCGGCGCTTCGGGCGCTCCCGTCCTCGAGGGCGTGGAGGGGCATCAGGCGACGCGTCGGTCTGATCCAAGGGGCGGAGGCCCCATCGAGATCCGGGCGGATCGTCCAACTCATGCTGCCGATGAAGGCTTGGGCCATGGCCCGGTGGGTCTCGTCCACGGCGGCCGAATAGCCCGTCGACGTGGGGAACGCCGCGCGCTCACCGGGATCCTCGCCCGAGGCCATCGCGGTGAGCAGCAGGAGGAGGCCCGCCCGGGCGGCGCCGGTCATGGGGCCTCCGCCAAGGATGCCGCACCCTCCACCCACACCTCGTGGAATCCCGGTTGGCTCCACCGACCGCGGTCATCTCGCGCGGAGACCGCGATCACATTCGTACCGACGAAGCGGCATTGGGCCGTGAACAGGGACGAAGGGAGAGGGGGCCTCTTGCCGATCTGCTCGAGGGCCTCCTCGGCCGTCGGCAGGGAGGGGAAAACGGCCCACCCGTACTGAAGCGCCCCGCCCCGCTGGCTCTCGGCATGCACGCGCAGGATCACCCGGGCGTTGGAGGACCAATGGGCTTCGGCGTGGCTGAGCGACCAGAGGGACACGAGGGTCGGGGGCAGGCGGTCCACCAGGATCCGGGTGGAAACCACCGCGCTCACGTTCCCGGCCCGGTCCCAGGCGGCGAGATGGAAATAATTCGTGCCTTCGGCGAGCCAGGGGCCGAGATCGAGCCGGGTCTGGAACTCCCCGAGGGTGGCCAGCGGGGCCTTTGTGTCTGGGCGGGGGCTGACGACGAATCCGTATCCCGCCACCCCGGAGGGATCCACGGGCGCGCGCCAGGCGATCGGCAGCGACCGATCGTCATACCACGTCTCGGGATCCGGCACCTGGGTGAATCGAGGCGGAGCGACCCGGGTGTCTTCCACCAAGCATTCCAGGCCCCTCGTGGAGCGGTCGAGTTCCTGGATCAGCAGGCGCCCCTCCGGCCCCTCCACCACCCGACTGCCCAAGACGACGCCATCCCGTTCGATGAGTTGCTCCGAACTCCATCTCCCGGTGGAAAGATCGAGGGAACGCAGGGAGAACCCTGGGTGCCCTTCGACGGTGCCCGAGGCGCCCAGATAGAGACGGGATCCCCAGAGGTCGATGCCGGAGAGGAAAGGGTCCATGAGGACGGAGGGCAAGTTTTCGGCTTGGCCGCGGCTGATCCATGCCGCGCGTTTTTGCCCGTGGCGGGTCTTCTCGGTTTCCTTCTGGAGTTTCCAGGATTGGGTCGAAAGCGACCAGTGCGCCCCCTCTTGCCGCCGCCAGAAGAGCGCGATCTGGTCGCGCCAGTGCACCGGCGTGGGCTCGAAACCCCGCTCATCGGGGGCGGAGATTCGGGTATCTTCCACGGGCGCGAGGCTCGGCCCCTCCAGCACGAGGCGGCGGATGCTCTCGCGGGGCGCGCGGTCTTTTTGCCACCGCGGGCGGGCCTGGTAAAAGACCCAAACCTGCGGGCCGGCTTCCACCGCCCGGGGCGCGAACGGCAATTCGCCCGTGAGGGTCGATTCGGAGAGCACGAAGGGGCCGCCCACCACCCCGGACTGGTCCACAAAGGAGACCAGCATGAGCCGCCAAGCCCCGCCGCTCTCCTCCACGAAAAAAATATGGAGCGCCCCCGTGCCCGGTTGGTACAGGAGGGAAGGTTGGAAGCAGGATCCCGCGCTGCGGGTCACGCGCCGCGGGGCCTCCCATTGATTCTGGGCGGGGGATCCCCGCAGCACCAAGACCTGGCCCTCCCCGTCCACGCAAGCCAGGGCCACCTCCGCCTTCCCGACGGGGATGGCGCTGGCCATGAGGGAACGATCGGTGGGGACCTCCAGCACCGTGAGGGAATTAGCGAGGTTCTCCGGGGGGCCCTCCAATCGGGTGAAACGCAAGAGGCGCCGGGGCGCTTGGCCCTCCCCGCGGCCCTCCTGCCAGAATAGCCAGGCCCCCGGCCCGTCGCCGACGACCATGGGGTTCTGCAGGTTCCGGTTCGTCGAGCCCAGGCGGTAGGCGGGTTCCCACACCACCGATGCGAAAAGCGGCACGGCCAAGACCGCGAACAGGAGCCCCAGCCAAAAGGTATAATTCGACGAACGCCGTCTTCCCGTGGAGGCCCTTCCGTGATCGATTTCGCCGGAATCCCATTCAAGAACCCCGTCGTGGCGGCCGCGGGCACCGCCGGGTACGGCCTGGAGAGCCGTTTCCTCGCGGACCCCTCCCGCCTCGGGGCGGTCACCCTCAAGGCCCTCACCCTCGAACCGCGCCCCGGCAATCCGATGTACCGCATCACCGAGACCGAAGCGGGCCTCATCAATTCCGTGGGCCTGCAGAACGATGGCCTCGCGTATTTCATGGAGCGCATCGCCCCCGAACTGCCCCGCATCGGCACCCGGGTCATCGCGAACCTGGCGGGGAACCAGATCGAGGATTATGTCGCCCTCGTGCGGGCGATGAACACCGTGGCCGCGGTCGACCTCATCGAACTCAACGTCAGTTGCCCCAACGTCCACGGCGGTCGCGTGGAGTTCGGCAGCGATCCCGCGCTCCTGGAGAAACTCGTCCAGGCTTGCGCCGCGGTGGCGACCAAACCCCTCATGCCCAAATTGTCCCCGAACGTCACCTCCATCACCGACATGGCCAAGGCCTGCGAGAACGGGGGCGCCAGCGCCGTGTCCTTGGTGAACACGTTCCTCGGCATGCAAATCAACGTCGCCTCGCGCCGGCCGAGCATCGCCCGGGTGACCGGCGGCTATAGCGGACCCGGCATCAAACCCATCGCGCTGCGCATGGTCTACCAGGTCTGCCGGGCGGTGAAGATCCCCGTGCTGGGCCTGGGGGGCATCCGCAACACCGACGACGCCCTCGAGTTCCTCCTGGCCGGAGCGACCCTGGTGGGGATCGGCGCGGCCGGGTCGTTTAGTCCGCGGGTGCCCGTTCGCGTCGCCCGAGGCCTCGAGGCGTGGGTCCGCAAACAAAAAATCGATTGGAAGGGGATCCCCCTGCTTCTGCGGGAACCCGAAGCGCCCTGAGCGCTGCGCACCGCCCTGCCCCGCGCCGAAGAGGCGTTTCGCGGGAATGGGACACCTTCTAGGACGCGCGACGGCCGTCGCGCACGGCTTTTTCCAGGGCGGGGAGCAATTCGGTCAGGTAGGCGAGGAGGAGCCGCTGGCGCTCGCTCTCGGTGGGGAGCGAAAGGAGTTTGATCTTCTGCTTCATGGAGAGGCCCACGCTGAGGCCGAATTGCCAGGAAGGATAGGGAAGATTCAAATCGATGGTCTCGCCCTGCACCGGCAGGAGATCGCTCACCAAGAGATACGTGGCGGCCAGGCGCTTCTGGAGTTCGGTCTCGGCCGGAGCCCCCATGGGCATGGACTGGATCTCGCCGCCCGGGTAGAGCCGCTCGGGCAATTGCCGGTAGTAATGGAGGATTCGGAAGGGGGTCTGGCCCCGCACCAAGATGATGAGGTGCCCGTCTTCGTGGATTTTTTCGATGCGCAGGAGTTCGACCTCTGTGCCGAACACGGAGAGTTCTTCTCCCAGGAGCGCGGTGAGGCCGAAGGTGAGGCCGTTCTGGTCGCTCTCGTGGATGAGTTGCCGGTAGCGGGGTTCGATGATGGTGAGGCGAGCCTCTTGGCCGGGGAAGACCACCGCGCTGAGCGGAAAGAGCGGCAGATGCCGTTCGAGGGTGCTGGGCATGGGTCCTTGGCCGTTCATATCTTCATTGAACACGGGGGCTTCTCTTGGTGTGCCAAATTTTTCACCGGTCGCATGTAACCGTTATTGACAAACCGAGGCCCCCGGGTTTCAATGGGGCCTACCCTCTTATTTCGGCAAAAAAATCGTTTCCTTTATCGTCGCAGATGATAAACGCCGGGAATTTCTCGACGCGGATGCGTCGAATGGCTTCCATTCCCAAATCCTCAAAGTCTACTAATTCCATGGACTTTATATTTGCGTGGGCTAAAAGGGCTGCCGGGCCACCGATTGAGCCCAGGTAGAAACCCTTATATTTTTTACAGGATTCGGCGACGACCTTGCTCCGATTGCCCTTGGCCAGGGTGACCCGAGAAGCGCCCAACGCCATGAAGGGTTCGATGTAGGCGTCCATCCGCCCCGCGGTCGTGGGACCGAAGGACCCCGTGGCCATACCGGCGGGCGTCTTGGCCGGGCCGGCATAATAGATGGGGTGCTTGGAGAAATAGTCGGGAAGGGGTTTGCCGCTGTCGAGGAGTTCTTTCAACCGGGCGTGGGCGATATCCCGGGCGACGATGAGGGTGCCCGATAGCAGCACCCGGGTCTTCACGGGGTATTTAGAAAGCTCGGCCACGACTTGGTCGATCCCGTGGTCGAGGTCGATCTCGATGGGCTTTTCCAGGCGCACCGCGTTGGCCTTTTCCAGGTAGCGCTCCGGCCTGCGTTCCAGCGCCTCGATGAAGGCCCCTTCCCGGGTGATGCGGGCCCGTACCTGCCGGTCGGCGGAGCACGAGACGCCCAACCCGACGGGGCATGAGGCGCCGTGGCGGGGCAGGCGGATGACGCGCACGTCGAGGGCGAAGTACTTCCCCCCGAACTGGGCCCCGATCTTCGTCTGCTGCGCCAATTCGAAGATCTTGGCTTCCCATTCGAGGTCGCGGAAGGCCCGGCCCAGCGCGTTCCCCGTGGTGGGGAGGTCGTCGTAAAATTTCGCGGAAGCCAATTTCACGGTCTTCAAATTCGCCTCGGCCGAGGTGCCCCCGATGACCACGGTGAGGTGGTAGGGGGGGCAGGCGGAAGTACCCAAATCGAAGAGTTTTTCGAAGAGGAACTTGGAGAGCGTCGCGGGGGTGAGCAAAGAACGCGTCTGCTGGTAGAGGTAGGTCTTATTGGCCGACCCGCCGCCCTTGGCCATGAAGAGGAACTCGTATGCGGCGCCGGGCTTGGTATAGAGGTCGATTTGGGCGGGAAGATTGGTGCCGGTATTCACTTCCCGGAACATATCGAGGGCGGCGTTCTGGGAGTAGCGGAGGTTCGCTTCCTGGTAGATGTCGTAGATCCCCCGGGAGAGGGCCGCCTCGTCGTCGGCGCCCGTGAGCACCCCCTCCCCTTTCCAACCCATGACGATGGCGGTTCCCGTGTCTTGGCAGAACGGGAGTTCCCCCCGGGCGGAGATCGCGGCGTTCTGGAGCATCGAGGCGGCGACGAACCGGTCGTTGTCGGAGGCCTCGGGGTCGTCGAGGATGGCGGCGACCTGCTCCAGATGGGCCGGCCGCAGGAAAAATTGGATATCGGAAAAGGCCCGTTTCGCGAGGGCGCGCAGGACGGCCGGGTCTACGGAAAGGAATTCGCGGCCGTCCAGGTTCAGGACGGAGATGCCGCCTTTTCCGATCGATTCCCAGGGGGTCGTTTCGTGGCCGTGCTCGAAGAGGCTCTGGTGCTTGAATTCCATGGCCCAAGTGTAACGTGGGCCCGCCGGGGTTTCATCCCCGCGTCAATTGAGCTGTTTCTTCACCGCCGTGAGGATATCGGCGATCTTCAGGAGGCGGCCCACCTGGTCCTTGGGGCCCACGCGGGAGGCGAGGTGGATCTTCTCCCGGCGCTCCCAATCCCGCAGGTATTCGTGCTGGCGGTTCTTGAAATGGAGCGTGCGGTCCACCCCGTCGCCCCCGTGCTCCAGGATGCGACGCACGTGGGGCAGGGCCTCTTTGACCCGCATCACCGGGATGGCCTTGGTGAGCTGGGGAAGCGCGCGGCGGATGAAGGCCTGGTATTCCCGCAGGATGCGGACCTCCTGCAGCAGCAGGAGGTGCTCGGCATCGGTGACGGGTTGGAGGAGGTTCCTGGTTTTCTGCATGCGCCTTCCGTGGCTTGGGGATCCCGGCTTCGCCTTCCTGGCTGAATTCTTTCCCCGGGGGGTGCTTTCTATTTCGGCATCCGCGATCGGAAACTTTCCGATCCGCACCCTCGCAGTTGCCGGGGATTAATTGCTAAAGCGCGAGGGGGCGCTTCCCGGGCGCCGTCCATGGTTCAATCCCAAGCGCGCGGCCCATCGGGGGCCGCCCATGAACCCAAGTCAGAGCGAGTCTCCATGGCAGAAACCGGACCCGACCGCCCCGGGCGCCTCTTCAAGGCCGCCGGCATGCTCATCCGCCTCCTGCGGAAATTCCTGGGAACGCGCATCCGCGTCCACGGCTTAGACCGCATCCCGGCGAACCCGGCCCTCTTCGTGGTCAACCATTTCACACGCTTCGAGACGGTCATCATGCCGTGGATCCTGTGGAAGTACGCCCGCCGCCCGGTGCGCAGCCTGGCCTGGAAGGGGCTCTTCGTGGGCCACCTGGGGCGCTTCATGGCGAGCATGGGCACCATGAGCACGGGCTCGCCGCTGCGCAATAAGGCCATCATCTCCGACCTCATGAAGGGCGTGTGGTCGTGGCTCATCTACCCCGAGGGGGTGATGGTGAAGGACAAGCGCATCATGCACGGCCGCCATTTCGTCATCCAAGCGGAGGAGGACGGCGCCCCCCACCCGCCCCATACGGGCGCCGCGGTGATGGCCCTGAAATCGGTGCTCTATAAAGACGACTTCCTCGAGAACGCCCGGCGGGGGCGCACCGAGCGGGTGGCCTATTACCAGAAGATCCTCGACATCCGCACCGCCGGCGACCTCGCGCCGCTTGATACCGTGCTGGTCCCGGTGAACCTCACCTTCTATCCCATTCGCCCCCACCCCAACGCCCTCCTCCACTTCACCCACCGCCTGCTCAAGCAGGTCTCCGAACGCATGGAGGAGGAACTCACCATCGAGGGCAATATCCTCCTGAAGGGCGACGTCGATGTCGCCATCGGGGAACCGGTGGAGGTGCGATCCTTCCTCCAATCCCGGGGACGCTTCCTCAAAGACCTGCCCATCCTCCCCACGGAGACCCGCAGCGATCTCATCACCCGCCTCCTCGCCCGGCCCCTCACCGACCAGCTCATGGGCTGGGTCTACCACGCGGTGACCCTCAACCTCGACCATCTCTTCGCCAGCGCCCTCTTCCTCTGCCGCTCGAAAACCCTCACCCTGCCCCAGCTCCAGGCCGCGATCTTCCTCGCCGCCTGCTGGGCCCGGGAGGCCGGCCTGCGCCTCCACTGGACCCTGGAGGAACCATCCCTCGACGCCCTCCTCTCCCTGGAGGATTTCCCGCCGTTCGCCGATATCTTCCTGCTCGCAGTCCAGGAGGAGGTGCTCGGGATGAGCGGCTCGCGGTGGCAGATCCGCCGGAGCGCCCTCGAACGCACCGCGGCCTTCCACCGGGAGCGCCTCGTGGGCACGCTACGGGTCATCGCCAACGAGGTCAAGCCCCTCACCGCCCTCCAGGCGCGGCTGCGGGGCTTCATCAACCGGGAACCCGAACATCTGGCGCGCCAACTCCATCGGACCCTCCTGGAGCGCGACCGGGCCCTCTACGAGCGCGACTACGGGCTCTCCTACCGCCAGGCGGACTCCATCGGCAAGGAATATGGCGCCCCCTTCTTCCTCGAGGGGCACCGGAGAACGGGCATCGTCCTCGTCCACGGCTACAAGGCCTCCCCCGGGGAGATCCGGGAATTGGCGGCCTTCCTCCACGCCGAGGGGTTCACCGTCTACGGCGTGAGGCTCAAGGGCCACGGCACCACGCCGGAAGACCTCGCCAAGGCGACCTGGCGGGAATGGTATGACGCGGTGGGCCGCGGCTGCGCCATCGTCTCGGGCTGCTGCAGCCGGGTGGTGGTGGGGGGCTTCTCCACCGGGGGCCTCCTCGCCCTCCTCGCCGCCGCCAGGAAACGCGAGCGCCTGCGGGGCATCTTCACGGTGAACGCCGCCCTGAAACTCGCCGATTTCAAGACCCACCTCGTCCCCGCCCTGCACCTCTGGAACCGCCTCCTCACGCGCCTCCACCTGCAGAAGGGCCGCCTCGAGTACCTCGACACGCCGCCCGAGTTCCCCGAGACCAATTACCGCCGCCATCCCATCGCCGCGGTGGCCGAACTCGAGCGGCTCATGAAGGTGACGGCGAAGGCCCTGCCCTCGGTGCGCCTTCCCGCCCTGGTCATCCAAGCAAAGCACGATCCCGTGGTGAACCCGAAGAGCGGGCGCCTCATCTTCGATCGCATCCGCTCCCCCCTGAAGGAACTCCACGAACCCGAGGCCGACCGGCACGTGCTCGTGCGCCCCCCGGGGCATGAGGCCGTCTTCCGCCCCGTGCTGGCCTTCCTCAAGGAGATGGACCGGTGAGTTGCACCCATTGGGGTTTCGGAATAAATTAACGCCATGGCCCGCCGCGCGCTCCTCGCCCTCCTCCTCTTCTCGGCCCCCTGGGCCGCGGCCAACGCGCTCCTCGACGCGGCCAATCGGGCCTACCTCGACGGCAACCTGAAGAAGGCGGAGTTCCTCTATAAGCAGGCGCTCAATTCCGGGGAGAACCAGGCCCTCATCTACTACAATCTCGCCAACGTCAATTACCGGATGGAGAAGGTGGGCGAATCCATCGGCTATTACCGCAAGGTCATGGCCCTGGCCCCGACCTTCAAGGACTCCTACCACAATCTGGGGAAGATCTTCTTCAGTTTCGACAATTATGTCGCGGCCCTCGAGGTCTTCCGGGCTTACTTGGCCATCGATCCCCTCGACGAAGACACCCTCCTCCTGGTGGGCGATACCTGCAAAAAACTCGGCCTCTACAAGCAAGCCGAGGAGCAGTACCGCCTCATCTTCGCCACGAATACCCAAAGCAGCGACGCGTGGCAGGCCCTGGCATCCCTCTACCTCGATCTGGGCGACAACGCCCGCGCCCTCCAATTGGTGGAGAGCGGGGTGCGGGCCAACCCGAATAACCGCCTCCTACGCGATCTCCAGGCGGGCATCCTGCGCGACCTCGGCCAATTCCGCGAGGCGGCGGCGGTCTACGAGATCCTCCTCACCGGGAACACCAACTTAAGCGACGAGCAGAAGGCCCAGTACACCTTCCTCATGGCCGATGCCTACCAGCAATCGGGCATGGGCTTCCTCGCCATCGGCACGCTGCGCGACCTCTTGCGCCGGTGGCCCGACCGCCAGCAGGCCATCGACTACCTCGGCGGCCTCTACGCCCAGATGAACAAGTGGGACGACGCCTTCGAGTTCTACGCCGAACTCTTCCCCAAGAACCGCGCCCAGGGCTACCTCGGCATCAAGAAGGTCTTCACCCAGGCCGTGAACCAGCAGAACAAAGATCTCCTGAAGAAACTCGTGGAGTTCTACGGGCGATACAAGATCCGCGACGAACTGATCCAACTCATGGAAGCCCGGGCGGGCTAAAACCTACTTCGCCAATTCCTTGAAGACCTCGAAGACGTCCGCCACGTAGAGGACGTCTGCCTTGCCCTGGGCCCAGCCGCAATTGGCGTTGAGGTCGATGGCCCGCCGCTCGTTGATGAAGCGCCAACCGACGACATGGGGCTCTTCGCCGAAGCAGCAGGTCGCCAGGCCCTTGGCGTGGCGCGGGCTGGCGCCCGTCTGGCCGACCTGGTGGAGTTGGGTCATGAAGGTGAGGGCTTCGCCGCCCTCGGCCGCGAGGTCGGTGGCCGCCTTGCTGCTGCCCAGGGACGCGCCGTACTTCTCGAGGAAGGCGAGGATGAGGCCCTCGGCCTCTTTCGCGTGCTTGACGCCGTCTTTCTGGGTCTTCGTCCAGCCGGCGCCGGCGACGAGGAGGAGTTCGGCGTCGGGCTTGATGGTCTGCTTGCCGCCGGAGAGGCTGCGCAAGCCCAGCACCTTGGACCGGGAGGCGGGGAGCGCCTCGGCCACCGGCGTCACGGCGGGCGCGGCCCCGACGCCCACGGCGGCCTTGGGGAACGAGCCGGTTTCGATAGTCATGAACCAGGGGCCCTGCTCGCGCAGGATCTTCCCGAAGATGCGCTGGCGATAGTACCAACGCCCGGCGGCGGCCTTGCCGCCCTTCTCCTCGAAGGAGGTGATGTGGGTGTCGACCTTGCCGCCGCAGCGTTCCGCCGCGCCCGGAAGGGCCCGGCTCCAGCGGGAAGAGGCGGGGGCGAGCACCCAGGCGGCGCCCGAGGCCTTCACGAGCTTCGCCGCCGCGAAGGCGTCCCGGGCGTAGCCGGGGTCCTTGAGGGCCGCGTCGGAGAACGTGAAGGCCTTCGCCGCGGCGCCGGCGAGAGCGGTGGCGACCTTCGAAAGATCGCCGCTGCCCACGAGGCCGACGGAGATCTCCTTCTTGACGATAGCGGAAAGCGCGGCGGCGGCGCCGAGGGTCTCGAGGGCCTGGCCGGAGAGGGGCTTGTCTTCTTCGGCGTCGATGATGACGAGGATGGATTCCATGGGGTGCATTCCTGTGGGATGATGTGCGCTCAGCCGGCCTTGCCGGAGGCGATCCACTCTTTGATTTCGGCGGCGACCGCGGCGGCGGGCATATCCTTCACGACCCGCGTCTGGCGCTTCTCCGCGGGGAGGGCCGTGTCGACGACGCTGAAGCCGGCCGAGGCGAGGTCGACGGCCTTGGCCTTGCCGATGGCCGGCATGATCTTGGCCATGTTCATCATCCCGATCTTCGGGTTATTGGGGAGTTCGGGGAGTTCACCCGTGGCCCAGCCGATGACGGCGGGGGCCCCGGCGACTTGGGTCTCGAGGTGCTGGCCCGCTTCCACGCGCTCGAGCACGGTGAAGCCGCCGTCGGCGGCGGGGGTGAGCCGGTCCACCCCGAAAAATTGCTCGGTGATGCCGAGTTTCTCCCCCACCAATTGGAGCGTGGTGCCGCTGGCGCGGGAAGCCGAACTCCAGCCGCCGAAGACGAGGGTCTTCTGGAGGTCGAGCCCGGGGATGGCCTTGATCGCCTCGGCCAGGGCGGCCGCCACGGTGTGGGAATCGATGAAACCGCCGGCGGGGGCGTCGACGGCGACGAGATTGAAGGCCGTCTTCTGGGCCAGGACCATCATGAGCTGCTGGAGCTTGGCCTTGGGCCCCACGGCCACCAGGTGCACCTGGGTGTCTTTCGTGGCCTCGCGCAATTTGGCGGCTTCGTTGAGGCTATGGTTCACGAAGGGATCGAGCACCATGGGCAGCATGAGCTCGTTCTTGAGCCCGGGCTTGCCCTGGGTGACGACCGGCTCGAGGCTCTGCAGCGGGTCGGGCACCACGCTGCCGCAGATGACGAGGTGGTAGGTGTGATCGATGCTCATGGCTGGGTCTCCGTGCCTTGGGAATGGGATCAGGGGGGATCAGTTCTCGGCGGAATGGAGCCCGCCGGGGACCCCCAGGAACGCGATATTGGAATCGATAGCGAGGTCGCCCCGCCCGCCGCGGGCGCAGCCCCAGATGCAGGCGCCGCAATGGACGCATTTTTCCCGGTCGAACGCGGGGACCGGACGGCCCTCCACCCGGGCGATGGCCTGGCCGGAGCAGATCTCCACGCAGGATTTGGTGCGGCAGGCCTCGCAGGCGGCGGGATCGTCGAAGAGGACGTGGTCGCGGTAGCCGTGGACCGCCTGGACCTTGCCGCCGAGGAGGAGCGCGTCTTGGTGGGAGATGAGGAGCGCGCCGTCGAAGACGACCTCGGGCCAGCCCAGGCGGGGGAGGATCTTCTCCCACAGGGTGCCGCCCTTCTGGAGGCATTCGGCCTCCATGGCGCGGAGTTCCGCGGCGGGGATGCGGTCGCGGTAGTACCGCTCGAGGTCAATGAGCATGTCGTGGGGGGCCTTCTCCCGGGAGGGCACATAGAGGAGCCCTCCGGTGAAGCCGGCGAGCGCCATGCCCACCATGCCGGGGAGGAACCCGCGGCGGAAGCCGTCGCGGCTATGGCGGGCCTTGCGGGTGCCCTTCTCGATGGCGCTGCGGCGGCGGCTGGCGACATAGGTCTTGTCGAGGTTCTCCCGGGTGAACGGCTGGCCCGATTTTAAGAGTTCGAGCACGGCATCGGCCAGGAGGCGGCCGCTGGCCCACGCCTCGTCGACGCCCGAATTGGTGAGGATGTTCGTCGTGCCGGATCCCTCGCCGATGCGCGCGAAGCCGTCGCCCACCAGATGGGGCTCGCCCTCGATGCCCGACTCGAGGAGGGATTTGGCGCCGAAGCTGCTCACCTTCCCCCCTTTGACGTACTGCCAGAGGTAGGGGTGCTGCATCCAATACTGGAGGTAGCGGTAGGAGGTGCGCACGGGCGTCTGCATCCACGAGGGGACGAAGATGCCCATGGAGGCCATCTTGTTCGGCATCACGTAGAAGAACCCGAAGATCTCGGGCTCGGGGAAACCGATGGTATGGATGACCGTGCCCTCTTCGAGGGGGCAATCATCGGGGAGCGACACGACGAACTTCATACCGACGGCCCACTCCCACAGGTGGCGCCCCTCGGGCATGCCGAGTTTCTCGTTGAGCTTGCGCCCGATGGACCCGATGGGCCCGTCGCCCACCACGGTGAGTTTGGCCTTGATGTCCATGCCGGGCATGAAGCCCTCGGCGGGCTTGCCCTCCTTATCGACGCCCTGGTCGGCCAGGCGCACGCCGGTGACGGCGTCCTTCTCGAGGAGCAGGTCTTCCACCGCCATCGACGGCCAGATCTGCACGGCGCCCTCGGCCATCAATTGGCCGGCGACCCATTGGTTGAATTGCCCGAGGGCGGTGATGATGCCGCCCTTCTTGTGGAGGAACGGCGGGTTCACCGGCAGGGTGAAGGAGTGCTTCTTCCCCAGGAGCCGCAGGATCGGGTCGGCCAAGCGCACGAGGAGCGGGCGGCGGGACGCCCCCCAGGGATCCATCAGGTAGACGGTCTTCTCTTTTTTGATCCAGGTGGTCATGGGCACGGAAGCCGGATCAAAATCGGGGAAGGAGGACTTGATGGCCTTGGCCTCGGTCTCCACGCCGGAGACCCCGAGGGCGAGGTCTTCGGCCTTCTCGTAGCAGATGACCGTGGGGGGTGCTCCCGGCATGGTCGGGCTCTGGATGGGCCCGCTCGCCTCGGCCGCCTTGAGCCCGCGGGAGAGGTGGGTGAGGAAACCGCCCATGGCGGGGCCGAAGCCCACGCAGGCGATGTCCACTTCCATCGATTGGCGTTCGACGCTGGTGTCGCTCATCGGGAGTTCCGCTCGCCCTTATTGGGGGTAATCGAGCACTTCGGGGATGCTGACTTGGGTGAGGGCGTAGCCGGCGCGGTCGCGGGCGCTGCGCTGGCCGGCCATGGATTCCTCCAAGGCGAGGCGGAGTTCCTGGTACTCCTTGAGGGTGGTGCGCACGGAAGCCGGGTCGGCCATATAGCCGTAGATGAGTTCGGTGAGCACCTTCTCGACCTCGCCGGCCATGTCGAGGGCCTGGATGACGCAGAGGTCGCCCATGAAGGGAA
The DNA here is from genome assembly GCA_017302015.1 of Spirochaetota bacterium. Lineage (GTDB taxonomy): Bacteria > Spirochaetota > UBA12135 > COTS27 > JAFLEE01 > JAFLEE01. The sequence goes on along the minus strand of JAFLEE010000032.1, from coordinate 32,704 downwards.
GGAGGCCGGGCAGGGATTCGGCGGCCACGGGATTCTGGGGCCCCTCGTTCTTGAGTCGCACGAGGTCGCGGATTTGCTCCACGGAGCCGAGGAGGCAGGCGAGGGCGTCGGCCAGGGGGAAGGAGACGCCCTGGCGGTTGGCGTGGAAATACTTCTTGCCCGTGGCGTCGTTGGTCTTCTGCATGTAATCGAGGGCGAAGAGGAAGAGTTTGCCGGCGCGGGCCGTGATCGCCGCCCCGACGTTGGGCATCTCCCGGTGGATGGCCTCGAGTTCCGCCAGCGCGAGGCGGAGTTGCTCGAGGAAGAGTTCGTTGGTCATGGTGAGGCTGATCTGGCGGCGCTGGACGACCTCGGGGCCCTCGTAGGTGGCCTCGAGTTGGCCGTCGACCCACTTATTGCAGAGGTAGCCGGGGGCGTCCTCGGTGATGCCGTAGCCGCCCATGAGGGCCACCGCCTCGCGCATCATATTGGTGCCGTGGCCGGTGTTCCACAATTTCGGCGCGGGGCAATAGACGTTGCCGAGGGTATCGAGGAGGGCGAACTGGATGAGGGGATCTTCCTTCAGGGCCCGGTACTTGGCGTCGGTGGCCTTCTGGGCCTCGGTGAGGCTGCCGTCGAGTTTGAGGTATTCCATGGCCTGGGCTTCGATGGCCTTGGTCTCCTTGTAGAGGGCGCGGCCGCCGGTGATGCCCTTCTTCGCGAGGATCTCCTTGCGGATCTTCACGAGGGCGTCGATCTTGTCGAAGAGGCGGGCGGCGGCGAAACCGAGGGAGCACATGGCCTCGCCCGCGGCCCAGATGTCGGCCAGGCGCTGCTGGGCGTCCTCCTTCTGCTGGATGCCGAGCTTGAAGCGGGGCGAGGCGACGTCGTCGGCCGACGTGCCGCGGTAGCGCTGGCGGTGGTAGCGGATGAGGGGCTCGACCGCGGAGAGGAGCTTGGCGGCGGTCATGATGCCCACCGTCACCCGGGTATGGCTAAAGACGGCCTCGATGATGGAGCCGTGGTCGAGGCGGGGGACGATCTTGCCGTCGACGATATCGTAGCCGCCGATGATGCGGCTGGCGGGGACGCTCAGGCTGAAGACGGGATCGTGGGTGGAGGAGAGCTGGTGCGTCATCTTCTTGGTGGCGACGCCCCGGTCGTAGAGGCCCGGGTCGGTCTCCTCGAGGATCACCATGGTCGAGCCCTTGATGCGCTCGTCCGCCGAGCCCACGGCGGCCGTGACGAAATTGGCGTAGGCCATGTTCGTGATGAAGCGCCCGCGCTTCTCGATCTTGAGGATGGGCTCCTTGCCCTCCTCCCACTTCTCGATGCGCATCGTGCCGCTGAGCATGCTGCCGTCGACGCCGGCGTACGGCAGGGGCTCGGTCAGGTCGAAGGAACCGCGCAGGAGCTTGCCGCCCTTCCCCGGCACCGCGCCGCCCATATAGCGGGCGCGTTGCTCGGGGGTGCCGCACTCGTTGATGGGCGAAAGGGCCAGGTTTCCGGCCAGGCCGGCCGTGGCGGCGCCGCCGTCGACCCAGCTGATCTCGAAGGCCATGAGGGCCAGGGCCAGGTTCTTGGGGCCGTCGATGAAACCGCCGTGCTCGACGTCCATGAAGGCCGCTGTGAGGCCGGCTTCGTCAAAGGCGTCGATCATGGCCGCCTTTTTCTTGGTCCATTCGTGGGTATTGCGCTCGCCCTCGGCGACGTTCTTGGCCACGATGGTCCGGGCCACGCGCCGGGCATTGGCTACCAGCATCTGGAGGTCGTAGCGGTCGGAAAAACCCCACTGGATCTGGCGGACCTCGTCTCCCGGCAGGGTCTTGAGTCCGGATTCCTGTTCCATGATGCGCTCCTGATGGCTGCCTGGGGGCTTTTTTGCCCCAAAAGGCGGTGGATAAAGAAAAAACCGGGCACCGCGTGGAAAGGGAACCCACGGGGTCCGGAATGCGTTATTCCCCCGGAATCCAGACAAGGCTGGGTTGAAATACCCGGGACAACGGAATATTTTACCTTCAGCCCGTCAATTCAGACAAGGAGGTGTTGATTTTAAAAAAGGGACCCTGGGAGACGGAGTCCCATTTTCCAAGATCGCAGGAAGAAACCCATATAAACGGGTGGCTGCACCCCACTTCACGCCTTCCCCTTGCGAGTCCGGCTAAAATCGCGCTTGTAGAATACAGTCCCTCAAACGCGTTGCGGGAGGGTGGATGCCGTGAACGGACCCCACCCATGGGGTAAGGCGGCTGGCCCGGTGCCTAGGGGGCGATTTGAATGCGGCCATGCCGCGAGTGGCGGGAATTCCCTATGGTCAGGCGGGAACGGGAACGTCCACGGGCACGTCGGCCCCGTAAGGAACGCCGGGGAGCCCGAATCCGAAGAGTTTCAGGAACTCGGCCTGGTAACCGGCGAGGTCGGTGAGTTCGCCCACGTTTTCGGTCGAGACATCCTTCCAGATCTTCTCCACTTCGACTTGCACATCTTCCCGGAGTTCCCAATCGTCGAGGCGGATACGGCCCTCATCGTCGACGCGGGTGTAGCGGGCGTAGAGGAAATCGCGCAGTAGGCGGTCCATCTGTTCGATGCAACCTTCGTGGAGGCCCTTGGCCTTCATGATCTTATAGAGGATCGCGATATAGAGGGGCACCACGGGAATCGCGGAGGACGCCTGGGTCACCAGGGCCTTGTTCACGGCCACCAGGGCCCGGCCGCCCGTCGCCGAGAGGCGCTTGTCGAGTTCGCGGGCGGTGGATTCCAGGTGCTCTTTGGCGCGGCCGATGGTGCCGTGGCGGTAGATGGGATAGGTGAGCGTGGGCCCGATATACGAATACGCGACGGTCTTGCACCCCGGCGCCAGAAGGCCCCGGGATTCGAGGAGCTCGATCCACATTTTCCAGTCTTCGCCGCCCATCACCATCTCGGTTTGGCGCACTTCGTCTTCGGTGGCGGTCTGGAGCGCCACCTCGCGCACGACGCCGCGGGCCGTGTCGATGGTCTTGTTCGCGTAATCCTTCCCCACGGGCTTGAGGGTCGACTGGAAAACTTCCCCCGTCTTGGGATGGGTGCGCCGGGGGGAGGCCAGGCTGTAGACGACGAGATCGATAGGCCCGAACTCCTTGGCCAGGCGCTCGCAGACCTGGTTCTTGATCTCGTCGGAGAAGGCGTCGCCGCTGACATTGGCGGCCTTGAGGCCGGCGGCGCGGGCCGCCTCCGTGAAGGCGGCGGTATTGTACCAGCCCGCCGTCGCAGTGCGCCCGCCGTCGGCGGGTTTCTCGAAATAAACGCCGAAGGTGGCGGCGCCGCAGGCGAAGGCGGCGGTGATGCGGGTGGCCAAACCGTAGCCGGTGGAGGCCCCGATGACGAGCACGTTCTTCGGCCCGCCTTCGATGGCCCCGCGGGACTTCACGTATTCGATCTGCTGTCGGACATGGGCCTGGCAACCGTTCGGGTGGGCCGTCGTGCAGATGAATCCAAGAATTTTCGGTTCAACGACCATGTCTTTCCTCGTTTGGATGGGTTCGAGGGGACCTCGAATGCCTCGCGAATCGCTAAAGACGTCGCGAAGTCTGTAAGTATCCCCGTGACTCCAATATATTCCTGATAATCGAGTAGGCAACTGGGACATGGGAGGGTATTTCGCCTTCCATTGTCTAAAATCCACCCATTCGCATTTTCCCCGGCTTCGTGAGACGCTTTAATGGTGCCAAAAACCGCCAAATCGCCCTCGAAGGAGCCACGATGCGTCGCTTTCGCCTGAGCCTGTGCCTTTTCGCCCTCGGATGGGCCTCCGTTCTAGCCGCGCAGAATCTCACCCCCGTCTCAATGGAGGCGTTCTTCTTCGACCCGGGGAAGCCCGCGACCCTGGCTTTTAACGCGTCGAACGTGGCCGAGGAGGCATTGGATTTCACCTTAAGCGATTACCGAGGGAACCCCTGCGGGCAGGGAAAACTCCAGCGGGAAAACGGGCAAGCCCGGTTTACGGCCACGGTGAAACTGGGGCGCGGTTTCTACGACCTGTCGGTTCCCGCGACGAAACAGCGCTTCGGCCTCGTCTGCGGCGAAGCCTTCGTCGGCGACCGAGACCCCTTCTTCTGCATGGAAACCCTTCTGAAAGGAGCCGGGGCCATGCGCGGCGGGGCGCTTCGCATCGTTCGCCGCTGCGGGATCGATTGCGCCCGGGAATGGGAGGCCTGGCAAGACGACGAAAAAATCAGGGGCAAGCCTGAACTCTCCCGGGAGACCATCTACGGGGACTTCGCCTGTGAAGGAATCAAATCCGTCTGCTGCTTCTCGACGACCCCCGCGTGGACCGGCGCCGCAGCGGGCACCCGAGATTACCCGAGGGACCTTCTTTCCGTCGAGGCGTCCATCCTGTCCATGGTCGAGCGGCGCTCCCCGAGCCTGGCCGCCTTCCAAGTCTGGAACGAACCCGAGCATATCGAGCACCCCGGGGATACGCTCCTCCCCTTCACGGCGGCCTGCTCCTGGTTTTTCAAGGAGCACGGGGTGGCGATCCCCCTCGCCGGGGCCCCCTTCTCCAGCGGCGACTTAAGCGCCGCCTGCCTGGGCCCGTACTTCAAAAACGGCTTCGCCCAGACCATCGACGTCTTCACCTTCCACACCTATTCCCACCCCGACGAACTCCTCGGCCTCGTGAAGGCCTACCGTTCCTGGCTCAAGGGAACCCCGAAAGCCGGCATGCCGATTTGGATTACCGAATCGGGCAAGCCCTGGAGCCGCAAATTGGCCCGACTCACCTCGGTCTACGGGGGAACGCGCGGGAGCCTGCGGGCGGACGTGGAGGAGGACCGCACCAGCGCCCTTTGGATCACCATGAAGGCCGTGGAGGCGAAAGCCGCGGGCATCGAGCGGTATTTTCCGTTCACCCTGCGGTTCTTCGAGGAAAATAACAATAATTTCGGCCTGCTCGATTACTATGGCACGCCCATGCGATCCATGGCGGCCTATGCCCGCGCCATCGTCGAACTCGCCGGCCTCGGCTATCTCGGCGACCTGAAGCCCCTTCCGGCGGGCGCGCGCAGCGCCCGGGTCTTCTCCGACGGCAAACGCGCCACCGCCATCCTCTATACGGGCGCGTCGGGGTTGACTCCCGTACGCCTCGGGGACTTGCCAGTGAGGCAAGCGCGGGCCATGGACGGGAGCCCCGCTCGGATGGATCCCGACACCGGCCTCGACGTGGATGGCGGCATGGCCTATCTCGAATTGGACCCGGGGAAACTCGCAGGCCGCGTCAACGGAGACACCGAGGCCATGGCCCTGAAGAAACTTTCCGCCTCCTACCGCCCGCTCGAGCGGGCGGCCTCCCCCCTCCTCTTCCAATTCCCCTATTGGGAGATCAAGGACCAGGATCGCAACCATTACCGCGCCGAACCCCAACGTATCGAGGTGAACGCCTTCAACCTGTCGGCGCAAGAGCGGTCCCTGCGCCCCGAATTGGTCCTGCCCGAGGGAGGCCGGATCACGGCCACCGCCTTCCCCGAAGGCCTCGTAGCGATCCCCGCCAAAAGTTCGAAGCGCCTGCGCTGGGAGGTGGACCTTTCCGCCTGCCGGGAACTGGAAATGGTGATTGCCGTGCGGGAGCCATCGGGACTCGCGCCGACCCTGTCCCTGCCGTTCCTCGCCGTCGAAAAGGGACGCGGCGTTCGTTTCCCGGTCTCGGATCCCTCGCGTTGGCGCGCCAATAGTTCCGGGGAACTACGCTTCACCGCGGAAGAAGACGGAGCCTGCCTGCGGGTGCATGCGGATTTCTCCAATGCGAAAAAAGACTTCTGGGTCTACCCGGAGTTCGCCCTGCGCCTCCCCGAGGAGGGCCTATCCAACGCCGTCGGGCTCTCCTACGAGGTGAAGGCCGTCCAGGGGATGGGCTCGACCTTCTACGCCCATAGCCTCGTGATGCTCGTCTACGGCGATTCCGGGGAGAAGGCCCGCTACGACGGCTTCAAGGTCGACCCGCCCCGGCCCGAATGGCAGAAGCGCCTCGTCACCTTCCCCACGGAGCAGGCGGCCCAAGCCACGGCGCTTCGCATCGGCATGGGATCCGCCGACCCGATCCTCGATTATTGGATCCGCAACCTCAAGGTTTATTACGCCCGGTGAAGCCCTCGGTGTTCGCGTGACCTGATTCGACATAAGAAATCTGTAAAATTCTGGTCCCCCCCCCCCCTTCAAAAGGCGAAGCCTTTTACCTGGCCTTCGACGGTGGAAGCCATCTCAGAAGCGGGAGGTGGGAGTCCCTGAAGGAGCGCCTCAACGCCACCCAAAAAAACGCACACGATCCCAACCGCTGGCGCTGCGGCGCGACGGAAGGGATTCCCACCTCCCGCGGGAGTATGGCCAGCCCCGGCGAGGCCAGGGTTTCAAAAATCCCCAATATCCACCCGAAATGCTTCCATGTCTTTTTTACTTGGCCTCCGCGGGGTTCCAACCGAAAAACCAAGGGACCATGAAAAAACCGTCCCCCACCCGAACCGCCAACCGACCCAAGCCCAAACTCGGCCCCCTCCACGGCGGGGTCGCGCCCCTATTCATGGTGGCCCAGGTGCCCTTTAACCGGGACGACGCGGTGAAGCTCAATACCCCCATGATCCAGATCATGGACGATTCGGGGAACGTGGGCGTGCTCACCATGAGCCTGAAGGAACTCGGCGTCTGGGACCGCATGCTCGCCCCCGGAGCCAAATGCCTCGAGTTGGGCTGCGGATCCGGCTATCAATTGGAAAAACTCTACGGGGAGGGACGGGGCGCCTATTTCGGCCTGGAACCCATCGCCTCCGAGGCCGAAAAAGCCCGAAAACGCATCGCTCCCTTCCTCGCGGCCTCGAAGGCCTCGCCCCGGGACCGGGTGAAGCACGCCCCCCTCGAGAAGGTCCAATGGGAGCGCGCCTCCTTCGACGTGGTCTACAGTTACCACGTCTTCGAGCATCTGGAGAACCCCCTCGTCATGGTGGACCGCGCCCGCCTTTGGCTGAAGCCCGGCGGCATCCTCGTCATCATCTGCCCCAATGTGGAGGGGGCCCTCCCGCGCCGCGACCTCTCCCAGTGGCGCCAAGCCCTCCCCTCGCACCGCTGGCTGCCCGGGGTCTCGACGGTCAGGCGGATCCTCGTCGAGCGGGGCTTTCGCGTCCTGAAATCGTTCACCTACGGCGGCCATCCGGCCCCCCGGAGCCTCTGGCAGGAATGGGCGAACCGGACCTATAAATGGCGTGGGCTGGGCGACGTGCTCAGTTTCGCGGCCACTCCCGAAAACGCCCCCCGAAAGCCTTAACGGGCGCCTTTCCCATGTAAAAATGCCCCCTTAGGGGATGGGAGGGGCGGCTTGGACACTGGGGGGGTTCCCCCGGAGCTCCGGTCTTCCGCCGAAAGGAGCGTTTTGTTCTTTCGGAATCGCGTTTCCTTACGATAATGAGGAAGAAACCCGCGACAGGACCCCGCCAAGCCACATGATCCAGCTCACCAAGATGGACAAGGAAGTTTTCTTCCTCAACCCGCTCCACATCGAGCAGGTGCAGGAAACGCCGGATACGGTCATCAGCCTGACCAATGGCAAGAAGCTCCTCGTGCTGGATTCGGCCCGCGAACTCGTGGAAAAGGTGCTCGCCTTCTGGCGGGCGTCCTACCAGCCCGCGGCCGAGCAGGCGTACTTGACCCGGTTCCATTTCCGCCCGCGGGAGCCCAAAGAAACGGACCGCGCCGCAGGGGAGGCATGACATGGCCAAAAGAGCCGCCGACGAAGACGAAGCCGTAAAAGACGACGACGACAAGCCGAAGGAAGAGGGCGAAGAGGGCGCCGCCGAGGGCGAAGCCAAGCCCGCGGAGAAGAAGGCCCCGTTCAAGCTCAACGCCGGGGTCGTCGGCATCCTCAAGTACGTCCTCCTGGGCCTCCTCGTGGTGATCCTCTCGTTCACCACGTCGTGGCTCGTCAGCCGCTATAAGAGCGCGGGCTCCGGCGCCGGGGCCTCCCACGCCAAGGACGAGCTCCTCGTCACCGACCCCAATACGGGCGACGTGGTCGAGCGCCTGCCCAAGGGCGGCGACTGGAACATGGATTCGGTCATCATCAACACCGCCGACGAGGACGAGCAGCACATCGTGCGCTTCCAGGTCATCGTCTCCTACGACAAGGAGAGCAAGACCATCCTCGGCGAACTCAACGACCGCAAGAGCCAGATCCACCACGAGGTCCGCGCCATCGTGGGCGCCAAGAAATTCCTCGAGATCAACACCACCCGCAAGCAGCAGGAACTCGTGCGCGAGATCAAGGCGCGCCTCCAGATGATCGTCAACCAGGAGGGGATCATCGAGGTCTTCCTCAAGGAATTCACCGTCCACTGACGGCGCCCCCCCCCATGAACGAAATCCTCTCCCAAAGCGAAATCGACAATCTCCTCTCCGCGGTGGAGATGGACGACATGGGCGCGGGCAGCGCCGGCGCCGAGGCCCCCGCCGGCGCGGACGACTTCGCCATGGCCGACGCCGGCGCCGAGACGATGAAGAAGGCGCAGTCGGTCAAGATGTACGACTTCAAGCGCCCGGACAAGTTCTCCAAGGAGCAGATCCGGACGATCCAGATGATGCACGAGACCTACGCGCGCCTGACCACCACGAGCCTCTCGGGCCAGCTGCGCTCCTACGTCAACGTGCACGTCGCCTCGGTGGACCAGCTCACCTACGAGGAGTTCAGCCGCTCCATCCCCAACCCGACCACCCTGGCCATCGTCAACATGGACCCCCTGCGCGGGTCGGCGATCATGGAGATCGACCCCACCATCACCTTCGCCATCATCGACCGCCTCTTCGGCGGCGAGGGCGTGCCGCTGAAGGACAACCGCGAGCTCTCCGAGATCGAGGTGTCGGTGATCGAGGGGATCATCATCCGCATCCTGGGCAACCTGCGCGAGTCGTGGTCCACGGTGATCGACCTGCGCCCGAAGCTCTCCAACATCGAGACCAACATCCAGTTCGCCCAGATCGTGCCCCCCAACGACATGGTCGTGCTCGTCACCCTTGAGACGCGCATCGGCGACGTCGAGGGCATGACCAATTTCTGCATCCCCTACATCACCATCGAGTCGATCATCTCCAAACTCTCGGCCCAGTACCTCTACTCGGCCATCCGCAAGGGCGGCGACACCGAGAACCTCGAGCTCATCAAGAAGCAGATCGTCGACGTGCGGATGGACCTCGTGGCCAACCTCGGCCACACGCGCCTGTCGGTCAACGAGATCCTGAAGCTCAAGAAGGGCGACATCCTGCCCCTCGACACCACGGTGCACACGCCGCTGGAACTCTCCATCATGAACAAGCATAAATTCGATTGCCGGGCCGGCCGCTCCGGGAACAAGCTCGCCGTCCAGGTGACCAAGATCCGGGGCGACCAGTCCGACGCCGCCGCACCCCAGGGGGAAACCAATGGCTGACGCCAGTCTTTCACAATCCGAGATCGACGCGCTCCTGCAGGGCGCCGACGGGTTCGACATGGGCGGCGGGGCCCCCGCCGGGAAGGCCGAGCCGAAGAAGGGCGGGCTGACCGCCAAGGAACTCGCCTCCGCCGGCAAGGTCGCCGAAACCGTCGCCACCGCCCAGGCCGCCGCGCTCTTCAGCGCCGTCAACCAGACCGCGACCTTCGAGGTCAGTTCGGCCAAGGTCTCCCCCCTGAAGGAGACCGCCTCCGGCTTCGAGGGCGAGGTGCTCGTGGTGAAGACCACCTACACCCAGCCCGCCAGCGGCATCGTCTTCTACCTCTTCAAGGAGGAGGACGCCCGCACCCTCGCCGGCCTCTCCCTCGGCTCGCCCGTGGATTCCCTCGACGACAACGCCATCAACGCCCTCCAGGAAGTGCTGGCGCAGATGACGGGCAACGCCGACACCGACATCAACAATAACCACGGCATCGAGATGGCCTCCAGCTCCCCCAAGGCGATGGTGGCCGACGCCGGCAAACTCAATATCCCCGACGGCGATTATTGGACGGTGACCCTCACCCTCAACCTCGAGGGCACCCTCGACAGCACCTTCGTCCAACTCTATCCCCTCCCCCTCGCCAAGGCCCTCGCCGGGGCCAAGGGCGGGAAATCCGACGACCGCGCGTCCGCCGCCGGCGGCGGCCTCGACGCCCTCCTCGAGGGCGCCACCGGTTCCACCGGCGCGCCCGTTTCGTCGATCCAGAACGCCGAGTTCAGCCCCCTGGTGCAGACCGCCGACCCGGCCATCACGGGCAATATCAACCTGCTCCTCGACGTGCCCCTCGAGGTCACGGTGGAACTGGGGCGCAGCACGAAGACCGTCCAGGAAGTGCTCTCCCTCGGCGAGGGTTCGATCATCGAACTCGACAAGCTCGCCGGCGAGCCGGTGGACCTCCTCGTCAACGGGAAACCCATCGCCAAGGGCGAAGTCGTGGTCATCGACGAAAACTTCGGGGTGCGCGTCACCGAGATCGTCAACGTGAAATCGCGACTGAACCCCGAGGACTAGAGCCGGGCGGGTTCGTGATGCCTCCCAGCCCCCCCGGGCGCATCGTCATCCGAGCGGCCCATCTCGGCGATGCGGGCGCGCTCGTGGCCCTCATCGAGGGCTTCTGGAAGCGGCGGCTGATGATGCGGCGCACCCTCGACGAGGTCTCCGCGGCCATCGCCACCTTCGTCGTCGCCGACGAGGGGGGCGAGATCGCCGGTTGCTCCTCCCTGTTCATCTACAACCCCGACCTCGCCGAACTCCGCTCCCTGGGCGTGCGTGAATCGAGCCAAGGCAAGGGGCTCGGCAAGGCCCTCGTCGATGCGACCCTCGCCGAAGCCGAAAAACTCCAGGTCCGCCGCGTCTTCGCCCTCACCCTCGAGACCGCCTTCTTCGAGCGTTGCGGGTTCCAGCGCATCGAGAAGAACCTGCTCCCCGAGAAGATCTGGAGGGACTGCATCGGGTGCGAGTCCTTCCCCTCATGCAACGAGACCGCCTACATCAAGACGACGGGGCGAACCCCCAGCGCGTAATCAGGCCGCCGCGCATCGCCTCGCTTTCGGGGTAGGGGTCGTCCACCGCGGCGATGCGGGGCCCGTACTCTTTTGCGTCCAAGCGCCCGGCGAGGTGCATGGCGAGCAAGCGTCGCCACGGGGTCGCGCCCAGGAAAAGACGTTCCAGGGCCGCCGCGGGAGGCAGTTGCTTCTCCCCATCGACCTTAAGCGGCAAACCCTTCGCCCCCGCGCCCTGCCACTCTTGCAGCAGGGTAAAGGGCTCGCGGATGCTGCGGGGAAGCGTATTTTCGAGGGTCTCCAAGGCTGCGGTCCGCAGGGCCCGGTTTTCTGAATCCAGGGCGGCCAAGGCGCCCCCGAGATGTTCGTGGGTCCAACCAAGTTCGATGAGCCCCGATGCCAGGGAGAGCCGCTCGCGGACCTGGCGCTTCATTTCATCCGTGAAGATGCCCTGGACCGCCTTGTCCTCCCCGAGGAAGGAGGCGGCCGCACGCAGGTCCGCGAAAGCCTCGTCGAGGACGCGTCCCACGGCGGCTTCGTAGGCCGCCCGAGAGCCCTCCCCCCCTCCGGCCCCGCAGCGGCGCAGCCGATCGCACGCGGCGCTGCGCAGGGGCAGGGCCGCGTTTTCGTCTAGGGAGAGGCGGTGGAGCACCCCATGGGATCCCGGCGGCGGGTTGGGAAGGGAGGTGAGGAGGACCAGGTCGTCCGAGGGGAGCGCGGCGGCGATGCGTTCGCACACCCCGCCATCCTCGAGGGTCTCGAATATCCGGGGAAGGAGAGGACGCCAGGACGCCGCCGCCGTGAGGGAAGCGACCAGCGACGCGACCAGCGCAGGATCCTCCAATTTGAGGAGGGATTTCACGAGGCGGACCGCAAGGGGGTCCCGCGCCGAGAGACCGGGCAGCCACTGCATCGCCTTGACGCGGAAGGCCCCCTCGAAGCCCCGGGGCGCGTGGCTGGCGAAGCGTTCCACCACGAAGACGCGCTGGATCGGATCCACCGTCTCCACGGCCTTGTTGAGGATCCGCAGGATTTCCTCGTCCTGGATCCCGGCCCCGGCGGCCCATACGGCGGCGGCGAGGGACACCCGCTCATCGGGCAGCCGCATCGCCTCCCGCAGCGCCGCCTCGGCTTCTTCCCGGAGCGAGGCGGCCGTACCTTCCGCCAGGCAGGCGCCCAGCCAATCCACGAAGGGCAGGCGATCGGGCCCGGAGAGGAAGCCCCGGGCGCGTTCGAGGAGTTTGGCGGAGAGCGTGCGGCCGAAATACCGGAAGCACGCGCGCCTGACCGGCGAGAGGGCGGTCTGGGTGGCGAGCTGCTCCACGGCGGCGTCCCGCTGGGCATCCCGCGCCCGGGAGAGGAACTCCAGGGAAAAGCGGACATTCTCCTCATCGCCGCTTTGGAGCATGGCGAGGAGCATCCCGGGCGCGTCGCTTCCGCCCAGGGCGCGGAGGTTCTCGACGCGCTCGAGTTGTTGGGGGGAATCTTCCTGCAGGTTGGAGAGGAGTTCCTTCACGTAGGCCTTTCGGATGAGGAGCGTCGTCGCCACCAGCACCGCCCCGAGGGCCAGGGCCACGAGCATGGAGCCCTTCAAGCTGAGTATGCCGGTGCGCACCGCCAGGAGGAGGAAGAGCCCGCCGGCGATATTCCCCAGGGACCCCATCACCGAATAGATGAAGAAGACCGCCCCGCGGCGCATGGGTTCGGAGAGGGCGTTGAAGACCGGCTGGAGGGAGGGGAAATAGAAGGCTTCCTTCGTCAGGTAATAGCCCACCCGGCCGAGGAACACGTTGAGCATGCCGAAGCGCACCAGGACCATCCCGTAGATCCCCAAGAAGGCCGCCGGGAAGAGCATCAAGACCGGCGCGAGCCCGAGCACGCGCAGGAGCGATGCGGTGAAGAAGGCCTGGAAGACGAAGGTCGCCAGCGTCGAGGCCCCCCGCACCAGGCCGAAGACCTTCGTCACCTCCTCCGGCGAGCCGTAGGTCTTCTTGACCGCGAACATGTAGAGGAAATCGTATTGGAGGACGAGGAACGCGGTGCAGAAGGACGCCACCCCGAGGAGGAGAAAGAGCCTGGATTTCGCCAAGTTTCTGAAGCCGTCCAGGAGCCCCGCGGGCGCCTCCCGACGTTTTTCGGTCAGGTTTTCGGCCCGCGTGTGGCGGCGGAAGATCGGGACGGAGAGCCAGAGGGCCCCGCAGAGCGCCAGCGCCCAGACGGCGATGAGGGCCCGGGTATCGGGCAAGACGGCGAGGAGGGCGCCGAGACCCAGCCCCCCCAAGGCCATCCCGAGCACGGCGCCGCTGGAGACCAATGCGAAGAAGCGCTTCAATTGCCGCAGGTCGAACATCGCCTCGGACAATTGGAGGAGCAGGTTCTTGAGGAGGACCAGGGCCGTGTAGGCGAAGACGAAAAGCAGCGCGCTGACCCCGCGGCTTCCGGGGAACAGGTAGAGCCCCGCCGTGAGGACCAGGGCGATGGCGGCCGCGGCGGCGTAGACCGCGCGCCAGAAACTCGAAAGCGCGCGCCGCTGGCCGAGGCGGGCGAGGAGGACCGCGGCGGTGAGGACGGTGAGGGCCGCGGCCAGGAAGGCGAAGGGCAATTGCTCGATGCCCCAGGCCTGGATGAAGAGGCTCTCGCCCGCCGAGAGGCCGATGCCGTTACCGAAGGAGACCACGAAGAACAGCGCGAAGAGGAGGCCGGCCGGACGCGCCTCCCCCTCCTTGAAGGCGAATAGTCGACGCGCGAGGGCGCTCATGCGTCAGGCGGCCTGGGACATGCGCCGCAGCCGCCGGGAGAACACCTGCACGAGGCGGAAGGAGAGGACCGCGTTGGATTCCATCATGCGGCGGAATTGCCGGCCGTCGAGGCGCAGCAGGCGGCAATCGCTTCGGGCCCGCACCGAGGCGCTGCGGGGCTCGTTCTCGATGATGGCCATCTCCCCGAAGTATTGGGACTGGTCGAGGGTGGCGAGGATGACGTCCCCGTGGCCGGTCTGGCGGTAGACCTCGACCATCCCGGAGACGATGACGTAGGCGCTGGATCCGCTCTCGCCTTCGGCGATGATGGTCTCCCCGGCGGGGACCACGATCTCGGAGGTGATGGCGACCAGGTTCAGGAGCTCCTCGAGCTCGAAATCCCCGAACAGGGCCACCTTCTTGAGGAAGATGAGCACCTCCATGGTGGATAATTGGGCCTGTTCGCTGGGCATCGACTCGTCCTTCTCCCTAGCTTCGGTCCATGGGCGCCGAAAATTGAAGGAAGGGGCCCGCCGGTTGCCCCGGGGGCGGGCTCCATATTAAAATCCCCCCTCGGGCGCTTAGCTCAGTGGTAGAGCATTACCTTGACATGGTAGGGGTCACAGGTTCGAAACCTGTAGCGCCCAAGACGAAGACCCCGGGGAAACCCGGGGTCTTCATTGGATCCTTTCACTCCCTTCCACCAGCGGCCGAGCTCGGCCAGCGCGGCCACCGTCGGCCGAAAACCCTCAGGATTTTTTTCGGAATTTCATCCCGATGAAATGGCTATGGATGGGGTCGAGGCGGCTTAAGAAACGTTCGGCCAGGCCGAAGGTGGTGAAATAGCCGCCGCTTAGGCGCTTCTCGGGAACCAGCCCGCGCTCCCGGAACAGCTGCTCGATGGCGCGGATCGTGAGAACGCGCTGGTGGCCGAGCACGCCCCATTGGCGCTTCGCCTGCGCCTCGCGGAACCAGGGGGCCTCGGTCTTGATCTCGGCGTGCCAGATGAGGGGGTTGCCGTAGGGGATCCCGAACATATTGGTCAGGGAGAACGGGATCCACCCGAAGAAAAGCGGCGCGATGTTCGTCCAACTGGCGAGGTTCTCGGTGAGCACGAGCGCGTAGCCGCCGGGCTTCAAGACCCGGGCGATCTCGGAGCAATAGAGGGGCACATCGATGATGTGCTCGATATTCTGGGAGGAAATCACCACATCGAATCGGCCATTGGGGAGGGGGAACGGCTTCTCGAGGTCGGCCCGGTGGATTCGCACCCCCGGGGATTTCATGGGCACCAGGTCGAGGGCCTCGAGGCGATCGGAACCAACCGCCTCCGCCAGGTAGCGCAGGACCTTCCCGTCGCCGGTCCCCACATCCAAAATGCGGGCGGAAGTGTTGACTTCCATCGAGCGCCGCGCCCGGCGGTTGAGGGTCTCGAGGCCATCGGCGAAAACACGGGTGGCGAGCATCCCGAGGAGTCGTCGTTGCCAGGAGACCTTCCGCAGGTTTTCCGTTTGGCTGGTATGGGGGGAGGGCTTCGTCTTCATGGGGGGCGCTCGCCGCCGGGGAAGGCTTCTTAGCCGACCTTGGCGTATTTTCGGGTGAGGGTGTAGAAGTAGAAATCAATGGGGAGCGCGAAGAACTCGAATTTCCAGCGCAGGTGCGCCAAGGCCGAGAAGGCGTAGAACATCACCGTCGCCCCGAGGCGCACCAAGGGGTTCTTCACGCGGCCCTTCACGTAGACCTCGTAGGAGTCCCGATCGAGGAAGAAGAAGATGTAGGTGGACAGCAGCGGGATCATCTTCACGTGCTTGCGGCTGACCCACTTCTGGTAATGCTCCATCTTGTTGACCTCTTCGGGCGAGATCAGGAACTTGCTCCATCCCTCGAGGGAGGTGGGCAGGGTGATGCCGAGTTGCACCGCATCGTCCATGAGCGTCGTGCCTGGGTAAGGCAGGTATTGGAAGATCATATTGCGCGTCCACGGGTGCTTCGTGTAGAGCTTCTTCATGAGCGCGATGTCGGCCTTGAGTTCGACCGCGATCTTCTTGCGGCATTCCTCGGGGTCCTTCGACCAGGGGAAGCCGATGACGTAGGAACCGAAGATCTTCACGTGGTGGCGGGCGCAGAGTTCGGCGAACCGCGTGAAATCCTCCACCTTCGTGTCTTTCTTCATGAAATCGAGGGTCTCTTGGTCGCCGGATTCGACCCCCACGAGGACGGTCGCCCAGCCGGACTGCTCGAGGAGTTTCCAGGTCTCTTCGTCGTATTTGATGAGGGTGGAGGCCCGGCCGCCCACATTGCCCCAGCGGATCTTCACGCCGCGCTCGACGAGGAGTTCGCAGAGGCGCTTCACCCTCTGGCGGTCGACGAAGAAATTGGAATCGACGATATTGAGGGAATCGAGCCCGTATTTCTTGACGAGGCCCTCGACCTCGTCGGCGACCTTCTCCGCCGAGAGGCTCTTCCACCCCCGGTTATTGACCGCCTCCTCGATACAGAACCCGCAGCGATGGGGGCAGCCATAGCTCGAATAATAGAAGAGGCTGCGCTTCCCGTACTCGTTATTGCCGATGTAGGTCTCGATATCGCCGAGGAGATGGTAGGGGAGCGGGGGAAAATTATCGAGGGGCTCGATCCCACGGGGGGAATTGGCCACGAGTTTGCCATCGCGCTTGAAGCCGATGCCCTTCACGGTGGAGAGATCGCCCTTCTGTTCGAGGCATTTGACGAGTTCGTAGAAGGTGCGCTCCCCCTGCCCCACCGCGACGATGTCGACGTAGGGGTCCGCGAGGGTTTCCATGGGGAGGATCGACGGATGCCAGCCCCCCCAGACGATCGGGAGCTCGGGGTAGCGCTCTTTCACCCTTTGGGCCACGAGGCGCCCCTCGTGGATCTGGTAACCGGTCATGCTCGAGATGCCCAGGCAGATGGCGCCCTCGCATTCTTTGACGATGGTCTCCGCGTACTGGGGGTCGGCCGCCGCGGTGACGATCTTGATGGGATAGCCCTCGGCGTCGAGCTGCCGGGAGATCCCCAGGAGCCCGAGGGGCGGCCCGTTATAGGGCCTCGTGGAAGAGAACGGAGGCGGAAAAAAGAGGACGATTTTTTTCATGGGGGTTCCACCGGCTCCGTTCGAGCACCGGGCCCCGATTCTACCCCGCGCGGGGCGAAAATTCAACGCACTTCCCGCGCGGGGAGCGGGCTAAAGGGCGGCCAGGGCCTTGTCGTAATCGGGCTCTTGGGTGATTTCCGGAACCTGCTCGGTATAGAGCACCTTGTTCTGGGCATCCAGCACGACGATGCAGCGGGAGAGCGCGCCGGCGAGACCGCCCGTGGTGATGGTGACGCCGTAATCCTTTCCGAATTCCTTGCCCGAGCGGCGGAAATTGGCCAGCGCGACCGCGTTCTTGATGCTGAACTCGGCGCAGAAGCGCTTGTGGGCGAACGGGGTATCGTTGCTGATATTGAGGACCACCGCATCCTGACGCACCTGGATCTTCTCGTTCCACTTTTTGATGGAGAGGGCGCATACCCCCGTGTCGAGGCTGGGGAAAATGTTTAGGACCTTCTTTTTACCGGCGAAATCCGCGAGATGGACGTCGGAGAGGTCCTCTTTGGTGAGGAGGAAATCGGGGGCGGTGCTTCCCACCGACGGCAAATTGCCGATGGTCTGGATCGCATTCCCTTTCAAAGTGATTTGGGCCATGAAGCCCTCCTGTTTGACGGCGCCCCTATAGGCCTCTTGCCTTAGCGCCACCTTTGGAGCCATCCCGACTCCATGTTCTATTAACTTAGTGGCCTAAGGGTTGAAAGGGCAAGTCGTTCAAATGAGAGGGGTCTTAGCAGAAATCGCCCCGCACCCAAGTGCGATTTCGGGCATTTTCTTTCCCCCATTTCTGAACTTGAACCGCGCCTTAGGCCACTCATAGGCTCCCCGTGGGGGCTTGGCCATGGTGTTATCTCCCGCCTTTTTCTTCATAAATATTGATATTTTTCGTGGAAACGTTTAATCTCAAGGGGCCAAGTTGAGGGATCGCATCCGGAAAAACCCCATCAAGGATCGGAAAAACACCCACCATGAAAAGCGCTGAGTTTTCCCGCCATTTTTCTTCGGGTTTGAAGGCCATCCCCCTGCTCTTCTTTTTCGCGGTGGCCCAGCCCGCCCGCGAACCGGTCCTGCCCTTCGAGAAACCCGGCGCCGTCCCGAAAGCCAATAAGATCGACGAACTCGTCTTTTCCCAACTCGATGCCCTCGGCATCAAGCCGACTTACCTTTGCTCGGATGAAGTCTTCATCCGCCGCGCCTATCTCGACCTCACCGGGACGGCCCCCACGGCCGCCCAGGTCCGGGACTACTTGGCGGCCCCGGCCGCGAACCGGCGCGCCCAGGTGGTGAACCGCCTCCTGGATTCCGAGGCCTATATCGCCTATCAGGCCCTCAAATGGTGCGATGTGCTTCGGGTGAAATCCGAGTTCCCCGTGAACTTGTGGCCCAACGCCGTTCAGGCCTACCACCGATGGGTGAGCACCGCCATCCGCAGCAACCAGACCTACGACCAATTCGCCCGGGAACTCCTGACAGCCAGCGGGGTCAATTTTCGGGACCCGCCGGCGAATTTCTACCGGGCGGTGCAGAAGAAAGAGGCCTTCACCCTGGCATCCACCGCGGCCCTCACCTTCATGGGCAGCCGCACCTCGCGCTGGCCCAAGGACCGCTTCGAGGGCCTCGCCGGATTCTTCTCCAAGGTCGCCTACAAATCGACCCTCGAGTGGAAGGAGGAGATCGTCTTCTTCGATCCCGATAAGCCGGCGCCCAAGGGGGCCAACGGGCTCCCGATCCAGGCGGTCTTCCCCGACGGCAAGAAGCCCGCAATCGACCCATCCGTCGATCCGCGCCTCGTCTTCACGGATTGGCTGCTCGCGCCGGACAACCCCTATTTTTCGCGCGCAGGCGCCAACCGGCTCTGGTCGTGGATCATGGGGCGCGGCATCATCCATGAGCCCGATGACATCCGCCCCGATAATCCCCCCTCGAACCCGGCCCTCATGGCCTACCTCGAGACCGAGTTCCGCGCCCTCGGCTACGATATGCGCAAATTCTACCGTCTCGTATGCGCCTCGAGCACCTACCAACTCTCCTCCATCCCCTCCGATCCCGCCCTCACCAACGAGACGCATTTCTCCTGCTACCGCATGCGGCGCCTGGAGGCGGAGGTGCTCATCGACATCATCAACCAGTTCACCGGCGGGATCGAGTCCTACTCCAGCCCCATCCCCGAACCGTTCACCTACATCCCCAACGGCAAGCCCTCCGTCGAGATCGCCGACGGGAGCATCTCGAGCGCCTTCCTCGAGATGTTCGGCCGCCCCTCCCGCGACAGCGGCATGGAGTCGGAGCGCAATAATACCCCCAGCGCCGAGCAGCAGATCCACCTCTTCAACTCGAGCCATATCCAGGACAAGATCTCCCGAAGCGCCGGACTCCGGAAAATCCTCGCCCAGCCGAACGTGAAACCGGAGCGCATCCTCGAGGACCTCTACCTCTCCATCCTCTCGCGCCGGCCGACCGACGACGAGAAGACGAAGGTCGGCGCCTATTTCCAGGAACGAAAAGAGAAGAACAAGCAGGGAGAGGGCCTCATCGACCTCTCCTGGGCGCTCATCAACAGCACCGAATACATCATGAAGCATTGACGCCCGAAAGGCGGGGAGCCAACATGGAAGACAAAAAAGGACGGCAAAACGGGGGGGTTTCGCGCCGCGACGCCCTTCGGATCCTCGGCACGGGCGCGGCCGGCGCGGCCATGCTCGGAGGCGGCTTGGGCGCCCAGGGGCTGAAAAGCGGCAAGCCCTTCGCCAAATCCGTGATCCAGATCTGGATGTGGGGCGGCCCCACCCATCTCGACACCTTCGATCCCAAGCCCGACGCGGGCTATGATTTCTGCGGGCCCCTCAAGAACCCGATCCCCACCAATGTCGACGGCATCCGCCTCGGCGAGAAACTGGTGCGCCTGGCCAAGAACGCCGACAAGATGGCGGTCATCCGCAGCATGACCCACGGCAATAACGGCCACGAGACGGCCAGTTATCTGGTGCAGACCGGGCACGCCCCCGGCGGCGCCCTCACCTACCCCTGCGTGGGCGCGGTGGTGGCGCTCAAGAAAGCCTACGACGTGGGCTATAAGGGCCTCGTGCCCCCGTACATCGTGCTGACCCGGCCCCAGGGGCGCTTCGACGAGGCCGGCTTCCTCGGCCAAAAATTCAAGCCCTTCGCCACGGGCGGCAACCCCGCCGACGCGGTCTTCGCGGTGGAGGGGGTCGTCTCGAAGGATATCCCCCCCGAGCGCCAGGAGAGCCGCAAGGGCCTCCTTTCGAGCATGGACACTTTCGGATCCGCCATGGGCGCCCACCCCGAGATGGGGCAACTCAACGCCTCGAAAAGCGCCGCCTGGGACCTCATCCTCGGCTCCGCCGGGAAGGTCTTCGACCTGACCCAGGAAAAACCCGAATTGCGCGACCGCTACGGGCGCAATACTTTCGGGCAATCCTGCCTCGCCGCCCGGCGCCTCGTGGAGATCGGGGTGCCCTACATCACCATCAATTATCCCGGTTGGGATACCCACAAGCAGCATTTCCAGCTCATGAACACCATGCTGCCCCAGATGGACAACGGCCTCGCCACCCTGCTGGAGGACCTCAAGGACCGCGGCCTGCTCGACAGCACCATCGTCTGGTGGGGCGGGGAGTTCGGCCGCACCCCCCGGGTGGAATGGGACCCGCCTTGGAACGGCGGCCGCAGCCATTTCGGCCGCTGCTTCTCCGCCGTGCTCGCCGGGGGCGGCTTCCAGGGCGGCCAGGTGATCGGCGAAAGCAACAAGACCGGGGAGGAGCCCAAGAACCGCCCCGTCTACCCGTGGGACATGCTCGGCACCGTCTACGAGCGCCTCGGCATCGATCCCGATGGAACCATCCCGGGCCCCCAGGGGTCCCAACTCCGGCTGCTTCCCGGCGCCGAGGAAAAGCTCCCCAGCGGGGGGCGACTGAAGGAACTGGTATGACCCGACCCGCCCCGCGCCGCGCGCTCCCCGTCCTCGGGCTCGCCGCCGCCCTCCTCCTCGCCACCGGCTTCCCGGCGGAGAACATGCCCCATATCGGCTACGCGTTCCCCAGCGGGGCGAAGGCGGGCCAAAAAGTCACGGTGCTCTTCGGCGGGCAGAACCTGGAGGGGATCACCAATATTTTCGTCACCGGGGAAAAGGTGACCGCCCAATTCCAGGCCTTCAACCGCGACCTCGACCGGCGGGCCCTCAATAACCTCGAGAACCAAAAGGCCGTCATCGAGGGCAAGATCAAGAACGCGGGGGAGGATGAAAAGCCCGCCCTCGAGAAGCGCCTGGCCTACGTCATGCAGCAGATGTCCTACCAGGAGCCCGCCCCCAGCGACCCCGAGATGAACAAATTCATGATGGGGATGAAGCAGCGCAAGCAGATCAACGTGCAGCTCACCGACATGGTGCGCATCGAGGTCGCCGTCCCAGCCGACGCGCTTCCGGGGCGCCGCGAGATCCGCCTCTCGACCCCCAAGGGGATCTCCGAACCCCTCTCCTTCTTCGTCAGCCAGATGGAGGAAGCGCTCGAGCGCGAACCCAACGATACCGCGAAGCAGGCCACGCCCGTGGAGACCCTGCCCGCGGTGCTCAACGGCCAGATCCTCCCCGGCGATTTCGACCGGTTCCGCATCAAGGTGAAAAAGGGGCAGAACCTCGTCTTCGCCGTCCAGGCCCGCGACCTCATGCCCTACCTCGCCGACGCGGTGCCGGGCTGGTTCCAGGCGGTGCTCGCGGTCTACGACGCCTCGGGGAAGGAAGTCGCCTACGCCGACCATTGGCGCCATCTCCCCGACCCGCTCATCCAATACACGCCGGCGGAAGACGGGGAACTCACCCTCGAGATCCGCGACTCCATCTACCGCGGCCGTGAAGATTTCGTCTACCGCGTCACCGTGGGGGTCCTGCCCTTCATCACGGGCATCTTCCCATTGGGCGGCCCCCTGAAAGGCAAGACGTCCGTGGAACTCATGGGCTGGAACCTCCCGACGGCCCAGACCCTCGTCGAGACCAAGGCGGTGGAGGGCGGGCTCATCCACATCAACCCCGTCAGCAGCGCCTCCTATAACCCCATCAATTTCCTCGTGGAGGATCTCCCCGAGATCCGCGCCGCGGGCGACAACCACGGCGTGGCGACGGCCCAAGCGGTGCGCGTCCCGGCCGCCATCAACGGGCGCATCGAAAAGCCCGGGACCATGGATTGCTACCGGTTCTCCGGCAAGGCCGGCGACCGCGTCATCGCCGAGGTCTGGGCCCGCCGCCTCGGCTCTCCCCTCGATTCGGCCCTGCGGGTGCTCGATTCCAAGGGCAAGGTCATCCAGACCAACGACGATTTCACCGACCAACTCGCGGGTCTCGTGACCCACCACGCCGACTCCTACCTTCATTTCGCACTCCCCGAAACCGGCGAGTACACCCTGCTGCTTCGGGATACCCAGGGAAAAGGAGGCGCCGATTACGCCTATCGCCTGCGCTTGTCGACTCCCCGGCCCGATTTCCGCCTGCGGGTCACCCCCTCCTGCGTCAGCGTCCCCGGCGGCGGCACCGCGGCCCTCGATGTCCATCTCCAGCGCATCGACGGCTTCGACGGCGAGGTCACGCTCTCCCTGGCCAAGGCCCCCTCCGGCGCCTTCCTCGGCGGAGCCCAACTCAAATCCCTCGAGCGGGTGATCCCCATCACCCTCACGATCCCCGATGTCGAACTCGACCGCATCACCCCGCAGATCATCGCCACCGCCAAGATCGGGGGGAAGACCGTCCGCCACACCGCCATCGCCGCGGAAGACATGATGCAGGCCTTCGCCTACCGCCACTTAGTCAGCGCCCAGGAATTGGTGCTCAAGGTAACCCCGAAGCCCCGCCTCTCCCTCGCCATCGACGTCGCCGATGACAACCAGGTGCCGCTCCTCGCGGGCCAAGAGACGCTGCTCCCCATCAAACTCCTCGGTACCGCCCGGGGCGCCCGCGCCCCCGATTCGATCCAGCGGGTGATCCTCGAACTCGATTCCCCCATGAAGGGGATCTCGGTCTCGCGCACGACCCCGGGAAATAACGGGCTCCCCCCCGTGGTCGCCGTGAAGGTCGACGGGGCCGCCGCGAAGCCAGGGGCCACCGGCAACCTCGTCTTCAACGCCTACACGATGACCGGTGGCAACAGGAACGTTATCGGGAGCGCCACCACGCGCACCTTCATCTGCACCCTGCCCGCCGTCACCTACCAGGTCGTGGCGGAAACGCCCTAGAAAATGCCCTTGAGTTCCTCCCGAGGATCTTCGCTGGGGAAGGGGCGCCCCGCCTTCCGGTACCAATAGCGGGCGTTCTCCAGATCGCCCTCGATGCGGTGGAGGATCCCGTGGATCCAGCAGGCCCGGCGGTCGTTGTCGAGGCCCTGTACGGCCTTGTGGGCGAGGTCCCAATCCCCCGCGAGGGCGAGGCGCACTGCCTCCGCCAGGAGGCCCCGATTCGCCTCCGCATCCCCCTCCGGCTTCCCACCCGCCGCGTTCATCGCGTCAAGAGGAAGATCACGAAGACCTGGGCGGTCATGATCCGCAGGAAGGTCGTGAAGGGGTAGACCGAGACGTAGGTTACGGCCTGGGCCTCGCTGGCGGCCATGGCGTTGGCGAACCCGAGGGCCGGCGGATCGGTCATGCTCCCGGCGAGCAGGCCGCAGATCTGGAGGTAATTCAGTTTGAAGACCGCCCGGGCCAGGATGCCCACCACCAGGATCGGGATGAAGGTGAACGCCACGCCCCAGGACATCCAAAGCAGGCCTTTGCCGTGGAGGAGGGTGTCGAAGAACCCCTTCCCCGAATAGATCCCCACGCAGGCGAGGAAGAGGACGATCCCGGCCTCCCGCAGGATCAGATTGGCCGCGGCGGGAACATAAAAGGAGACCGGACCGATGCGCCCCATCCACCCCATGGCGATGGCGACGATGAGGGGGCCGCCGGCCAGGCCCAATTTCACCGGGGCCGGCAGGCCGGGGAGCGCGAGGGGGATGCTCCCCACGATCACGCCGAGGAGCACGCCGATGAAGAGCGGCAGGACATTGGGGTGCTGGAGATCCTTCGAAGAGTTCCCCAGCGTCAGCGACACCCGGTCGAGGCCCGGCTTCTCGCCGACGACGGTGATCTGGTCGCCCAATTCCAGGGTGCTGCGGCCGGCGGGCACGAACTCGACCCCCGACCGGTGGATGCGACTGACGATGACCCCCTCGTGGCCGAGGAAATTGAGGTCGGCCAGGCGCTGCCCCACCGCCTCCTTCTTGGTCACGAGGAGCGTGCGGCTATCCAGGGCCCCGGTGATCTTGCGCACATCGGTTTGGGTATAATCGCCGACCACCGCGCGCAGGCGTTCGGCGGTCTCCGGCGCGCCGACGACGTGGAGGAGGTCGCCGAGGGCCAATTTGAAGCGGGCTCCGGGGACATGGAGGCGCTCGTCGCGCAGCAGGCGGGTCACCACCACCGGCGCGCCCACCCGCTCCACGAGTTTCCCGACTTCGAGGCCCGCGATCTCGGGGGATTTCACCTCGAAATTGAAGTTCTGCGGGGCGGGCGAAGCGGCGCGGCTTTCCTTGCGCCACCGCTCGACTTCCTCCTTGATCTTGATGCGGAACAGGGGCCGCAGGAGGAGCATGGTGAGGATGATTCCCAGGATGCCGAACGGGTACGCCACAGCATAGCCCATGCCCGACGCCGCGACGGCGCTCTCGGCGGCGGCCTTCGCCCCGAAGACCGCCGCCGCATTAGAACCGGCCGCGTTCGTTGCCCCATGGGCGACCGCGAGCGCCGCGGGTTTCACCGCGCCCAGGGCCTGCATCCCCCGCAGGATGATCTCGCCCTGGTCTTTCATGGCCTGCTGGGCCGCGCCGAGGGAGGGGGTATTGGTCACCGCGCCGCAGAAGACCCCGATGACCTCCCAGACCGGCTGCCCGAGGACGAGGTGGGTGAACGCCGCCAGCGCGAGGCCGCCGAAGACGATGCCCGCGGCCAGCAGGTTCAGTTTGAGCCCCGATTTCCGGAAGGAGGCGAAGAATCCCGGCCCCACCGACAGCCCGATGGAGAACACGAAGAGGATGAGGCCGAGTTCACGGGTGAAGTGCAGCACCCCGTGCTCGAGGTGGCCGCCGAAATGCCCCACGAGGATCCCGGCGAAGAGGACTCCGGCGATGCCCAGGCTGATGCCGGCGATCTTGATCCTCCCCAGGCCGATGCCGACGGCCACGGCGATGCAGAGCAGGAAGACCGAGTGGGCCGGGCCATCCTGGGTCAGGAGTTGTTGGAACCAGTGGGGGAGCATCATGGGAGTTTCCTTAGCCGCGGCGCCGCGAGGGCGCCCGATCTCGGGGTGTTTTTTTTCGGGCGGATTTTCGGGGGACGGGTCGCGCCTTTTGCGATGGGGCCGTGGGCGTCGATGGGGACGGCGTGCTCGCCATGAACCGGGAGAGCAGGCGGATGAACCACGGCGCGAGACGGGTGAGGAGGACGATCGCCTTGCCGTGCCAGGTCACCACGACCTCCGCTCGGCCCCATCGGATGCCCCGGGCGATCGCCCGGGCCGCCGTGGCCGCGTCGGCCATGAGCCAACGCGGGGCGCCGTCGATGGCGGCCTCGTGGATCGCCCCCTGGTTGTCGACCTGGTGGATCTCGGTATCGATGAAGCCGGGGCTCACGAGGACGACCTTGACCCCGTGGGGGGCCAATTCGGCCCGGATGGATTCGGCGAGGGCGCGCACGGCGAACTTGCTCATGGTGTAGGGCGAGACCCCGGGGGGGGCCACATGCCCGGCCACGCTGGAAACGAGGACCAGGGTGCCCCGCGTTTCCTTCAGTTGGGGAAGGAAAGCCATGGCCGTCCGAAGCACCCCGAACACATTGGTCTCGAATTGGCGCCGGAAATCGGCCAACGTCAGGGAATCCAGGGACCCGGTGACCCCGAACCCGGCGTTTGCCACGACAAGGTGCGCCGGACCATAAAGTCGGTTCACCTCGAGGGCCAGGCGCTCGATGGAGTTCATGGAGGCGGGCTTGGCGCACACGTCGCCCTCGACGGCGTGCATGGCGCCGATGGGGCCGCGATGGGCCCTCGCCATCGCCTCGAGGCGGTTCTTGCGTCGGGCCACCAGGAAGACCGTTGCCCCTGATCCGGCAAGTTGCTTCGCGAGGGCCGCGCCGATGCCCGAAGAGGCGCCGGTGATGATCACGCGTTTTTGGTTGAAGGTTCCCATGGCTCGATCCCCGAAATGATTCTCAGAAGGTCCATGATGCCATGGGGAAATCCCTGATGCGTAGTCTTTCCGTGCTTCATTGCGCAAAATCCTTTCTTGCCGTACGATTCGTGGATCTTCCCGAAGTGTGGCCGCGGAGGCTCTATGGATTCTATCCGTCGCGTGATTCCCCCGGCCGTCGCCCTGCTCGCGTTGTTCGCCGTTTCCCTGTCGGCCGAAGTCGCGGTCAGCCCGCTTTTTAGCGACCACATGGTCCTCCAGCGCGAGCTCCCCATCCCGATTTGGGGGACGGCCCCCGATGGCGAGCAAGTCCAAGTGGAACTCGCGGGCTCCACCGCCCGCGCCACCGCCAAGGACGGCAAATGGAAGGTCGTCCTCCCGGCGCGCAAGGCGGGGGGCCCCTTCACCCTCGTCATCCGGGGAAAGAACACGCTCGTTTTCAAGGACGTGCTCCTCGGGGATTTGTGGATCTGCGGCGGCCAATCGAACATGCAATGGGCCGTCGGGGGACAACCCGACCGGGAGAGCATCCTCGCCGGCGCAACCAACGGGAACATGCGCCTCTTGAAAGTCCAATATGCCGCCGCGGATCGTCCCCGGGAAACCCCGATCTTGGACGGGCGTTGGGCCGCGGGATGGCAATCCCTCGAGGGGCCCCACCTCTCGAATCTCCTTTATTTCTCCGCCGTGGGCTATTTTTTCGGGAAGGAAATCCACGAGAGCATCGGCGTGCCGATCGGCCTCATCCACGCCAATCTCGGCGGCACCCACGCAGAATCCTGGATCCCCCGGGAAGCCACAGAAAACCACCCCGCCTTCCGCGCCTACCTCTCCAATTACGGCCGGGCGGTCGATCGCTATCCGCAGGCGCTCTCCAATTACCAGCGCGAGCTCATTCGGTGGGAATCGAACATGGCCAAGGCCAAGGAACGAGGCAGGCAGGGGCCCCGCCGTCCGGAAGAGCCCATGGGCCCCAACCATGTGAAACGGCCCTTCGGGCTCTATTACGGGACGATCTCCCCGCTCCAACCCTACGGCATCAAGGGAGTCGTCTGGTACCAGGGAGAAAATAACGCCAATCCCGTGGAGAGCGCGACGAATTACGCGGCCGTTTTCGGGGAACTCATCCGGGCCTGGCGCCGGGACTGGGGTCAGGGCGATTTCCCCTTCCTCTATGTCCAACTCGCCGCCTACCAGAAGATGAACCCGCGGCCCGAGGATCCTAATTGGGCCTACCTGCGCGAATCCCAAGCCCGCGTGCTCGCCCTCCCGAATACCGGCATGGCCAGCGCCATCGACGTGGGCCAGGAGCACGATATCCATCCCACCAATAAGCGCCCGGTGGGCTTGCGCCTGGCCCAATGGGCCAAGGCCCGGGTGTACAACCGATACGAGGTGCCCACGGGGCCCACCTTCGACGAGGCGTCGTTCTTGGGCGATAAAGCCACCGTGAGGTTCGTGAACGTCGGCAGCGGCTTGGAAGCCCGCGCCGTGCGCCTCGACACCCATGACCTGTCCGCCGAGACCCTATCGGGCTTCACGCTCTGCGGCGAAAACCGCCGCTTCGTCCCGGCCACCGCGCGCATCACCTCCCCGGCGACCGTCGAACTGAGTTCCCCCGAGGTCGACCACCCGGTCGCCGTGCGCTACGGTTGGGCCAATTTTCCCCTGGTGAACCTCTATAATCGCGAAGGGTTCCCGGCCAACCCCTTCCGAAGCGACGATTTTCCCGCCGGATCCCTCGACCGCGCCAATGGCTTGGCCGTCGGGAAGCCGTTCAAATCCACCCACCCCTGGAGCGCCAGGGATCGATCCCAATACCTTGGCTTGACTGACGGATCGCTGCGCGATCGCCCCCAAGACGTCTACGCGACCGACACCTCCATGAAATTCCCGAAGGGGGTCCGCATCGATCTCCAGGGCCGCTGCCGCATCGACGAAGTGCGCGTGCACAACGCCGCCGTCCAGGGGACCAAGACCGTCGTGCTTTCCCTCAGCGCGGATCTGGCGGGATGGCTCCCCGTGGCCACGAACACGTTCCAAAACGGCTCGGGCGCCACCTGGGTGTATACCAACCGCCTCCTGGCCGCGGTGCGCGGCGTCCACCTCACCTTCCCCGACGTCTGGCGCCCCGGGTTCCAGGGCCAGACCAACGGGGTTTGTTCCCTCCGCGAGGTGGAGGTGCTCGGCGCGCGCCTTCCGTGAAGCTTCTCGCGCGTTTTTTCGAGGGCCCCCCGACGCGCATCCTCGTCGAGGACCCGGAGGCGGGGGATATCTTTCCGTTCACCGTACGGGTTTTCAGAGCCCAGTTCCCATCCCAAGTCTTTCCGGGCGAGATCGAATTGGGCGAACAAGCCTGGCAAGCCCTCCTCGCAGAGGAACGCCAACTTTTGTTGCTGTCCGCCCAGCGCTACCTCGGCTCCACGGAGCGCTCGCCCCTCGCGTTGCAGCGTTGGATGGAGCGGCGCCTTCTGCCGGCGTCCTGGTCGCAGGCCCTTGAGGCCGAATTGCGCGATCAGTCGTTCTTGTCGGAGGAGCGTTTCGCGGCGCTGTGGATGCGCCGCCACGAAGAACGGGGCGGCCGGCCGCTTTGGCTCTTGCGCCGCCAACTCCAGGCCTTGGGGGTGCGGCGCGCGGTGGCGGAATCCGTCGCCTTCGATGAAGTCGCGGCCCTGCGCCGCTATGTCAAAGTCCGCTTTCCCCGGTTGAAGGAGGAGCGACTCCTCCACGCGCGCCTGCGACGGCGCGGATTCTCCACGTCGCTGATCCGGGCCGCGCTGGCCCCCGATCAACCCTGAGCGGTGAGCGCCCAGCGCATGAGGGGGACTTGGCGCCGCGGCATGGCGAGGCGTACGGCGCCCCGCTCCTTGGCCAAGCCCGCCAGGCGCACGGCGGCCTCCGGGCCCGCGCCCGGTTCCCAGATGAGAAGGGGCTTGCGGTCCGGGCGCACGCCGTAGGCCGTTTCGAGGACCGCGTCGACCCAGGTCTTTCGGTCGCCCGTCTCGACGGCGATGAAATCCGCGGCGCGCGAAGCGCGGAAACTATGGAAAACGCCCCGGGCGTCCTGCCAGAGGGCCCCGCAGGGGCTCACGCCGGCGACCGAACGCAGGCCGGGCGTGGAGAGATCGCCCTCGAGAATGCGGTCCGGGTCGCCTTGGACCGCGATTTGGGGAAGGAGGAATGAGGCATCCCCCGCGGGGCGGCCCGCCTTCTCCATGGCATGGACGACGCTGCGCACCTGGAAGGCGTACCAGTCGGGCATGACGTCTTCCATCCCCCACCCTTCGCGGATTCGCAAGCCCTCGCCGTGGCGCTGGCGGAGTTTCCGGTATTGGGCGAGGTCTTCCTGGTCGAGGCGGTCGGGGGCGAAGGCCGGATCGAGGAACGGCCCCTCCCATAATTGGAAGACCGCCGCGCCCCGGCCGCCGAGGGCGAGGACTTTGGCGAGTTCCTCCCCGAGCAGGGCCTCGAGGTCGGCCGCCATGCGCGCATCGGGATGGGCGGAGAGGAGCACCTCATGGGCCAGGGGGAGGAGCCGCCGCGAATCCCGTTCCCGCCTAGCGCCGGGGTTCCACTCCGACCGGAAGAGCGAGCCGAGTTTCAAGTAGCCCCAGCCGTCGGAGAGCCAGACCATGGCGTCGTGGGCGTCCGCCGGGCAATCGAGGATGGAGAGGAGCTCGAGCCCCGGCGCCGAACCGGAAAGCATCTCCCCCAGACCGAGTTTTTCGGGCTCCGGTTCGACCAGGGGGAGCAATTTCCAACCCACCCAGGGGGTTCCGCCGGGTTCCGCGGAGAGCGAGAGGGCGGCGGCCGACGGGAAGCGCCGCCCCATGAAGCGAACGCCGTGCTCGTCGTGGACCAGGTCTTGGGCGCGCACCACGGGGATCGGGAGCCTGGGGAGGATGCGGTCCAGGAGGGTGTTCTCCCGCCGCACGATGAGGCCGTCGACCCGGGAGAGGATGCGCATGGTGGAGGCGTCGACCTCGCTGACGGCCAGCAGGAACGCCTCTTCGCGTCGGCTGCGTCCCCGGGCCTTCAGGAGCGAATCGGGATCGGGATACACGCGCCCCGCGACCCGGCCGCTGACGAGGCTTCGCGCGCCCTTCCACCGCGTCAGCCCCCCGGCGAATTGGGGCTCCAGGAGAGCGGCGAGGTCCTTGCCGGCGATGCGCCGCGTGGCACCGGCGGCGTCGAGGCGCTTCTCCCGCACCGCCTGCGCCAGGAGCGCCAGGCGCGCCTGGGGGGCGGCGTCGTCGAGTACCCGGGCTTCGTCGACCCATAGGTGGTTATTGAAGACGGTGAAAGAAACCCAATAGAGGTCGGGGCCGACTTGACGCAATCCCTTCACGACCGCCTCGAGTTGGCGCTTCATCTGAGCCGGCAGGCGTTCGATCGCTTGGGCCCCTTCCAGAGCGCCCTCGCCTTCCTCCCCGTCGATGGACTTCCCCGAGAACATCCCCGTGGGCACCGGGGCGCCGGTCCAGGGATCGGCGGTCATGAAGGATCCGGTAAGGCTGTCGGGGCTGAGGGAGGGCTCGAGGGCCGGGCGCACGAGGGCGGTGAACCGGCCGCTGCCCTCCTGGTCGATGCGCCGGCTGGCGTGAAAGAGGATCTCCCGCAATTGCGCCGCGGTCTTGTCGAGGGCGGCCCTGAAGAACTCGCCGTTCTTGCGGGCCGTGGTTTCCATGAGTTCCGTCAACGCGGCGGTGTTTTGGGCGCTCCCCAATCCCCGGAGGAACGCGAGTTCCTCCGCCGAGTGGACGCTTTCGGGCAAGGCCGCGTCGCGGCCATGGGTCTCGCGGCGCCAACGGAGGGCTTCCCCGTGGCGGAAATCCAGGACCGTCTTGGCCCATTCCCGGAGGCGGCGCTGGAGGATCGGGGCGGGGAGCGTGCGCGCCAAGGTTTCCCAATTCCCCTGGTTGATGCCCGGCCCGAGGATCCGAAGCGGCGGTTCCGGGCTATGGCACGGCACGAATTCCACCTCCAAGAGGAGCAGGAGCCGGTCGCTGCGCCCCTCGGGGCTGAGCAATTCTGAAAAATCTTTGAGGGCGGCCAGGGCCGGCTTCAATTCCGAGAGGTCCCCGTGGCGGTGGAAGCCGCGCAAATAATCCGCGGGCAGGGCCAGGATGGGCAGCATGGGGACGCCCGCCGCCAATTGTCCGGCGAGCGCGGCGACCCGGTCGCTCCAGAGGACGGGATCCACCTCGCCCACGGCCTCCCCGGGCATCCACAGGACGGGCTTCGCGCTCATGGTTCGAAGAGCCTCCCCGTTTCGGCGGCCTCGAGGAGGGACGCCGCGGTCCCGGGCGAATCCAGGCATTCCGAGAGGAATGCGGCGAGGCGCCGGCGGGCCTCATCGGGTCCCCGGCGCACGGCGACGTAGAGCACGGATCCCCGCGAAGGCCGGTAACTCTGGGCGAGGCGGCGCAACGACGAGACCGGGAGGCCCTCGAAAAAGAACGAGCCCTCCCCCCCCAACGTTTTCAAGTAGGCTCGAAGGAGCGCCTCGGCGGCCCGCCATTCCAAGGCGCCGACCTGGGCGCTCCCGATTTCCACGCGCATGAGTTCGGCAGGATCGAAGACGGGCCCAGGCGCTTTTCCCTCCACCACGGACGCGTCGCCGGCCTTCCAGTGGCGGCTGCGGAAGGCGATCCACTGGGCGTCTTCCGGAAGGGGCATGCCCGTCCACGCCGATCTGAGCACCGCGAGGGCGGCCGCCCCGTCGATGCCCTCCTCGGCCGTCGCCCAGAGGGAAACCAAATCCCCCGCTTCGACGCGCAGGAAACGCACGGATTCATCGTGCGCCGGGTCCACGGGCAGCGCCGTGCCATCGGCGCGCAGCACCAGGGCGGCCCCCCTCAGGCCGGGCCAGCCCCGCCATTCCCGGTGCAGTTCGCCGTCGATGCGCCGCGGGGCGTCTTCCCGGAGGGTCGCTACGGACCAGCCGAGTTTCCCGCCGAGCACAAGGGTGAAGAGGGAGGAGAGTTCCACCGCGTCCAAGTCCCCGGCGAGCCAAGCCTCCTGGCAGAGCGAGACGAGATCCTTTCCCGACGCGCATTCCTTCGCCCAAGCCCCGGCGCGGCGCATCGCCTGCACCCTCCGGTTGAAATGGGCTTGGGTCGCCGGCAACTCAGAGATCATCGAGATCGAACTCCCCGGGGGGGCCCTTCTTTTCCGTCTTGGCTACGGGCGGGAGCGCCGCGGGGGCCCGTTCCTTTGGAACGGGGGGCGCGGCGGCCGGCGCCTTCTCCGCGATGCCTGGCTTCGATTTCCGGGGCGCCGCCTTGGCCGCAGTTTTAACGGGGGCTTGGACTTTTTCCACGGCGGGCTTCGCAGGAGGTTTTCCAGCGGAAACGGCGGGTTTGGCGGCTGGTTTTGCGGGGGGGATCGGCGCGGCGGGAGCTTGGGGCGCGGCCGTTCCCACGGGTTTCACATCGGGAACGCTCGCAGACTCGGTCGAGACGGCTCCGACTTTTAGGCCGCTCGTTTCGTCTGGCCCGCCCTCGGATTTCTCGGCGGGTATGGAAGGTTTGTCGCTTTTACCTTCTTCCTCCCCCGTTGCGGACACGGAGGTTACGGGCACCGTTCGCGGGACAGCAGTCGCGACCATCGCGGCCGCCGGGGGCGGCATGGGCGGCATGGGCGGCCGCGGCGCAGTTCCCCCCGGCG
>JAFLEE010000031.1 GCA_017302015.1 Spirochaetota bacterium | reverse complement strand
ATGGCGTTCTTTTCGAAAGCCACGAAATCCAGTGGTTCCTTGTCAGATTTAGTCATAGTCTGATCCATTTCCTACCTCCTTATTGTAGGCAATTGGTGGCTATGACACACTTAGGCTAACAGACCCTTTGCCGCACCCACGACGGGAAGATCTACGACATCAACCCCAAGCGGAAGGCCACGCCGGTGCCCAAGGGCATCCTTCCCTTCGAGACCTTTTCCGCCCTGTTGGAACAGGCCAAGGATTCCCTCCTCATCGCGGTGCTCTATGTCGGCGGGGAACCCCTTCTCTATAAGGACATCTACCGGGCCGCCGCTCTCTGCACGCGCCACCGAGTCCCCACCATGATCGCGACCAATGGGATGCTCCTCACCGAGAAGGCGTCCTCCCAGCTCCTCGACGCGGGGCTCGATTTCATCAAGATCGCCGTTTCGGGCTTCACCCAGGGCGTCTACCAGCGCCAGCACCGGAAGGGGAAGATCGAACGGATCAAGGGCTATCTCGACATCCTGTCGAAGCTCATCCGGCAGAGGAAGAGCGGCCTCGTGGTGATGGTCGACTATATCTCCTATGCCTACAATGCCCACGAGCTCCCGCTCATGCGCGCGTTCTGCCAGGAGCGCGGGTTCTTGTTCAATGTCCGACCCGGCATCACCACGGGGATGGGCGCCGAGGAACCGGAGAAGCCGCTGTTCACCACGCGTGTCACCTCGCGGTGCACCTGGCCCTGGGAGGCCGTCACGGTCAATTGGAACGGCGATCTCTTCCCCTGCTGCGACTATACATCGTGGGTGGGGTCCAAGCCCTACCTGCGCTACCGCGTCGGCGGGCCCGA
Source organism: Spirochaetota bacterium (assembly GCA_017302015.1). GTDB lineage: Bacteria > Spirochaetota > UBA12135 > COTS27 > JAFLEE01 > JAFLEE01. The sequence goes on along the minus strand of JAFLEE010000031.1, from coordinate 49,500 downwards.
ACTTTCCGCGTTGTGGAACGGGGCCGAGGTCCGAAAATACCGCCTCGGGCACCTGAAGCTCGGGAGACAATGCTCCCCGGTGTGCTTGCCCTGCACCCGCGAAGGGCTGCTCTTCAAGTATTAGGCCGCCTAGGAGTCCATGTGCTTTTGATCAACGCCTCCGCGCGGGATACGGTGAAGATCTTCCAACCGTTTTACCCGATCCATCCCCCGGTGGGTGTCGGCCAACTCGTGAGCGCCGCGCGCGCCGCGGGGCTCGAGGTGGATTTCATCGACGAGCAGGTCTCCGAAGATTTCGAGGGCGAGATCGATCGGCGGGTGCGCCGCCTGCCCGCCCCCTATTTCTTCGGGATCAGCGTGCTCACCTCGGCGGTGGCCAGCGCCATGCGCCTCGCCGCGGCCCTGAAGCGGCGCTATCCCGGGTGCTTCATCGTCTGCGGCGGCATCCACCCGACCCTGGTGGCCGAAGAGGTGCTGGCCGATCCGTCGGTCGATGCGGTGATCCGCGGCGAGGCGGAGCAGCCGCTCCTCGACCTCTACCGCGCCTTCCGCGACGGCGGGCCGCTGGTGAAGATCCCGAACCTCTCCTACCGCTCGGGCGCCACCGTGGTGAACAACCCCATCTCCTTCATCGTGAACGATTTCCGCCGTTACCCGCCGTTTCCCTACGACCTCTTCACCGACCCGCGCTACGATATGGGGTTCGTGCTCAGCTCCCGCGGTTGCCCGTACCACTGCATCTTCTGCAGCGCCAAGGCCATGCCCGGCAGCGCGACCTACCGTTTCCGCGACGCCAAGGCGATCGTGGACGAGGTGCAGTACCTGCGCGAGAAGCGCGGCGTCGATTCCCTCATCTTCGTCGACGACAATTTCCTCGTCAACCCCAAGCGGGTGCGGGAGCTCATCGCCGAACTGGTCGCGCGGGGCCTCGCCCACAAGATGCGCTACACCTTCCAGGCACGGGGCGACGGCGCCGACGCCGAACTCTTCAAGGACCTGCGCGAAGTCGGATTCGAATACGTCCTCTTCGGCCTCGAGACCGCCTCCGAGACCGTCATGAAGCGCATCCAAAAGGGCGAGACCGTCGCCGAATGCGTCGCGGGCGTGCGCCTGGCCAAGGCCGCCGGCCTCAAGGTGGGCGCCACCTTCGTCTTCGGGCTGCCCGGAGAGACCCAGGAAGACCGCTGGGACGCCATCGTGATGGCGAAGGAATTGGGGATCGACATGGTGCGATTCAACAACGCCATCCCCTACCCGGGCACCGAACTCTACGCCATCGCCAAGCGGGAGAACCGCCTCAATATCGTGGGCCAGTACCGCAATTTCATCGCCGTTTCCGGGGTCACCGAGAACCCCTTCAAGAAGGTGCCCTTCGCCTATATCCCCGAGGGTACCACGGCGAGCCAGCTGCGCCGCGACATCCTCTTGGCGCATTTCATGATCTACCTCGATCTCCCCAAGACGATCCGCAGCGTCTTCTTCTCGGGGAAGAAGACGCGCTGGATGAACCTCGGGAGCGGGCTCCTCCAACGCGCGAGGAAATTACCGGCGCTCCTTTTCCTCGGGGCGATGCTGTCGGTGAAGTTCCTCCAATTGGGCTATTACCTGTTCCTGAAGCGGGAGACGGCCATCCGGCTGTCGACGTTCTTCTCGCTCCTGCGGCGTTTCGCGCGGGCCGGCAAGAAAGGGAACGCCCCGCGGTCGGGCGGCCCCGAGGTTCCCGCCTGTTGAAGGCGGGGCGCGGGCCCGGCTGGGGGGTCCTTTTCCGGTTCGCCTTCGCGGCCGCGCTCATCGCGCTCCTCATCCATTTCGACCGCTTCGATTTTCGCCGCCTCCTCAAACTCCGGGATCCCGCCATCCTATGGCCCGGGCTCGGGATGATCGGCGGGGTGGTCTTCCTCCAGGCGTGGCGCTGGCGGATCCTCGTGCTCGCCCAGTCCCTGGAACTCACCGTCTGGGCCGCCTTCAAACTCACCCTCATCGGGGTCTTCTTCAACCAGGCGCTCCCCGGTTCCGTCAGCGGGGATGTGGTGAAGGCCTTCACCCTCGGCAAGCTCTTTCCCGACCGCCAAGGCCGGGCCTGGATGACGGTGCTCATGGATCGCCTGCTGGGCGTCTATGTGCTGGTGGCGCTGGCCGCGACGGTGGAAATCATCTTCTTCCCCCTGGTGCGCCAAAAGCCCGAGCTCATGCTAGTCACTGTGTTAACATGGATTTTAATACTAGCTATGTCTATTTTTTGGATTATAGCATTTTCAAATCGGTTTAGATTTCCGCCCCGAATCAAAGGACGCATATTACGTGTGCCTGGAGGCCGGTTCCTAATCAAATGCTATGAATATGCCCATGATTATCGATATTGTCGCAGGGCAGTTTTGGGATCTGTCTTCTTTGGTTTCCTCTCGCAGATCCTCGGGGTTGGGTTCGCTATTTTTATTGGAATTTCTCTGGGGGATGGTGGGATCAACCCTGCGGCATATTTTTTCGCCGTGCCCTTGGGATCCGTAATACAAATTTTTCCAGTGTCTCCAGGGGGAATCGGTGTTGGACAGATCGCCTACCTGTATTTCTTCCAACTTTACACGGGCCAGCATTTCCCAATCGGTGAGACCATTGCAAGCGCGAGTCAGATTGCCTCCTTTCTTTGGGGCCTTTTCGGTGCGGTAATTTATCTCTTTATTCGGAAGCCATCGGCAACGGGTAAGTCATGAGGGCTCGGTAGAATCCATACTGAAGTGTCCTATTGTATAAAATTGAAATGCAGGCGGGGACCTATTTTTTGACAAACTAGACAAGTCGGATATACGCCCTGTAGTAGCCTTATCCTATGGAGGCCGCCGAGTAGCACCTCGAAAGGTAAGAAGAAATGGGTGCCTTAGGCGCCATTGTCTGTTAAAATAGGGATTCGCGGTGCCTGGATGCCCCGCGTTTGAACCGCATACCACCAGGGGAAACTCCCGGATGAAACGCCTCAACCTCTATTTCAACGAGTACAATCTCCTGATGGGCAAGGCGGCCTACCTGCCCCTGTCTTCCGGCCTGCTCCACAGCTACCTCGAGACCGATCCGAAACTCGCCGATGCCGTGAAGGTTTTCCCGTATTTGTTCCACCGTGACACGCCCCAGCGGATCCTCGAACAATATCGGGAGGCCCCCGACGTGGCGGCCTTTTCGGTCTCCATGTGGAACGAATCCCTCTCCCTGGAGATCGCCAAGACGCTCAAACAGCGGCATCCCGGGGTGCTCATCGTCTTCGGCGGGCCCCAGGTGCCCTTCCAGTCGAACGCCTACCTGACGAAGCACCCCTTCATCGACGTCGCCGTGCGCAGCGAGGGCGAATTGGCCTTCGCCGCCGTCCTCTCCCGATTCCTCGAGAGCCGCGATTTCCAGGGCATCCCCAGCGTGACCTATCGCCACCCGAACGGGTCGATCGTGCGCGTGGAGGCGAGCAGCCCGCAGGTCGACGATCTCGACCGCTTCCCCTCCCCCTACCTCACGGGGAAGTACGACGGCCTGCTTCGCGACCATCCCGAGTTCTCCTTCCAGGCCATCATCGAGACCAATCGCGGCTGCCCCTTCAATTGCACCTTCTGCTATTGGGGCCAGGGGGGGCTCAGCACGAAGTACCGCTTCTTCAGCATGGACCGCATCCGCGCGCAGGTGGAGTGGATCGCGCGCAACAAGATCGAGTACGTCTTCAACGCGGATTCGAATTTTGGGATGCTGCCTCGTGATATGGATATCGCAGTGGTCCTTGTAGAGACAAAGAAGAAATTTGGTTTCCCGCAGAAGTTCAGGTCCTGTTACGGGAAAAATTCTGACGAAAAAATTTTCCGAATAAGCAAATTATTAAGCGAAAGTGAAATGCTTAAGAGCGTGACGCTGGCGCGCCAGAGCAATGACGAGCAGACCCTCGAGAATATCGGGCGGAAGAACATCAAACTCTCGACGTTCCAGAGCCTGTAGTACCTCTACAACGACCACGATATCCCCGTCTATTCCGAACTCATCATGGGGCTCCCCGGCGAGACCTACGCCTCCTGGATCAAGGGGCTCGACGACCTGCTCTCGGCGGGCATCAAGAACCAGCTCTTCATCTACTTCTGCCAGGTGCTGCCCAATACCGAGATGGCCGCGCCCGAGTACATCGCCAAGCACGGCATGATCACCCAGCGCATCCCCCTGCAGGAGGTCCACTGCTCCGTGGGCGAAACGGGCCTCGTGACGGAATACGAGGACATCATCGTCCAGACGAACACGCTGCCCCTGGCGGATTTCCGCCGGGTGGTGATGGTCTCCTGGCTCATCCAGGTCTTCGCCTCCCTGAAACTCGGCTATTTCCTCCTCGTCTACCTCCACGAGGAACTGAAGATCACCTATACCGACCTCATCTGCTACCTGTGCTTCTCCGACGCGGTGAACGCGCGGCCGACCGTGCTGCGGCGGGAACTCGACCGGCTGCGCGCCCATCTCGACGCGATCCTGGCGGGCGGGGGCCGCATGACCCACCTGCCGGAATATTCCGACGTCTACCTCGACGTGGACGAGGGCTCCTTCATCCTCCTCTCGGCCCAGAAGGAGGTCTTCTTCAAGGAACTCATGGTCGATGTGAAGGCGCTCCTCGCCGAGCGGGGCGTGGCCTATGACGAAGAGACCCTCCAGGAAGTTTTCCGTTACCAGGCGTTGCGCGTACCCGACCTCTTCGAGCCGAAGGACATCTTCATCGAGTTCAAGACGAACATCCCCGAATACTTCCACAAGCTCCATACGCCCCAGCAACTCAAGGTCAGCAAGACGCCCACCTGGGTCCGGCTCAAGAGCGAGACCGGTTACCGGGGGGATAAGTACCGTTACATGAAGGAGCGCGTGCTCTTCGGCCGCAAGAGCGGCCTCATCTCCAACGAGATCTTCTACGGCGAAGGGCCCTATCCCGGCCAGATGAGCGAGGTCTCCTCGATCGACCTGAAATTGTCCTAGGGCTCGCCCCGGGTCGGCGGGGGCGCCCCGATGGGCGTGCGCCGATGCCCCGCGGGGATCCCCTCGGTTTGAAATAAATCCGCGCCGGGTGTACGCTAGGGGCGCGTCGGTCTTGGCACTTGGTTCGAGATCGACGGCGATTTTTTCCCCGTTGACGCCATGTCCACCGGCCTGATTCTCGTGCTCTGTTGCGCCCTCGTCTGGGTCCTCGCTTCGCTGGCGGGGTTGGGCGGGCCACGCACCGACCGCTTTTCCGCTTTCCTCGGCGTGGCGGCGAGCCTCATCGGCCTCGTCGGTTGCGCGATGTCCCTGTTGGACGGGTCGGAAATTCCCCTCGGGGTTGACGCGGGGCTCTTTTCCGCGCGCTTCCTCCTCGATTCCCTTTCCGCCGTCTTCCTCCTGCCGACCCTCGTCGTCGGCGGGATCCTCCAGGTCTACCAGACCGGCTATCTGCCGGCCCGGGAAAAGCCCCGCGATGCGCGCACCTCGCGTTTCTTCTTCGGTCTCCTCATGTCCGGGATCATCCTCGTCTTCGTGTGCCGAAGCGGTTTCGCGTTCCTGGTCGCCTGGGAACTCATGGCCGTCTCCGCCTTTTTCCTCATCGCCATCGAAGACCACGAGGCCCACGTGCGCCGGGCCGCCTGGATCTACCTGGTCGCCACCCACATCGGAACGGCCTTCCTTTTCGCCATGACCGCGCTCTTGGCGCTGCGCACCGGGGGCACCGAGTGGCTCCCGATCGCAGGCGAAGCCGCCGCCTTGGATCCGGTCATCGCCCTTTGCGCCCTGGCGGGCTTCGGCATCAAGGCCGGCCTGCTCCCGTTCCACGTGTGGCTGCCCGGGGCCCATGCCGGCGCGCCGAGCCACGTTTCGGCGATCCTCTCCGGGGTGATGCTGAACACGGGGATCTACGGGATCCTGCGCATCACCGGCATCCTCCCCCCGCTCCCCATGGCGTTCGCCATCGGGGTCATGTGCCTCGGGGCGGTCACCATGGTTTACGGCATTGCCAATGCCCTGGGGCAGGGTGATTTCAAGGCGCTCCTCGCCTATTCCAGCATCGAAAACATGGGGATCATCCTGCTCGGGGTGGGGATGGGCCTGCTGGGGCGGACCGCCGGCGAGACCGCGTGGGTCGTCTTCGGATTCGGCGGCGCCCTCGTGCACGTCTGGAACCATGCCTTCTTTAAAAGCCTCTTGTTCGCCATCGCCGGGGCCATCCTCCACGCCACGGGAACGCGGCAGATCGACCGCCTCGGCGGGCTCGCGCGGCGCATGCCCTGGACGGTGGTGCTTCTGGGCGTCGGCGTGCTCGCCGCCAGCGGCCTCCCACCGCTCAACGGCTTCGTGGGGGAATGGCTCCTCTACCGCGGCCTCTTGGGCGCCGGCTTGGCGCACTACGCCGTGGTCTCGGTGGTCTCAATCTTCGCCCTAGCCCTCGCCGGGGCGGTGGCGGCCGCCGTCTACGGAAAATTCTTCGGCGTGGTGGCCCTGGGCGAGCCGCGCACCGGGCTCGCGGCGCATGATCCCAAGGCCTCGATGATGCTTTCGATGATCCTGCTCGCCGCGTCCTGCGTCGCCTTGGCCGTCTTGATGCCCTACGCGTGGCCGATCCTCCGCGGCGCCGTGCTCCATCTGGGGCGGCTCGACGCTCCGGTGCTTCCGGAAGCGTCCGGCGACCTTTGGAAACTGGCCCTGGCCGCCTCGGCCGTGTGGCTGGCGGCCCTGCCCTTGGGCTTATGGGCCCGCCGCGCCTGGGCCGCGCGGTCGGCCGCCGTGCCGACGTGGGATTGCGGCTACGCCGCCGCGAGCCCGCGCATCCAGTATACCGGCGCCTCCTTCGCCGATTTCCTCTCCCGCCAACTTCGGCCGACGGCGCCGAGCGTGGAGAAGAGCGGGGCCCTGGGTTCGGGGGTGGCGGTGCAGCCGGTCGCCGTGAAACTCCGCGGCGCGGATCAGGTCGGCGAATGGCTCGTCGAGCCCCTCACCCGCCGCGTCCTCTCCCGCCTCCAGCGCTGGCATTGGCTTCAGCACGGGCAACTCCAGATCTACCTGCTCTACATCATGTTGGCCCTGGTGCTCGCCCTCTCGTGGGCGGTGGTGCGCGCATGGCTCCCGTGATCGAAGGGTGCCTTTGGGCGGCCCTCTTGGGGGCCGCGCTCTCCGGCGTCCCGGGCTATTGGGATCGGCGCCGGGGCGCGCTCTTGGGCCCGCTCATCCTCTCGCTCTCCGCCGCTTCGGCCCTAGTGGCCGCCGCCCTCGTTTGGGGGTCAGGCGCGCCTGTTGCGTTGGCCCTGCCGATCGCGGGCGCGGGCTTCCTCCGTTGCGACGGATTGTCGGCGTGGTTCCTCGTGCCGGTTTTTTTACTCCCGGCCCTCTCCGCCTGGTATGGCAAAGCCTATTGGGATGAGGACCACCACCCCGAAAGCGCCCGGCGCGTGCGGTTATGGCTCGGCATCCTCGCGGCGAGCATGGCGCTCATCGTGCTCGCCCACCACGCGGTCGTCTTCCTCACGGGATGGGAACTCGCGGCCTTGGCTTCCTGGTTCCTCCTCAACGGCGATGAATCCAGCGAGGAGGCGCGCCGCGCCGGTTGGCTCTACCTCGCCGCGGCCCATGTGGGCACCTTGGCCCTCATGGCGGGCTTCTGCGTACTCGGCGGGGGCGGGGCGGGCCTCGGTTTCGACGCGTACCCGGCGCGCTGGGCCGACTCGGCCGTCGCTTTCCCGGCGTTCTGCCTGCTGGCGCTGGCGTTCGGCATCAAGGCCGGGGCGATCCCGGGCCATATCTGGCTGCCCAGCGCCCACGCGGCGGCCCCCAGCCATATCTCGGCCGTCATGTCGGGCATCGTGATCAAGATGGGAATATACGGGTTTTTCCGCATGATCCAATGGGCGCCCCACCCGCCCTTGTGGTGGTCGGGGGTCTTCCTCGCCCTCGGTTCCCTCTCCGGAATCTGGGGCGTGGCCCTGGCCCTGGGTCAACACGATCTCAAGCGCCTCCTGGCCTACCACTCGGTGGAAAATATCGGTATCATACTCCTCGGAATCGCCGTCGCCGCGGCCGGTCTCTCCCTCGGCCGCCCCGCGCTGGTCGCCTTGGGCCTCGCTGGCGGGCTTCTCCATACCTGGAACCATGGCCTCTTCAAATCCCTCCTGTTCCTCGCCGCGGGCGCCGTCATCCGGGCCACGGGCACCCGTGAGATGGATCGGCTCGGCGGCGTGGGAAGGCTCATGCCGGTGACGGGCTTCCTTTTCGCCCTCGGGGCCGCGGCGATCTGCGGCCTTCCCCCGCTCAACGGTTTCGCCAGCGAGATCCTGGTCTATCTCGGCGCGTTCAAGGGCCTCGCCGATTGGCCCTGGGCGGGCGCGGTGGTCGCCTCGCTGGCCCTCATCGGGGCATTGGCCCTGGCGTGCTTCACCAAGGTCGTCGGCACCGTCTTCCTCGGGAACCCGCGCGTCGCCTCTCCCCACATTGCGGGCGAGGCGCCCCGCACGATGCGGTGGCCCATGGCCGCTCTCGCGGGGTTCTGTTTGGCCATCGGTCTCGCCCCCTCCTTGGTGGTGCCGCTGCTGAAGGCGAGCATGGGGGCCTTCGCGCCCGGGTTCGATGCGGCCCATGGCTTGGCCTCCTGGTCGGGTTTCCCCATGATGAGCCTGCTTTACGCGGTGCTTTTAGCGGTCCTCCTCCCCCTCCTCTGGCTCCTCGCCCGCACGCGACGCCGGGCCGAGGTGACCTGGGATTGCGGCTACGCCCAGCCCTCCGCGCGCGTGCAGTACACCGCCGTCTCCTACGCCGACGGCCTGGTGCGGAATCTGCGCTGGTTCCTGTGGCCCGAGCGAAGCAAGCCGAAGGTGGAGGGGATCTTCCCCGCCAGCAGCCGCGGCGTGGTGCGCGTCACCGATCTCGTCATGGAGAGGGGCCTGGCGCCCATCGCCAACGGCGTGCTTTGGATCACCCATCGCCTCCGTTTCCTCCAGCCGGGGCGCATCCAACTCTACCTGATCTATATGGCGGCCACCTTGATCTTCACCCTCTTCTGGGCCTCCTCCCATGGTTGAACTCGGCGCGCTCTTCCCGATGGGTTGGTTCCAGACCCTCTGCCACGTCGTGGCGGCCCTGGCGCTCCCGCCCCTGGTGCTCGGGATCATCAATAAAACCAAGGCCGCCTTCGCGGGAAAGGTGGGGCCGCCGGTCCTCCAACTGTATTACGATCTTTTCAAGCTGGTCCAGAAGCGCATGGTGGTGAGCCGCACCACCTCGTGGGTCTTCTTCGCCGGGCCCGTGGGCGCGGTCGTGGTGGGGGTGCTCGTCAGCCTCCTCGTCCCCCTGGGCGACCACCGGGCGCCCGTCTCCTTCGCCGGCGATATGGTGCTGCTCGTCGCGCTCCTCGGCCTCTCCCGCTTCCTCACCGTCGGCGCGGCCCTCGATACCGGCTCGCCGTTCGAGGGCATGGGCGCCGCCCGGGAAGTCACCTTCGCGGCCCTGGCCGAACCCGGCCTCTTCCTCGGCCTCTGCGCCCTGGTCGTCCTAAGCGGCCAGGCGGCCCTGGCGCCCATGCTCGCCGCCGCGAGCCAAGCCTGGGGCGCCCAGGCCGGCACCCTGGCGCTCGTACTGCTGGGCTGGTTCATCGTGCTCCTCGTGGAGAATTGCCGCATCCCTTTCGATGACCCAAACACCCACCTCGAATTGACGATGATCCACGAGGTGATGATCCTCGACCATAGCGGCCCCCTCTTGGCCATGGCCCTCTACGGGGCGTCGATGAAGCTCTTCCTCCTCATCTCCCTCCTCCTCGCCCTCTGCCTGCCGCGCACCGGGAACGCGCCCCTGGATTGGGGCCTGTTCCTCGCCGGGGTGGGCGCCGCCGCCGTCCTCGTCGGCGTGGTCGAGTCGGTCATCGCGCGGCTGCGGCTTCCGCGCATCCCCCTGCTCCTCGTCTCGGCGGCGCTCTTCACCGGATTCGCCTTCCTCCTGAGCCTAGTGAAAAGGTAGGCCCTCCCATGACCGTAAGCCTCCTCCTCGCCGTGCTGATGATCAGCAATTTCTTCGTCGCCGCGAGCAACGACCTGCGCAAGTACATCCAATTCTCGGCCCTGCAGGGTTGGCTCCTCGCCGCCCTCCTCCTCGCCGTCCACCACCACCTCCATTGGTACGTCCTCGCCATGGTCGCCATCACGGCCCTGGTGAAGGGTTGGGTCATCCCGCGCCTGTTGCGCCGCGCCCTCGACGGCCAAAGCGTGACGCGGGAAAGGAGCCCCTACCTGGGGCCGACGGCCTCGGTGCTCGTGTGCGCGGTGGGCACGGGCTTCAGCCTCCTCGTCTCGGGGATGATGCCGCTGCCGAACAGCCACGCGGCCTCGCTCATCGTGGCCACCGCCCTGGCCACCGTCTTCAACGGGTTCCTCCTCCTGGTCTCCCGGCGCAAGGCCCTCACCCAGGTCATCGGCTATCTCGGCCTCGAGAACGGGATCTTCATCTTCGGCATGCTGGTGGTGGAAGACGCCCCGCTCCTCGTCGAGTCGGCCATGCTGCTCGACCTCGTGGTGGGCATCTTCGTCATGGGGATCGTGATCAACCATATCCAAAATGCGTTCTCCTCCACCGATACCAGCCGCCTGAGCAACCTCAAGGAATAAGGCCGTGATGCTGCTCCATTTCCTCTTCCCCGCCATGGGGCTCCTCCTCGCCGCCCTCCTGCCGTGGCGGGCCGCCCGCACGCGGCTGCCGCTCCTCGTGAGCCTCGCCGACCTCGCGGTGCTGCTCTCCCAATGGGGCCATCCGGGCCCTTTCCTGGGGGCGTGGCTTTCCCTCGACGCCCTCGCCACCTGGATCCTCCTCGTGATCGACGTGCTCATGGTGCTTTGCGCCTGGTACGTCCCGGCCTACCTGGCCCTGAGAAAGGACCGCAACGACCGCATCCTCCTCATGTGCCTGTGCGCCTTCTGCGGCCTCTCCGCCGGGGTGGTCACCGCCCAGCATCTCGGGCTGCTGTGGGTCATGATGGAGACCACCACCCTCGCCACGGCCCCCATGGTGTTCTTCAACCGCACGCCCCGGTCCATCGAAGCGGCGTGGAAGTACCTCCTCATCGGGTCGGTGGGGGTCGCGCTGGCCCTCATGGGCACGGTCAGCCTCTCCTTCGCCGCGCACCAGGCCGGGATGAAGGAGCCGCTCTTCATCCACGGCCTCATCTCCGCCTCCGATAGCCTCTCGGCGCCGTGGGTGCGGGTCGGCTTCGTGCTCCTCCTCGTCGGCTACGGGACGAAGATGGGCCTCGCCCCGCTCCACTCGTGGAAGCCCGATGCCTACGGGGAGGCGCCCGGCCTCGTGGGCGCGGTGCTCGCCGGCGGGGTGACCTCGTGCGCCATCGCGTGCCTCCTGCGCGCGGGGTCCATCGTCTTCCCCGGAAGCCAGGGGCCCTTCGCCCGGGAACTCCTCATCGGCTTCGGCGTCCTCTCCCTCGTGTGGGCCATGGTCTTCCTCGTGCGCCAGGCCGACCTCAAGCGCCTCCTCGCCTATTCGAGCGTCGAGCACATGGGCATCATCGCCCTGGGCATCGGGGTGGGCGGCGCCGCCGCGCGGTTCGCCCTCTACCACCTGGCGGCCAACGCCCTGGTGAAATGCGCCCTCTTCCTCTCCGTCGGGAACATCCACCGGGCCTACCTCACGAAACTCCTCCCCGAGGTCACCGGCGCGGTGCGGCGGCTTCCCGTCTCGGGCTGGTCGTTCCTCATCGCCTTCCTCGCCATCACCGCGCTGCCGCCCTTCGCCCCCTTCTATAGCGAGTTCGGCCTCATCCTGACGCTCCTCGGCGGGGGGCGCTGGATCCTGGGGAGCATCTTCCTCGTGACCCTCGCCGTGATCTTCCTTGGCATGAGCGCCTCGGTGCTGCGGGCAGTGCAGGGCCCCTCCAACGCGGAACCCAAGGAGGCCCCGTTCCGCGACCGTTTCGGCACCACCGCGCCCATCCTCACCGCCCTCGCCCTCGCCCTCCTCCTGGGGCTCTGGCTGCCCGAGCCCCTGGCCTCGGTGCTGTCCCAGGCGTCCCAGGCCGTCGGGGGGCTCCCATGATGTCGGGGAACCTCGCGCGGGTGTCCAACGGCGCGGCGCTCCCCCTCAAGAAGGTGCCCAAGCTTTCCCCGGGGGCGTTCCGGGACTGCGTCATCGCCTCCGTGGCCTCGGGCAGCCGCCTCGTGGCGCTCTGCGCGGATGAAAAACTACAACTATTTGCCATTATGGCCGACGACGAGGCCGGGATCCTGGGGATGGCCCGCACGGCGCTTTCGAAGCCGGCGTACCCCGCGCTCACCCCCGAGTGCCCGGCGGCCCAACTCTTCGAGCGCGAGATGGCCGAGCAGCAGGGCCTCCTGCCCGAGGGGCACCCGTGGTTCAAGCCGGTGCGCGGGCACCTGCCGGGCCGGCCGGGGCCCGATCCCTTCGGGAGGAAACCCGCGGAGGTCCTCGCCGGCCTCATCCCCTTCTACCGGGTGGAGGGTACTTCCATCCACGAGGTCGGGGTGGGCCCGGTGCACGCCGGGGTGATCGAACCCGGGCATTTCCGCTTCCAGTGCCTCGGCGAGGAGGTCTTCCACCTCGAGATCGCCCTGGGCTACCAGCACCGCGGCATCGAGCGGGCCCTCCTCGGCGGGCCCCACGCCGCGACCCTCAAGATGATGGAAAGCGCCGCGGGCGACACCACCATCGGGCATACCTGGGCCTATTGCCAGAATATCGAGGCGCTTTCGGGCATCGCGCCCGGCCCCCGGGCCTCCCTCATCCGCGCCATCGCCCTCGAACTCGAACGCCTCGCCAACCACACTGGCGACCTGGGCGCCCTCGCGGGAGACGTCGGGTTCCTCCCCACATCGAGTTTTTGCGGGCGCATCCGGGGGGATTGGCTCAACCTCAGCGCACTGCTGTGCGGAAGTCGTTTGGGCCGCGACCTCGTCCGCCCGGGCGGGGTCGGATTCGACTTAGACGGCGATCGCTGCCTCGAACTCCGTACGCGAATGGAGAAGGCCTGGGCGGAAACGCAGGCGGCCGTGAACCTCCTTTGGCAGGCGCCCACGGTCATGCAGCGTTTCGAACGGGTGGGTCTCCTCACCGGTGAGCAGGCGCAGGAGATCGGAGCCGTCGGACCCGCGGCAAGGGCCTCCGGCCTGCGGTTGGACGTGCGGCTCCAGCATCCGCTTTCCGGATCCTCCCAGTCGCTCATCCCCCACGGCTGGGACGACCCGGCGGGTAGCGGCGGCGACGTCTTCGCGCGGGCCTGGGTGCGTTGGCGCGAGATGCACCACAGCATCGATTTCCTCTCCAAAGCCGTCAGCGCCCTCGGGGCCCTGGGCGAGGGGAAGAAGGCGGAGCGCCGCGATCGGCCCGCCCTCGGGGCCAATCAGGTCTGCTTAAGCCTCGTGGAAGGTTGGCGGGGCGAGATCGCCCACCTCGCCGTCACCGATGCGGGCGGGGCCTTTTCGCTGTATAAGGTCATCGACCCGTCGTTCCACAATTGGAGCGGGCTCGCCCTGGCCATGCGCGGCGGCCAGATCTCCGATTTCCCCCTGTGCAATAAGAGCTTCAACCTGTCGTATTGCGGCGTCGACCTGTAACCCACCATGCACCGAATCCTACTCACCCGCCTCGCCCAGGGACACCGCACCAACCGCATGCCGAACGTGGCGCCGCCGCTGCCGGACCGTTTCCGTGGCCTGCCCGTCCTCGACGCGAAAGCTTGCGCCTCGGGCTGCCGGGCCTGCGAGGCGGCCTGCCCGACCGGCGCCATCAGCGCCCGTAAGGGCCTCCACCTCGACCTCGGGAAATGCCTCTTCTGCACCGCCTGCACCGACGCCTGCCCCACGGGGGCCGTGCGCTTCACCGGGGACCATCGGCTGGCCGTCTCGGACCGCAAAGACCTCCGCATCGACTCCGGCGAAGGCCTCGTCCTGGCCGAGGCCATGGGGAAGGAACTTCGGCGCGTGCTCGGGCGCTCGCTGCGCCTGCGGGTGGTCAGCGCGGGGGGATGCAACGGCTGCGAGGTGGATGTGAACGTCCTCCAGACCATCGTGTGGGATCTCTCCCGCTTCGGCATCCAATACGTCGCCTCGCCCCGCCACGCCGACGGCATGGTGATCTGCGGCCCCGTCACCCGCAATATGGACCTCGCGGTGCGTAAAACTTGGGCGGCCATCCCCGAACCCAAGCTCGCCTTCGCCGTCGGCGCCTGCGCCATCAGCGGCGGCCCCTACGCCGGGCAGAAAGAGCAACTCGGCGGCGCCGCCGAGGTCGTTCCCGTGGACTATTTCATCCCGGGGTGCCCGCCCCATCCCCTCACGATCCTCGACGGTTTCCTGCGCGCCCTCGGGCGCATGCCGGACCAGAAGACGGCGCGGAAGGCCTAGGCCGCGGCTCAGACCTCCTGGGGGATGAGCGCACGGAAGGCGATGAGCGCGTCTTTCATCGCCCAGGGCTCGTGGAGCCGCAACAGATCGGCCCCGAGCAAGCTCGCGGCCAAATGGAGGCCCAGGGTTCCCGGGAGGCGCTCGGCGGTCGGGCGCCCCGTGAGGTCGCCCACCACGCGCTTCATGGAAGCGCCGACGAGCACCGGATAGCCGAGGGCCTTGAGGGCCGGGAGGCCGCGCAGGAGGGCGAGGTTGTGCGCCTCGAGTTTGCCGAATCCGATGCCGGGATCGAGGACGATGCGATCGCGGCGGATGCCCGCAGCTTGGGCGAGCCGGGCGCGCCCTGCGAGGGCGGCGCAGACTTCGGCCACGACATCGCCGTAGACGGGATTGTCTTGCATGGAGTCGGGCCGCCCGTTTCGGTGCATGAGGATGAGGGGGCAGCCGGCGCGCGCGCAGGATTCGAAGAGGAGCCCCTCGGAGTCTTCGCCCGCGCTGGTGTCGTTGATGAGGTCGGCGCCCTCCTGCAGGGCGGCATCGGCCACGGCGGCCTTGGTGGTGTCGATGGAGATAAGGAGGCCGGGGTACTCCTTGCGCGCGTGGCGAAGGAGCGGGATCACGCGGTCGAGTTCGGTGAGGAGGGGCACCGGCGTAGCGCCGGGCCGCGTGGATTCGCCGCCGAGGTCGACCAGGGCCACGCCCTCGTGGACCATCCGATCGAGGCGGGCCAGGAGGAGCGCCTTGTTCTGCTGGGGATCGCCGTCGAAGAAGGAATCGGGGGTGGCGTTGAGGATGCCCATGAGCGTCGGCCGCGGGAAGGCGCGCACGGTGCCGTCCCGCAGGCGGAGGGAGAAGGTTTCGGCCATGGGCATCCTCAGGGGCGCCGCCGATCGGCCCATTTCCACAGCGTGGCCTGGAGGTCGAGGGACGGAACGGGTTTGATCAGCCAATCATCCATGAGCGAGGTGTCGCCGTCGCCGCGGTCGGCGTAGGTGTGGCCGGTGAGGGCGATGATGGGGATGCGGCTGCGGGCGGGGTCCGGCAGGGAGCGGATGGCCCGGGCCACCTCGAAGCCGTTCATCTCGGGCATCTGGATGTCGAGGAGGACGATATCGTACTGGTGCTCCATGAAGAGCTCGAAGGCGCGCCGGCCGTCTTCGGCGTCGTCGGCCTGGCAGCCCCAGCCGGTGACCAGCATGTGGATGAGTTCCCGGTTCATGGCCTGGTCCTCGGCGATGAGCACGCGCACGCCGCCGCGCTTGGGGGCCGAGGGCGGCTCGCCGGCGGGGGCGGACGACGGCTCTTCGTCCAGGACCAGGGTGAAAAACGCGCGGGTGCCGCGGCCGACCTGGCTCTCGAGGGAAAGGGCGCCGCCCATTTGGCGCACCAACTCGCGGCTCAAGGGGAGGCCGAGGCCGCTGCCCTCGTTCATGCGGGCCGTGAGCTCGAAGCGCCCGTAGGTATCGAAGGCGGCCGCCTGCTCCTCGGGGCTCATGCCCCGGCCGGTATCCTCCACGGTGAAGGCGACCGAGGCCCGCCGGCCCTCGCGGCGCTCGAGGCGGAGGTGGAGCACGACCTGGCCCCGGTCGGTGAAGCGGCGCGCGTTCTCCAGCAGGTTCAGGAGCACCTGGCGCAGGCGGCGGAGGTCGCCCAGGAGTTGGGCGGGGAGCGCGGGGTCGACGACCACGTCGAAGCGCAGCCCCTTCGATTGGATCTTGTCGCCCATGGAGGCCTTGAGGTCGTCGGCGAGGCGGCGCAAGGAGAGGGGTTTGCTCTCCCCGCTCCCGGGGTCGCGGGTGGCCCGGCTGAAATCGATGAGGTCGTTGACCAGCACCAGCATGCGTCGGGCCTGCTCGAGGGTGCGCGCGGCGAGGGATTGGTCGTGCTCGGCGAGGCGGCCGGCGAGGATCTCGCTGTAGCCGATGATGCCCTGGAGCGGGTTGCGCAATTGGTGGGACATCTTCATGAGGAAGCGGGTCTGCGCCTGGCCGGCCGCCCAGGCCTCTTCCCGGGCGCGCGTGAGGTCGGTGACGTCGGTGAGCATCACCGCGAGCCCCGCCCGTTCGTTGCTGGGGCGGACCTCGATCATGCGCGCGAGGTAATGGCGCTCCTCGAGGCGGAGTTGGATGGGCTCGGGGGAGGGCGCTTCGCCGCGCTCGAGGGTCCTCTCCGCGATCTTGAGGGAGAGGTCGGGCAGGCGCTCGTGGAGGGCGTCGCCCGGGGCGGCCTGGGGCATGAGTTTCTGGGCGGCCCGGTTGAGGCGGAGGATGACCATGCGGTTATTGACGAGGAAGATGGGGTCGGAGATCGCGCTGAAGACCTCGGAGAGCGCCAGGGGGAGGAGGTCGAGGAACTCCAGGCGGAAGAGGATGTAGAAGAAGCAGAGGTCCGTGAGGACGAACGAAAGCACCGAAACGTCCACCTGCTTCCAATGGAGATGGTGGACGACCTCGGGCCCGAAATAATAGGCCAAGTTGGCGAGCAGCGGGATCGCGGAGGCCACGGCCATGAGCGCCGCCTGCCTGCGGAACCGCGCTTCCCCCGCCTCCAGGATCATGCGGAAGAAGAAGAATTGGCCGAGGAGGTTCTCGAGGGCGAGGAGCAGGAAGTAGTAGGTGAAGAAGGCCCCGTTCGCATGGGCGCTCGTCGGGCCGACCCCCAGCCAAAGGTGGTGCAGGGGATCGGTCGGCACGGCGATCGCCCCCGCGAGGAAGGGGGCCCAGACGAGGCCTAGGCGCCATCCCTTAAGCCATTCCCCGCGCCCCGCGTAGGAAGCGGCGAACATGACCCAGATCGGGATGAGCACATCCCCCCATTGCCCGAACATGCTGGCGAGGTACCAGAGCCGCTCCGGGTGGGGGGTGCCCTGGCTCCAGGCGCCGACATTGGCGCAAATCCACGAGCCCAGGGAGAAGAAGCCGATGGCGAGGTTGAGGAGGAGATAGAGCCGATTAGTTTTCCCCGCGACCCCGCGGCGGGCCACGTAGACGGCCAATAGCGCGCTTAAAAGCACCGCCAGGAGCGGGAGGTGGGGGATCAGGGACCGCAGCATGGGAGGAAGCAGCCATTATAGAACAAGTATGGCCGAGAGGGAATTGGGGGAGAATCGCGGCCCCAGGATAAAATGACCCCAGGTACACGTCGCCCGCGGCGGGTTTTCTCGGCCGGATGCTTAGCTCAGTTGGTAGAGCGTCGCCTTTACACGGCGGGGGTCGGCGGTTCAAGCCCGTCAGCATCCAATCAACTCCCCTTCCTCGTCCCGCTTCGGTATCAGGGATCCGCTGCGGGGCCTCCGCCGGTGCTCGGTTGCGCGGTTTCATCGTCCACGAACTTGCTGATAACCGTGGATGGCCGCTACGAATCGAATTGGGCGCGCAACAGGCTCCGGCCCCGCAGCGGATCCCCACCTGGCTTGCGTGACGAGGAATCCCCCCTCACTCATGAGGGGGGGAATGGGTTGTGATGGCACAATTCCACTCTGAATGTTTTCCTTTCAATTAGCCAACCGCTGCTCCGAAACTTCCGCCCGCGCCGGGGAAGTCCTCACTTCCCGGGGCAAGATCCCGACGCCGGTGTTCATGCCCGTGGGCACGCTCGGGGCCATCAAAGGGGTGCTTTACCCCGAACTCATGGCCCTCGAGGTTCCCATCACCCTCGCCAATACGTACCACCTGTACTTACGCCCGGGCGAAGCGGTGCTGAAGGGCGCGGGCGGGCTCCACAAATTCTGCGGCTGGGAGCGGCCGATCCTCACAGATAGCGGCGGGTTCCAGATCTTTTCCCTGGCGCAACTAAGCAAGGTGAGCGATGAGGGATACGCCTTCCAATCCCACATCGACGGCAGCCGGCATTTTTTCACCCCGGAGAGGGCCCTCGAGGTCCAGCGCGCCATCGGCAGCGATATCGCCATGCAACTCGACCAGTGCCTGGCCTGGGGAAGTTCCCCCGCCCTGGTGACGACCAGCGTGGATCGAACCCTGGCCTGGGCGAGGAGGTCGCGGGATGAGATGGCCCGCCATCCCGGCCCACAGGGGGATCCCTCACCCCAGGCGCTCTTCGGGATCGTCCAGGGGGAAGGCATCGCCGAAGAACGGGCCCGCTGCGCCGCGGGCCTCGTCGAACTCGACCTGCCGGGCTACGCCATCGGGGGCCTAAGCGTCGGGGAAAACAAGGAGACCCTCTACCGGGTGTGCGGGGAGACCGCCGCCCTGCTGCCGGCCCAGAAGCCCCGCTACCTCATGGGCGTCGGCGCACCCGAAGACCTGGTGGAAGGCGCGGCCCGGGGCATCGACATGTTCGATTGCGTGCTGGCCACCCGCAATGCGCGCAACGCCACGGTCTACACCCGCGCCGGGCGCCTGAACCTGCGCAATGCGCGCCATGAGCACGCCCACGAGCCCATCGAGGCGGGCTGCCCGTGCCCGGCCTGCCGACGCCATACCCGGGCCTATCTGCGCCACTTGTTTAAATGCGATGAAATGAACGCCTGCACCCTGGCGACCCTCCATAACCTGGCCTTCTTCCAGCGCCTCATGACCGATTTGCGGGCTTCCATCCTGGAGGGCCGCTTTCCCCAGTGGCGCGCCGATTTCCACAAGGGCTATCGGGCCGCTTCCGAGCCACTTGCCCCGGAAAATTCCGCAACGCTATAATCCACCGTCTTGCCCGAACCCCGCCTCCGCCTCCTTTTCGCCACCGCGGCCCTCTTGATCGCCACGGGTTGCCTGCGCTCGCCGTTCCCCGAGTTCTCCGCGTCCATCCCCGAGACGGAAGAGGTGAACTCGTCGCTCTACGCCGAGGAATTGGCCGCCGCCAGGGTTCGGGACCTCCGCGTCCGTAAAGACCCCCTCGGGGCCCTCTCCAACGCCCTCCAATACCTCGAGCGTTCCGTCGGCGGCGATAATACCGGCGCGCTCAGCTACGAACTGGGCTTGACCCTGCGCGAGGCCGCCGAGACCCCCGCGTTCGCCGCCTGGTACCTCCGCCTCGACAGGGGGCAACGCACCCTCTTCAAGGTGGTCTCCAACCGCGAGTCGGGCGGCTATTCCTATTCCAACGCCCACCTCCAGGCCCTCTGCGATAGCCGCCTCAATTACGAACTCGAGAAGAGGGTGGCCGCCCTCCTGTGGATGCCCGCCTTCCAGAAGGTCGTCGACGCTGGGGACGCGAAAAGCAATCTCGCATTGGCCGATTTCCTGGTGCGCCGCTATCCCGATACGCCGGGTCTTTCGAGCGCCCTCCTCGACCCCGGCTTTTTCCCCGCCTCGAACCTCACCGGGAAGCGCCTCGAGCGCTGGCGCGACGCCACCAATCTGGCGGGCCAATGCGCCCAGACCCGCGATGGGGCTGCGCGCATGCACGCGGTCACGGGGGCCTTCGCCAAGGCGCGCAATCGGCCCCATACCGTGAAGTCGCGCATCCTGGCTTCCCTCGCCCCCTGGGAGGAGGTCGCGGTGCTCTCGTTCTGCGACGAAGATCCCGTAGCCTCCGAGGGCGCCTCCAACGAGGTCGAGCCTTCCGTGGTCACCAACGCCACGATCTGGCCCCGGCCCTGGGTCCGCATCCGCTTCGGGGATGGGCGCTTCGGCTTCATGGAATCCCGCTGGCTCGGCCCCGAATCCCCCGAGGGCCGCGATGCCCGGGCCTTCCGCCGCATCGTCCTCGATTATTACCGGGGGGAGTACCTGCGCGGCGCCGAGAAGACCGCGGCCTTCCTCAACGGGCATCCCGCGAAGGCCTGGCGAAGCCGGGGCATCGCGCTCCAGCATGCCCTCCACGGGCAGATCGCGCTGCGGGCTTCCTCCCGCGACAATCCTTATACCCGCTACGCCTTGGGGCGTCCGGCCTTCTTCCACTACAATGAGTCGCGCAAGGAACTCGCCCCGAGCGACCTCCTGGCGCGGCATTTGCTGCGGCTCGACCCCGAGTGTCCCTTCGCCTTCAGCCTGGAGGTGCGCTAGATGGAATCCCTGCGACTGCCCCATCCCGGCGAACTCGAACTCTCCCGCAATCTGAGGCGTTCCCGCTCCCAAGCCCGCAGCACCCAGCGCCGGGAGCGCCTGCGGAGTTGGTGGCGTAAATTGATGGGGGAGCGGGCCACCGAGGCCCCCGAAACCTTCGAGAAACTCAAGGGCGAATTGGCCGAAGCCCGCTATCAAGCGGGGTTGGCGAAGGAGGCCCGGGAACGGGCCGAGTACGAGCGCGAAGCGCTCAAGGCCCAGGTGCAGACATTGCTGGCCCAAGTCGATCCTTCGGATCTCGGGGAAACGGCGGCCAAGGCCGCGGCCTTCGATAGCCTCACCCCCGAACTCGCCACCCTCTCGAAATGGGCCGAGGGCCTCCACGGGGTGGAGCGCCGCCTGGCCATGCGCCGGGTGCTCATGCGCCTGGGCGAGGAACTCAAATCCGCCCGCGACGGGTTCCAGAAGATCAAACTCTACCGGAAGTACCTGAACCGGTTCTCCGAGTTCCCCGAACTCCAGGGCCTCGTCGAGCCCTTCCGCCAGGACCGCGAGCGGATCAAGGACCGCGCCCAGGTGGAGGCCCTCCTCGAGGGGCTCAAGGCCCTCACCGACGCCGAAAAAGAGATGGAAAACCTCGCCGAATCCGGCGGGGCGCTGCTGGAGCGGGTGCGCAAGGCCCTCGGACCCTGGCGGCGGGAAGAGGAGAAGCGGACATGAGCGCGAAAGCGAAACCCGAGGCCGCGCAGGCGGCCGCCGACGAGAAGCCGGTGGAGGAGTCCCTCAAGACCTTGGAGGCCATCGTCGAGGCCCTGGAGGGCGGCCGCCTCGACCTCGATAGTTCCTTCGCCAAGTTCGAGGAGGCCGTGCGCATCAGCCGGTCCCTCAAGAAGCGCCTCGACGCCTACGAGCGCAAGATCGAGCTCGTCACCGGGGTCGACGCCGAGGGCAAGCCGATTTCCGAGCCCTTCCCCGAGAAGGACGAGCCGGCGGAAGGCTAAACCTCCGGGCCCAAAAGCCGATCCTTAAGAAGAACGCCGATGTACCCCAAAGACCTGCTCAAGCAGTACCAACAGACCCAGATCGCGACCTCCGACGGGGGCCGCCTCGTGGTCATGCTCTACGAGGGCGCCATCCGCTACATCGACCTCGCCATCGACAAGATGCACTTCTCCACCTACGACCAGGTCAACCTCAACCTGCAGAAGGCCACCGAGATCCTCGATGAACTGCGTTCCAGCCTCAACCTCGAGGCCGGCGGGGAACTCGCCGTGCGCCTCAAGAGCATCTACGCCTACATGATCGAGCGGCTGACGAAGGGCAATATGGACAAGAAGAAGGAGCCCCTGGCGGAGGTGCGCGACCTGCTCGAAGACCTGCTCTCCGCCTGGCGGACGATTGCCTCCTCCAAGACCGAATCCCGGCCCGGCAGGGCGCCCCTCGGTGGGCTCTCCCTCAAGGGCTAAAGGCGGCGCGCCCCATGTCCTTCCGCGATGTCGATTTCCTACTCGACCTCCAGCGGCGGGCGGTAGAGGCGGGGCAGGCCTTCCTGGCCGGGAACCTGTGCGCGCTCCTAACGGAGCGCATGGAGGAGGAGCGGCGCGAGGGGCGCCTCGACGCCCACCGGCTGGCCCACGTGCGCCGCCTCTTCGACCATAATTTGTCCCTGCTTTCCCGCAGGCGCCGCGATGTACTACGCCGCCTGCGCGCCGCCCAAGGCGACCACGAGGCGATCAAGACCCATTGGTCGGCTTGATGCCGCGGGGGTTCTAGCGGACCGTGGAGAAATAGAGCGGGTCGACCCAGGTGCCGGCGACCTGCACGATATAGACGAGGCGGGACGAGGAGAGGCCGATGACCTCGCCCTTCTTCACGTGGTCCTTGGGCGACAGCAGCGTGTGGTTGAGGGCGCGGTATTCGGTGAAGAAGCCGAAGCCGTGGTCGAGGCGCACGGTGAGCAGGCCCTGTTCCCCGGGGGCGATGGCGGCCACCTGGCCGTCGCCGCTGGCGACGATGGGCGTGCCGGGAGGCAGGCCGAGGCGCAGGAGGTTTTCGCTGCCGGGCTCCCGCGTGACGGAGCCGATGCCGTCTTTCACGGGCCAAAGGGTGGGCAGCACGGCGAAGAACCCCTTGCGCTTCTCCGCGAAGCGGGCGCTCTGGCGGATGAGGTCGGCGCAATCGCGCAGGAAATCTTCGTGGTCGGCGACGCCCCGGGTGGCCTCCTGGGGGCGGGTTTGCTGGTTGAGGTAGGACTTGAGGGATCCGCCCAGTTCATCCAGGCTGAGGTCGCGGCCGCCGATGCCCTGGAAGCGGGGGCCCGAGGCGGGCGCCTTGGAGAGGAACGAGGCCATCTGGGTTTGGAAGGGCTTGATGCCGCGCCCCAGTCGATCGACCTCCCGCCCATAGGCGGCCAGATTGGCCGCGTGGAGGTCTTTCGAGCGCTCCAGGCGCAGGAGTTCCTTGAATTGGACGGTGTAGCCCACCAGGGAGACGGCGGCCACGATGGCCGCCAGCGTGAAGGAGCCCAGGACGGCCCAGAGCACGAAATTGGAAAGGCGGTAATTGCGGCTCTGCTGCTCGGAATGGGGGATGACCATGACGGTCCATTTGCGCCGCCCCTGCTCCACGAAGGCGCGCAGGGCGGCGCGCAGCCGCTCCCAGAATCCCCTTTTCTCCATCCCTTGTGGATCGGTCATCGCGGGCCCTAACTTAATCGGGGAATTTATGCCGGTAGAGGGTGGCGACGCGGTCGAGGAAGAGCTGCTCCTGGATGGAGAGGCCCTTGAGGCCCTTGCGGGAGATGACCCCCAGCAGGTCGTCGATCTTCTCCTCGATCTCCCGGTCGCTCATGCGGCTCTCGTCGAGGACCGCCTTGGGCTTCTTGCCGAAGAGCCGGGCGAAGAGGGAGGGCTTCTTCACCGGGGTCTCGTAGGCCCACACGGTGCGGCGGCCCATGCCGAGGCGCGCGCGCACGCCCTGGAAGAAGGAATCGAGGGAATTATTGGCCGGGCGGAAACGGGGGTTGGCCTTGAAGAGGCGCACCGCGAAGAATCCCGCGAGGATGCCGCCGAAATGGGCCGCGTGGCTGACCTGCACCTTGAAGGGCCACAGGCCGGGGAAGACCATGAAGAAGAACGAGATGGCGATGGAGATGTAGATGAAGGTGGCCATGCGCATGGGGATCACGAAGAAGAAGAGGATCTGTCGGTCGGGATAGTAGAGGCAATAGGCGATGAGCAGTCCGAGGACCGCGCCGCTGGCCCCGAGGGTGGAGGACCCGAACCCGGCGGCCGCGAGCGGTTCCAGGTCTCCGGGGACGGCCATGGCGGCGGTGAACTTCACCCCGATCGCCTTCCCGAGGGCGAGCAGGCCCACGTTGGGGATCTCGCGGAAATCGCCGAACCAATCCCAGGCGGCGGAGCCGAGGAGGCCCACGCTATCCCAGAAGAGGATGAAGAGCCCCGAGAAGATGCCGCAAAAGAGGTAGAAGTAGGAGAAGGATTTCGTCCCCCAGAGCTCCTCGAGCTCCTTCCCCATCCAGTAGAAGGCGAGCATGTTGAAGAGGATGTGGAAGAAGTCGGTGTGGATGAAGAAATAGGACAGCGGCTGCCAGAGAGCCCCGTGGAAGAAGGCCTGGAAGTTCAGGGGCAGGAACAGGCGGATGGGCACGCCGGTCCCGTCGAATTGGGCCAGGAGGAAGAGGATGAAATTGACGAGGAGGATGGTGCGAACGGACACCGGCAGATAGTCGAAAATTCCGAGGCTGAAGCGTGGTCGTGCCATGAAAGTCCTGATTTTCAGGACATTTTAGCATATTAAGGAAGAGACCGGACCCGCGCATCCCCCCGCCGGGGGGGCCCATACTACAATTTATCCGCTATGCGCCGCGACGAGCCTCTCCTCCCCAAGCCCGAGTGGGTCCGGGTGCCGATGCCCTCCGGTCCGGTCTACGCCGACCTGCGCTCCCGTCTGAAAGTCTCCTCCCTCCACACCGTCTGCCAAGAGGCCCTCTGCCCCAATATGGGCGAATGCTGGGCCCAGGGCACGGCCACCATCATGCTCCTCGGCGAGGTCTGCACCCGTGGGTGCCGCTTCTGCAACGTGAAGACCGGGAACCCCCGGGGCGTGGTCGACCTGGAGGAGAGCGCCCGGGTGGCCGGCGAGATCATCGAAAGCCGCCTGAAATACGTCGTGCTCACCTGCGTCGACCGCGACGACCTCCCCGACGGCGGCGCCTTCGTCTTCGCCGATACGGTGCGGCGCCTCAAGGCGGGCCGCCCCGAACTCCGCGTCGAGACCCTCATCTCCGATTACCGGGGCTCCCTCGAGTCGCTGCGCACCGTGGTGGAAAGCGGGCCCGACGTGGTCGCCCATAACGTCGAGTGCGCGAGGCGCCTCACCCCCGAGGTGCGCGACCCCCGGGCCAGTTTCGACCAGTCCCTCGCCCTGCTGCGCCGCGTGAAGGAACTCGATTCGACCCGCCTCTCGAAGAGCTCCATCATGGTGGGGCTGGGCGAGACCTTCGAAGAGGTGCTGGAGAGCGCCCGCGAATTGCGCGCCGCCGGCGTCGATATCGTCACCTTCGGCCAGTACCTGCGGCCCAGCGCGAAGCACCTGCCGGTGCGCCGCTATTGGCACCCCGACGAGTTCAAGGCCCTCGAGGCCGGGGCCCGGGCGCTCGGCTTCCTCTACGTGGCCAGCGGGGTTTTCGTGCGCAGTTCCTACCGCGCGGCCGAACTCTTCCTGCACCAGCACCTGGAGAGCCGGGACGCGGCCCCGGGCACGGCGACGAAAACGGAAGGCGGGAAGAAAGACAAAGACAAACACGGGCCGGCCTGAGCACACAGGCCTCCACCAGGACCGGCCCCGACGACACGACGAGGGAGCCCGGCCATCGGTCCGAAACCGAACGCGAAAAATAAATCCAAGGAACCCCTCATGTCACGCAATGTACACGTCGCCATCATGGGCGCCACCGGCGCCGTGGGCACCGAACTCCTCGAGATCCTCGCCGAGCGCCGCTTCCCCCTGGCGAGCTTGAAGCTCCTGGCCTCGGCCAAGAGCGCGGGCAAGCGCCTCCCGTTCAAGGGCGAACAGCTCCCCGTGGAGGAGCTGACCCACGACAGCTTCAAGGGCGTCGATATCGTCCTCGCCAGCGCCGGGGGCAAGATCAGCGCCACCTACGCGCCCTCGGCGGTGAAGGCGGGCGCCGTGGTGGTGGACAACACCAGCCACTACCGCATGGACCCGACCGTCCCCCTGGTGGTTCCCGAGATCAATCCCCAGGCGATCGCCAAGCACAAGGGCATCATCGCCAACCCGAATTGCTCGACCATCATCTTCCTCATGCCCGTGTTTCCGATCTGGAAGAAGTTCGGCCTGAAGCGGGCGGTGGTCTCCACCTACCAGGCCGCCAGCGGGGCCGGCCAGACCGCCATGAACGAGCTCTGCGACGAGACCCGGGCCCACCTCGACGGCAAGCCCTTCGCGCGCACCGTCATCCCCCATCCCTACGCGTTCAACCTCTTCCCCCACAATTCGCCCATGACCGATAACGGGTATTGCGAGGAGGAGATCAAGATGACCAAGGAGAGCCGCAAGATCCTCGGCGCCGACGGCCTTCGCATCACCGCGATGTGCGTGCGCGTGCCCGTGCTGCGCGCCCATAGCGAGAGCATCAACCTCGAACTCGAGAAGAAGGCCTCGGTGGAGGAACTCTACGCCGCCCTCAAGGGCGTGCCGGGGGTGCAGATCATGGAAGACCGCGCCAAGAACCGCTGGCCCATGCCCCTGGACGCCTCGGGCAAGGACGACGTGCTCGTCGGCCGCATCCGCAAGGACTTAAGCCAAGAGAACACCTTCGACCTGTGGGTCGTCGGCGACCAGATCCGCAAGGGCGCCGCGCTCAACGCGGTGCAGATCGCGGAGATCCTGGCGAAATAGGGGAGCCGGGTCGCGGGCGAGGTCCGGTCGCGGGGAAGGGATGGAACTCCTGCGTTTGGCCTCGATCGACGAGGTCTGCTCCAAGGCGGCGGCCTTCCTGGCGGAGGCAACGGCCGCGCGCCGGAAGGCGGGGGCGGGCCTCCATTGGGGCCTCTGCGGCGGCCGTACGGTCGCCGAGATCTTCAAGCGCCTCGCCGACCAGGCCTCGTTGGATTGGACCGGCGTCCATCTTTTCATGGCCGACGAGCGGGTGGTTCCCCGGACGTCCGCGGACTGGAACGGGGCCCTCGTGGAGGAGCACCTGATCGGCCCCTTGACGGACCGCGGGAGGCTCGAGGAATCCCAATGGCATCCCTTCCTCGCGGATGAAGCGTCGCCGGACGGCGGCGCTGCAGCTTATACCTCCCGATTGGCGGAGCGGGGAGGGCGTCTCGACCTCTTGCTCCTTTCGGTCGGCGAAGACGGGCATGTCGCCTCCCTTTTCCCGGGGCACGCGAGTTTGGCGGAGACGGAGAAAAAATACCTCGCGGAAGTAACTAGCCCGAAGCCCCCATCCCGGAGGATTTCCGCGAGCCCGGCGCTCATTCGCGATGCGGCTGGGGTCGTCCTTTTGTTCACGGGAGAGGGGAAGCGCGGGGCCCTCGCCCGTTTTCTGGAGGATGGGGATGACTTCACGGATTGCCCTAGCAGGCTGCTGCGGACCCACCCGGGCTTAGTCGTACTCACGGACCTTTCGATTTGAGAATGATGGCGGAGTGACAGGAAGTCACGGAACCGGATGGCCGCGCCAGGAAGGCGCGATGGGCCATCCGGCGGAGTGACAGGAGTTCACAAAACCGGATGGCCGCGCCAGGAAGTCACGAAACCGGATGGCCGCGCCTTCAGCGCCGGGTGTAGAAATAAAGGAGGATCGCCCCGGTCATGAGCGCCGCGCCGCCGAGGCGCGAATAGAAGACCGCCCGGGAATGCAGGTTCTCGATCTTCAGGTAGCCGGCGCGGGTGACGGCGAGGCCGAGGAGCACGGAGAGCAGGGCCCGCGTCGACTGGATCATATTGCCGAAGACCACGCCGATGAGCGTGAAACAGGCGAAGAGCACGGCCATGGCGGAGATCCACGCCAGGGAATAGGGAAGGGCCCCCAGGTGCACCTCGCGCTCGAACAGGGCCTCGGACGGGCCCAGGGCCCCCGAGAGGAGCATGAGGAGCCCAACGAGCCCGCAGAACGAGTAGGTGGCGGCCACGGCGGCGAAGACCGGGTGGCTGGAACTGGATTCCAGGGCGCGCACGAGGATCGGGATGCTGAAATCGCTTCCCGCGTAGCCCAGGCACATGAGGAGGGCCAGGCCGATGACGCGAAGGCCGCGGATTCGGCCGGGGGGCGAGATGAGGAACCCGGCGCAGGCGCACAGGAGCACCGCGACCCAACCCAAAGGCGAGGTCGCCTTGCCGAGGATGAGGAGGGTCGCGATGGCGAGGATGGGGATCTTGAGGCCCAGAAGCGGCGCGATCTGGGAGGATTCGGTGGTCTTGAGCGCCTGGAAGAGGAGCCACTGGGCGAAGAGGTAGAATCCGGAGGCGGAGAGGAGGGGAAGGATGACGGCGCCCCACGATTCGGGGAGGCGGTCGAAGAGGAAGGGCAGGGCCACCAGCGAGATCGCCCCCATCTGGATATGGCTGATGCCGAAGAGCAGGCGGCCGCTGGGGCGCACCTGCGCCAGGAAGCGCCTGGAAAAAAGATAGGAAAACGATTGGCAAAGGGCGGCGAGCGCACCGAAGAAGATCCCCCAGAATACTTGGCCCATGGCGCGCTTCCGCGGGGAAGTATCGCATCGGTGGGCGGTGGAGACTCGGCCCCGGCGGCCCGGTGCGCCAAATCGCCCTTGATGATGGAGCGCCCGAAGGGCGACCTAAAAATCCACCGCGATGGGCGGGATGGCAAGCGCCAAGGGAGGGGGCGCCTCCCCGGCGATGACCCGCTTCAGGGCCCCGACGATGGCCGCGACCATTTGGCCCCGGTCCTGGAGCATGTGGGGGATGGGCGAGGTGAGCACCCCCGCGTTCTCCTTGAGGAAGAACAGGGCGTCGCCCGCGACCGGGGCGTCGAATCCGCACACGCGGAGATCTTGCGGGATACGCCGCCCGGCTTTTTTCAAAAAAGAAAGCTGCCGTTCAAGGGGATTCCCCAGGCTCTCGTAGAAAAGGATCGAGCCTTGCTCCATCTGCGTAAGCGCCCCCGGAAGGGAATCGACCCCCTCGGGATCGAGGCGGAGGCGTTGCCAGGGGACCCCATGGGCCTCGGCGGCGCGGCGGCAGCCCTCCTGCCTGGCCGCCGTGACGCGGTAGGTCTTGTCGCCGCAAAGGTAGTAGACGGGGGCCTTTCCGCGGCTCAAAAGTTGGTCGACGGCCCGGAAGGCGCCGCCCTCGTTATCGCTCATGGCGAAGCGCGCCTGCGGGAGGGGCGGCGGGGAGTCGATGAAGTACACGGCCCCCGATTGTTCGAGGAGTTTCCCGTAGGCGGCGCGCCGCCCGCGGTCTTTCACGACGTCGAAACTGCTCATGACCACCAGGGCATCGCATTGGCGGCGGCCCATGGCCTCGATCTCCGCCATTTCGCGGCCCAAGTCGTCGCGGGCGTTGCCGAGGAGGAGGGCGAAATCGAGTTCGCAGAGGGCGAGGCTTAAATCTTCGATGATGCGCAGGATATAGGAATCGGTGATGTGGTTGACCACGAGGCCGACGGTGCTCGCCTTGCGCGTCTTGAGGGTGCGCGCGGCGGCATTGGGGGTGAACTGGCGCTTCTTCGCGGCGGCCAGGATGCGCTCGCGCTTCTCGGCCACCAGATAGATGGGTTTGCCGGAGAGCACCCGGCTGACGGCGTAGATCGAAACGCCGCATTCCCGGGCGAGGTCGCGGAGCGTGACGGCCATGGGTCCATCCCCGCCCCGCCTGGGCGGGGCGCAGGATCTTACCTTGCCGCCGGCCCCTACGGCGTGACCACGATCTTGATGGATTTGTCCTGGGCGTCGAAGCGGCTGGCGAAGGCCTCGTTGATGCGCGCGAGGGGGAACACGCCGCTGACGGTGCGCTTCAGTTCCGCGTGGTGGCGTTTGGCGATGGCGACGTTTTCCTTGTACTCCGAGGGCAGGAAATAGAACGACCACACGAGGGTGCGCTCGACCCACTCGCCGAGTTGGTACTGCCCGTCGAGGCCGGTGAGGGTGCAGATGGACCCGCCGAGTTTGACGCCGTTGAACGCGTCGTGGGTGACCGCGGGGACCCGCACGTAATTGTAGGCCTTGTCGGCGAGTTTCCCGCCGGTGGCGCGGGCGATGGCCTCCACCGCGTTCTCTTTGGAGGGGTTGATGGTGACCCCGACGCCGAACTCGCGGGCCACGGCGAGGCGCTCGTCCACCCGATCGACGCCGATGAGGGTCTTCACGCCCCGGGATTTGAGGAAGATGGATTGCAGCAGGCCGAGGGGCCCCATCCCCCACACCACGACCGTATCGCCCTTCGAAGGCGGCAGGCGGCGCAGGGCGCGAAGCGGCACCCCGATGGCGTCGCTCAGCAGGGTCGCCGTGACGTCGTCGAACTCCTTCGGGGCCGGGAAGAGCATGTCTTCCCGGTAGACGGCGTACTCGGCGAAGCCGTTCTCGATGAAGCGCTTGGTCGGGCAGGCGGTGACGTAGCCGGCCTTGCAGGCCGGGCAGGCGCCGCAGCCCTGGATGGCGTAGCACACCACCCGCTCGCCCTTCTTGAATCGGGAAGCGCCGGGGCCATTTTCGGCGACGAGGCCCACGGATTCGTGGCCATGGATTCCCTCGCCGGCGCCGGGATCCTTCGGCCACCAGGTATCGGAGCCGCAGATGGCGCAGGCGCTGATCTTGACGAGGACTTCCCCCGGGCCCGGCTTGGGGATCTCGACGTCGCGTACGGTGATTTCTTTCGCGCCGGTATGGAATGCTGCTTTCATGGGTCTCTCCGGGGTTTTAGGGGGCGTTGCGGTGGATGGCTTCGATGAGGACGAGGTCGTGCCGGGCGTGCTCGAGGTCGGTGGAATCGGGGCGCCCGGCGCCCACGGCCGCGACGAAGGATTCGAGCTGCTCGGCGAAGGCCCAACGCCGGTTGTCGCCGAGGACGCAAGTCTCGAGGTTCTCGCCTTCTTCGCGGTAGAGTTCGACCCGCGAGGCGGTTTGCATGTCGAGCGGCGGCGGGGTTTCGATGCGCAGGGTCGCCCGTTCGTGGTGGAGTTCGGTCGTCTCCTCCCAGCGCTTCATGGCGAAGTTCACGCAGAACTCCAGGGAGCCCGCGCTGCCGGCGAAATCGAGTTGCACCGTGCGCATCCCGCCGTGCTTCCAGGAGCCGGCGACCGTCGGCTCGCACCCGGTGGCGTAGCGGATGAAGTTCACCAGGTGCACCCCGGTGTCGAGCCAACCGTAGTAGGGGTTGTCGAAGGAGTAGAAGGCCGCGTCGCGGGGGGCCGAAAGCCAAGCGGGACCGGCGTCGACGGCCTTCGGGTCGAAGGCCACCGTTTCCTTCGATTGGAGGAGGGGATGGGTGGCCGTCAGGCGCGCATCCCAATGGGCGCCGATAAAGGCGCTCATGCGGGCGTGGAGGAGTTTGCCCGGATTCCCGGCGGCGAGTTTGGCGAGGCCCTGCTTCACGTTCCGGTCGTGGCGCTTCATGGTGCCCACGCGCAGCACCTTGCCGGAGGCCTTGGCGATGGGGAGGATCTCGTCGATGGAAGCCGCCGACATGGCCAGGGGCTTCTCAACGAAGACGTGCTTGCCGGCCCGAAGCGCTTGGAGGACCTGGGTTTTATGGAGTTCCACCCGGGTGAGGATGAGAACGGCATCGAGGTCGAGGGACAGGAGTTCGTCGAGACGCGGGACGGTCTTCGGGATATGCCATTTCGCCGCGAGGCTTGCGGCGAGGTCGGCGCGGGGTTCGCAAAGGGCTTCGAGGCGCACATTTTTCATGGCCGCCAGGCAGGGGATATGGGCCGCCTGGGCCATCATGCCGCCTCCGACGATGCCGACTCGCACTTCGCTCATGGGGGGACTTCCTTGTAGATAAACGTTTATCTACTGTGCTAATAATAGTCCAAATTCCCTGGATGTCAAGAGGCGGCATCGCCTCACCCAAAATCGACCCAAAACAGGGCGACTAAAAACCAGAGGAATCCGCTTGAAATACCCTCCCTACCCCCTCTTCGAAAGGAAATCAATATTGAATCCAGAGCCTCTCACGGTCGCCCCCATTCCTCCTTGAAAGGGGGGATTCGGAAAATGGACTCAGCAAAGGCGCCACGCCTCCCCTCGCGGCGGACCGACCCGCCAAGCCACTTTGTGCATCGGGGCAAAACCGGAATCTGCATGGACACCCGCAGGTAAGGGTGTACTATTTCTGCGCACTCGGTGGCGGGCTCAAGGAAACGTCCTTAGGCGAAAGGAGAATATTGAATGAATCGTTCCAATCGGTATCGCAACGCCCTCCTGGGTATCCTCGTCTACGGGTTCATGGCGCCCCTCACCGCCCAGAATGAGCTCGGGATGGAGGGTCTGGCCCGCGTCAGCCTCAACCTGAGCGGCGATAGCCAGGGCATGGTGCTGAGCACGGTGAGCAGTTCCAGCAACGCCCGGGTGAATTACCAGACCTGGCGGCCCGAGGCCCAACGGCGCCAGGGGATCGATCTCGAGGTCGTGGTGCGTCCGGATCGATGGACGCCCGTTTCCCTCAGCGTGCGGCCCGAGGCCGATGGCCGGCTCCAGATCACGCTCCTCGGGCCATATATCCCCGAGGGGAAGGCGCGCAAGCAGGTGCCCATGCTCTATAGCGGATTGCGCCTCGCCGGAGCCTTCCTAAATAATGAAGCGCTCGAAAAGGTCGTGGAGAACGCGGACCGGACCGCCAAACTTCCCGCCGGCTGGGATTTCTGGCTGCCGGGGAACTCAGCGGGGCTAAAACCCCAAGTGCTCCTTGGCCGGGGCTACGGGGGCGCGAACGCGGTGCTCACCTGGCACGACGGGGTCCTCCACCAGAGCATCCCGGTGAAGAAAGGCGAGACCCTCGCCCTTAGTTTTTGGGCGCGCAAACCCAACGCCATGGACCTCTCCATCGCCGAGGGCTGGGCGACCTGCCTCGACCTTAGGTCCCAGGCCAATATGGGGTTCCGCGACGAGGTGGCCGGCGATGGCCGGGGCGGTTGGAGCGACCAGGGCCCCGACAACGATCTCCGGCAATTCGATTTCCGACAGGACGATTTCGGCGGCGTGCCGTTCCAGGTCATCGACCCGGAATCGAACGGGGGGAGCTCGGTGCTCAGTTTCCGCGGCGCGCGGTTTTCATCGGCCCTTTCCGAGGCGCGCCTCGCCCCGAAGGCGGCGGTGACGGCGCGCTATCTCTACCTGCTCCATACCACCTGCTATAACTCGGGCAAGGGGCCCGTGGGCACCGTCCGCGTCCGACTCTCGGGCGGCGCGGAAAAGACCTTCGAGGTCTTAAGCGGGCGGGATGTGGCCGATTGGTGGGGCGCCGGCACGGTGAGCAACGGCGCCGTGGTCTATCGACAGCCGAACCGCAGCAGTTCGGTGGGGCTCTACCTTTCAAGGTTCGACTTGGGCGAGGCGCTGGCGGTGGAGGCCGTGACCCTGGCCACCGCGGGGGATTCCACCTGGATCGTGGTAGGCGCCACCCTCAGCGCCCGCGATTTGCCGCTGCCCAAGGAGAATCTCTGGCGGCCCCAGGTCGGCGACCAGTGGAAGGTGATCGATCTCACGGATGTGCAGGTGGTTCCCGGCAGCGCCCTGGATTTTTCGCGGCAAGTGGAGGAGGGCCCGGCCGGGCGTTTCGGAGCGGTCCAAGTGCTGCCCGGCGGGGGGCTGGCTTTCGAGGGACGCCCGAAATCCCCGCTGCGTTTCTTTTCCTTCCAGATCCTCGTCAACCACCTGTTCGAGAAGCGGGGGGCGAACCTCGCGGCCGCCACCGAGGAGGAGACCCGGTCGAATATCGACCAATGGGTCGCCCTGGTGCGCCGCCAGGGCTATAACCAGGTCCGGCTGCAGGCCGTCGACCTCTACCTGATGTCCAAGGCGACGCGCGACGCCGAGTTCAACCCGGTCCACCACGATCGCTTCGAGTACCTCGTTTCGCGGCTCAAGGCCGCGGGGGTCTATGTGGGGATCGATGGGGCGAGCTTCATCGGCTACCGGGCGGTCGGCTGGACGGAGGGCATGGCCGAGCGAAATTACGAGCGGCTCCTGGTGGAGGAGGGCGCGCGGAAATCCTGGAGCGAGGGCGTGCGCAGGCTCCTGACCCACGAGAACCCCTACACGCGCACGAGCTTGGCCAAGGATCCCATGGTCGTCTATTTCACCTGCTTCAACGAGCAGGACTTGGGCCTCGGGGGGAATCTCACCTTCAATCATCCCGGTTTCCAGCCCGCCGCCCTCGCGAAGTGGCGCGCCTATTTGGCCGCCCGGTACGCCGGGAAGCAGGGCCTCCTGGCCGAACGCTGGAAGGCCGCCTCCGCCCAGGAAGCCGCCTTCTACACTTCCGGGGATCTCGCCGCCGGGGGGGAGCGGGCCGAGGATATCTGCGGCTTCCTTTTCCAATTGGTGGACGGGATGGCCGCGTGGTACCTCGGGGAACTCAAGGCGATCGGCTACCGGGGCCTCGTCGTCCAATTCGACGTGCTCAGCCAGTACCTGCACCATGCGGTCCATTGCCGCACCACGGCGGTGGCCAACCATGGCTACCACGGGCATCCTTCCGACAAGGCGAACCCGGGTTCGCGGGGGCAGCAAGACGGCATGATCGCCGGGGCCGGCGGCTATTTCCGCACCCGGCTCGCGGCGCGCTTCTGGGACCGGCCCTTCTTCATCACGGAGTACGGCGCGCCCTATTGGGGCCGCTATCGCCACGAGGAAGGCATCCTCTTCCCGGCCTATGCCGCCCTCCAGGATATCCCGGCCATCACCGTGCACGCCCAAGCCGTCATCCTCCGCCATGAGATGCAGATGGAAGATTTCTGCGTGGGACGGGACCCCATCAGCCGGGCCGCGCAGGTGATGGCGACCCGATTCTTCGCCCCGGGGGTGCTGCGCCCATCGACCCATCGGGTGGAGCAGGTGCTCGACGACGCTTGGGTATTCAAGGGCGCCAACGCCCTCAAGGCCATCGAGAGCGGGGTGACCCGCGCCGCCCTCGTCTGCGGGCTCGGCCTGCGCTACGAGGGGCGGCCCGTACCCGAGGGGATCCCGCCGGCGCCGAAGGCCCATCTCAGCCTCCGGCCCGAGCGCGTGGGCGAGGTCCTCGCCACGAGCCTCACGGCCACCACCGCCGAAGGCTCGAGCGACACCATGGCGCAGATCCTCTCGGCCCTCCGCGCCCGCGGGATCCTGCCCGCCGAGAATCGCAGCGATGTGGAGCGCGGCCAATACGAAAGCGATACCGGCGAGATCTTCCTCGAAACGGGGATCCAGCGCATGAGCGTCGCCAGCCCCACGGCCTGCGGCGTGGCGATCAAGCCGGGGGTGACCGGGAAGGCGGGGGCGATCCTGAAGGGGGGCACCAGCACGGCCGCCGCGATCGGGCTCTTTTCCCTCGACGGTCTCGACATCCCCCGAAGCCGTCGGCTCCTGCTCGTCTACGCCACCGATGCGGTGAACTCGGGGCATGAGACGAGCGCCGACCGCGTCGTCTTGAAGCGCCTGGGTACCCTGCCGGTACTGGTCGAGACCGGGAAACTTGAATTGACCTTCCAAAGGGAGGGCGCAGCCGCCATGAAGGGACACGTGCTGGCGATCAACGGGGCCCGCCGCGAGCCCCTGTCGGTCGCCGTGAGCCCGGGCCAGGCGAGCGTGCGCATCGATACCGCCGCCCTGGCATCGGGCCCGGCCCTCTATTTCGAGTTGGAGGCGACGGGGCCGTAAGGCCCATCGGCTCGGGTTCCGCGGCCCCGCCGCGTGGACGGATCAGGGAACGGTCGAAGCCGGAGCGCCGGCGGGGTTCTTGATCGTTTGGTTTCGCCGGCCGAGGGAGAGGACGAAGTACACCCATCCCCCCAGGACGATCCCGGAACTGAGGGTTTCCGCCAAATGGGCGAGGCGCATGCGGTCGGGGAAGAACGGGTTCGGCAGGATCAAGGGGAGCCCGAGGAAGGTCGGGTAGAGGATCGCCACCGCCACGGCCGCCACGCGGGGCGAGCCGCGCATGAGGAAGAACACCGGCAGAGACACCGCGACCCACCCGAGACCGCGGGCGAATTGGAAGGGGAGGAACCAGGGGGGAAGGACGAGCCCCTTGTAGAATTGTTGGAACACGTCCCCGGCGAGGGGCACCGCGACCCACATCCCGAACGCCAGGTAGATGACCACGTAGCCCGCGGCGCCCAGCGCGAGTTTCCAGGCCCAGGCGCCCATGGGCATACGCAGCCAGGCGGCGTCGGGATTGGCCTCGCTGGCGCCACGGAGCTTCCCGAAGAAGAGGGGCGCCAGTACCGCGAGCAGGGCCGCGTGCATCGCGATCCCCGCTAGGATGTGGGGAAAGGCCCCATCGGGGATGACATTGACGAGTTGCTTGAGGAATACCAGCGTTTCGATTTGGGCAAGCAGGCCAGCGACGCCGAAATAGGCGGTGAAGAGGCCCAGGACGAGTTTCGGGCCCCGCCAGGCGGAGCGCAGCGTGAGGAAGCCCGCCAAGAGGGCGTCGGCGCCGGTGAGGACACAAGTCAGACCGAAGGTGGTGGCGGCTTGGCCGGGGGGGATGGGGAGTTCCATGCCCATCCAGGCAAGGCCAGAACTGGCGAGGTAGCCCGCCGTGTAGGCGAGCCAGAGGCCGAGGAAACGGATGGCCATTCGGGTGGGGGACATGGGGCGCTCCTAGGGGTTCTTTTTTTTTTCCGATTCGAAGAAGGCGAGCCCGGCATCGGAGAGGAGTTCGATGAGCCGCGCATCGTCCATGGGGGGAAGGTTGCCGTTCATCAGGCCCATGGCCAAGCCATGGGTGAAGATCCATCCCTTCAGCGCGATGGCGTCGAAGGCGCCGGTCTGGAGCCCGCCGAAATAGGTCTTCACCGGGAAGGGCCGGCCGAGGAGGCGCACCACCTCCCCGCGTAGTTCCTTTTGGTCGTGGGCCGAAAGGGGGATGGGGCTCTCGAGGAGGAGAAACCGGTAGAGCGAGGGTTCATCCCGGGCGAAGCGCACCTGGCCGACGCCGAGATTGAGGAATTCATTCTCGGTGTAGGGCCGGGCCTGGTATTCGGCGAGGCGCACGAGGGCTTTTCTCTTGAGCGCAGCCTCGAGGGCCTCCATCGAGCCCATGGCGGAATACACCGGCATGGTGGAGGATTTCAGGGCCTTGGCGATGGCCCGCGCGGTGACCGCCGGCCAGCCCGATTTTCTTAGGATGGAAAAGGCGGCGTCGACGACTTTTTCGAGGGTGAACATTTCCTTTGGGGGCATAACACATGTAATATAACAAATGTTATATTACATGTCAAGCACGCGACGGGCGCGCACCTTTTCCGCCTTGGATCATGGGGTGGGTTTCATGCGTCGTTGGCTAGGGTGCGCCGCGATTGCGGGCGAGGCCGGCTTTGACGACCTTGGCGCGTTCGGTCTCCCGGGTCGCTGGCGCGGGCGATTTGCCCTTCCCGGGGAAGAGGCCTTCCTCGTGTTCCAAGCTCCATCCGGTGTATTCACGGAAGGCGTGGTAGGCCCAAGACCAATGGTATTTCTCGAAGAGACCGATGACGTCGGTCAACCAGGCGACGGCACTGGGAACCGGGGCCCAAGCGATGACGCTGAACTCCCCGATAAAGATGGGCACCCGCCATTTGTTTTGGAAGGCGATGACCCCGGAGAGGGACCGCTCGAGTTCCTCCCGGTTCATTTCCCGGCCGCTGATGAGGCCGGGGTAGACGACGGCGGCGGGCGAGGCATCGACGCGCAGCCCGGCATCCATGAGATTCTCAACGCCCTGGTGGGTAAAGGTGCCCGGCTCATAGAAGTGGGCGCTATAGATGACGCGCGCATCGGGCAGCGGCAATAAATCGTCGAAACCGCGGTTCCCGCCGCCGGGGCCGACCTCGTAGATGATCCACGTCTTCGGATCGACGCTTCGGATCGCCTTGATGATCTTCACGGCCAGGGGGCGCCACTCGCGGGGCGCGTAGGGAAGTTGGCCCCGGTCGAGGGGTTCGTTGTAGAGGTCGTAGCCCCAGATGGCGCTACGGTACGGGGTCAAACGCGCGGCGATGGCTTTCCAAAGACCGCAAAACGCCCCCTCGAGATCGGGGTCTCCCCAATAGGCGGCGCTCTCGGGGGCCTTCCCCGTGGGGAGGCCATGGCAATCCAGGACGACCTGGATGCCGGCGTCACGGGCGTTGGAGACGGCGCGCTCGAGCCAATCGAGGAACGGCGGGAGGTGGTCGGGCTTCCAGTAATCGGGGTCGCGTTTGTTCGTGTAGCCGGGCCCGAATTGGAGGCGCACTACATTCGCGCCCCAGGACCGCATGTCCCGGAACGCCTTTCCTTCCTGGAGTTGGCCGGACATGAAGCCGCGCACCACGGGCGGCTCGGGCCGAAGGCTCCCGAGGAGGGCCGCGTTCGTGAAGGATTCGCCGGCGGACCGCATTTGGCGACGGACCACCACCATGGGGGAGGGGAGGGTGGGCGTGAGCGCCCGCCGCGTTTCGCCCTCGGCGACGAGGAGGCCGAAGACATCGGTGCGTTGCCAGGAGGCGTCGCCGGTGTCCTGGCGGCTCCAGGTCAGTTTGTGCAGGCGGCCGGGGCCGCGATCGTTATCGTTGTAGGAAATATTGAAGCCGATGGGGAGCCCGTTCCCGGGGCGCGCGATGAAAAAGTCATTGGAGAGGGGGAGGGAGGCCTCGAAGGCCCATCCCCCGCGCATGGGCACCGCCTTGACGTGCATGGCGACCTTTCCCTTCGCCACGAGATCTCGGGGGTCGTCGGTTTCCGAAGTGACGAAGACCTGCATGGCGCTGTCATCGTAGCGGGGAGCGCGGGATAGCAACGGATCGAAGAACAACTCGATGCAGTCGTTCATATAGGGCGCGGCCTGCTTCGCGAATTGGAGGGCGTCATCGGAGACGCGCACAAGGAGGAAGAGCGAGTCCTCGGACATCGCCGCTTTGAAGGTGACGGAGGCGTCGCTCTCCGATGCGGGGGGTTGGCCGATGACGGTCGATAGGGAACCGGCAAGGGGGACGGAATCCCAATCGGCCGCGTCCCCATCGATGACGATCGGCGGGGCCAATGGGACCATCGAGATCACCCCCGGCGCGGCGAGGCGGCGCGCGAGGTCGAGGACGGGCTTCCCCGTGGCGGATGGGGTCGGAGCATCGACCGCCTTACGGAAGGCCGTGATGACGGATTCGACGGGAGAACCGGAGGCGACGGGTGCGATCTCCGCGGGAGGCGCGGCCTTTGGGGTGATCTCGAGCCAATGGAGGGCCGCCGAATCCGCGGGTCCCTGGATCTGGGCGACGATGATCGTATCTCCCCCGAGGAAACGGAACGGCCTCTCCTCGATGCGCGCCGTCGCGCCCGAAAGATTGATCAGGCCCGCGATTTTCCCCCAATTCCCCCCTTTGAAGGGGTTATTGCTGAGGACGTAGACATTCAGTTTACCGGAACCCTTCCCCGAAAGGAGGTATTCTCCGGCCGGAAGCGTGAGGGCGGTCCACATCTTGGCATCCCAACTGGATCCTTGGAGTTGGATGGAATCCGCTGATGGAGTGAGGGCGAGCGCCGAGGTCTTGGACCAGCCTGCGGGAATTTTCCCCTCATTGAACCAGCACCTCCAGCCCGCCGTCTGCTGGGGGAAAAGGGCGGCCTCGGCCAAGATGAGGAAGAGGATCAAATTGCAAAGAGGCCGATGCAAACGGGGGAAAGGCATTGCGAACTCCGGGAACAGGGGGGTTGCAGAAGCTTAGTCCCTTTCGTGGCGCCCGGCTACAAGTTCTTTGCCATCGCGATCCAACGATTTCTTCCATCGGAGGCCCCGCTTCGCGCGGAACTCGCTGGGGGTGCAGCCCTTCTCCCTGCGGAAGAACGTCATGAAATGGGTGTGGCTATTGAAGCCGGTGCCCAGCGCGATGGTGAGGATCGAATCGTCGGTGGACGCGAGCAGGTGGGCGGCCTGGGCGATGCGGTGGCGGTTGACGTGCGATACGAAGCCCGCGCCGAAGGCCTCCTTGAACCTCCGGGAGAAGGTGGCCGGCGTCATCGCCAGCGTCTGGGGTAAAAGGCGGAGGGTCTCGGGGAAGGCGAAATGCTCGCGGATCTGGGCCTGGACGAACTCCCTGAATTGGGCCGGCGATCCTCCGAGGAGGCTCCGGCCCAGGGAAGAACGCCGGATGATGAGGGACGAGGCCACCAAGACCCGCGGCCTCGTGGGTTCGCCCCTCAGGCGAGCGAGGAGAAGACGCGCGGCTTCCCGTCCAATCATGGCGCCGTCATGGCGGATCGTGCTTAAGGGGACCTTCAAGGGATGCTCGGGGGCATCATTCATGCCGACCAGGGCGAAGTCTTCGGGGACGCGCATCCCCCCCGCGATGGCCGCCCGTTGGAACCGCGAAGCGAAAAAGTCGGAATCGAAGACGATCGCGCGCGGACGGCGCCGAAGGGCCATCTTGAGGAGTTCCCTGGCCGCCTCGTCGGGGGCGCGGTCGCGGACTTTTCCGTATAGGGGCGCGTAGTCGAGGGCCTCGGCGGCGATCTTCTTCTCCCCGGCGAAGCGTAGGAACGACGCGCGCCGCGCGGCGCTGAAGCGCTCCGCGCTCAATGCCGCGAAGAAACAGGAGGCGTGCCCCTCGCGCGCGAGATGGTCCGCGATCTCGCGCATCGCGAGGGCTTCGTCGGGGCCCACATAGGCCACACGGTCTCCGTCCTCGCACGACATGATCGAGACGCAGGGCACTCTCTTGCGGGCGCGGGCCCACTCGGCGCCGAGGGCCGCATGGCTGCTCGGGATGGCCCCGATGAATCCGGCGAAGGGGGACGCGCTCCAAGCGCGCCCCGCGAGGTCCCCCAAATCGAGGCAGGCGAGGGGGAGGCCCTCGGCCGAAACGATATCGTGGATGCCGGAAAGAATTTTTACCCAATACTCGTTGGGGAGGGAATGGCTCCAGTGGTTATAGCCGTTGATCACGGCGATCTTCAGCATGTGCAGGGGCGTCCTCAAATCAGGGTGGGGGCGTTTCGGCGGGGGAGGCGCGATCGGGTGCCGTTTCGCCGGGATCGCGCACGGATCCCGGCTTAGGCGTAAAATCCGCCGCGTTTCCGATCCATAAGCGCGGGAAAGGCCTCGCGCCATTTTGCGGCTTCGTCGGGATAGGCGTTCACCGCGTAGATCCCTGGATCGCCGTCGGCCGTGAGCATGGTCTCGCCCTTCGGATTCACCACGCGCGACCCGCCGAAATAGCGGGTGCCGAAGGCCGTGCCGGTGGTGTTCACGGCGAAGAGGAAGGCCTGGTTCTCGATGGCGCGGGCGGAGAGGAGTGTCTCCCAATGGCGCCGGCGCGATTCGGGCCAATTGGCGATGACGGCGAAGGCGTTCACCCCATCGCCCAGGCGCGCCCGGAAGAGTTCGGGAAAGCGGAGGTCGTAGCACACGGCGGGTTGGAGGCGCCAACCGTCGACCTCCCACACCGTCGTCGTCTCCCCCCCCGGGAAGGCCTCGTGCTCGCCGCTGAAGGAGAACGGATGGATCTTCTCGTAGCGCCCGGCCTCGGCGCCGGTCGGGTCGAAGAGCACCGCCAGATTGCGCCATTTACCGGGGCCTTCCGAGGCGTCGAGGATCCCCGCGAGCACCCAGGATTCTCGGCGTTTTGCCTGATCGGCATAGAACGCGAGATCCTTCTTCGCCGACTCGCGCAATTCGAGGGAATCGGCCATCCCGGGCTGGAAGCCGGTGGTGGCGAGTTCGGGAAGGAGCACGAGGTCTCCGGGGCGGGGGAGTTCCGCATCGAGGCGTTCCCGGAGGCGAACGCGTTCCCTTTCGGGTTCTCCGCCCGCGGGGTCGTGCTGAACGAGGAGGATGCGCATGGGTTTTCTCAGAGCCCTATTTTATGATCGTTCCCGAGATACGGTCGCTTTCACGAATTGCGGGAGCAGAGCCGTCTACGAAGATGCCAGGAAGGCAGCAATGTAGACGGCGCGGCAGGACGCCGCAATAAGCCGTCTACGAAGATGCCCGGAAGGCAGCAATGTAGACGGCGCGGCAGGACGCCGCAATAAGCCGTCTACGAAGATGCCCGGAAGGCAGCAATGTAGACGGCGCGGCAGGACGCCGCAATAAGCCGTCTACGAAGATGCCCGGATGGCAGGGATGCAGACGGGGCGGCAGGAGGCCGCGAACAGCCGTCTAGAAGATGTCCGGAGCACTCGGGGGTGGCCATCGGCCCTCATGTTGGAGGATGAAAGCATACGGGCTTAGGTGGTCCGAGGAAAATAAATTTGCCTCGCCGCGAGGCGCGCGTAGGCGAGTTACATCCACCGAAGCTTTCCATCCGCATAAAGCGGCGCCATGCATGGCCCCCGCCCCTTCATCACCTGACGTTTTAATGGTCAAATCCGAGCAGGCATCACGATGAGGAACCCCGGACCTTGGAAGATCTTCTTCGCCCTGAGTTGGGCGCTCCTGGCCGTTTGCTGCGGTCCCGCGGTGAAATCGGGGAAGGAGGAAAGCAACACCATCCCCCACTGGGACCCCTCCTCCAATTACGGCGCCCTCTCCAAACTTTTCAGCGCGGCTTTGGGCACGCCGCTTAAGGTCCAGGCCACGCGCGCAACGAATATCCTCGCCGATGGCAGCAATGTCATGGCGGCCATCCTGCTGGCCGACAAGGGCCCCGCGGAGGGCGCCTCGTTGGGCCGCCTCTGGTTGCGCCCCCCGGAGGCGGGGAGCGTACCCGTCCCCGCGCTCCTCCAGGCGTGGTTCGTGATGACGCGCCCCGCGGTGGTCACCTCCGCCGACCGCATTGTGCTGCGGATCCCGGGAGGGCCTTCCCGCGAGGTGGTGCGCGTGCGCTATCTCCCCACCCCCGACGTCCGCGATGACGCCTCCAGCGACCGCAGATGGTGGCGCTTCTACGCGGTGAACCCCGGGGAGCCGCGCATGCCCTTGCTGCTCGATGGGGCGTGGAAAAAAGAGGTGGTACCGGATGGCGAGCACCCGGAGACGGGCTTGGTGGAGTCCATCCAGGATTGGCGGACCGACAATACTCCCGATTGGCTCGTCGGGATCTGGTTGGCCCCGGGCTCGGGCGAGGGCAGAGAAACCATGACGTTCTGGCCGGGGGCCGCCTTCCGCTACGCGCTGGCGGACGGAACGGAGCGTTTCGGCTGGTACCTCAAGGCCTCCGATCAGTCGTGGTTCCTCCAGACCGGGCGGCTCACCGCCAAAACGCCCCTGGAGGCGGAGGTCCTGGAGCCCAGTCGGAGCCGCATTTCCTACGAGCGGGGCCGGGCGTGCTTCGCGACCGCCGATGGGGAGACCCCCCTGCCTTCTGGCTGCCTGTCCGCGGCCCCGTAGGGCCTTCTTCGGGCCCCGACCGGAACTCAGGGATTTTCGACGAGGAATTTCTCGGCTTCGAGGGCGGCCATGCAGCCGGTGCCCGCGCTCGTGATGGCCTGGCGGAAGACGTGGTCTTGCACATCGCCGGCGGCGAAGACCCCGGGGACCGAAGTCTGGGTGGTGCCGGGCTTGGTGAGAAGATAGCCTGTTTCGTCGGTCTTGAGTTGGCCCCCGAGGAAGGCCGTGTTGGGTTCGTGCCCGATGGCGTAGAAGAGGCCGCCGACGACGAGCTCGCTCTTTTCGCCGGTCTTCAGGTTCTGGACCAGGAGCTTGCGCAGTTGGGTATCGCCCGCGACGTCGAGGAGCGCGGTGTTCCAGACGAACTTCAGTTTCGGGTTGGCCAGGGCCCTCTCTTGCATGGCCTTGCTGGCCCGCAGCGTGTCGCGGCGGTGGATGACGAGCACTTGGGAGGCGAACTTGGTCAGGTGGGTGGCCTCTTCCATGGCGGTGTCGCCGCCGCCGATGACGGCGACCACGGCGTTGCGGAAGATCGGGAGCGCCCCGTCGCAGACGGCGCAGGCGCTGATGCCCCGCTGCCAGAACTTGGGTTCGCTGGGGACGTTCATGCGCTTGGCGGTGGCGCCCGTGGCGA
Source organism: Spirochaetota bacterium (assembly GCA_017302015.1). Classification (GTDB taxonomy): domain Bacteria; phylum Spirochaetota; class UBA12135; order COTS27; family JAFLEE01; genus JAFLEE01. The sequence continues at coordinate 6,028 of JAFLEE010000031.1, read as the reverse complement.
TGATGAGGGTGCGCGCCAGGACCTCGCCGCTGTCGGCGTGGATCTTGAAGGGCCGCGCCCCCAATTCGACCTCAGTGACCGTCTCGGTGAGGATGCGCACGCCGTTATGCTCGGATTGCTTGCGCATGTTCTCCATGAGTTGGGGCCCGGAGATGCCCTTGGGGAAGCCGGGGAAATTCTCGATCTCGGTGGTGGTGGTGAGCTGCCCGCCCGCCGCGACGCCGGCCGCCATGAGGCCCTCGAAGAGGACCGGCTTCAGGTTGGCCCGGGCGGCGTAGATGCCGGCGGTGTGCCCGGCGGGGCCGGAGCCGATGATGACGACGTTTTCGATCTCAGCCATGGGAGTCTCCGAGGGATGCAGGCGCAGGAGATTTTAGCGGTCGGAGAAGGGAAAGTAAAGCGCTTGAATTTGGGTTTAGAGGCTATTTCCCCCCCCGCGTTCCCCTGTGAAAACCAGAATCCCGCGATGTCCGGGGAGAACACGGCCAAGAAACCCGCCCGAGGCCGGGTTTCTTGGCCTCCATGGGCATCCTCTATTCGAGAGAACGATCGCTGAAATCAATTTTGGAATAGTTGTAGATCTTCAGATTGTCGATCACCCCCCCAAAGGCGCTCGCCTCCGGATTCGTGTAGGAAAATTCCATGAATCGCACATTTTTCGGAGCGTATGAAATGATGGGTTGGCTATTGCTCATCACGAGGGTCCCGTTGAAGTAAAGGCGCGCGATATCGGCGCTTCCATTGATGCCGAGACGGTTCCAGACGAGGGCGAAATGATTCGGTTGCCCGGCCCTCATCGGCATGTTGGCCGCCGGGCCGGGACAATATCCGTTCCAAGCAGAAATATAGACGCGAGTCAGATCATAGTAGACGAGGCGTATATCATCATAGGAGCCCTCTGAACGCAGGATCTCGTGGTAATACGAATTGGGCGTGGACCAATTCGGGGTGTACCAGAATTCCAGGGCGCCTTTATCGAGGTCGAATGCCGCGGCGGGGATGGTGAGATCTCCAACCGGCGTCGGAGAGAGACCGTTCCCAAATAAGCCGGGCATGTAACTCGGGGTGCCGATGACCAGTAGCGGCAAGCCTACCTCGCTGATTTCGCTTTCCATGCGATTCCAAAGGGTGGGAGGGAAAACGTCAATGGGCAGATCCGAATCCAGGGAGAGGCTCCCCGTGACCGCATTGACGGTGAGGGACAGGGCCAGTGTTTGGCCGTTTTGGAGGGTGGCGGTGGTCGACCCGGTATGGGTGATGATTCCGGAGGTATTCATGAATTCCAAGGAGACCGCCCATACCCCGGCTTCCAGCGAAGAAATGGCCGCTGAAGCGTGGGAACCGGCGACCAACACGGGTTCCACGCGCGTCACCGCGCCTTTTTTCAAGGTCACGGCGCCGGTCACGAAGTCGGTCGCGGGGGCCCGCCCGGGGGCCGCGGAGGCTTTCGTAAATGTGATCTTAAGCGAAAGAGCGCTCCCTCCCGTCGAATCAGGTTGAAGCGAGCTCGTCGTTTGGCTGCACGAGGCGAGGAGCGCGAAGGCCGCTAAAGAGAGGAGACTCGGGAGGGAAAGACGCATAAAATGACTCCGTGGAGGTCAAGGATGTAGAGCCGATCGGGTGTCACGGGGAGGCCATGACCCTTTTTGATGATCAGGGAGGAGAATGATCGCAACCCCGCCAAGGGGCGGGGTTGCGCGAAGGCACAGGGGTGCTATTTATTCAACGAAACGGTCGCCGAAGTCTAATTTGGCGAAATCGTATACTTTGAGGTTGTCAAATACACCCATGGAATGAGACGTGCCATCGGTACCGATTCGCACATCTTCATTTATCGAGCTCGAGTTGAGGGCTTGGCTATTGCTGCCGACCAAGGCGCCGTTTAAATAGAGTCGAGCGGTATCGGGGGAGCCTGCGATTCCATTCCGATCCCAAACCAGGGCGAAATGAGCGGGCGTGCCTAATGTCAATGGCATGAGAGATTGATCCATGGGATAGTTATCGTTCCAGACCGAGAAGTAAGCATTCCCATTGTCGTAGTAAACGAGTCGAAGGCCATTGGGGTTGTTGACGGAGCAAATCAATTCATGCCGGCCCCCATCCTGGGGCGCGGACCAATTCGGGGTGAACCAGAACTCCACCGTGCCTTTGTCAAGGAGAAGGGCGGCGGCAGGGATGTCGAGATATCCGGTATTCGCAAGGCAATCGAGTCCATTTCCATAGAGGCTGGCGGAATAGGTCGGCGTTCCGTAGGGAATCAGCGACAGACCGACTTCGCTGGCGACGCCTTCCATGCGGTTCCACAGCACGGGGGGGGCGGAATCGAGGGGCAATTCGAAATCGAGGGTGACGGTGCCGCCCGTCGAGGTGACCGTGACGGAAACCACGGTGGTTTTGCCGTTTTGGACGACGACCGTAGAATTCCCTTGATAGGTCAGGTCCGCAGTGGCGTTATAGAATTTCACGGACACCGACCAGACCCCGGACTCGAGGTTGGAAATGGTGGCGAGGGCATGGCCTCCTGCGATTGTGAGGGGTTGCGTAATGACCGTGGCGCCTTTCGTGAGGGTCAGCGTGCCGGTGGTGAAGTCGCTCGCGGGGGCCTTGGATAGGCCCATGGCGGCGTTCGGTTTCGAAAACGAGACATTCAAGGAAACGGAGCCCGTATCCGTGAGGCTCGGCTGTAGCGGACTGCTGGTAGGCGAACACGAGGAAAGAAACGCGATGGCCGATAGGGCCAGGGCGCTGGCGATGAAACGACGCATAGGAACTCCTGGAAAAGATTTGTGCGGTGACTCTACTACGGGGTACGATGGTGAACAATCGTGAAGCACCTCAAAAAAAATCTTTCGTCATTTGAATGCGTGGTTGCCTTGCGGCTGTTTGGTTATTCTAGGAGGGACCCATCTCCTGTTTCGCTTTCATGCTCGTCCCACACGGCGCATGAAATCGTTTTCATTCGCCGACGATGGGATCAATCGGTGAGCGGTCTCTGATCGACGATCCCAAACAGGGGGCACCCATCGGAATGCCCGTTGCATCGAAAGGCGAAGTCAGGATTTATTTTCCATGAAGTCTTTGGCGAAGGCCAGGTCGCTGTCGCCGCTCTTGCCGGAAAGCATGCGCGCGATCTCGGCGAGCCGGTCGTCGTTCTCGAGGAGCGAGATGCGGGTATGGGTGCGCCCGGCGTCTTCGATGGAGCGCGCCACGCGGAAATGGCGGGCGGCGTAGCGGGCGATCTGGGGCAGGTGGGTGATGACGATGAGTTGCCGGGTGGAGGCGATCTCGGCCATCTTGCGGCCCACGTTGAGGGCGGTCTCCCCGCCGATGCCCACGTCGATCTCGTCGAAGACCAGGGTATGGGCGGGGACGTCGGCGCCCAGGACCTTCTTGAAGGCGAGCATGATGCGGCTGATCTCGCCGCCGGAGGCGATCTCGCGCAGCTTGCGGGTGGCGGTCTCGCGCACCGGGGCGAAGACGAACTCGGCGCCGTCGAGGCCGCGGTCGTCGAGGACGTGGCTCTTACCGTCGTGGGTGAGGGTCAGCCCGGCGGGGTTGGGGGTGAAGGCGCAGGAGAGGCGCGAACCCTTCATGCCGAGAAACTCGAGCTCGCCCCGCAGCGCGTTCTCGAAGGCGGGTACGGCCTTCTTCCGCGCTTCCCGCAGCGCCTCGGCGACGGCCACCGTACGGGCGGCTTGGGCGCGCAGGGCCTTGAGGCAATCCTCCTTCTGGAGGGCGACATCCTCGAGGAAGGCGAGCTTGCCGCGGGCCTCCTCGAGGCGCAGGCGCAGGCCCTCGAAATCGAGGCCGTACTTCTTCTTGAGGGATTCGGTGCGGGAGAGCCGGGCCTGGAGTGCGTCGACATCCACCCCGGTCTCGGCCCCGGTGAGGCGCTCCGCGGCCAGGTCGGCGGCCTCTTCCACCGCGGCGTCGGCCTCGCGGAGTTTGGAGAGGCCGGGGTCGAAGGCGGGGTCGAGTTTGGAGAGTTCGACGAAATGGTTGATCGCCTCGCCCAGGGCGGTGCGCGCCTGGGAGAGCTGCTCGTCGGCCTTGGCCAGGAAGCGCCCGGACTTTTCGGCGGCGGCCTGCTGGCGCACGGTGTCGCGGAGCTTCTGGTATTCGTCCTCGGAGATCAGGTGGTCGCCGAGTTCGCGGATGGTGAACTCGAGGAACTCTTTTTCGCGGCGCACCTCGGCCTCGCGCTTCTCGAGTTCCTTCTTCTCTTCGACGAGGCGGGAGAGATCTTTCCAGGAGGCCCGGTACTCCGTGGCCTGGGCCTCGAGGCCGGCGAACCGGTCGAAGAGGGCTGCGTGCTCGCGCACCTGGAAGAGGAATTGGTTGTCGTGCTGCCCGTGGAGGTCGAGGAGGAGTTCGCCGAGCTCCTTGAGGGCGCCGATGCGGACGATCTGGTCATTGAGCAGGCACTTTCCCTTGCCCTCCAGATCGACCTCGCGGCGGACGGTGATGAGGCCGTCTTCGGCTTCGATGCCCAGCGCGGCGAGGCGTTCGAGGATTTCGGGGCGCTTTCGGACATCGAAGACGCTGGAGACGCGGGCGAAGGTCTTCCCGGGCATGATGCGGTCGGCGCCGAGTTTCTCGCCCAGGGTGGCCGAGAGGGCGCCGAGGAAGACGCTCTTGCCGGCCCCGGTCTCGCCGGTGACCACGTTGAAGCCCGCATGGAAATCGAGCTTGGCGCCCTCGATGAACAGGAAATTCTGGATGGAGATCTGGACGAGCATCAGGGCGACTCGAGGAGGGCCCGCAGCAGGGCCACGTTATGGCGGTGCCCGGTCTTGCGGGCGGTGATGCGCGCTCGCACCTCGCCGCCGGCGAGGTAGAGATCGCCGATGATGTCGAGGATCTTATGCCGGGCGAGTTCGTGCTCGAGGCGGAAACTCGTGTTGAGGAGGCGGCCCTTGTCGAGGAGAAGGAAATTCTCGAGATTGCCGCCCTGGCCCAGGCCGCCGGCCTGGAGCGCCTTGAGTTCCTCGAGGAAGCCGAAGGTGCGCGCGGGGGCGACCTCTTTGGCGTAGACGGCGGCCCGGGCGACGGGGTCGGCAGGGAGGACGATCTGGACGCGCTGGTCGCCGAACGCGTCGGGGAGTTCGAGGAAATAATCGATCTCGAGGCGGTCGCAGGGCTCGGCGCGGATGACGCGGGTGGGGTCTTTCGGGTCGACGTACTCGACGGCGCGGTCGAGGTAGACGGCCCGCTTGGGGGCATCTTGTTCGACGACCCCGAGTTCATCGAGGAAGGCGCACAGCGGGGCGGAAGAGCCGTCGAGGATGGGGATCTCTTTGTTCACCTTCACCGCGGCGTTGTCGACCCCGTAGGCGTGGAGGGTGGAGAGCAGGTGCTCGACGCAGACGACCTGCACCGGGCCGATGCGGAGGATGGTCGCGTAGGCCGTGGAATCGACCGCCTGTGCAAGGGCGCGCGTGCGCATGCCCGAGGGCATGTCTTCGAACAGGATGCCGCTGCCGGGGGGCAGGGGGGAGAGGATGATGCCCGTATTCTCGCCGGTATGGAGCCCCTTCCCCTTGAGGACGCCGCTTTTGGCGAGGGTGCGCTGGCGAAGGCCGGAGTCTTTCTTGAATTGACGGAAGGGATTGCGGCTGGTACCCGGCCCGCTGGGTTCCTCGAACCCCTCGAGGACGCCCTGGACCTTGGAGAGGAGGAGATCGCTGGAGAAGGGCTTCTCGAGGAAGTCCTCGGCCCCGCTCTTGGCGGTTTCGACCCCCGTGCTGACGCTTGCGTGGCCGCTCATGATGATCACAGGCAGGGCGGGACGGCGCGCCTTCACCTGCTTGAGGACCGCATGGCCGTCGAGAGCCGGCATCCAGATATCGAGGAGGACCAGGTCGAATGGTTCGGTGGCGACGAGGCCCTCGACGCGTGTCGGGTCCGCACAGGAGACGGCTTCGTAGCCGGCGTCGGTCAGCACCGCGCGCACCGCCTTCTGGATATTGGGTTCGTCGTCGACGATGAGCACGCGCTTCATCGCCGTCATTATACCGTCCGCGGGGGG
>JAFLEE010000030.1 GCA_017302015.1 Spirochaetota bacterium | reverse complement strand
GGAGGCGGTCCGCCCGGCCGTCGCTGAACTCGCGGATGCGGAAGGCGCGCCCGCCGGCCTGGAGTTCGCTCGATTGCCAGATGAGCCCATGGCGCGCGAGGAGGGAACTCAGGCGCGAGACCGCCCGGCGGAAGCCGAGTTCGGGGGCGGGACCCAGGGGTTCCTTGAGGTCGGCCAGGGGCACGCAGGCGATGAGGCTCGCGTCGAGCACCGTTTGGGGTTTTCGGGGATGGTCTTTCAGCAGCCCCCGGACCAGATGGGAAAAATGCCCCTCGGGGACGGCGGAGGCCAGGTCTTGCCGGTTCTCGAGGCGACGCTCGGCTTCGCCCTCGAGGAGGCCCAGCTCGCGCTGGAGGAACGCGCGGAAGGCGTTCCAGTGGGCGGTCCAATCGGGCGTATTTTCCTGCATGGGTCTTCCCGTCTCGTAAATCTTCGGAGTTTTCAGGGGTAAAAGTGAATTTCGGGGCCCCGCGGGCCGACATAGTAAACCATGATTGTCTTCGACGAGACCCCCGATCTGGAGACCCACCTCGCCTCCCCCCTCTGGCGGCGCATCATCCCGGTGACGGGCGCCTGCGGCGGGAGCGGAAAAACCACCGTCGCCGCGGCCCTCGCCGTGGCCCTGGCGGGCCAAGGGCTTCGGGTGCACGCGGTGGACCTCTGCGGGGCCGAGGCGGCCCTCCATCTGGCCCTCGGGGAGCCCCTCCACCGCCCCGGGCTCGGCGCCGCCCTTCGCGGGGCCGCGAGTTGGGAAGCCGCCAGCCATCCGACCCGCTTCCCCGGTCTGAGCCTCATTCCCGCCGACCGCCTGGAAGAATCACCGTCCCTCGCCCCTCCGGCGGCTCGTCAAAAACTCACCGAACTCCTTACCACCCTCCCGGCCGATGCGGTCGTGCTCGACCTCGGCTCCGGCACGACCGCCCTCGCCCGGGAAATCCTCCTCGCTTCGCCCCACCCCCTCGTCGTCGGCCTGGCATCGGCGGCGGATGCAGCCGCGACCCATGCGATCCTGCGCGGGGCCCTGTTGGGGCTCATGGCGCGGTATTTCCCGCAGGATATCGCCCCCGCGGAGGGCCAAGGGGCGCTGCCCACACTCGCCGCCCTCATCGAGAAATACAAAGCGGCGGATTCCCGCCGGACCTTCCGCTTCCTGGCCGCCTTGGAGCGCTATACGCCGCAACTTCTCCTCAATCGCCTCGGGGACCTTTCCGAATTGGAATGGCTGCGGCGCCTGGGCGAACACCTCGCCGAGCGCAGCCTCATCCATGCGGTCCCCGCGGGGGGCCTCCCGGCCTGCCAAGACTTCGCCACCGATCGGCGGGTGCCGCCGGTACTGGACCGTCTGGCGAAATCCTACCTCGTGAAACTCGGCTCACGCCAACAAAGGCCGAGGCCCTTGGCGCCGAGAACCGCGGTCAAAATACCCGCCTAGCGAGCCGCCTCGTGCGGCCCCCGCGTCAATGCGCGAGGGATTTCCGGTAAGTTTCCTCGGAAAGGAGTTTTCCGAGTTCCGCGGGATCGCTCGGCTTCACCTTCACGAGCCAACCGTCCTTTTCCGCCGATTGGTTGACGATTTCCGGGTTGTCCTTCAGCGCGGCGTTCACCGCGGTGATGGTCCCCGAAACCGGGGCGTAGATGTCGCTGGCGGCCTTCACGGACTCGACGGCCATGAACGATTTTCCGGCGGCGAGGACCTTGCCGACGGCCGGCAGGTCGACGAAGACCACGTCGGACAATTCGCTTTGGGCATGGTCGCTGATGCCGACGACGACGAGGTCGCCCTCTTTTTCGGCCCACTCGTGGGATTCAAGGTATTGCTTCATGGGGTCTCCTCGCTTGGATGATTCTGGGGTTCAGGATGAGAAATCGCGCTTCGTGATGCGCGCGGTGAGCTGCTTATCGCGGATGGCGACCTTCACTTGGGGCTCGCGGTACGCCGCGGGCACGTAGGCCAGCGCGATATTCTCCTTCAGGGACGGCCCGAAAGTTCCGCTCGTGACCGCGCCGATGGCCTCGCCGCCCAAGCCGTGGACGGGGTAGCCGTTGCGCGGCACGCCCCGTTCCTCCATCACGAGCCCGACGAGCCGGCGCTTGGGGCCCTCGGCCTTCACCGCCGCCAAGGCGGATTTCCCGATGAAATCGGGCTTGGAGAAATCGACCGTCCACCCGAGCCCGGCTTCGAGCGCATTGGTGGTGTCGTCGATCTCGTGCCCGTAGAGCGAATAGCCCTTCTCGAGGCGGAGGGAATCCCGGCTTCCGAGGCCGCAGGGAACGGCGCCCGCCGCCAGGACCGCCTCGAAGAGGGACTGGGCGGCCTCGTTGGGGAGGATGACCTCGACGCCCGCTTCCCCGGTATAGCCGGTGCGGCAAAAAAAGGCGGGGGCGCCCTTCCACGCCGCGCGCGAGAAGGAGAAGGATCCCAGTTTCCCGTACTCCCCGGGGAAGAGCTTCTCCAGGAGCGCGGGGGCCGTCTTCCCCTGGATGGCGAGCATGGAGAGGGTTTCGGAGGCGTTCTCGACGGTCACCTCGAAGCCCGCCGCGTGCTTGCGGATCCAGGCCTCATCTTTTTCGATGTTCGACGCGTTGACCACCAGCAGGAACTCCTCGTCGGAGACCCGGTTGGCGATAAGATCATCCACGAACGTTCCGGCCTCGGTGAGCAGGCCGCTGTAGATCGAACGCCCCGCGCCGATGCGGTCCACATTATTGGAGAGGAGCTTCTGGAGGAAGGGCACGCTGCCCTTCCCGCGCACGAAGAGTTGCCCCATGTGCGAGGTGTCGAACACGCCGCAGGCGCCGCGAACGGCTTCGTGCTCCCGGATCACGGAGAGGTACTGCACGGGCAGCGACCATCCGCCGAAATCCACCATCCGGCCGCCGTGGGCCAAATGCGCGTCATAGAGGGCTGTCTTCTTCAAGGGGGCTCCCGATCGTGTTGGCTGCCGGCGCAAGCCGGCTATCCGATCTTCTTGTATTTGATGCGGTGGGGCTGCAGGGCGCCCTCGCCCTGGGTCTTGCGCTTGTGCTCCTCGTACTCGGAGTAGGGTCCGGGGAAGAACACCACCTCGCTCTCGCCCTCGAAGGCGATGGTGTGGGTGCAGATGCGGTCGAGGAAATAGCGGTCGTGGCTGATGATGAAGGCCGACCCGGCGAAGTTCTCCAGGGCGTCCTCGAGGGCGCGCAGGGTATCGACGTCGAGGTCGTTGGTGGGTTCGTCGAGGAGCAGCACGTTCCCGCCGCGGCGCAGGAGCTTGGCCAGGTGCACGCGGTTGCGCTCCCCGCCCGAGCACTCGGAGAGTTTCTTCTGCTGGTCGGGCCCCTTGAAGTTGAAGCTGCTCACGTAGGCGCGGGAGTTCATGGTGCGGTTGCCCACGGGGATCTCGTCGAGGCCGTCGCTCACGTTCTCCCAGATGGTCTTGCCGTCGACGAGGTCGTCGCGCAGCTGGTCGACGTGGGCCAGGCGCACGGTCTGGCCCACCGCGATCTCCCCGGAGTCGGGCTTGAGGCGCCCGACGATCAGGTTGAAGAGGGTGGTCTTGCCGGCGCCGTTGGGGCCGATGATGCCGACGATCGCGCCGGCGGGGATGAGGGCGCTGAAATGGCTGATGAGGAGGTTGTCGCCGAAGCCCTTGGAGACGTCCTTGAAATCGAGCACCTGGCCGCCCAGGCGCTCGCCCACGGGGATGAAGATCTCGCAGGCCTCGGCCTTCTTGCGGCCCTCCGCGGAGGCCAGGGCCTCGAAGGCGCTCACGCGGGCCTGGCTCTTGGCCTGCCGGGCCCGGGGGGCCTGGCGGATCCAATCGAGCTCGCGCTCGAGGGTCTTCTGGCGGCGGCCCTCGCTCTTCTCCTCGACGCGCAGGCGCTCCTGCTTCTGCTCGAGCCAGCCGGTGTAATTGCCCTTGTAGGGGTAGCCCTCGCCGCGGTCGAGTTCGAGGATCCACTCGGCGGCGTGGTCGAGGAAATAGCGGTCGTGGGTCACGGCCACCACCGTCCCCGGGAATTCCTTCAGGAAGCGCTCGAGCCACTCCACGCTCTCGGCGTCGAGGTGGTTCGTCGGTTCGTCCAGGATGAGCATGTCGTTCTTCTCGAGGAGGAGCCGGCAGAGGGCCGCCCGCCGCCGCTCGCCCCCCGAGAGTTTGGTCACGTCGTCGCCCTCGGGCACCCGAAGGGCGTCCATGGCGATCTCGATGGTGCGCTCGAGGTCCCAGCCGCCGGCCTTCTCGATCTTGTCCTGGACCTCGCCGAAGCGCGCCATGACCTTGTCCATCTGCTCGTCGGGGAGCTCCTCGCCCATCTTGGCCGAGAGGTCCTCGAATTCCTTAAGCAGGGCGAGCATGTCGCGGCAGCCCAGGCGGATATTCTCCGCCACGCTGAGCTTCGGGTCGAGCTTGGGCTCCTGGGGGAGGAAGCCGATCTTGAGGTTCGGGTTGGGGATCGCCTCGCCCTCGGTGGGGGTGTCGAGGCCGGCCATGATGCGCAGCAGGCTCGATTTGCCCGCGCCGTTGCCGCCGATGACGCCGATCTTGGCGCCGTAGTAGAACGAGAGGGAGATGTCGTTGAGCACGACCTTCTTGGGCGGGTAGATCTTCTTCACCCGCTTCATCGTGTAGATGATGCGTTCAGCCATGGGGTCCTTCTTGGATGGGGTTACCGGTAGCGCAGGAGCACCACGGTCATGTCGTCTTCGATGCCGTTGCCGGAGATGGGGTACTGCTCGTTCCACACCGTGTAGGTGCGCAGCTTCTTGGTGTAGTAGGATTCCTTGAAATCGTTGAGGCTCTTGGTGAAGGCCCCCGGCTCCAGGACGGAGTCGATGATCTCGTCGAGGAAGCGGGTGAGCCCGTATTCCTGGCGCTCCCGGTTGACGCTCTCCATCACCCCGTCGGAAGGGATGCACAGGATGTCGCCGGGCTGGATGCGGAAGCCCACCACGGTGAAGAGTTCCTTCTGGATGGCCGCGTCGGAGACCTTCACGCCGCGCTTCTTGAGGGAATTGCGCACGTAGGTGTTGTAGATCTCCCGGTCGAGCACGAGGGGGAGCCCGCTGTGGTCCATGAGCTCCACCTTGTCGGGGTAGCGGCCCTCGTAGCGGTGGACGTCCTTCTTGGTGTAGAAGAAGACCTTCTCGATGCCCGCGCCGTCGCGCGTGGGGCGCAAGTGGACGATGCCGGGCATCCCCCGGTTGCAGATGCGCACCCAGGTCTGGTTGGCGATGCGCTCGATCTGGAGGAAGACGATGGGGATGACGATGGCGAGTTTGCTGCTGTCGTCGTTGCCGGGGATGATGTCGGAGAGGTCCTCGGAGAGGATCTTCTTCACCACCCGGGGCGAGGAGAACTCGTGCTGCACCCGCTTGACGAAGGCGTCGAGGCTGTATTCCTGGCGGGCCCGCGAGTAGTTGTAGACCTGCTGGATGATGTCGTTGAGGATGTCCTTGACGATCTTGCTGCCCGTGCCGTGGGAGATGCTGTCGCCCACCCACAGGAGGTAGATGTCGTTGGTGTTGTTGGCGAAGCGCGAGGCGTAGGAGAAGTCGCCGGAGAGGAAACTCTTCGCCTTGAACAGCAGCGAGATGTCGAGCCGCAGGTTCCGCGGGAGCGCGAGCTGCATCGCCTCGACGATGCTCTTCTCCATGTAGATGCGGTAGGCGTGCTCGTTCTTCTTGTAGCTCTCGCGCTCGCGCTCGATCTCGCTGGCCATCTGGGCGAAGGCCGGGTAGAACTCGGCCAGATTGGCCATCTTGCTCTCGTCGGCGAGCGGGGCCGCCTGGGAATCCTCGGGGGTGAGCGCGGGGTCTTGGGTCACAGCATCGCCTTGACGAAATGGTAGAAGAGCTCGTCGGGCTTCTCCAGCAGCGAGGTGAGTTCGGGGTGGAATTGGGCCGCCATGAAGAAGCGGTGGCCGGGGAGTTCCATGACCTGCATGATGTCGCGCCCCGGGGCCTTGCCGGAGAAGACCAGCCCCCCCTTCTCGAGGGCCGCGATGTAGGCCGGGTTCACCTCGTAGCGGTGGCGGAAGCGCTGGCGGATGGCGGTCCGCCCCCCGTAGACCTCGCTGGCCCGGGTGCCTGGGCGTATCTCGACGTCGTGCCCGCCCAGGCGCATCGTGCCGCCGTAATCGGTGATCGCCACCTGCTCGGGGAGCAGGTCGATGACGGGCACCTCGACCTTGCCGATCTCCTTCTCGACCTCGGTGCTATTGGCGCCGGTGAGGCCGCAGACGTGGCGCGCGAACTCGATGACGGCGAGCTGCATGCCGAGACAGATGCCCAAGAAGGGGATGCCCTTCTCGCGGAGGTGGCGGATGACCTGGATCTTGCCCTCGAGGCCGCGCACGCCGAAGCCGCCCGGCACGATGACCCCGTCGACCCCCTCGAGGGCGGCCGGCAGGGTCTCGGGGGCGAGGTGGGTGGTGTCGATGAACTTCTGGTTGATCTTCACCTCGAGGTGCGCCGCGCAGTGCAGGAGCGCCTCGTTGATGCTGGCGTAGGAATCCTCGAGGTCGGTGTATTTCCCGCACAGGGCCACGGTCTTCTCGCGGGCGGGCCCCTTCTGGAGCTTCTTGAGGTTGCCCACCAGGCGGCGGGTCTCGTCGAGGGCGGGCGGGGAATAGAGGTGCATGCGCTTGTGGATGAGTTCGGCGACGCCCTGCTCCTCGAAGACGAGGGGCAGGTCGTAGATGGGGTGCACGTCGATGCCGCTGATGATGGCCTCGGGCTCGAGGTTGCAGAAGAGCGCGATCTTCTGCCGCACGGGCTCGGTGAGCATGCGCCGGCAGCGGGCGATGAGCATGTCGGGGTAGAGGCCCGCCTGGTTGAGCATGCGCACGCTCGTCTGGGTGGGCTTGGACTTCTGCTCCTTGGTGCCGGTGGGGATGGGCACGTAGGTCAGGTGCACCTGCATCAGGTTCTCGCGGCCGACCTCGAACTGGAGCTGGCGCACGGCCTCGACGAAGAGCTGGATCTCCATGTCGCCGATGGTGCCGCCGATCTCGATGAGAACCAGGTCGGCCTGCTCCTCGCGGGCGATGGCCTTGAAGCGGTGCTTGATCTCGTCGGTGACGTGGGGGATGAGCTGGACGGTCTTGCCCAGGTAGACGCCCTTGCGCTCGTTCTCGAGGATCTGCTTGTAGACCTTGCCCATCGTGATGGACCAGGTGGACTTGGCGCGGATGCCGAGGAAGCGCTCGTAGTGGCCGAAGTCCATGTCGACCTCGCCGCCGTCGTCGAGCACGAAGACCTCGCCGTGTTCCACGGGGTTCATGGTCCCCGGGTCGGTGTTGAGGTAGCCGTCGCACTTGATCGGGACGATCTTGAGCTTCTGCTTGTGCAGGCTGCCGATGCTGGCGGCCGCCACGCCCTTGCCGAGGCCGGAGAGCACGCCGCCGGTGATCACGATGTATTTGGCCTGGTGTTTCTTGTTGGGATGCATGTTCATGGGGGGATCATTGGAAGCGCAGGTTGCCGCGCTCGCGCTCCAGGTTTCGGATGATGCGTTCCGTCAGGTCGACGCGGGGGAGCACCGAGAGCATCCAGGGCCCCCGGTCGAGCACGAGGTAGAGCCGCTCGGCGGCGGCCAGGCGGCGGATATGGTCGGAGATGGCCGTGAGGAGCTCGGTGGACCAGATCCGTTCCCGGTCGGTGATCTCCTGGGCCTTGTCGCGGATGAGGACGCCCGCCTCCTCCTGGAGGAAGCGGATCTCTTCGGCCATGCCGTCGAGGCGGGCGCGGTCGGCCACGTCGGGCCGGGGACCGGCGCTGGCGCGCAGCTGCCGTTCTTGCTCCTGCAGGGCGGAGAGGCGCCTCACGCGCTTGGCGACATCCCCGCTGGCCACCCTCCCCTTCTCGCCGAGGCGCTGCGACAGGTTTTCAAGGCGGACGAAATGCTCGAACACCCGCTGGAGGTCGACCACCGCCACCTCTTTCGATTCGGCGCGCACCGTGCTGCCCGCCGCTTTCGGGGCGGGCTTCGCCGCGGTGGTTTTGGCCGCCGCGGGGAAAGCGGTCGCGACGCACGCCCACCCGAAAAGGATGAAAAAAACCGTTGCCTTTGCCATTTCCCGCGTCCAAAACCGCTCCCCAATCTTACGATGGGAGCCCTTTCCGGGTCCGAATCACGCCTCCGGGCGGCGCGCGGCGGATTCCTGGAATAGGTGGATGGCGCGGTGGTCGACGGCCTCGGCGCTTTCGCCGAGGGCCTCGAACAGGGAAGGATGGGGCCAGACCGCCGCGGCGATGTCTTCGGCGGTGCCCGCCATCTCCATCGCCAGGGAGACCGAGGAGACCAACCCCTCCGCTTGGCTCCCCAGCGCCTCGGCGCCGAGCACGCGGCCGTCGACGCGGTCGCAGACGAGTTCCATGCTCCCGAGGGTGGCGTTCTCGGTCTGGGCGCGCCCGTTGGCCGCCAGGGGAAAGGCGCCGATCTTCACTTCCAATCCCTTCTCCCGCGCCTCCGCTTTCCCGATGCCGACCCACGCCAATTCGGGATCGGTGTAGAGCACCGAGGGAAGGCCCCGGACATCCCAGGGATAGCGGCGCCCGGTGGCGTTCTCGGCGGCGAGGAGCCCCATGCGCGAGGCGCGGTGGGCCAATTGGGGCCCGGCCACCAGGTCTCCGATGGCGAAGATGTGGTGCAGCGGCGTCTGGAGCCACACGTTGACGTCGACATGGCCCGAGGCGTCGGTGGCGATATTGATGCGTTCGAGGCCCAGGCCCTCGCTATTGGGCCGCCGCCCGACGCACGAGAGCACGCGCTCGAAAACTTCCCGGCGCTTCGCGCCGCCCTCTTCGAAGGCGAGGGTCTGCCCCTCGAGGGCGTCGATGCGCGCCCCCAGGTGGAAGCGCATCCCCTCCCCTTCCAGGGATTTCTTGAGGCTCGCCACCAAGCGGCGATCGCGCCGGGGAAGCAGTTCGGGGAGCGCGTCGTAGAGATGGACTTCGCTGCCCAATCGGCAGAAGAGTTGGCCGAGTTCGAGCCCGATGATCCCGGCGCCGATGATCGCCAGGCGTTCGGGCACTTTCCCGAAGGCGAGGGCGTCGCGGGGATACCACAAGGCCGGGGATTCGCCCAAGGCGGCGAGGCGCTTCTCCCGGCTTCCGGTGGCGAGGATGAGGTTGCGGAAGCCCAGGCGGTCGCACGCCTCGCCCTTGTCGTTCAGGAGTTCGAGGCCGGAGGCGTGGGTGAGGCGGCCGCGGTGTGGAAACCGTTCGACCCCGTGCTTCTTGAGGAGGCCGGAGACGCCGGATTCGAGGCGCTCCACGATCCCGCGCTTCCAGTTTTGGAGGGCGGCGACGTCGACGGTGGGTTGGGCGAAGCCGAGGCCCATGAGCGCGCCCTCGTGCATCGCCATGCGGCGCAATTTAGCGGCGTGGAGCAGGGCCTTGGAGGGGATGCACCCCTCGTGGAGGCAGACCCCCCCGGCGAGGCCGGGATCGATGAGGGCCACCGAGAGCCCGAGCTGGCGGGCGCGGATGGCCGCCGAATAGCCCCCGGGTCCGGCGCCGAGGATGGCGAGGTCGAAGGACCGGGTCACGGGGCCCCGCCGGGGGTGGAGAGTTCTCGGATGATGTGGTGGATGAATTGGGCGGCCACGATGCCGTCGACGACCCGGTGGTCGAAGGCCCCGACGAGGTTCATCACCGGGCGCACGACGATCTTGCCGTCCACCACCACCGGCTTCTCCTTGAGGGCGTGGATGCTCAAGATCGAGACTTCGGGGGAGCGGATGATGGGCGTGGCCCACTCGCCGCCCAGGGCGCCCATGGAGGTGATGGTGAAGGTGCCCCCCGACATGTCCTCGGGGCGGAAGGCCTTGTGCTCCGACTTGTCGCGGAAGACGCGCAGTTCCTTGGCGAGTTCGTCGAGGCTCTTCTGGTCGGCGTGCTGGATCACCGGCACCATGAGCCCCTCGGCCGTGGCCATGGCGATGCCGATGTTGAAGACGTTTCGGAAGACGATCTGGCCGGCGTAGCGGTCGTCGACGTCGACGGCCGTGTGGACGAGGGGGTAGGCCTTGAGCGCGGCGCAAACGGCCTTCACGAAGTACGGGAGGTAGGTGCGCTTCTCGGCGGCGGCCGCGTTGTCGATCTCGCGGCGGCGCAGGAGGGCGGTGGCGTCCATCGCCTCGAGGTAGTGGAAATGGGGGATGGTGCTCTTGGCCTGCACCATCTGCTTGAGGATCGCCTTTCGAAGTCCCACGAGGGGCTTGCGCACGTCCCCTTCAAGATTGTAGATGTGCACCCGCTCGGGGAGCACGGGCGCCGTGGGACCCTCGGTGAGGCCGCGGGCCCGGTCGAGATCCCCCAGAAGCACCCGCCCGCCCTCGCCCGAGGGGGCGATGGTGGACAGGTCGATGCCGAGTTCATGGGCCCGTCGGCGCACCAAGGGCGACGCCTTGATGCGGTCGGGCGCGGCGGACATCTCGCGGTCGGGGGGCGGCACCGGGCCCTGGGGCGGGCGGATATAGCCGGGTTCGGCGGGGGGTTGGGGATGGGCGGCCGGTTCGGCGGGCTTAAACCCCGCGGGCGGCTCGAACTCGAAGAGGTCGGCCCCGATCTTCACCGTGTCGCCCTCCTTCACCAGAAGCCGCAGGATCTTGCCCCCGGCGTGGGGATAGGGCACCTCGATGGCGGCCTTGTCGGTCATGAACTCGGCGATCTTCTGGTCTTGGCGCAGGGTCTCGCCCTCGCCCACGTGCCATTTGACGAGTTCGCTTTCCTGCACGCCCTCGCCCAGTTCGGGGAGGGTGAATTTCATGGCCACGCTCATGGGTAATTATATACCTCGCCCGCGCCCCCTCCGGCGCGGCGTCAGGTATTCTCCTCCATCATGTCTCGGGCGGCCTGGACGACGGTGCCGCTCTGGGGGACGCTGGCGTCCTCCAGGGTCTCGGCGAGCCCGATGCCGGGGACGGGCTCGCCCCCGAGCACGCGGGGACGCGCCTTGAGGTCGTAGAAGTGGGCGTCGATGGTGCGCCGCAGGAGGTGCTCGCCGTAATTGACGATGTCGGTATCTTCGTTGACGAACATCACCCGCCCGGTCTTGAGGATGGATTTGGAGATCGTCTTCCAATCGTAGGGGATGATGGAGCGCAGGTCGATGACCTCGGCGGAGATGCCCTCCTGCTGCAGGGTCTCCGCCGCCTTGAGGCAGACCCAGAGCATGCGGCCGAAACTCACGATGCTCACGTGCTCGCCGCCGCGCACCACGTGGGCCTGGCCGATGGGCGTGATGAAGCGGGGGATCGCGGGCCAACGGGGCTTCCACTCGCCGCGGTCGCCCAATGGGGCGTCGATCATGGCCTTGAGCGTCTTCTTGTCGGGCTCCTCGGGGAGGAGCTCCTTGCCCTCGACGCGCATGAGGGCCTTGGGGATGAGGTAGAGCACGGGGTTGGGGTCTTCCACGGCCGCCAGCATCAGGCCATAGGCCGTGATGGGGTCGCTGGGCATGACGACCTTCCAGCCGTTTAAGCGCGCCGCCCAAGCCTCGAAGGAGTGGCTATGGTAGATGCTGCCGTGGATGCCGCTGCCGGTGGGCGACATGAGCACCATCTGCATGGGGAATTGCCCCGCGCTGTTCCAAGCCGAATTGCCGGCGAGCTTCATGAGGTCGATGGAATTGAAGATGTAGTCGACGAACTGGATCTCGCAGATGGGCTTCTGCCCCGCCATGGCCAAGCCCATGGCCGTACCGATGATCCCCCGCTCGTCGAGGGGGGTGTTCCAGGCCGTCTCGAGCCCCTGGGTGACCCCGAACACGCCTCCCAAGGGCGGCCCCACGTCCTGCCCGAAGATATCGCGGACCCCCATCTCGCGCTCCGCGTGATGGAGCGCCAACCGGATCGCCTGGGCCATGGTCGCCATGCTCAGTCCCCCCGGTTCGGGTTGAAATACCGCTCGCCGTAGACGAGGTCGACCGGCGAAGGCACGAAGGTGTGGTCGTAGAGGGTGTGGGGCGCGGGGAAGGGTTCGAGGCGCACCTGCTCGAGGGCGGCGAGGGCCTCGGCGTGGTAGCGCTCGTGCACGGCCTTGAGTTCCCCCGGCGTCGCGATCCCCTCGTCCACCAATTTCTTCTCGTAGCGGGCGATGGGATCTTCGCCGGGCTCGAGATTGGTGCCGCTGGAGGAGGAATGGCCGTAGAGGCGGGAAACCTTGGCGTCGATCATGTAAGGCCGCCCCGTGCGGCGCACCGTCTCGAGGGCCTCGCCCAGGGCCGCATGGGAGGCCTCGGGGTCGTTGCCGTCGATGACGCGGGTGGGGATGCCGAAGGGCTTGGCCCGGTCGGAGATGTGCTCCATGGCCCAGACTTGATCCTTGCGGGTGGAAATGCCCAGGGAGTTGTCGGTGATGAGGAAGAGGATGGGGAGTTCGCGCCCGGGCCGGGTGGCCCAGATGAGGCCGCTGGCGAAATCGGGTTCGGCCGCGCCGGCGTCGCCGCCGATGACGATGGTGACCCCCTTGCTGCCGGCGCGCTTCTGGGCCAGGGCGAGCCCTGGAGCGACGCCGAATTGGGTGCCGATGGGCGAAGTGACCGGGAGGATGTTGAAGGGTTTGTAGGCGTAATGGCCCGAGAAACTGCGCCCGCGGGTGAACGGGTCGGTGGCGGTGGAGCGCATGAGGCGGATGGGGTCGATGAGCGGGATGCCCATGGCCATGAGCATGCCCGTGTTTCGGTAATGGAGGAGCAGGTAATCGTAGTCGATCCCCTCCCCCTTTCGGACCTGGAGGCCCAGGGCGACGTTCACGGCCTCTTCCCCCGGTCCGCCGATCCAAAAATAGCCGTCGCCGCTGCGAACCATGGCGATCATGCGGAGTTCGAGCGCGCGTGTTTTGACCATCAGGTCATGAAATTGGAGTCGCAGCGCCCGGTCCATCGGTTTTTGTATTATATCCCAAAGGGGAATCGCCTTTCCAAGGGCCCGGAAATCCCCGTAATTGGCAACTTGACTTGACGGCGGGACGGGTTAAAAGGCCGAATTCAATTGCGGGGCCGGGATGTCTGGCGCAGATTGAGTTTCGGGGTCAGGCTGACCTGCTCGAATTTTCTCCGGGGATGGTCCATGCGGGCCACCAGGAGCCGCGCGGCCTCTTTTCCGCCCTCGAGGTGCCGGGCGTCGACGGTGGAAAGGCCGATATCGAAGGGCACCGGGTCGTAACCCGTGATGCGGTACTTATCGTCGTAGCTGATGAGGCTCAGGCGTTCGGGGACGGGGATGCCCGCGATGCGCAGCGCCCGATAGACCCAGAGGGCATCTTTATCGTTATAGCAGAAGACCCCGAGCTTCTCGGAGGCTCCGAGGAGCCGCTTGAGTCGGGGAAGCCACTCGTCATAGGAGGCCTGGCCGAGGAACTCGATAAGGCATTCGGGGGGGATCTCCCTGCCCCGCGCGGCGAACCAGGAGCGGAAGGCGGCCTCGCGGCCGCGCTCGATGGATTCGCGCCCGGTGAAACGGCCCAGATAGCACAGGGTCTCATGGCCCGTCTCGGCGAGGTAATCGAGGGCCCGGTGGACGCCGGCGGTCTGGTCGATGACGACGCTATCACATTTGGGGTGGGCGGTATCGAAGAGCACCACGGGCACCCCCGAACCGAGGAGGCCCTCCAGGCTCTTCTCGTAGCCCGGGGCCTCGGCGAGTTTGAGCACCATGCCGACCGAACGCCGGGATTCGAGGAAATCGCCGATCTGCTCGAGCATGGAGGCGTCGTCCCATTGGTAGCTTTGGACCCTCAGGCGCAATCCGCGCTCGGGGGCGTGCTGCTTGAGGCCCTCCTCGAGGCCCCGGGTGAAATCCCTAAAATAATCCAGTTCGGGGACCAGGACCGTGACGACCCCCCGGTGCTGGGTGAGGTTGCGGCAACGGGCGATATCGCGCACGGTATGGCGGCGGCGTTCTTCGCCGGTGAGGATGCCCTCGTCCACCAATTCCTTGAGCACCCGCATGAGGGTAATCTGGCTGACCGAATACTTCTCGGCCAGGGCGCGGCTTCCGGGGAGGCGCTCGCCGTTGGAAAGCCCCGGCCGGATGAGTTCGCCCTGGATGATCAGGTCGCGCAAGTAATCGGGCAGGCGGCGGTGGTGGACCTTGGTGCGGCCCTTTTTGGGTTTATTCACGGTGATTTGACAGGCGTTTCCTCAAATTCTATAATTAATCTTGCGATTCCTCGATAGCTCAGTTGGTAGAGCAGGTGACTGTTAATCACCTGGTCGCAGGTTCGAGTCCTGCTCGGGGAGCATGAAGCCCACGGCGCCTGCCGTGGGCTTTTTTTTGCCTATTCCGGCCCTCCCGCGCCCCCGCTTCATTCCCCCAGGCAATAGAGGCCGGGCTTCTCGGGCCCCTTCGCCAGGGTGCGGATGTACATCCGCTTGCCGTCGCAAACGGGGGTAGCCCGGAAGGGCTCGAGGACCGGCCGGGAAATTTCTTTGTATTCGCGGCCGGCCTTGAAGACCACCGATTTCCCGGTATCGGAACTGGCGACAATGAGGTCACCGCATAGGATGGGCGAAGGATAGGCCGTACCGCCGAGTCCTAGGGCCTGTTCGAAGAGTTTCTTGCCGCTTTCCGCCTCGAGGGCGAAGAGCTGACTCTTCTGATTCACCAGGTAGAGCACCCCTTCCCAGAGGAGCGGGGAAGCGTAGAAGCGCTCTTTTTTATCCCCCACTTCCGCCTTCCACAACTCCGTCGCCGCGAGTTTCCCGTCCTTTTCGGAGACCTTCATGGCCCAGGCGACCCCGGTGCTCGCGCCGTAAACCAGTTCCCCCGAGACGAGGGGGCAGCCGAACTCGAGTTTCATCGCGGTCTCGGCGAGTAGCGCGCCGTCGACCGAGGAGCGTATTTGCCCCTGGTCGGTGACGAAGGCGGTGAGGCGCCCGACGGTGATCGGTTCGGGCGTTCCCCAGGCCTTCGGGCACGGTGCGTTCCATTTCACCTCGCCCGTGGCGGGATCCAAACCCCAAGCCTTCACGTATTGGATGACGAGGACGCCGCCGATGAGGCGCGGGGAGGCGCATTGCCCCCACACATGGGTGGGCTTCTCGACAAAGCGCGTCCACAGGCGCTTGCCTTCGGTGGTGTACGCCGAGACCACCCCGTTCCCGAAGCAAGCGTAGACTTTCCCCGCGTCGAAGAGGGGGGTATCGCTGCTGAAGCCATTGGCGGGATGGGTCTTGGCCGGCCGCATGCGGCCGGCGAGGGGAAAGCCGGCTTCGGTCTTGGCGAGGGCCTCGTCGAGGCGACGCTGGGCTTCTCCCACCTTGCGCCGTGCGCCGCCCACCGCCTTCTTGAGATCGCCATCCTGGGGATTCTGCTTGGCTTCGGTCTCCGCTTCTTTAAGCGCGGCGCGGGCGGCCTCGAACTCGGCGCGCAGCGGGGCGAGGCCCTTCTCGGCCTCTTTCAAAGCCGCTTCTTCTTGGGGCCATTTGGACCGCTCGGCCTCCGTCAAGGTGGCGTCGACGGTGTTCTCGCATTGCCAAAGGATCTTTCCCTGCTTGTCGACGCACAGAAGTCGGTTGGGCTCGGCGCACAACAGGATGCGGTCGGAGAGCACCACGGGGCACGAATTGCCCCAATCCGGGAGGGGCGTCGCCCACACCACTTTCTCGGACGGGCCCCAGGAGGCGGGGAGGACGGCCTTGGGGTAGAGGCCCGTTCCGTCATTGCGCCACCCGAGGGGGGCAGCGAGGGCGAGCATGGAAAAGACCGGAATCAGGGAAAGAAGGGGCTTCATGGGGCTCCAATGGCGTCGGGGGGATGTAAAAGGATAGGACATAGACATAGGGGATTCTAGTGGGGGGGGCTCGGGGTGGAATTTCTCCGTCAAACCCCCAGTTCCACCCATGTCGAGAATAGAAAACCGGCACGATGGGGGAGCCCACGGCAGCCCGATGCATCGGGACCTCCCACGCGGCCCCGCCTCCTCAGAGCGCCACGAGTTTCCAGCAGCGATGCACTTGGCGATTACGGTAATCGTCGGGGATCGTTCCCGGGGTGAGTTCGGTGTTCGACGAGACGCGAAGGCCCTCCATGGCCGGCTCGAAGCGCTGGTGATTGGTGGAGAAGAAAACGATCCCCCCCGTGACCATCACCTTGAGCACCTTCTCGAGGAGGCGCGGATGGTCCAGGGAGATATCGAAGGCGGTCCCCTTGGTGCGGTCCGTGAAGAACGAGGGGGGGTCGATCACCGCCAAGTTGTAGCGGGTTTTCTCCCGGGCCGTGCGGTCGAGGAACTCCTCCACGTCATATTGGACGAGGCGGTGCTGGGGCCCGGAAAGGCCGCTGAGGGCGAGGTTTTCCCGGGCCCAATCGGTGTAGGTGGCGTTTCGGTCGACGGTGGTGGTGGTCTTGGCTCCCCCCGCGGCGGCGGCGAGGGTGAAGGCGCCCGTGTAGGCGAAAAGATTGAGGAAATCGCTCCCGGGGGCCAAGCCCCGGACCAATTGGCGGGTATTGCGGTGGTCCGAATAGAGCCCGGTATCGAGGAAATCCCCCAGGTTCACCCATAATTTCAGGTCCCGCTCCCGCACCGGGAAGCGCACGTCGGGTCGCGGCGCGATTTCGGCGGCGGCCCGGAAATCGTTGGTGGGCCGCGATTCGGCCTCGTGGTCCCATTCCCCGCTACCGACGGCGGAATAGCGTTCGCCGTCGGCGGTGCGCGTGCGGCGCTTCTTGGTGAAGACCTTCTCGGGGGGGACATTCATGGCCTCGCCCACCGCCCGCGCCATGCGGGGCAGCCAATCGGGCCCGGTCTGGAGCCGCTCGTATTCCGAGACGACGAGGTGGCCGGCATACCAATCCACCACCGCGCGGATTTCGGGGATATCCCAATCGTAGAGGCGGAAGCAATCGATCTGCTCCCGGGCGAAGCGCTTCGCCAGGTGCTCATAGCGCTTCTTGACCCGGTTGCCCAGCATTTGGGCGTGGCGCTCCACGTGCTCGGGGGGGTAGATTTTAGGCATCGAGTGCTCCCATCAGGCCGGGGTGAGGACGAGGCGGCGCAATCCCGCCTTCCGCTCCATGCAAAAGACCCGGCGGGCGCCATCGCTGTCCGAGGGCGTGAGCGGCGCTCCATCGAGGTGGGCGAGTGAGTCGCCGTTCCCCGTCCCGTTGACCCAGAGGCAGAAAGGGCGGCCGGGCTCCCCGTCGGTTTCAAAGGAGAGTACGAGCCCGCCGGCGGGATCCCAACGCTCCTCCAATACCCGGAAGTCGGCCCCGCCGGTGACCCGGGCGCGGGCATGGCGGGCCCCGAAGAAGCTGAGCACCACCGACGATAGGCCGCTGAAATGGTGCCAGCCCGCCCCGCGGCCCGACTCGACCATGAAATGCTCGAAGGCGTAGCCGCTCTGGCGCACTTCCCCTTCCCAAACCGAAAGCGCCGTCTCGGCGATCTGCCTCGCCTCCTTCCATCGCCCCAGGTCGAGGAGGGCCTTGAAGATGAACCATTGGTGGGGAAACCAGACCGCCCCGTTCCAATAGCCGCGCTTGGAAAAATACGGCGCCCCCTGGTCGACGGTGGACAGGCCCACGGGCGTCCAGAGGCTCGCTGGATCGAAGAGGTGGCCGACTAAGGCGCGCTCTTGTTCGGTCGTGCAGATTCCCGCCACCAGGGGCGAGACCCCGTCGAGGCCCATATTCCAATTGGCCCCCGACGCGTGGCGGAACACCCCCATGGGCATGCCGCCCTCGCGGTGCTCCACGTATGAAAAATACCCGGTCGATCCATCCCACGCATGGGTGTGGAGCGCGAGGGAAAAAGCCTCGATGTCATGCGTATACATCGGGAGGTCGGCCTCGGCGCCCACGAGGCGCGCCGCGCCCCGCAGGATCTTGGCGAAACGGATGGCGTGGCTGGTGGGGGCGCAGGGGCTGACGAAGCGCCGGCGCGCGTGCTCCTTCGGGTCGTTGAGGGCCCATTGGGGGGGGTAATCATCCCACCCGCCGCTATTATAGAAATAATCCCAGGTGACGAGCAGGTTCGACTTCAGGTGGCGGGTCGTGCTACCGCCGTCATGCCCCGCGAGGAAGCGGTAGTATTGGCGCATCCGGGGATAGAAGAACGAAAGCCATTCCCGATCCTGGGTTCGGTTCCAGATTTCGTGGAAGAGCCAGGCTTGGACGGGCAAGGGCGTCCCGTGGTGGACGAAGGCCCGCTCGCGGTCGCCGGGCTCGCTGAGGTAGGCGCGCAGGTTCTCGGCGGCCCGGGCGCTGGAGCGTTCGAGGAGCCCGAGGCCGATCATGCCGGAATCCCAGGTGTAGAGGCTATCCCACCACCGGCCGGGGGTATGGTGGCGGGTGAACTGGCCGCTATTGGCCACGGGGAACACGCAATTTTGGGCGAGGGTGGCGGCGAGGCGCTCCGCGCCGACTTCATGGGCCGCTCCAGAGGGCAGAAACGGGGGCGGCGCGAGGCGCTTCTCCGCCGCGGTGAAGAGGGGCGCCCGCTCTTTTTGGCCCGCGAAGAACCCCTTGGCCAAAACTTCCAATTCCGCCTTGGACCCGCAGGCGACCATGGCGTGCATTTCCACCGTTTCCCTGGGCTTCACCGGGATGGGGGCGAGGTGCAGATTGGTGTGATGGCCCCTTCCCTCCCCCCGCAGCACGCGGGAGACATGGTCGTGGGTCTTGTCTCGGATGAACGAGGAAAAATCGTCCATCTGGAACTCGCGGACCTCCCAATCGGGCCAATCCCAACAGAGGAGGTAGGAGGCCTCGAGATCGGGCCAGGTGAGGATCATGGATTTTCCGCCGGCATCGACGGCGCATTCGGGCGCCGACCGGTACGGCGCGGTTTCGAAGGCCGGCGGGTGCCCCTTGGGCGTGAGGGCGAAGCCGTTGATCTCGGCCTTGCCGCCCAGGGCCACGAGATCGAAGTGGAGTTCGGTATTGGAGAGGTCGCCGATCTCCATGGACCAGCATTGGATGGCCGCCGGCTCCCCCGGGGCGAGGGCGGGCTGGCCCTTCCCCCGGTCGAGTACGAGATCGCCGTGGAGATCGCCATCCAGACGAAAGAGCGCCGGCGAGGCGCCGAGGACCTTCCCCCGTACGGTGAGCACGAGGGGCCCCTTGAGGCCATCGAGGGAGGTGCGGTAGCGCGCGGTATCGCCGGCCTGGTCGCCGAAGGCCTTTCCGAGGGCGCGCCCGTCCACCCAGTCTCCCCCCGTCGCTTCATCCCGACGGTAGGCGTCGGGAACGAGCCCGTCGTCATGGCGGGGCTTGGCCCGGCGATGGTCCGTATACGCCACGCCGTTGACCCAATGCCCCGGGCCGCTGAAACGCACCAGGGTCTGGAGCGGATGGTGGGATTGGAGGGACGCCATGAAATGCAGCACGGCGTTCTGGGGATGCCCCGTGCGGTTATGGAAGCGGGCGCGAAGATAGCGCGCGGGACTCCCCTTCTGGTCACTGCACCAGAACATTTGGGCATACCAATCGTCGAGGCCCCCGAGTTCGTGACGGACCGACCAGGCGGTGAGGTCGACATCGGCTTCCCAGGGGTGCCAACCGGATTCCCAACGGGCCATGGCGGGGTCGATGCGGCGGCGGAAGAGGCCGGGGAACAGGGCGAAATCCACCCGCAGACCGCGGCGCAAGCAGGCCGTGTGGGCGATGCCCGAGGTCTTCTTCGAGTAGGGCCCCCAGGCGGGGAGCGACAGATCGTGCTCGCCGGGCACACAGAGATTCTTAAGGTCCATAGGAGGATGATAAACCGATTGGAGAAAAAGTGCACGTAGGCGGGGCCGCGGGATTCCCTCGGAGGGCGATGTACGCTATCTTCTCCCCATGAAAGACGCCCTCGCCGCCATTGATCAACGCGTTTCCGTGCGCTCCTATGATGGCAAGCCCCTGCTCCCCGGGGAGCGCGCCCGGGTGCGCGAGATCCTCGAAGGGGAACATCGGGGGCCCTTCGGCCATCCCATCCGCTTCGCCCTGCTCGACCAGGAGGGCGGCTTCGACGCCAAGCGTTTCGGCACCTACGGCTTCATCAAAGACCCGCGCGCCTTCATCGTCGGGGCCGCTCCCCGGGCGCCCGGGGCCGCCGTCGATTACGGCTACGCTCTCGAACGGGTGGTCCTCGAACTTACCGAGGCCGGCCTGGGCACTTGCTGGCTCGGGGGAACCTTCACCCGCTCCGCGTTCGCCCAAGCCATCGACCTCGCGCCCGAGGAAATCCTCCCCTGCATCACCCCCGTGGGCCACGGGGTGGCGCGAAGCCTTCGGGAACGCCTGGTCCGTTTCGCCGCCGGCAGCCATGCGCGCAAGCCCTGGGAAGAGCTCTTTTTCGACGGGAATCCCGGCCTTCCCCTCCTCCCCGAGAAGGCGGGGGACTGGGCGCCCTGCCTGGAAGCCGTGCGCCGGGGGCCCTCGGCGAGCAATCGACAACCCTGGCGCGTGCTCCGTATCGCGGGTGAGTTCCATTTCATGCTCGCCCGGAACCGCCTCTACGATTCGGCCGTCCGGGAAGCGAGCCTCCAGGAGACCGACCTGGGCATCGCCCTCAGCCATTTCGAACTCGCCGCGCGGCAGGGGGGCCGCCCGGGCGGTTGGCGCCTGGATGCTCCGGGCCTGCTGTCGCCTCCCTGGGAATACATCGCCACCTGGGCGACGGCCTGAGGCGCCGACCTACGGGGCGATTTCCCACCGCTCGCCGAAGAACCCGCAGGCGACGAGCGCTTCCAGGTTGGTGGGGTTCGTCTCCGCCTTCAGGATGGCCCAATCCCCCCATTTCCCGAATTGGAGCGCGTTATTGCCGCGCCAATCCTTCTCCGGGATCGTGTGCCCGGTATTGAGCACGAGGTATTTTTTCGGGTTCAGGGGATTGGGATAGACCATGGCGAGGAAATATTCCGCCGTCGGGTAGCGGTTCGTCCCCAATTGCAGGAAATCCTTGTTCCATTTGATGGGAAGACGGTCGATGACCCGGGAGAACACTTTATTCGCGGAAGGGTCCCCGAAGAGCACGAGGTTGTAATCGGCGATATCCTTCGCGTCGACCTCGCGGTCCTCCTTGATGCGCACGTCGCCGCGCAGCCATTTTCCGAAAAGGAAGACGAACCGGTCGAGGAGGGCGAGGGACTGCTGGACGACGGGGCGGCTGAACGGCGCTCCGGTCGGTTTGACGCAGAGGAAAGGCTCCATGAAGGCGTCGTCGATGGGGCCGCTTAGGCCGTGGCGTTTGCGCAAGACCCGCTCATCGGGGAGCGCGGTCGCCACCGCCCAACCTTTCTCGGTGCGCAGGAACGAGGCATAGGGGAGGCCCTTGGGGAGCGGGGTGGGAAGCGCGAGGATCGCGCCGTTGATGGATACCGACTGCGGGGGCTCCATGAGGAGGGTGAAGCCGTCCACATTGCTGAGGCTGAGTTCGACGCGCTTTCCCCCGTCTTTGCGCACGGCGTCGACTTCGGCCCGTTCGTAATGGCGGGTGAGGGTGTCGATGCGCAGCCAATGGCAGCGGTCGTAGCGGGTGGTGAAGGCAACGAAACGGATGCGATCGGGGATGGCGCGGGGCTTCGCCAACGCCTCGTCGATGAACGCATCGGAAGCGGCCTGGCTCTCGGGATGCCATTTGTGCCCGGTCTTCGGCCCCACGAGGAAGCGGATGGGGAATTCGACCCCCGAATAATTGAGCCCCTCCTGGACGAAGTGGAACCCCTCCCGCTCGAGTTGCTCGCGGATATTGACCGAGGCGGCGAGTTGCTTGTCGTCTTCCCCGCCGTAGCCGACGACGGGGAGGTTCCACGCGTTGAGGGCCGCCCCATCGGTGTCGAAGATCGGCAGGACCCGAAGCTGTTCCGGCGGCATATTGGAGGACCGGGTGAAACGGATCGTCTCCGTGAAGCCCGCCCCCGATTCCAGGGCGGCCCACTGGCCGGGATGGTGGAGCCCCAGATGCCAGGCCCCGCCGCCGCCCATGGAAAATCCCCGAAGCACGATGGCGTTCGTCTCGATGCGGTAGCGCGACATTACGGACTGCATCGCCTCGAACACGTCGACCTCGCCCGCATAGCGGTAGGCATTATTCCACCGGCCGTAGACTTCCAGGCGGATGGCGTTGGAGAACCCCGCAAGCGCCGCGTTGGTGAGTTCCCGGGCCGCGATGAAATTGACCTCGCTCAGCGTCGCGCCCCGGCCGTGGAGGATCACATCCAGCCGCATGGGCGTCTTGCCGTCATAGGACGGGGGGATGGAGAGCCCGTAGGGCTGGGCCGTCCCGTCGAGCCGGGAGCGGTAGCCCCGGACGAAGCGCCCTTGGCGGCTGGCCCAGGGAGCGCGCCCCGCGTCCAAGGCCTCGGCCCGTTTGAGGCCGAGATCCAAGACGGAAAGCGCATCGGTGACGAAGCGCTGGGTGAAGAACTCTTCATTGGAGAACCGCAGCAGCATGGTCGCGGCGCGGTGGAAGACTTCCACATCCGGAATCAGGGCGCGATCGACCTTGCCCGCCTTGAGTCGCGCGAGGGCCTGCCCCAAGGCCTCGGCCTTCACGCGCACGGACTCGATTTCCCCAGGGGAGACCTTGAAGGGGACTGGCTTCGCCGCCGGTTTATGGGTCGCGGGCTTTGCCGGCGGGACTTGGGCCTGGGGTTTCTCTTGGCCCCATGCCAGGGAGACCACCGCCCAGAAGAAAAAAAAATGCGTCGCTTTCATCGTCGGGACCCCCGGAAAGACCTTGAGGCGATTATGGGATGAACCCGAGCGCCCATCCACCGGATCCAACGACAGACCCAGCAGCGGCGGGAATCGGAGACCGGCCACTGCGCCCCCGCCAGCGCCGGTGGCGCTTCGGGCGCTCGTTTTCAGTTTAGGTTCTCCGGAAGACCCGAGGAGGCAACCCACGTTGCTTTGCACCGGCCAGGTTGCAATGGAAAAAAACATCCTAGGACCGAATTCCAGGATGCTATAATTTCAAATGGCCAAGGACCACCTCAAACTCATCGCGGAACTCCATGAGGTCTGCGACCGGAACCTGGCCAAGGGCGCCCTCACCTGCCTCTACGATGAGGTCGTGGAACTCGTCTCCCGGCACCTGAAGGCCGACGTCTGCACCATCTACCTCTTCGACGAAAATACCCAGAAACTGCGCCTCAGCGCCACCGTTGGGCTCAAGTTCGATCGCGAGAAGCCCGTGCTGCTGGCCCCGGGCGAAGGCCTCGTCGGCCGCTGCCTCGAGACGCGCCGGCCCCTCGTGGAAAAGGTCGGCAGCCGCAACCCCCATTTCAAGGCCGTCCCGGGGCTCGAAGAAGAGAAGTACGACGCCTACCTCGCGGTGCCCATGCTCATGGGCGACACGCGCATCGGCGTGCTCATGCTGCAGCGCGGCAAGAACCGCCATTTCCTGGAGAAGGACGTCATCGCCGTGCGGGCCGTCTCCTCCAAACTCGCCTACCTCATCGAGAACGCCCGCCTGCACCAGAGCCTCCAGGGCCAGATCGGCCCCGATGCCCCGGCCCTCCCCCCGGCCCACGCCGCCGCGTCGGCCCCCCCCGCGGCGGGGAACTGCGCATCATCAGCGGGCGCGTCGCCTGCGAGGGCGTGGCCTTCGGCGAGTCGCGCCGTTGGATCACCCGGCAGGTCGACGAGATCTTAAACGATTTCGGCGCCCAGGCCCATAGCCTCGAGGACTACGACAAGGCCGTCGAGGCCTCCCAGCGCCAGATCGAGGCCCTTGAACGCTCCGTCGAGAAAGAGGTGATGGACCAGGGCCTCGCCATCTTCTCCGGCCACCTCATGATCCTCAAGGACCGCCTCTTCCACGATGGCGTGCGCAGCCGGGTGAAGGCCGGGGCCCACCCCGCCCGCGCGGTGGTCGATACCGCCGAGCAATTCGCCAAGCTCTTCACCCAGGCCGGCAGCCAACTCGTGCGCGAGAAGGTCCACGACCTGGAGGACATCACCCGCCGCGTGCTGCACAACCTGCTCGGCGCCAAGCGCGTCGAGGGGCCGCTGAAGGGCCACATCGTCATCGCCGAGACGATCTTCCCCTCCGAACTCCTGCGCATCGCCAGCGAGAAGGCCGCCGGGGTGCTCCTGGTCAGCGGGGGGGTGACCTCCCACGTGGCCATCCTCGCGCGCTCGGTGCGCCTGCCCCTCATGATCGTCGACGACGAGCGGCTCCTCTCGGTGGCCGACGGCACGCCGGTGCTCCTCGACGGCGAGCAGCACCGCGTGGTCTTCCACCCCGAGAAGTCCCTCATCCAGCAGCGCCTGAAGCGCTCCGCCCCGTTCTTCCATTGGAGTTCCAAGGGCGGCGAGACGCTCACGGCCGACGGGGTGCGCGTCGAGATCCTCGCCAACGTGAACCTCCTCTCCGACGTGAAGCACGGCAAGGAGGCGAAGGCCGAGGGCATCGGCCTCTTCCGCAGCGAGTTCCTCTTCCTCTTCCGCAACACCATGCCCAGCGAAGAGGAACAGGTCGACCTCTACCGCCGCATCCTCCAGGAGATGGACCACCGCCCCGTGACGCTACGGACCCTCGACCTCGGGGGCGACAAACTCGGCCACCTCTACGGGGCCCACCGCGAGAACAACCCGGCCCTCGGCCTGCGCAGCGTGCGCTTCACCCTCCAGCACCGCGACCTCTTCCTCGTCCAGGTGCGCGCCATGCTGCGCGCCGGCTTCGGCCACGACCTGCGCATCATGTTCCCCATGATCGGGAGCATCGAGGAGATGAACGAGTCGCGCTCCGTGGTGCGCCAGGCCCAGCAGGAACTCGCCGAAGAGGGCCTACCCTACCACGAGAAGCCGCTTTTGGGCAGCATGATCGAGGTGCCCTCCGTGGTCCCCATCCTCGACGACCTCGCCGCCCAGTGCGATTTCTTCTCCATCGGCACCAACGACCTCGTGCAGTACCTGCTGGCCGTCGACCGGACCAACGAGCGCGTGGCCTCCTGGTACCTGCCGCACCACCCGGGCGTGCTGCGCACCCTCAACGACATCCTCGTCTCCTGCCTGCGCCAGCGCATGAAGGTCTCCGTCTGCGGCGACCTCGCCCACGAATCCGCCTTCATCCCCTTCCTGCTGGGCATCGGCGTGCGCAGCCTCAGCCTCGACGCCGACTACATCCCCCGGGTGCGGGAACTCGTGACCAAGGTGAAGATCTCCCAGGTGGAGAAGGAAGTGAAGGAGATCCTCGGCCTCTGCTCCGTGCGCGAGATCGCCTACCGCATGGGCTTCGACTACGCCCCCCTCTCCCCCGAGTCATGAACCCCGGCGGCCCGAAAAAAGCCGTGTTCCCCAGGCTGGGCGAGACCAGCGGCATCCCCCTCTCCGCCCAAGAGCGTGTGACCCTCATCCATAAGGGCAACGCCATCTTCAACCTCGGCCAGGTGGATCTCGCCGAGAAGGTCTTCCGCACGGCCCGCTACCAGGACGGCCTCACCCGCGTGGGCGAGCACTGGTATTCCAAGGGCCAATTCCTGCGCGCCGCCGACCTCTTCCGCGCCAGCAAATTCCTCAAGGGCGAATACCGCTGCTACCTGAAACTCGGCCTCATCAAGGAACTCGGCGACTTCGGCAACGACGAGGCCAAACGCGCCATGGACGCCCAACTCAACCGCACCCTCGCCGCCGCGGTGCGGGCGATGATGCAGAAGGACTAGGGAACGAGCCCCGTCTCCTCCGGGAAGCCCAGCATCAGGTTGAGGTTCTGCACCGCGGCGCCGCTGGCGCCCTTGCCCAGATTGTCGAGGCAGACCGAGAGGTTCACGTGCCCGCCCTCGGAGGCCAGCACGAAGAGGTCGGCGTAATTGGTGCCGTTGACGGCCCGGGGATCGAGGAAGGTCCCGTCGCGCAGCTCGTCTTTCGTCGGCTCCTTCACCCGCACGAAGCGCTCGCCCCGGTAATGCCGGGCGAGGCAATCGCGGATCGCCGCGGCGTCGGTCTTCCACGCCGCGAGTTGGGCCGCGTGGAACGGGAGGTGCACGAGCATCCCCCGGTAAAAATGGTCGACCGCGGGCAGGAAAAGCGGCGACGCCGAAAGGCCGGCCCATTGGGCCATTTCGGGGAGGTGCTTGTGGGCCAGGTCGAGGCGGTAATTGCCGTAATGGAGAAGCTCGTAGGGCGCGGCCCCGTCGCGGGCCTGGAAGGTCTCGATCATCGATTTCCCGCCCCCGGAGAAGCCCGAGACGGCATTCACGGTGATGGCGGCGTCCCGCGGGATGAGGCCGGATTCGACGAGGGGTCGCAGGGCGAGCACGAAGCCCGTGGCGTAGCAGCCGGGATTGCTCACCCGCCGCGCGGCCTTCACCTTCTCGCGGAAACCGGGCTTCAATTCGGGGATGCCGTAGGCCCAGCCTTCTGCGGTCCGGTGGCGGGTGCTGGCGTCGATGAGGCGAACGGGCTCCTCCCCCAACGCCTGGGCGAGTTCGCCCGAGGCCTCATCGGGGAGGCACAGGATCGTCAGGTCGGCCCTCCGGGCGCAGTCCAAGCGGGCCCCGAGTTCCTTTCGCTTGGCCGCATCCACGGAAATGAGTTCCAGGTCGCTCCGGGTGGAAAGACGCTCTGCGATCTCGAGCCCCGTCGTTCCAGCCTGGCCGTCGATGAACACTTTCTTTTTCACGGGATCCCTCGGAGGCTTCATTTTACCACGGGGAAAAGAGACCCCTTTCCAGGATTACAAGGGCGAGGAAAAAGTGAAAAAAAGTTGAATTCGCATTTTTTGTCAATTATAATTACAGTAAACGTTTGCATTCCACGTCTATTCCTGTTTCTTCTGAGAAGAACACAAGGTAGAATGGGGAGGGCCAGTGACCGTCAACACGGTTCCCGCATCGAAATTCATGAGCATAAGAAAGAAGTTGAGTCCGGAACAGGGCAAGGTGCTCGATCGCCTGACGCAGCACTTGGCATCCAAGGTCGCCTCCGAAGACCAGCTCCTCGTCTTCCTCCAGAAAAGCGGTTTTCCCCCCGAACTCTGCGGCCCCGCCTTGGCGGAACTCAAAGTTCAATTCCCCGCGCGCATCGTCAGCGGCGCGGCCAAGCCCACCAAGGCCGAATCCGATGCCGACCCCGGCGAGCTGGTCAAGAAATATTTCGCGGCCCTCTACCAGCGGTTCCTAAGCGACCCGCTCTTCCTCTTCGAACTCGAGGCGATCTCACGCAATAAGGACAACCCCGAGTTCCGCCTGGGGATTTTCCTGGATTACCTGCCCTTCTTCCTTCCCCTCGACCAACCGAACCA
This sequence comes from Spirochaetota bacterium, assembly GCA_017302015.1. Lineage (GTDB taxonomy): Bacteria > Spirochaetota > UBA12135 > COTS27 > JAFLEE01 > JAFLEE01. The sequence goes on along the minus strand of JAFLEE010000030.1, from coordinate 23,468 downwards.
CGCCGCCCTCCTCCTCAACCCGAAGATCCGCGCCCTCTACGCCCAGCAGCTGACCAAACTCTTCGTCGAGCCCATGCAGCGCGTGCTGCTGACCCCCGGCATCCTGAGCCTCAAGAAATTCATCATGCTCACCGGGCTCAAGGGCCAGCCCTTCCTCGAGGCTACCGCCCAGATGGAGAAGGATAGCTGGGCCGACATCGACATGAAGCGCGACGAGATCCGCTTCCAGGTGAAGAAGATCAACCAGGGCCGGGCCCAGTTCCGCGCCTACCTCGAACTGCTCAAGGGCCAATTTCCCGAGGGCGAGGCGACGGTCGACAAGATCCTCGTGGCCTTCGACAGCACGATCTCGGTGCCCGACAACCAGCCTGCCAGCAAGCCCTTCCAGCGCATCGTGACGAAGACCATCCCGTTCAACCACCTCGACCTGAAGGCCGCCGATTCGCTGCGGCCCGAGACCCTCCACGGGGTGCTCTACGAGGCCCTGCTGCTGCTCAATTTTTTCCGCCGCACCGACACCGCCAAATCGGCCCAGTCGATGGATCTCTACGTGCAGTACGCCGACAAGCTGACCCTGGGGCTTCGGACCCTGGCGGAGAAGACGCCCCTGGGCCCCTTCCCCTCCAAGCAGCTCACCCGCATCTTCGCCTGCCTCAGCATGATGCAGGGGAAATCCCTCATGATCATCAACGAGTTCTACCGTTCGCGAAACGCCCTGGAGTACGACGGCATCGTCGCGCTCCTGAAAAAGGCCTATTAAGATCCGCCGGGTCCATCGAGCGCGCCGCCCGCGGGGGCGGTCCTCCCAGGGAAAGCCTCGGCGCGCGGACCTCGCCCATCGGGCGCCCCCGACGGCCGCTTGCATGGCCGCGTGAGGCGCACAGGGCCCAGGGTTTGGCGCCCGCTACTTCCATCGCCAACCCCGAGCCCATGGCGAAGATGCTAATATCCCGGCCATGAGCCTCATCCACCAGAATCTCGAGTTCCATAATGTCGCGGCCCTGGAGGATTCCCCGGGGCTCCCCGGGAAAATCCTCCCCCGCTATCCCGCGGCCACCCGGCGCTTCCTCTCGGAGCGGGGCCGATTCGTCTCGATGGAGAGCACCGGATGCGAGATCCGCTTCGTCACGGCCGCCCCCAATGTCCGCCTCTTCCTCTCCCACCTCGAGGCCGACCAGGAGGCCACGGTGTACCGGGGCGAGTTCCTGGTGGGCCGCTACGCCGTTCCCATGGGGAAGGTCACTTGCCTCCACCTCGCCCCACCCGAACGATTCGATTGGGTGCGCCCCGAGCTGCTGCGCGGGGCCTTCGATGCGGCGGTCTGGCGGGTTTGCTTCAACCGGGCCACCGCGGTCTTCCACGGCATCGACGCCTTCGGCCATGAGGTGCGGCCCCCGGACCCCTCGGAAAAGCCCGGCAAGCGGTGGCTCGCCTACGGATCGTCCATCACCCACGGGAACCTGCTCTCCTATATTTTCCACACCGGGCGCATCCTCGGACTCGACGTCTCCAATAAGGGGCTCTCGGGGGCCTGCCAGATCGAAGCCGCGGCGGCGGATTACCTCGCGGATGGGGTGGCCTACGAGGTCGCCACCCTGGAATTGGGCGTGAACATGCGCGACGGGCAATTCACGCCGCAGGAGTTCGAGAAGCGCGCCACCTACCTGGTGGAGCGACTCATCGGGAAGAACCCCCAGACGCCCCATTTCCTCATCACCATCTTCCCCAATTTCGACGATTTCCGCCCGGCAGGGAAGGAAACCACGGGCACCCAAAACGACGCCGCCTTCGATGAGGCGATCCGCCGCATCCACGCCAAAATCCGGCATCCGTTGCTCCACCTCATCGAGGGGAGCCAGGTGCTCGTCCACCCCGGCGGCCTCTCCAACGACCTCATCCACCCGGGAGAATTCGGCCACGCCCAGATGGGCGCCAATCTCGCGCGCCTCATGGCCGCCCATTTGGCCCCGCATTGAAGGAATCGAGGGCCCGATCCCTACTTTCCCAGGGCTTCTCCGATGGCATGGCCGCTGGCCCATGCCCATTGGAGGTTGTAGCCGCCGAGCCACCCGGTGACATCCACCGCTTCCCCGCCGATGAAAAGCCCGGGGACCTTGCGGGCTTCCAGGGTGCCCGAAGAGAGTTCGGCGCTATCCACCCCGCCGCGCATGACCTCGGCCTTCCGGTAGCCCCGGGTACCCGTCGGCCGAAATGGAAATCGGTGGAGGATGGCCGTGATGGCCTTCTCATCTTCCCGGCGCAATTCGGCCATTTTTTTCTCGAGGCACGCCTGGCGATTTCCCAATACGTGGCGAACGAGAAGGAGCATCCGACCCGGGAGGATGCTTTCGAGGACCGTGGCCAGCAGGCGTTTGGGGCTGGATTCCCTGGCGAGGCGCAGGGCGGCTTCGGCAACGGGTTCGCTCCCGGACTCTCCGGGGATCCAATCGATTTCCACGCCCATCCCAGGGCGCCAATAGGAGGATATTTGGAGGATGGCGGGGCCGCTTAGGCCCTCGTGGGTGAAGAGCACATTCTCTTCGAACGAAGCCTTGCCGCATGAGACCCGGGCATTCACCGCCAATCCCGAGAGACTCGCGCAAACGGGGGCGAGGGAATCGTCCGCGGTGAGGGGGACCAGACCCGGCGCGGTCTCCGTGACGCGCAGGCCAAGTTCACGGGCGAGGTCCAGGGCGAAGCCCGTCGCGCCCAATTGGGGATAGGCGAGTCCGCCCGTGGCCAGCACGAGTTCCCGGGAGCGAAAGCTTCCCCTGTTCGTTTCCACCCGCCAAAATTCTGCCTCGCGATGGGCCCCGATGCCGGCCGTTGCCGTGAGAATTTTCCCCCCGGCATGATCCAAAGCGGTCAAAAGCGCCTCTTTTATCTGGGCCGCCTTCCCGGAGGCCACGAAAAGTTGTCCGTGCTTGCGCTCCGCGGCCCCGATCCCGAATTCGGCGAAAAAGGCCAGGGTTTTTTCGGGGGGCCAGGCCCTCAGGGCGCTTTTCATGAAATGGGCGCTTTCACCTAGATACTGTCCCGCATCGGCCGACCGATTGGTGAAATTGCAGTGCCCGCCGCCGCTGGCGAGGATCTTGATCCCAGGGGCCGCGTTTTTCTCGAGGACCAGCACCCCCAGGCCCCGTTTCGCGGCGGTGACGGCGGCCATGAGACCGCAGGCGCCCCCGCCCACCACCAGGGCATCCCAGGACCTTTGACTCGAGCTTTCCATCCCGTTATATTGTCCGATTATGTATGACGCCGAACAAACCGCCCCCCTGCGCCGCGAAATCGTCGATGCCGGCGTGACCGAACTCCTCACCCCCGAGGCCGTCGACAAGGCCCTCGCCGGAAAAGAGACGACCATGCTCTTCGTCAACTCGGTGTGCGGCTGTACGGCGCGCATCGCCCGGCCGGCCCTCGTCGATGCCCTGAAGCACCAGCCGAGGCCGGCGAAAGCCTATTCGGTCTTCGCCGGGGCCGATAAAGACGCTACCGCCCGGGCCCGGGAATATTTCGTGGGCTATCCGCCCTCCTCCCCGTCTTTGGGCATTTTCCGAGACGGGCAATTGGTGCACTTCTTCGAACGACACGAGATCGAAGGCATCGATGCCGCTTCCTTCTCCCTCATGGTGCAGTCCGCCTTCGACCGCTATTGCGGGGAAAAAGTCGACGAATCCATCCCCATCCACGACCCCATGGCGGGCATCGAAATCGAGCCCGCCGCCCTCTCCGCCCTGCTCAAATCGGAGAAGCCGCCGGTGCTCGTGGATTGCCGCGAAGAGGGGGAACGGGCCCGGGCCGACCTGCCCGGCTCCCGCTTCCTCACCCAGGAACTCGCCGAAGAAATCACCGAAAAATGGGATCATCACGCCCCCATCGTGATCTATTGCCATTACGGCGAGCGCAGCCTCCAGGCCGTGCGCTTCTTCAAGCAATTCGGCTTCGACAAAGTCCAGAGCCTGCGCGGCGGCATCGACGCCTGGGCCCGGGAAGTGGATGCCGGCGTGCCGATCTACACCTGAAGCCGCCGCCGGTTCGGGCGTTTCGCGCCTCGATCGCTAGCGTTTCGAGACGATCCAGCCTGGCAATATACCAGGCGCATGACGCATCCCGACACGCTTGAGATGAAGTTCGACCGTGGAATGGGCGGTTTTGCAAAAAACCCGCCCCACCTTGATGCGCAAGCCGTATCGGGTTATGTTTAAGCCTTGAATCCCACCATCGTCACCGGCCAACAGATCGGGCTCCTCGGGGGGCCGCTCTTCACCCCCTTCAAGGTCTTGGGGGCCCTGGCATGGGCCCGGCAATTGGGTGGTCGGGCGGTCTATTGGCTCGAGACCAACGATGCCGATTTCGCCGAAATCAACCATATCCGTTTCATCGACGCGGGCGGGCGCCTTACGCGCGTGGAGTGGGCGAAAAAGACCGGCGGCGCCTGCACCGGTAGCTTGCCCATTGACGCCTCGCTTCGGCCCGTTTTGGAATCCTACTTCGACGCCCTTCCGGCCACGGAATACACGCCGGAACTCCGCACACTGGCCCTGGAGTGCTACCAGGAAGGCCGCACCCTTGGGGACGCGAGCGAGGCCCTGGCCCGCGCCCTCTTCGCCGGCTTGCCCCTCGATTTCTTCCGCCCCGACACCGAGGCTTTCCGCGCGTTCTCCAAGCCCTTCTTGCTGAGGGAGGCCGACTTCACCCCCGAAGGCGAACAGGCCAATTGCTTCCTGCGCGACACGCGCGGCGGTCCCGCGGTGCGCCGCGCGATCTTCAAGAAGGCGGGCCGATTCACCACCCGCGAAGGCGAGGCGGTCGACCTCGACCGTTTCGACCTCCTCCCCAACGTCCAAACCCGGAGCGTGCTCCAGGACGCCTGGTTCAAGACCCACACCTACATCGCCGGCCCCGGGGAAGTCGCCTACCTCAAAGACATGGGCCCCCAGTACGCGCGCCACGGCGTCGCGGCCTCCGCCGTGAAGCCCCGCATGTCCGCCGTGATCGTCGACCACCGCGACCGACGGCTGCTTGAGCGAAGCGGCCAATCCTTAGGGACCGCCCTCGCCCTATCCCGCAGCGAGCTTCTCAAGAAGACCCTCTCCGAGGCGGCCCATTTCGACTTCGACGGAGCCGAGAAGCGACTCCGGAAGATCAAAGAAGAGGCCATCGCCTCGGTGGCTTCCCTCGGCCTCGAGACCGCCCCCGTGGAGCGTCCGCTCTACGAGGGCATCCGCGAAGTCCTCGGCCGCCGGCGCGCGACGGAAAAAAAACGCCACGGCGAGGTCCTCGCCGCGGCCATGGAACTTTCCGATCGCCTGCGCCCCGGGGATGAACCACAAGAGCGCGTCTTCACCCTCTTCGACTTCATGAACCGCCACGGGGGCTTGGGACTCGTCAAGGTCCTGGCGGAAAAGCATTCCTTCGAGACCGCCCTCCTGGAGTTCCCATGAACCTCGATGTACTAGCCATCGGGGCCCATCCCGACGATTGCGAGATGTTCATGGGCGGGAGCCTCCTTGCCTTTAAGGCGCGCGGGCTCGCCGTGGGGGTCTGCGACCTCACTCGGGGCGAGAAGAGCACCTACGGCGATGTCCCCACCCGCCTCGCCGAGCGGGACCGCGCCACCCGACTCCTCGCCCTCGATGCCCGAACGACCCTCGCGCTCCCCGATGGGGGCCTCGCCAATCTCCCCGAGCAGCGCCTCGCCGTCATCCAGGCCCTGCGGGAACTCAGGCCCCGCCTGGTGTTCACCTTCGCCTTCGAGACCCGCCATCCGGACCACCGGGCCTGCGCCGAAATCGTAAGAGACGCCTGCTTCTTTTCCGGGCTCGAGAAACTCCCCACCCCGGGGCAGGAACCCCACCGCCCCGAGGCCCTCCTTCATTTCATGGAGCACACCCTCCTCGAGAAGCCCGATTTCTGCGTCGATATCAGCGCCCATTGGGAAGCGAAAGTCCGCCTCATCGAGGCCTACGAGTCCCAGGTGCTCCCGAAGGGGACGCGCGACGACGCCACCAAGACCTTCATCCGCTCCGAGGATTTTTGGCGGGTCACCGAGGCCCGGGCCGCGCTCACCGGGAACCTCATCGGCGTGGCCTACGCCGAAGGCTTCCTCGGGGGCCCCCCGCCGCGCCTCGCCGATCCGCTCGCCGCCTTGGCCTGCCCCCGCACCCCCTGAAGAGGCCCCATGAACATCGTCGTGCTCCACTACCATCGAATCGGCGGAAGCGGCGTCGTCGCCTATGAGATCGGCCGATCCATGGCCGAGGACCGCGGCCATACCGTGCACTTCATGGGCCTCGAGCCCCCCTTCCGCCTGGGCGATAGCCTCACCGAACGCATGAAGTTCCACCGCGTGTGGGTGAAGGAATACGCCGTCTTCGACCACCAGCCCTACGCCCTGGCGCTGGCCAGCCAATTGGCCGACCTGATCGTGGAGGAGAAGATCGACGTCATCCACAGCCATTACGCCCTCCCCCACGCGGTCTCCGCCGCCCTCGCCCGGGAGATGTGCGGGCGGCCCGTGAAGACCGTCTGCACCCTCCACGGCACCGACATCACGGTGGTGGGGAGCCACGCGAGCCTCAAGAACATCACCCGCTGGGCCATCGACCGCACCGACGTGGTGACCTGCGTCTCCGACTACCTGAAGCACGAGACCGTGAAGCATTTCCAAACCGCCCCCGATCGCCTCCACACCGTCTACAATTTCGTCAACCCGCATTTCTTCCACCCGCGCCTCAAGCTCGTCTCGGGCACCCCCCACAAGACGGGCTGCAAGACGGTGGTCCACGTGAGCAACCTGCGGGAGGTGAAGGATCCCGTGGCGGTCATCCGCATCTTCCACGGCATGCTCCAGCGCATCCAATGCCTCGAACTCTTCATCGTGGGCGAGGGCCCGCTGCTGCCCGACATGGTGGCCCTGGTCAAGGAACTCGGCATCGGCCACTGCGTGCGGTTCCTCGGCATCCGCCAGAACATCGGGCCCATCCTCGCCTCCTGCGACCTCATGCTCCTCCCCAGCCGCCAGGAATCCTTCGGCCTCGCCGCCCTGGAGAGCATGGCCTGCGGCGTGCCGGCCCTGGCCAGCCGCGCCGGGGGCCTTCCCGAACTCATCCACGACGGCGAGAACGGGCTCCTCTTCGATCCCGACCGCCCCGAAGAGGCCGTGGAGAAGGGCGTGCGCCTCCTCGAAAACGACGCGGAGCGCAAGCGCATGGGCCAGGCGGCCTTCGAGAGCGCCTTCTCGCACTTCGACATCCAGAAGGTCATGGACCAGTACGAGGCCCTCTACCGCAAATAAAAACCCCGGGGTCGCCCCCGGGGTGTTCGGCTCGGGTCGGGGCCCGGGGCCTATTGCGCGTATTCGATGGCGCGCGTCTCGCGGATGACGGCGACCCGGATCTGGCCGGGGTACACCATGCTCTCCTCGATCTCTTCGACGATGTCTTTGGCCAGCAGTTTGGCCTGGTCGTCGTTGACCAGGTCGTTGTTCACGAACACCCGCAGCTCGCGGCCGGCCTGGATGGCGAAGGCCTTGGACACGCCGTCGTAGGTCATGGCGATGCCCTCGAGGTCGGCGAGGCGCTTGATGTAGCTGTCGATGGCCTTGTCGCGGGCGCCGGGGCGGGAGGCCGAGATGGCGTCGGCGGTCATGACGATGAGGGTGATCACATCGCTCATGTTCATGGCGTTCTCGTGGTGCGAGCGGGCGGCGTGGACCACCTTGTCGTGCTCGCCCACGCGCTTGAGGAAATCGGCGCCGATCTCGGGGTGGCTGCCCAGGCCGTCGACGGTGATCGCTTTGCCGACGTCGTGCAGGAAGCCCGCGCGCACGGCCATGGCCACGTCTTCGCCCAGTTCGCCGGCGATCATGCCGGAGAGTTGGGCCACTTCCTTCACGTGGTCGAGCACGTTCTGCCCGTAGGAGGTGCGGTATTTCAGCCGCCCCTGGTACTTCACGATGTCGGGGTGGAGGATGGGGATCTTGAGTTCCATGCGGGCCTTCTCGCCCGCGTCGAGGACGATCTCGTCGATCTCGCTCTTCACCTTCAGCACGATCTCCTCGATGCGTCCCGGCTGGATGCGCCCGTCGGTGACCAGGCGCTCGATGGAGATCTTGGCGATCTCGCGGCGCACGGGGTCGAAGCACGAGACGATCACGGTCTCGGGGGTGTCGTCGATGATGATGTCGACGCCGGTGAGGATCTCGATGGCGCGGATATTGCGGCCCTCGCGGCCGATGATGCGGCCCTTCATCTCGTCGTTGGGCAGGTGCACCACCGAGGTGGTCGCCTCGCCGGTGTACTCGCTGGCCATGCGCTGCATGGTCGTGGCGAAGATGTAGCGGGCCTTGGCCTGGGCGTTCTGCTTGGCCTCTTCCTCGATACGGGCGGTGCGCACCAGGGACTTCTCGCGCACCTTGTCTTCGAGGCGCTTGAAGAGCGTCTCGGTCGCCTGCTCGGACGTGTAGCCCGACACGCGCTCGAGTTCGGTCACCAGTTCCTGGAGGCGCTCCTCCTGCTTGGCGATGACGCTCTCGACCTGTTTTTCCTTGCTGGCAAGCCGCTCTTCCTGGGTCGTGACCGCGGCCAATTTCTGGTCGAGGACGCGCTCCCGGTCGGCGATTTTGCGTTCCGTCTGGGCCTGTTCCTGCTTCTTCTCACGAAGATCGTTTTCGAACTCGCTGCGGTCCTTGAAAATCCTGTCTTTGGCCGAGAGCAACAGTTCTTTCTTCTGCGCTTCCGCCTCCGCCAGGATGGTTTTCTTTCGCTCCTCGAGAATCGATGTTTCGTTTCGAAGCCTCAGCAGGCCGAAGGCATGCCGAAGCAGGAACCCGACGACGAACGCCAGCAAGGAGATGCCAATGACAATCGTGGGATTCATGTCATTTCTCCTTAATGGTGTAATGGTTTACACGGAGATTCTATTATTTCGGTGCCGGGGTGTCAATCGGCGCGACACGCTCCGGCATTCCCTGTCTCCCCCATCGGGTCCACGGCCCGGGACCTTCGAGAAACCCCAAATTCCACCCCGAAGGCATCCGAAAGGGCGAAGCGGGCCATGGATTCCACCCATCTTGGCCCCGGCTGGGGGCATACTAGAATGGAATCCTGGAAATCAGGGCGTTCGGCCTGTTTTGCCGCGGGCGATCCGACTGAATGAGGTCGGATCCCGCCCGCGCCGCAGGGCCGCCGCGCTCGATCCAAGGAGAACCCATGTCCCAGACCATCCGCGTCGCCATCACCGGGGCCGCCGGCCAGATCGGCTACGCCCTGCTCTTCCGCATCGCCTCCGGCGCCATGTTCGGGCCCGCGACGCGCGTCCACCTCTCCCTCCTCGAACTCGAGGCCGCCCTCCCCGCCCTCGAGGGCGTACGCATGGAACTCGAGGATTGCGCCTTCCCCCTCCTCGACGGGGTCTCCATGGCCAGCGACCCGATGAAGGCCTTCGAGGGCGCCGACTGGGCGCTCCTCGTGGGTTCGGTGCCGCGCAAGGCCGGCATGGAACGAAACGATCTCCTACGCATCAACGGGGGCATTTTCACCGCCCAGGGCAAGGCCCTCGCCGCGGTGGCCAAGAAGACCTGCCGGGTGCTCGTCGTCGGGAACCCCTGCAATACCAACGCCCTCATCGCCATGGCCAACGCCAAGGGTTCGCTGCCGAAGGAGAACTTCTACGCGATGACGATGCTCGACCAGAACCGCGCCATCGCCCAACTCGCCCGCAAGGCCGGCGTGCCGGTCTCCCAGGTCGGCCGCGTCGCCATCTGGGGGAACCACTCCTCCACCCAATACCCCAATTTCTACGACGCCCAGATCGGCGGCAAACCGCTGCCCGAAGTCATCCGCGACGAGGCGTGGCTCCAGGGCGAGTTCCTGGCCACCATCCAGCAGCGGGGCGCCGCCATCATCAAGGCGCGCGGGGCCTCCTCCGCCGCCTCCGCCGCCAATGCGGTGGTCGACACCGTGCGCGGCCTCACGACGCCGACCCCCGCCGGCGCCTGGGTCTCGGCCGCGGTCTGTTCCGACGGCTCCTACGGCATCCCCGAGGGGCTCATGTTCGGCTTCCCCCTCACCAGCGACGGGAAGACCCATACCATCGTGAAGGGCCTGACGCCGAACGAGTTCTCCAAGGGCCGCATCGCCGCCACCCTGAAGGAACTCGTGGAGGAGCGCGACGCGGTCAAAGACCTGATGCCCTGAACGTGAAGGGGCCCCGCCGTGGCGAACGATAACCCCGATGCGGTGATGCCGCTCCTGGCGCACCTGGCCGAACTGCGCAAGCGGCTCGTGGTCTCGTGCGCCGCCCTCATCGTCGCCACCGCGGTCTGCTACGGCTTCTACGACGCGATCTACGCGTTCCTAAGCCGACCCTTCGCGGACCTGCCCACGTCGAAGGAGAACACGCTCTTCGTCACCTCGGTGTTCGAGGGCTTCCTGGTGCGCCTCAAGCTCTCGATCTACGCCGGCCTCGTTTTCTCAACCCCGGTGCACGTGTGGAACGCCATCGGATTCGTCTTCCCGGCCCTCAAGCCGGTGGAGAAGAAGGTGGTGGGATGGTCCCTCCTGGCGTCGAGCCTCCTCATCGCGGCCAGCGGCTGGTACATCTACTCCCTGGTCCTCCCGTTCTCGGTGAAGTACCTCGTCGGGTCCCAATTCCTGCCCAAGGGCGTCGGCGTGATGCTCCATTACGGGCAGAACCTCAATTACATCTTCATGATCCTCTTCTTCGGCATGGTGATCTTCCAACTCCCCATCGTCATGGCCCTGCTCCTGCGCTTCGGCGTGCTCAAGCGGGGGCCGCTGCTTCGCTACGGGCGCTACGTCATCGTGGGCATCTTCGTCTTCTCGGCCGTGGTGACCCCGCCCGACTATATCAGCCAATTGAGCCTGGCCATCCCCCTGGTGGTCTTCTACTACCTGACGCTCCTCGTCGCCAAGATCTTCGGATGGGGGAACGATGTTCGGCCTTGATTTCGGCGAGTTCCTCATCCTCTTCATCGTGGTGCTCGTCTTCGTCAACCCGAAGGACCTCCCCAAGTTCATCTACCAAGTCGGCAAGATCTACGGCCAACTCATGGAGGCCTACCACGCCATGACGCGCCAGCTCAACCAATTGGGCGAGCAGGCCCGCCTCGAGATCGAGCGGGCCAAATGGGAGGGCGATAAGACGCCGCCCACGCCGCTGACGACGGGCAAGGAAGATCCGCGTGAAGAAATCGGCCCCACCGGAGAACCGGTGGCGCAAACCCCCGCGAAGACGGCCGCGCCTAAAAAACGGGCGGTGAAACGAAAGAAGAAGAGATGACCCCATCCCCCCGGCCCCCTTCCCCTTGGCCGAAAGCCAAGGGGAAGGGGGAGTTTGAGGGGGAGTTAAGAAGGAGAAGCATTCGGAGGAGGCATGGGCGCCCTCCAAATTCCTGCGAGGCGGGGTGGAGTTCCTTCCTACTTGACGCCGATCAGCGAAAGATCCCGAACGGCGCCCTTGTCGGCGCTGCTGGCCATGGCGGCGTAAGCCTTGAGGGCGGCGGAAACGGCGCGTTTTCGGTTCATGGGTTTCCAGGCCTTGTCGCCCCGGGCTTCCATGGCCTTCTGCCTTTGGGCGAGTTTTTCATCGGGGAGATCGAGGCGGATGGAACGATTGGGGATGTCGATGAGGATCGTGTCGCCAGCCTCCACCAAGGCGATGGCGCCCCCGCTGGCCGCTTCGGGGGATGCGTGGCCGATGGAGAGGCCGGACGTGCCCCCGGAAAATCGGCCATCGGTGAGGAGGGCGCACGATTTGCCGAGCCCCATGGATTTCAGGTAACTGGTGGGATAGAGCATCTCCTGCATGCCGGGGCCGCCGCGGGGACCCTCGTAGCGGATGACCACCACATCGCCGGCCTTCACGTGGCCCTTGAGGATGCCGTTCATGGCGTCTTCTTGGCTTTCGAAGACCACGGCCGGGCCCTTGAATACCAGCGCGGAGGGCTCGACCCCCGCGGTCTTCACCACGCAGCCGTCGGGAGCCAAGTTCCCGTAGAGGACGGCGAGGCCGCCGTCCTTGCTGTAGGCGTGCTCGGCGCGGCGGATGCAGCCCTTCTCCCGGTCTTGGTCGAGGGCCGGGAAACGCTCGGCCTGGCTGAAGGCCACCAGGTTCGGGCGATTGCCGGGGGCGGCGCGGTAGAACGAGAGGATTTTTTCGTCTTTCGCGCGCATCACGTCGTAGCGGTCGACGGCCTCGCCGAGGGTCGCGGCATGCACCGTGTGGGTCTTGCGGTGGAGTAGACCGGCGCGGTCGAGTTCCCCGAGGATCGCGAAGATCCCGCCGGCGCGGTGCACATCTTCCAAATGGATATGGCTGACCGCGGGGGCGACCTTGCAGAGGCAGGGCGTGGTGCGGCTGAGGCGGTCGATATCGGCCATACGGAAAGCCACGCCCGCCTCTTGGGCAATGGCGAGTAGGTGGAGCACGGTATTCGTGGAACCGCCCATGGCGATATCGAGGCGGATGGCATTCTCGAAGGCCTCGAAGGAGGCGATGGACCGGGGGAGGACGGAGGCGTCATCGCGGTCGTAATAGGCCTTCGCCATGGCGACGATGCGCCGCCCCGCCTCGAGGAAGAGGTCTTTGCGGTCGGCGTGGGTGGCCACGAGGCTCCCGTTGCCCGGGAGCGATAGCCCGAGGGCCTCGGTGAGGCAATTCATCGAATTGGCGGTGAACATGCCCGAGCACGAGCCGCAGGTCGGGCAGGCCGATTCTTCCACCGCGGCCACATCGGCGTCGCTGACCTTGGGGTCGGCGGCCATCACCATGGCGTCGATGAGGTCGAGGGTGTGGGGCTTGCCGTCGGCGAGGATCACCTTGCCGGCCTCCATGGGCCCGCCGGAGACGAAGATCGAGGGCACATTGAGGCGCATGGAGGCCATGAGCATGCCCGGGGTGATCTTGTCGCAATTGGAGATGCAGACCATGGCGTCGGCGCAATGGGCGTTCACCATGTACTCCACCGAGTCGGCGATGAGGTCGCGGCTGGGGAGACTATAGAGCATGCCGCCGTGCCCCATGGCGATGCCATCGTCGATGGCGATGGTGTTGAACTCTTTGGCGATGCCGCCGGCCGCCTCGATCTCGCGGCAGACGAGTTGGCCGAGGTCTTTCAGGTGCACGTGCCCCGGGACGAATTGGGTGAACGAATTAACCACCGCGATGATCGGCTTGCCGAAATCGCCTTCTTTCACCCCCGTCGCGCGCCACAGGGAACGGGCCCCGGCCATATTTCTTCCGGAGGTGCTGGTCTTAGAGCGGTATTGGGGCATGGGATCCTCGCGTGAGCGCGTCGTGACGACACGGAAATTATAAGATGCGGAGAAATCGGTCAAGACGCGGGAAAATAACGTGGCAAGCGAATCCTCGCCGCAAAGGCCTCGGCGCAGGCGGGCCGTCCGGCGGCAGGGGGAACCCGATGGGCGGGGCCTGCCGCCGATGACCGCCTCCCGTCGACCCGCGAATTCCCGGATGCTTGCGGGGCTCCCGGGATCGGTTTAAAATACGCGTCTCCTCGCCCGGTCCCGGTGCCGGGGTCCCTCTACCGGCTCCCTTCCGTTGGCGGTCCCTCCCGAAGCATCGCAATCCATGCCCCCCGTGCGAGAGCAGGAGTTCCCATGCATTCCATCGCAGTCATCCCCGGCGACGGTACGGGCCCCGAAGTGGTGCGCGAGGCCATCAAGGTCCTCGACGCCGCCAAGGCCAAGTTCGGTTTCAAGATCGAGTACACCCACTTCGATTTCGGGGGGGCCCGCTACTTGAAGACCGGCGAGACCCTCCCCGACAGCGCGGTGGCCGAACTGAAGAAATTCAAGGCCATCTTCCTCGGCGCCATCGGGCACCCCGACGTGAAGCCCGGCATCCTCGAGCAGGGCATCCTCCTCAAGGCCCGCTTCGCCCTCGACCAGTACATCAACCTCCGCCCCGTGAAGCTCTACCCCAACGTCGAGACGCCGCTGAAAGACAAAGGCCCCGACGACATCGACTTCGTGGTCGTGCGCGAGAACACCGGCGGCATCTACACGGGCATCGGCGGCGCCACCCGCGTCGGCGCCCCCGAGGAGATCGCCACCCAGATGATGGTCTACGACCGCAAGACCGTCGACCGCTGCCTGCGCTACGCCTTCGAACTCAAGCGGAAGCGCAACGCCAAGAGCGCCAAGTACGCCGCCAAGCCCATCACCCTCATCCACAAGCGCAACGTGCTCACCCATTGCGGCGACCTGTGGTACCGGGCCTTCGAGGAAATGGGCGCCCGGGACTACCCCGAACTGAAACGCGACTACAACCACGTCGACGCCGCCAATATGTGGTTCGTGAAGAACCCCGAATGGTTCGATGTCGCGGTGACCGAGAACCTCTTCGGCGACATCATCACCGACCTCGGCGCCATGATCCAAGGCGGCCTGGGCGTCGCGTCCGGCGGGAACATCAATCCCGACCCGGGCGGGGTCTCCATGTTCGAGCCCATGGGCGGCAGCGCCCCCAAGTACACGGGGCAGAACGTGATCAACCCCATGGCCGCCATCGGCGCCGCCATGATGATGCTCCAATCCCTGGGCGAAGAGAAGGCCTCGGAGGCCGTGGAAAAATCCATGATCGAGGCGATGAAGAAGATGAAGAGCCAGGCCGCGGGCCGCATGGGCTATTCCACCACCGAAGTCGGCGACCTGGTGGCCAAGGGCCTCTGAAGCCGCCGTCCCCGCCTGAAAGTTCACTTTTCAGGCGGGGTTTCCCGGGAGTCCTCCAAGGCCCTTCCGATGTTATTTTAGGTGTGAGCCGTCGTTTCGCCCACCCTGGAGCCCCCCATGAAGCCACCCCTGCGCCGCCTCGTTCCCGCGGCCTTCATCTTCCTTTCCCTGACCGCTTCCTTGGTCGCCGCCAAGGGGAAGAAGGGGGGGAACGCCGGGGAATCCGCGACGGCCACCACCGCGGCATCCGCCCCCGCTTCGAATGCCGCGGCGAGTCCGAAGACCCATGCCGCGGGGACCAACCAGGCGGCGAAACCCGCTGAAAAATCCGCCAAATCCGGGGAGGAGCCAGCCGCCCGAAAGAAGGATGCGGATGGGGAATCGGCCAATCGCCTCAGTGGGCCGATCGAGGCCCTCGATGTGCCCGGCCGCAAGATCACGCTGGGGGGTAAGACCCTCGCCATCGGCCGAAATTGCAAGGTCTACACGCTGGAAGCCGACGGCAACGCCTACCTCTCCGACCTGGAAAAGGGCGCCGAAGTGAAGGTGGTCTTTTCCGTCATCGACGGCGTCGCCACCGCCACGACCATCGCCACCAAGGAAGCCGCCGCGGGGACCGCCATCGGCATGACCCTGGGTGCGGGGGAGAAGAAAGCCACCGGCGGGAAGGGAAAGAAGAAATAATCGGTCATCCGGCGAGTCTCCCCGGCTAACCGATCCCTTACCCTCACCGCTCCAACCGCAAATAGTTAGGGCACTTCTACGAAGTGCAGCCATTCGCGATCACCGGATACCTTGGCAATCCCCGAGCGGAGGATGCAGTCTTCTTCGGGAAGCGCGATGGCGTTCGCCGCAAAGCGTTAAGTCAGACGCCGAGAGCATCCGCAGCATCCTGCATCGCGTCTCATCGCGCCTTCCGGGCGCGACGGCCCGGTTTGATGCCCCCGTCGGGGCCCGTCACCGTCAGGCTTTTTTCTTAATGCGCTTGAGGAGGCCGGTGAGAACGGTGCCGGGGCCGACCTCTTCGAATTGGGCCTCGGGGAGCGCCATGAGGTTCTGGACCAATTCGACCCACCGCACGGACGAGTGGATCTGCCTGGCCATATTGGCCTTGAGATCGGTGACTTGGTGGGGCTGGGCGGTCACGTTGGAATAGACGGGAATTTTGGGGGCCTGGAACGGGATGGATTCGAGGAAGGCGGCGAACTCGTCGGCGGCCGGCTTCATGAACCGGCTATGGAAGGCGCCGCTGACCTTGAGGGGGATGACCATGCGGGCCCCGGCCGCCTCGAAGTCGGCCTGGGACTTCTCGACGTCGGCCTTGAGGCCGGAGACGACCGTCTGCCCGTCGCTATTATAATTGGCCACGTCGATCTGGTAGCCGTGGTCTTGGATGACCTGGAGGATCTTGGCGTCTTCGAGGCCGACGATGGCGGCCATGCCGCCGCCGCTCTGCTTGGCCATGATTTCGCCGCGCTTTTGCACCAGTCGCAGCCCGGTAACGAAATCGAAGACACCCGCGGCGAAAAGCGCATCGTATTCGCCGAGGCTATGCCCCGCTACGGCATGGGGCGCCTCCCCTTCCCGCAGCTTCTTCATCAGAGTGAGCGCGCTCACCGCGTAGAGGGCGGGTTGGGTGAAGGCCGTCTGGTCGAGTTGACCCTGGGGGTCGTTGAGGCAGAGCTCGGCCAGATCGTAGCCCAAGGCGGCGCGGGCCTGGGCGAGTTCATCGGGGAAGGCCTCGAAGAGGCCGGCCCCCATGCCTTTTTTCTGGGAACCTTGGCCGGGAAACAGGTAGATCTTTGTCATGGGGCCGTATTCTATCCCAAGACGCCCCTCTTCGCCATGGCCCGCCCTCCCCGTTGTAAAATGCGGCCATGCCCCCCCCCATCCGCCTCCTCGCCCTCGACCTGGATGGGACCCTCGTCGCGACGGACGATTTCATCTCCGAGGCCACGGTGCGGGCGCTCCGGCGGGCCGCCGCGGCGGGGCTTCGGATCACCACCGCCAGCGGCCGGGACCTGGAGCAGCAGGTGCCGCTCCTCGAACGCTACGCGCTCGGGGCCGGGAGCCTAGTGCCCCATTTTCTCCTCACCAACGAGGCCCACCTCTATTTCGCCGAGGGGGGCGCCTACCGTCCCTGGCTCGAGCATAATGAACCCCTGACCCGGGACTGGCAGCGCCTCCTCCCGGCGGCCATCGCCATCACCCGGAGTCTCGTGGATCAATTGGGCGCCGAGGGGTTCGAGGCCCGCCGGGCGTCCTCCGACGAATTCGCCGCCCGCCGGTGCCTCATCGATTTCACCGTGGTCGGGGAACCGGCGGCGCGGCGAGCTGAGGCCCTGCTGACCCGGGCGGCCGCGGAGGCATCCCGCGAGCTGCAGGCCAATTGCGTGAAGGGGGGCGGCGAGCGCTACCACCTCCAACTCACTCCCGTTACCGGGGGGAAGGGGGTGATCCTCCTGGCCCTCGCCCGAAGGCTCGGCCTGGGTCCCGGGGAAATCCTCGCCGTGGGCGATTCGGGGAACGACCGAGACCTCCTCGACCCGGGGCGGGGCTTCCGCACGGCCACCGTGGCCAACGCGGACCCCGACATCAAGGCCCTCGTGCGCGCCGGGGGCGGCTATCTCTCGCCGGAGGCCCGGGGCGACGGCGTGCGGGATATCATAGAACATTTCCGCCTGGCCTGAAGGGCCCCGGGGCTGGCGGGCGGAGGGCCCCATCATAAAATAGGCCATCATGGCCATCAGAAAGCGGAGCCTCCTCGACCACTACCTCCATTTCCTCATCCGCTTCAACGTCCCCATCATCATCTTTTTCTTCGCGCTGGTGCTGCTGGCCATCATCCCCGCCGCGCGCATCCAGTTCAAATCCACCTTCCAGGACCTGCTCCCCCCCAAGGCCGAGTCGGTGAAGAACCTCATGGATCTCTCGCGCATCTACGGGGGCGAGGGCTTCCTGCTGCTGCTGCTCAAGGGCCGGCCCCTCGACGAGATGATCAAGTTCGCCGATGAACTGGCCCCCGACCTCGAGAAGCTCGACTCGGTCTCCCACGTCTCCTACAAGGTCGAGCCGGGGTTCTTCCTCACCAACGCCCTCCTCTATATGGACCTCGCCGACCTGCAGCAGATCGAATCGCGGCTGAACAAGAAGATCGCCTACGAGAAGAAGAAGCGCAATCCCTTCCTCATCAAACTCGAAGATGAGCGCGACGACTTCACCCTCTCCGACATCATCCAGAAGTACGGCACCAACCGCTTCCGCTCCTCCATGTCCACCCCCGACGGGAAGATCCTGGTGCTCCTCGTCAAGCCGACGGGGGCCGCCACCGACGTGGATTTCCTCAACCGCCTCATCGCCGGCACCGAGGCGGTGGTGGCCGCGCACCAGGCCATGCCCGGGGGCGAGGGGATCCAGGTCATCAAGCAGGGCCGCTATTACCTCACCTACAACGACAATAAGACCCTCGAGAACGACCTCCTGCGGCTCACCCTCATCTCCATCGCCCTCATCATCCTCGTGCTCTATTTCTTCTTCCGCGGCATCAAATCCCTCCTGCTCATCTCGATCCCCCTGGCCTCCGGGGTCATCCTCAATTTCGCGCTCACCTATTTCACCATCGGCCACCTCAACATGCTTTCGGGCTTCCTCACGGGCATCCTCCTCGGCCTGGGCCTCGAGATCGGCATCTACCTGCTCTCCCGCTACTTCGAGGAGAAGCACCGCCACGTGTGGCTCCTCGCCCTGCGCAATTGCCTCAAGCAGACCGGGGCGGCCGCCACCTTCGCCGCGAGCACCACCTCCGTGGCCTTCTACTCCCTCGTCTTCTCGGGGTTCCGCGGGTTCAGCGAGTTCGGCCTCATCGCCGGCAACGGCATGGTGCTCACCTCCTTCTGCATGCTCACCTTCTTCCCCTCCCTCATCATCTTCCTCGAGCGCCGCAAGGGCGTGCGGCTGCTTCGCCTCACCCCGCCCCCGGGCCAGCACCGCGACAGCTACAAGAAGACCCCCTACCTCTGGCTGCAGCGCCACCGCGTCGGGGTGCGCCTCGGCTTCGCGGGCGTGCTCGTGGCCACCCTCGTCGGGCTGTCTTTCCTCTCCTTCGACTTCGATTTCAGCCACCTCAGCAATAAGAGCATCGTCGTCTGTCCCGAACTCGACCAGGTGGAGCGGGAACTCGACCTCACCCTCAACCCGACCATCATCATGGTGACCAACCAAGCCATGGCCCGGGACATCGCCGCGACGGTCAACCGCCGGGTGAAGGACGGCTCGCTCCCGACGATCATGGCCGCCACCTCGGTGATGGACTTCGTCCCCCCCGACCAGGAAGCCAAACTCGCGATCCTCCACCGGCTGAAATCGACCTACAACGAGTACCGCGCGGCGATCAACGCCATGCCCCAGGGGAACGAGATCCGCCAGGTGCTCCCCGCCCTCGACGCCACCGGCGTCCGCCTGGAGGACGTCCCGGAGGTCCTGCGCCGCGAGTTCGTCAGCGCCGACGGCAAATGGCTCTTCGTGAGCGTGCGCCCCAAGGTCTCCACCGACGACGGGAGCCAACTCGAGCGGCTCATCCGCGATATCCGCTCGGTGCGCTACCCCGGGGGCGAGGTGAAGGCCGCCGGCTCCTCGTTCATCTTCGGGGAGATCGTGGGCATCATCTACGGCAAGGGGCCGCGCATCCTCGCCCTCACCTATTTCCTCGTCCTCGTCATCGTCATCCTGCTCTTCCGCAAGGTGAAGGACGTCCTCGTCATCATGGGCGCGATCACCGTGTCGATGCTGGTGGGGGCCGCGCTGGCCACGGCGCTGCAGCTGCCGTTCAATTACCTCAACGTGATCGTGCTCCCCATCCTCTTCGGCATGGGGGTCGACAATTCCATCCACATCATCTACCGCCTGCGCCGCACGCGCGATTCCCTCCCGCGCATGATGCACCACATCTCCCAAGCGGTGCTGGCCTCCTCCGTCACCAATATGCTGGGCTTCTCCGTGCTCATCTGGGCCAATTTCCGCGGGCTCATGTCCATCGGGCTCTTGGCCACCTACGGCATGGTCGCGGTGATCCTCGTCTCCCTCGTGTTCCTGCCGGCGTTCCTGCCCCTCTTCTATAAGGTCCGCACGACCGAAGGCGAACTGGAGACCTCCCACCCCTTGCGGCTCCCCGAGATCCCGAAGGCGGGATAGGGACGCTTCCGGCTTTGCCCGGAGTAGGCTAGAATAGGCCATGCGCTCCTTCCCCCGACTCCTCCTCGCCGCCGGCCTCTTCCTGGCGCCCCTCTCCGCCCAGATCCTCGTGCCCATCAACGAGGCCGAACGGCGCCTGATTTGGCTGGTGGAGACCATCCGCCTGTCCTCCGGGCAGAAACTCTCCCGCGACGAGATGCTGCGCTTCATCGACCAGGGCTTCGACCAGTTCATCCACATCGAGGGCTTAAGCCGCGAGATGCTCGGGCCGGATTACGCATCCTTCGACGCCGAGGAACTCGCCCAATTCCAGAAGAAATTCCGCCGCGTGCTCCAGTTCTCGATCCTCGTCCAGGCCGGCAAGGCCTCCTTCAATACGATTCCCCTCAACCTGGTGAAGAACAGCCTCTACGGGAATCCCTACGAGGCCGTGTTCCAATTCACCCCCGCGGGGGAATCCCAGCCCGTGCGCATCGGAATCCTCTTCGACGACAAAGGCAAGTATCTGAAGGATATCCTCCTCAATAACGACAGCCTCATCCGCCAATACCGCGAGATGTTCTCGGGCATCGTGAAGAAGTACGGGCGCAAGGGCCTGTTGAAACTCCTCGACCGCAAGATCGACGAGTTGGAGAAGCAGGCCTCCTGACGATGGCCGGCCCCTTCCCGCTCAGCCCCCTCGCCCGCCGGGCCTTCGCGAGCAAACGGGTCCTGCTCACCGGGGCCTCCAGCGGGATCGGGGAGCAATTGGCGCTCGGCCTCGCCTCCTGCGGGGCCCGCCTGGTGCTCGTCGCCCGACGCAAGCCGCTGCTTCTTTCCCTCCAAAAACGCCTCTCCGCGGCGGGGGCGAGAGCCTGGGTGCTCCCCGCCGACCTCGTGAAGGCAGACGCGGAAACCCTGGTTCGCAAAGCCGAAGCGCTCGGCGGCCCCATCGACGTGCTGGTCTCCTGCGCCGCCTTCTTCGATCTGGCGCGCCTTGAAGACATCGCGCCGAAACGCCTCGAAGACACCGTGCGCCTCAACGCCACCTTCCCCATGCTCGCCACCCGGGCCCTCGTGCCGCGCATGAAGAAGCGGGGCTCGGGCCAGTTCATCCACATCGCCTCCTTGGTCGGCCTGCAGCCGATGCCCTATTACCAGGTTTATGCCGCCACGAAGCACGCCCTCACGGCCTTCTGCAAGAGCCTCGATATCGAACTCGCGGGCACGGGCATCCGCACCACGGTCATCTTCCCCACCGGCGTACGCACCCCCATGGTCGCCCATCTCGAGGAACTCAGCCGGAAATCGGGGATGAGTTTCCTCGAACCCGCGGAGGTCGCGCGTCGGACCCTGGAGGCCGCGGCCCGCGGGCGCCTGCTCGTGCCATTGGGGATCCTGGAGCGCCTCCTGATCCAAGCGGGCCGCACCTTTCCCTTCCTCGAGCGCCCGGCGATGAGGCTCATCAAGAGGAATATCGATACCCACCATTTCAACCGGACGGCGCCGGCCGAACGAGCGTGATCCGTCCCCCCGCCTTCCTGCGCTCCCTGCTCCTGGCGGTCCTGGCGGCGCCCCTCTTCCCCGACGCACTGCTGGTGCCCATGGACGCGAGCCAACGGGACCACCTGAAGGCCTACGGCATCGCCTGGCTTTCGGTGAAAGGAACGCTTCCCACATCGTGGCTGCTGAACTTACGGGGAGGCTCCTTCCTCCTCCCGGACAACGCCGCTTTGGCCGAGGCCGCGGCGCGACGGGGCGTGACGGTGGAACGCCTCAGCGAACGCGCCCTCGCGCAGGTCCGAGCCCAGATCGCGGGCATGAACGCCGCCGAGATTAAACTCGAGAAGCCCCCGCGCATCGCCGTCTACACCCCGCCCAACGTCAATCCATGGGCGGATGCGGTCACCCTGGTGCTCGAATACGCCGAGATCCCCTACGATAAGGTCTACGACCGGGAGGTCATCGGTGGGCGCCTGGCGGATTACGATTGGCTCCACCTCCACCACGAGGATTTCACCGGGCAATACGGGAAGTTCTACGCCGGATACCGCAACGCCACCTGGTATCGCGAGAAGGTTGCCCTCTCAGAACAGGAGGCGCGCAACCTCGGGTTCGAGACCGTCCCGAAGTTGAAGGCCGGCGTCGCCAAGGGGATCCAGAAGGCGGTGGGGGATGGGATGTTCCTCTTCGCCATGTGCGCCGCCACCGAGACCATCGACATCGCCCTGGCGGCCCAGGATACCGACATCGCCCCCCCGGAGATCGACGGGACCCCCATCGATCCCGCCTGGGCCTCCAAATGGCGCTACGAGGCCTGCTTCGCCTTCGAGAAATTCCTCCCCTCCGTCCAGGCCTGGGAGAACCGGTTCTCCGACATCGACTTCAACCAGGTGAACACCCCCGCCCGCAAGGAGGTCACCGATTTCGTCCTTTTCGACTTCAGCGCCAAACTCGACCCCGTCCCGACCCTTCTTTGCCAGAACCACCAGTCCCGCATCGCGGGATTCTTCGGCCAGACCACCTGTTTCCGCCCCGACCGCATCAAAGATGGGGTGACGCTCCTCGCCCAGTCCATCGATGGCTCGGTCCGCTATCTCCACGGCCTATGGGGCAAGGGGGCGTTCACCTTCTACGGCGGCCACGCGCCCGAGGACCGAAGCCATTTCGTGGGGGACCGTGCCCCCAACCTGGAAATCCACCGCCAATCCCCGGGCTACCGGCTCATCCTCAATAATGTCCTATTCCCCTCGGCGCGCCCGCCGAAAAAAAAGACTTGAAATATGGGGAGAACTGACCGAAATTCCAGAATGACCCCCCGAGGGAGGAGAATCCGATGAAAACCGCCTTAGCCGCTTTGGCTGCCTTGGCCTTCCTGCTCGTCTCGTGCAATAAGGTCGAAAACAACGAAATCGACGCGATCCTTGCCGGCAAGGGGAAGAAACCCGCCGCCACGGCCACCGACACCAAGCCCACCTCCAGCGGGGCCATCAGCGACATGAAGGGCGCGGGTTGGGAAGACGCCAAGGTGAAGGAGATCCAGAAACTCGTCACCGATGGCCTCTATGACGCGGCGATCGACAAGATCGGGGCCTCCACCGACCCCTATATGCGCTATTATCTCGGCATCATCCACTATTTCAAGATGCTCGAGAACACCAAGTATTCCACCGCCCAGCGCAATGAGTTCAACGGGAAGGCTGTCTCGATCCTCAAGGAAATCGGCAACGGGAGCCGGGATGAACTCCTCGCCGCCCGCTCCCTCATCTGGTCGGCGATGGCCGTCCATATCTGGCATACCGATCTCCCCGGCAATGAAGACGCCTTGGCGACTTTCCAGACCGTCATGGAGAAGTACAAGGATGCCGAAGTGGTGAACGCCGCCATCCTCTACGCCGCCAAGGTCAACCAGAAGATCGGCCGCTACGACAAGGCGAAAGCCCTCTATAACCGCCTCGCCACCGAATCGTTCAAAGGCAATTGGGTCTGGGACCCGCACCTCGGCCGCTGGTTCTCCAATAAGGACGCCGCCGCCATCGGCCTCGAGCGCATCCGCCAACTCACCACCCCCGGCTGGCGCCC
>JAFLEE010000003.1 GCA_017302015.1 Spirochaetota bacterium | reverse complement strand
GAGAGCGGGTCGCGTTCGTTCCTTATTTGCGTCGGGATCGACCTGGAATCGCCCCCGGCGGAACTCGTCTGGAAATTCCAGACACGCATGGTGCTCCAGAAATGGACGCTCCCCGTCAAGGGGCCCAATCGAATTCCCACCGGATTCGTGCGCCTCGGGCCCAGCGGGAAAGGCTCGCTGCTCGACGACGGCGAGGCGATTCGCCGGGAAAACGATTATTTCCGCCGGTTCTTCGCCCGACCCTTCAGCCCGGAGCTCCTCTCCCGGGGCCCCTGGGCCCTCCCGGTGCCCGAACGCACGGTGATTTCCGAGTTCGGCAAATTGCGGGAATACGACACCGGGGCCCGTTCCTACCATAAGGGCGTGGATTTCCCCATGGACGAGGGCACCCCGGTCTTCGCCATCAACCGCGGCCAAGTCTGCCATTCGGGGCTCGGTCGCCTGCGGGGCGAACTCATCGTGGTCGACCACGGCGGGGGCGTGCTCAGCAGTTATTGGCATCTCTCGCGGCGCATCGTGCGCGAGGGCGATTGGGTGGTGGCGGGGCAGAAGATCGGCGAGGTCGGCACCACCGGCCTCTCCACGGGGCCCCACCTGCATTTCGAAGTGCGGGTCGGCGGCGTCATCGTCGACGGCCTCAACCTCATCGACTTGGACCCCCGCTTCGCGCCCTGACGCGGGCGCCGAAGCCTCAGTCCATGCGCAATTCGATGGCGCGCCAGCGGTCGCTGCGGTAGAAATTGGTCACCGGGTGCTGGACCATATTTATGCCCACGAGGGGCGTTCCCCGCAGGCCCGTGAGGAAGGGCGTCTGCTTGCCGGTCAGGTAGCGCGCCGGGAGGCCGATGAAGGCGTGGTGGTCCTCCAATGAGAACAGGAACTCGCCCTCGACCCCGAGGCGGTTTAAAAGGAGGGTGAGGAAGAGCGTCTTGCTATCGCAATCCCCGCTCTCTTGGAGGAGCATATCGAACGGGGTCTCGAGGGCGTCGCTGCGGTTGGTCCCGTCCTCGTAGAGGAAGATCGCCCCGGTGAGGAAGCCGACCTTCTCCGCATCGCCCATGGCGCGGTGGCGGAAGAAGCCCTCGAGGCTCCCGGCGAAGGTCTCCAGGCCGCTCCAGGCGTTTCGGTAGACGATGCGGTAGAAGCGGCCCATCGCCTCGTACTGCGCCTCCCGCCCGGCATCCGCGTAGCGCAGGAGCAGGTCTCGCTCGCGGCGCACGACCCTGCGGGCCGATTCGATCTCGGCCGGGCGGAGGTCGGCGCGCAGGATCTCGCCCCCGAAGCGGAGGTTCACCGCCGGCCGGGGCCCGTCGAAGCCGCCCCTTCCCCGGCCCACGAGCCCGGGCTCGTAGCGCCGGGCGTGTTCCGGCGCGATCGAATCGATGACCGAAAGCATGGAACCTTCCCGCGTGGACGCCTGCCTTTCGGGTACCGTCCCCCAGGCCACCCGGCTCCCCAATTCGGGGTGGTGCCAAAAGCCGGCGATGACGGTGAAGGGTTCGGCTGCGAGGGCGCTCTTCCCCAAGGCCAGGGAGCACGACCAAGGCCCCCAAGGGATGGGCATGATTTCACCGCTCCACTTGAGGCGGTTGGAGAAAAAAGCCTCGAGGGCCGGAAGGTCCGAGAAGCGCCCCGCATCGAAGGTGAAGACCTGGAACCGGGCGAGCCCCTCGGGGTCGGAAAATCCGATCAGGGCGGGCCCCTCATTCGTCTCGCTGCTCCATCCCACCGGCGGGTCGATCCACCATCCCTGGGGGTGCTTCCAAGGCGCCGCGGAGGCCGTGAGGATGAGGGCAAGGAAAATCGCCCAATTTCTTAGACAATGAAGCGGCATATGGAAAACCTCGGCCGTGACTTCGTGGACGAGCCATCGGTCATCCATACAATATCGGTTGCCCTGCAGCTTGGATAAGTTCTGCCTCATCCCCCCGGCCCCCTTCTCCAAGACTGGAGAAGGGGGTGAAGAGGAAGAGAGTGATACCGCGAACCCCGTTCTGGATCCCCATCTTCCCCCCCCCTCTCCAGGATTGGAGAGGGGGCTGGGGGGTGAGGGGGGCAGCAATACCCTTGATTTCATACTAGACATAATGGATAATTTAGATAAATATAGGTCATTTACTATGAAAAGAAAACTGATCACCATCGATGAGTCGCTCTGCAACGGGTGCGGTGAGTGCATCCCCGGCTGCCCGGAAGGGGCCATCCAGGTCATCGAAGGGAAGGCGCGCCTGGTCAGCGATCTGCTCTGCGATGGTCTGGGCGCCTGCCTCGGCGAATGCCCCGTCCATGCCATCACCATCGAGGAGCGGGAAGCCGAGGCCTATGACGAGGAGAAGGTGATGGAGAATCTGGTGCGCCAGGGGCCCAAGGTCATCCAAGCCCATCTGGCCCACCTGAAAGACCACGGTGAAGACGCCTACCACGCCCAAGCCCTCGCCTACCTGAAGAAGAAGGAGATCCCCATGAGCCTCGAATCCCAACCCGTCCACGGCGCCCACGCGGGCTGCCCCGGTTCGCGTTCCGCGGTCTTCGCGCCCAGCGCCCAGCCCGTTTCCGCCGGGTCGCCCAGCGCCCTCACCCATTGGCCCGTCCAACTCCACCTCGTCAGCCCCATGGCCCCCCAGTACCGGGGGGCCGACGTGCTCCTCGCCGCCGATTGCGTGGCGTTCGCCGTGGGCGATTTCCACGGCAAATGGCTCGCCGGGAAAAAACTCGCCATCGCCTGCCCGAAGCTCGACGATGGCCAGGAGATCTACCTCCAAAAGATCACGGCCATGGTGGAGGAAGCGAAGATCAATACCCTCACCGTGATGATCATGGAAGTGCCCTGTTGCCGCGGCCTGCTCCAACTCGCCCAGGAGGGGATCGCGAAGGCCTCCCGCAAGATTCCGCTCAAGGCCGTCGTGGTGTCGCTCGAGGGGGAGCTGAAGAGCGAAGAGTGGGTGTGAGCGGGCCGTTCTTTGCGCGACTCAACCGAATCACGTAGCCGATCTCGCGCCCCAAGGACTTGCTCGAGGAGTGGGGCTCGAAGGTCCCCCTACATCCACCCCAATCGCTTCAAACTACGCAGGCACTCCTCCAATGGGGGAAGTTCGGGGTGCCATTTCCGCTCCCACTCGACGCTGACGGGGCCGCGGAACCCCTCGGCCTGGAGGGTTTCCAGGAGCGAGGCGAGGGGGAATTGGCCCCCGCCGAAGAGAGCGTAGCGGGCCTTGCCGTCGGCGCCGGCGCCGAGGCCGTCTTTCACGTGGATATGGGCGATGCGCGGGTGGTGCTCGCTCCAGAATTGCTTGGGCGTATTTCCCCCCACCGCCCAGGTGTGGTAACTGTCCCACAGGAGGTCGGGTTGGGTGCCCGCCCGTTCGGCCCAGAACCCCACCGCCGAGGCGGAGGCGAGGACATCGTGGGTCTCGATCATGAGGTCGACCCGCCAGCCGTTTTTTTCCCGCAGGGCCTGCCACCAAGACCAAGTGGCCCAGGCCTCTTCCCGAAGGGCGGTGGTGAAGGGCTCGCCCTTGCGGCCCCCGTCGAAGACGCGCAGGCGCGGCACACCGAGGGCCTCGGCCCAGTGGGCGAAGCCCACGAGTTCTTCGCGTGACGCGGCGTCGCCCCCGATGAGGCGGAAAGAAGTGTCGAGGCTCGCCACGCCCACCCCGGCGCGGGAGAGGATCGCCGCGGCATCCCCGGCCGAGGGAAATCGGGAATCGAGATAGGCGGGGAGGTCGGCCCGGCCCTCGAGGAACCTGAGTTCGAGGAGCCGGACGCCGAAGGCGTTGGCCAGATCGCAGGCCGAGGGGAGGCCTAAGTCGGGGCACCCGAGGGTGGAAAAGCACCAGCGGAGGCCGAAATCGCGTTTTGCTGCCATGATCGATTGTCCCATCGAACCCGAGTGAGGCTATAATCCTGGCCCATGAGCGCAACGCCGGGCCTTCCCGTGGGCATCCTCGTCTCGGACCTCGACGCCTTTTTCGTCACCGAGGTCGTCCGTGCGGTGCGCCGCAGCCTCTCCGAGAAGGGCCTGCCGATCCTCGTCTATTTCCCCACCCCCCGCGGCCTCGACGTGGCGGCCTTCCGCGAGCAGCTCGCCGCCATCCGGGTCTCCGGCTGGCTCGTGGTGCTCTTCGAGGAGGCCCTCAGCGCCCGCGGCGCCCTGCGCGAGCTCGGCCTGCCCCACGTCTGGATCAACCATTTCCCCGAAGATTCGGGCTATACCGTGGCCAGCGACGACCGCCGCGGCATGGGCCGCCTGCTCGACCACCTCGTGCGCGACGTCGGCGCCAAGCGCCTGGTCTTCATCGAGAACCACATGCAGGCCCATGCGCCGGTGCCCACGCGCATCCGCCGCGAGGCCTTCGACGATTACGTGCGGCCGCGGCGCGACCTCGAGACGAGCGTCTTGACGAAGGAGAACACCGATACCTGGTGCTCCCACCTCTCCTTGGCCGCCCAGAAGGAGATCCGCGCCTCCTCCCTCTACACCGTCCTCGTCTGCTATAACGACTATACCGCCGCCGAACTCATCCTGGGCCTGCGTCGCCTCGGCCTCGAGGCCCCCCGGGATTACGGCATCACGGGCTTCGCCGATTGGCCCTCCACCCAGTTCCTCCAGCCCCCGCTGACCACCGTGCGGCAATTCCCCGAGCGCCTCGGCCAAGAGGCCGTGGCCCTCCTGCAACTCCAGCTCGAGGGGCGCGAAGTGCCCGCCGTGAAGCGCCACGTGCGCACCGAAGTGCTCCTCGTCACCCGCGAAAGCGTGCGGCCCCAATCGCTCTGAGGCCGACGATGGGCCGTCGGGCGGCCCCCGCCTAGGGGCGCCCGGGGCCCTTTAGCCCATGTTCTCTTCCGCCTGGTCGTGGTGCGCCTCGACCTTCGCGGCCTTCGCCGTGAACATCAGGGGCTTCTCGCCGGGCAGGCGGCCTTCCATGATCGGGGTCCATTTCTTGTGGGCGGCCATGAGTTCCCGCGTCATGGCGCGGATCTGGTCGAGGGTGCAACTCATGGCGGTGAGGGGGTCGAACGCCATGGCCTGGAAGACCAATTCGGGATCCCGCTGCGCCACGGCGGCCACGGCCAATTCTTGGACGGCCATCTGGGCCCGGTTGAGGGCGGCCAAGTGGGGCGGGAGTTTGCCGTAGGCCACGGGCTGCAGGCCGTTGCGGTCCACGAGGCACGCGACTTCCACCACCCCGTCGGCGGGCAGGTTCGAGATGAGGCCGCCGTTCATGACGTTGCCGTAGATGACGGTCTTCTCGCCGCTGACCACCGCGTTGATGATCTGGGAGCCGTACTCCACCGAGCGCTCGAGCTTCACCGGTTTCTCCCACGAGGCGCGCTTCCGCATCTCCTCGCGCCATTCGGGGCGGTCGTAGAGGGTCTTGATGTAGCCGTGGCCGCCGTTCCAGGAGTTCTTGCTATTGTCGCAGTACTGGGCCACCGTGGTCGCGTTCTTGCGGAACCACCAATTGTATTCCGAGACGTGCCCGCTGGACTCGGTGACGGGGAAGCCGAAATGCTTCACGTACTCCATGCGCGTGCTGTCGCCGTGCCAGATCTCGGGGTTCTCGGCCAATTGGCGGATGCGGGGAAGGAGGTCGACCCCGTCCTTCTCGTAGCGGGTGAAGAAGGCCTGGTGGTTGATGCCGGCGCACTCGTAGTTCACGTCGGCCATCTCGACGCCCAGGCGCCGGGCCCACTCGTGGCTCGTGCCCTGGACGCTATGGCAGAGGCCCACCAGTTTGAGGCGGGGCTCGGCCTGGAGCATGCCCAGGGTCAGCATGCCCATGGGGTTGGTGTAATTGAGCACGTGGGCCTTGGGGCAGAGGCGCATGACGTCGTGGGCCACCTCCTGCAGCACGGGCAGCGTGCGCAGGCAGCGCATGATGCCCCCCGGGGTGAGCGTGTCGCCGATGCACTGGTCGATGCCGTACTTCTTGGCGATGTCGATCTCGAGTTGGATGGCCTCGTAGCCGCCCACGAGGATCGAGGTGATGACGAAATCGGCGCCCGGCAGGGCCTCCGCCCGGTTGGCGGTGGCGCTCACCGTGGCCCCGCTATAGCCGCCCTCCTTGAAGATGCGCTTGGCGATCTGCTCGGCGAATGCCAGGCGCTCATGGTCGACGTCGACGAGGGCGAAATGGGCGTCGCGGGTGCCCGCATAGGTGAGGATATCGGCGGTGAGGCGGCTGGAAAAGCCGAGGCTTCCGGCGCCGATGATCACGATTTTTTTGGCCATGGGAATGACTCCTGAAGATCAAGGTTGATATGTGGATGTTACGCCACTCCACCCCATATTGCACCTGTTTTTTGTTGGAAAACAATGTCATTATGTTGTTTCTGGGGGTCTCATGGCCTGGAATTTTCTCCCGCGGACTCACCTGGGCGCCCACCGAGGCGGCTACTCGACCACCCAAGCTTGGAGCGAGGTGGACCTGCGCAACGCCGGGGAAGAGGTCTGCCGCCCCCGCCACCGTTATCTAGGGATGCGCGACCACTACATCATCCACCTCGTGCTCGGGGGACGGGGGTCCTTCACCCTGGGGCAAAAACGCACGGAATTGGAGAATGGGGGGCTCTTCTTCATCGCCCCCGGGGTCCCTGCGGAGTACCAGGCCGACGAGCAGGCCCCCTGGCATTACACCTGGATCGGTTTCGGCGGGCCGGGCATCGCGCGCCTGTCGGAGAAGATCCCCTACCTTCGGGGAGGCGCGCTCAGCGGTGCACCGAACCTCCTCTTGGCCAGGTCGTTCGGGGAGATCATTCGCGAGTTCGTCGGGAAAGAAATGGGCCACGAACTCCGCGCCCTGGGCCATTTCCACCAGCTCCTCTCGGCCCTCCCGGGTCCCGCCGCCCGGGAGGAATCCGCCTCCAACCACGTGGAGGCCGCCACCGCCTTCCTCATCCGCCACCACACCCTGACCATCGATGTGGCCCAAGTCAGCGAAGCCCTCGGCCTGGAGCGCACCTATCTTTCCGCCCTCTACCGCCGAACGACCGGAACCACCCTCTTCCGGGCCCTGGAGGACCTCCGCCTTTCCCGGGCGGAGAAATTGCTTCGGGAAACCGCCCTCACGACGGAGGAAGTGGCCCGCTCCTGCGGGTACAGCGAAGGGGCGGTGTTCATGAAAATGTGGAAGCGCCGCAAGGGCATTCCCTGCGGGCCGTGGCGCCGCCGGGCGATGGAGGAGGGGGAGAAGACGGTTCGGGCTTCCGACCCCTCCCCCTACGCCACGGACTAAACCGCCACCGCACGGCTTCGTCGGATCCCGAGGGATCCTTTTCCGCCTGTCTTCGGACCCGTGGCTCAAACCGGGCCGACACGCCACCGGGCCGCCAGCACGATAAAATACGTATCACCGATGGCCGCCGTCACCATGAAGGATATCGCCAAGCGGGCGGGGGTTTCCTACACCACCGTCTCCAACGTGCTCACCGAGCGCTGGAGAACCGATGCGCGCATCAAGGTGCGCCCCGACACGGTGGAAAAGGTCCTGAAATGCGCCCGGGGGATGGGCTGGGTGCCCAATAATCTCGCCCGAAACCTCGTCGCCCGGCGCTCGCGCATCTTCGGGGCCCTCATCGGGGACCTCGATTACGGCTTCGCCACCGAACTCGTGCGGGCCGCCCAATGGCGGCTCGAGGAATCCCATTACCACCTCTTGCCGGCCTTCACCCGCTTCGAGCCCGAGCGCATCGTCAAGGCCGTCGACGACCTCGTCTCCTTCCAGGTTTCCGGCGTGCTGTGCCTGCTTTTCGTCGGGGTCGAGGCGGTGGAGAAGGAACTCGCGCGGCGCAAGCTTCCCCGCGTCTGGGTCGACCATTACGACGCGCGGGCGCTCCACTGCGTCGGCAGCGACGACGCCAGCGGCATGGGGGCCCTGGTGGCCCATCTCGTCGATGCGCGCGGCTACCGCCGCCTCGCCTACGTCGAGCCGCTCCTGGGCCGGGAGGGCGAGTCCTTCCGCACCCGCACCCAGGGTCTTCGCTGGCGCACCGTGGAGCACGAGGCCGGGGCGCGAGGCCTGGCCCCCGATCTCTTCCGGTTCACGCCCGCTCTCGCGGAGCTCGAGGCCGCGCCCATCGCCCGGTGGATCCGCGCATCCCGCGCGCCCTCGGCGCTCATCTGCTTCAACGACGACGTCGCGGCCAGCCTGGCCCTGGCGCTCCACCGCCTCGGCCTAGCCTACCCGGGGGATTACGCCCTCACCGGCTATAGCGACGGCCCCGAGATCCGCTACCTCGCCCCCTCGGTCACCACCGTGCGCCAGGACGTGGTGGCCATGGGGCGCCAGGCCGCCGAACTCCTCGTGGACCTGGTGGAGGGGCGGGGGCCCCTTCGCAAGGAGATCCTCACCCCGGTGGACTTGGTGGTGAGGGAGAGCGTCGGGAAGGCCTGAGCTTCGGCGCGGGCCGCCGCCTAGTCGGCGTTCGCCTTGATGCCCGACGTCGACATGGGGAGCCCGGCCATGTGGAGATGGGAAATATCCCCCAAGCCGAGGCACCTCGGCACCGCGCGGTCGCTCGAACGCTCGTCGAAAAGGATCGTGGTGACGGAAGTCGGCGGAAGGAAAAAGCCGGAATAGACCCAGGCCAGGGGCAGGTCGAGGAGATGGGCCAGCCAGGTCAGGCCGAAGCCCCCGTGGCAGAAAATCGCCAAGCGGTGGCGATTGGCCTCTTGGATACGGTAGGTTCCCGTTTCGCGGACGTAGCCGAACCGGGCGAGGAACGCGTCGGATTCCCGGCGCACGCCGGCCCAGACCGCCTTGAGATTTTTCCCATCGGACCCCTGGATGGCCCGTGGCCGGTTGCGCCAGCGGGGTTCCAGGATGGGGCGGCTGCGGATCGTTTCCCCCGGCACATCCCAGGCGGCGGAGTGGGGTTTTCCCGGCGGGGCCGCGTTCAGGGAAAGTTCCTTCGTCCAGGGGAGGATCTCGCCCTCCATCCCGAGTTTGGCGGCGGTATAGGCGAGGGTCGCCCGGGCGCGGCCGAGGGGGGAAGAAAACAGGTGGGTGAGCCCTTCCCCGGCGAGGCGCTCCGCCAGGGCGGCGGCTTCCCGCTTCCCGGCTTCCGTCAGATGGTCGATGGCGTAGTCGGGATCCCCGTGGCGGATGATGTAGAGGCGCATCTTCAGGGCACCGGCGTCCAGCGGTTCCAGAAGGGGATCTGGACCCCGTAGCCGAACTCCTTCACGAAGGGAGGGTCGGCGGGGGCGAGGCGCTGCTTGTAATAGGCCAAGACCTGCCGGCGGGGAGTCAACAGGAAGAGGACCGGCTGGATTTCGAGAATCCTTTTTTCGAGGTCGCGGTAGATGGCACGCCGGACCTCCGCATTGGCGCATTCTTCGCCCTCGCGCACGAGGCGGTTGACCTCAAAATCATCCAGGCCCCCGAAATTAAAGGGACCGGCCGCTCGGGCGCCGGGCCCGCAGAAGAGGAGGCCGGGTTGGGGGAGGAGCCCGCCCTCCCAGACGAAGTGGCAGGCCTCGAACTTCCCCTCCTCGAGCCGTTTGCGGCAGGCCGCCCAGTCGAGGGTCTTCAGGCGGATCTCCACCCCAGCCTTCAGGGCGTCCTCCCGGAAGAGGGTCGCCCAGCGGTTCTCGCCGTCGGATTCGAGGAGGAGTTCCACCGAGGCGCGCTCCATGGTGCGCTTCCCGTCGCGCTCCAGGAGTTCCCGCTCGAGCACCCCCTTATTGGTCTTCGTATAACCCAGGGCGGCGAGCAGGCGGCGGGCCCCGTCGGGGTCGTAGGCGACCGGGACCGCCGCGCTCGGATATTCGGCGAGCCCGGCCAATGGGCCCGATGCCGGCTCGAACCGGTTGCGGTAGAGTTTGGCCGCCATGCGTTCCCGGTGGAGGAGGAGTTGGACCGCCTTTCGGAAATGGAGGTCGCGCAGCGGGCCCTTGCGGAGGTTGAGGGCCACCCCGTCCCAACACCCCAGGCGGGGCGCCTCCCGTTCCAGGCGGACCACGTTGGTGTTCGTCCAGGTCCAGGCCTTCGCCTTCTCCAGGCGTTCGAAGGGCTTGCCCGAGAACTCCAGGAGGTCCAATTCGCCCTTCCGGAAGAGGTCGGCGGCGTGGGAATCGTCCTTGGCCGACCGGATGACGAGGCGGTCGAAGACGTAGAAATCCTTCAGGTGGGGCACCCGATTGTTCGATTGGGCCCAATAGTCGCCGTCTTTCCGCAGGATCCAACCGCTGCCCTCGTTGGTCACGAGGACATAGGGCCCGGAGCCCACCAGCGGCGCATTGGCCTCGCCGGTGAACGCGCCCTTCGCCTTCCCGTAGACGTGCCGGGGAAAGATCGCCACGCTGCCCGCCTTCATGAGGTTGGCGTAATGGGGATGCTTCATGCGGATGCGGAAGCGGTGGGCGTCTTCGGCCCGGTACCAATCCACCGCGCCGAGGAGGGCGCGCGCCCCGTCGAAGGAGCGGTTGGAGGGGTCGAGCACGGCCTGGAAGGTGAACGCCACGTCGGCGGCGGTCAGGGGCGTGCCGTCGGACCATTGGGCCATCTCATCGAGGAGGAAGGAGCAGGTCATCCGGTCGTCGTCCGCCTCCCAGCGGCGGGCGAGCCGCGGCGCGGGCTCCTGGTCGTTCTCCCCGTAGTCGAGGAGCGTCTCCTGGACGAGGGAATGCAGCGCGGGGCCCCCGCAGGCCAGCCCCTCCCGGTCGATGAGCGAGCCCGGGGCGCGGACCACGGAGAGCCGAAGCGTGTCCTTTTTCTCCACCCGGGCGCGGCAGGAAGAAAGCCCCCCGAGGACGCAGAGCGCCGCCAGGAGAAGGAAGGGGGTTCGCGGCCATCGGACCGCAAGCGGCTTTTTCATGGGTGCCTCAATTTTCGACGCGGATTTCCTGCCAGATGCGGTTATAACGCTCCACTGCCGGCCCGAGATCCTCCTTGAACTCGAAGCGGTCCAGGTCGGAGAGCCGGTAATGGGGGGTATTGGTGATGAAGCGGTCGGCCGCCCGGTTGACCGAGGGGAGTTGGAAATGCATGGCGATGCGGGCGTAGACCTCCGGCTCGTGGACGAACTGGAGGAAGCGGTGGGCCAATTCCTTGTGGCGGGAGGACTTGAGGATCACCATATTGTCCATGTACATCGAGCCCCCTTCCCGGGGGAGGAAGAAGACGGTGTTGGATTTCATGGGTTCGTTGCCCTCGAGGGCCTTCCACACGTTCTCGGCGTAGCCGCTGACGACCCAGAACTCGCCGGCGGCGAAGGCCTTGCCGAAGCTCTCGGCGTCGAAGCGCTGGATATTCTTCTTCCACCCCATCACCGTCTTTTTGGCCGCAAGGAGTTCGGCCTCGTTGGTCGTGTTCACGCTATGGCCCTTGAGCCGCAGCGCCGCGCC
Organism: Spirochaetota bacterium; assembly: GCA_017302015.1. Taxonomy (GTDB): domain Bacteria; phylum Spirochaetota; class UBA12135; order COTS27; family JAFLEE01; genus JAFLEE01. The sequence goes on along the minus strand of JAFLEE010000003.1, from coordinate 128,697 downwards.
CAGGATCTCGCGCATGTCGTCGAGGAGGGTCATGCGGCCCTTGAGATCGGCGCGGTCGAAGACCGTGAAACTGGGCTCGAAGGCCTTGACCTTGGCCTTGTTCACCGCGATGCCCGCGGCGCCCATGAGATAGGGCATGCTGTAGCGGTTGCCGGGATCGAAGCGGATGCGCGAGAGCACCCCGGCGTCGAGATTGCTGAAATTCCCGAGTTGGGTTTTGTCCAGGGGCTCCAAGAGCCCGAGTTTGGCCATGATCGAGACGTGGTCGCCGCTGGGGAACACCACGTCGTAGCCCGCGGCGCCGGACTGGAGTTTGGTCAGCATCTCCTCGTTGGTGGTGTATTCCTCGTAGACCACCCGCACGCCGTATTTCTTCTCGAAGGCCCGCAGCACCTCCGACGGCATGTAGACCGTGAAATTGTAGACGTAGAGCGTGGGCACTTCCTTCCCGCAACTGCCCACCAGGGCGAAGGCGAGGAGCAGGAGGATCCAAGGTCGGCTTCGTTTCATCGGGGGCTCCTGGGCCCCGGCCCGGGGCCGGGGGCTTGAAACCCGGGGCCAGGGGAGGCCTCCCGGAATTCCACGGAGAATTCTAGGATGAGGACGGGGAAAAATCCCCCCTCCTACCCGTTGCGGCCCAAATTCGCCACCATCCGCCGCGTGAAATAAGCCAAGACCACCGTGCCGGCCAGCAGGAGGACGGAAAGGGCGTTGATGACGGGGGTGACCCCCAGGCGCATCATCCCGTAGACGTGCACGGCCAGGGTCGAGGACCCCGGCCCCGAGACGAAGAACGTGATGACGAAATCCTCCATCGAGAGGGTCACGGCCATGAGGAAGGCGGAAAGGATGCCGGGGCGCGCGATGGGCAGGATCACCCGCACGAGGGTCTGCCATTCGTTGGCCCCCAGATCGCGGGCGGCCTCCAAGACCGAGGCGTCGAACTCCTGCAGGCGGGCGGTGACGATGAGCCAGGTGAAGGGCAGGCAGAAGGTGACGTGGGCGAGGAAGACGGTGAAGAGGGAAAGCGGCACGCCCAGGCCGGCGAAGAGCAGCAGGAGGGAGACCCCGATGATGATCTCGGGGGTCACCATGGGGAGGAAGGAGAGGCCTTCGATGAGCTTGCGCAGGCGGCTGCGCGTCCAACGCATGCCGATGGCCCCGGCGGTGCCCAGGAGCGTGGCGAACGCCCCCGCCCCCAGGGCGATGAGGACGGTATTGCCGAACGAACGCCAGAGATCGGGGCTATTGCCGAAGAGTTCCCGGTACCAGCGCAACGAAAAGCCCGTCCACGCGTCGCCGGAGGCGGCGTTGAACGAATAAAAACTGAGGATCGCCAGGGGCGCGTAGAGGAAGACGATGGCGAACGCCAGGACCCACGAAGGAAAACGCAGTCGCATCGGGGGCCCTCACTGGAAGCGGATCGGCACGAGATAGCGGACGCGGACCGGGATCTTCTTGTAGGTCGCGGGCTTGAACCGCCATTCCCAGATGGCGTTGACGGCCGCCTCCTTGAACCCGTAGCCGTCGGGGTTCACCTTCACGGCCTTGGCGCTGATGACCTTCCCGCTTTCGTCCACCACGAACTCCACCTCCACCTCGCCGGCGACCCCCGCGGCCTCCGCGGCCTGGGGCTTGCGCGGGAGATTACGCTTGGTGGGCACGGCCTCCTGGTCGACCTCGCCTTCGTTGTAGACGATGACTTTGGTGTCGGAATCGGAGACGGAGACGCCCCCTTCGGCCGCCACCCCGAGTTTCAATTGGAATCGGCCCGTCTCGGCCTTGGCGGCCGCCTTCTGGGGCTTGGCATCGCGCATCTTGAGTTTGCGCTTCTCCTTCTTCTCCTCATTGAGGTTGACCGGCTGGAGGGTGATCGCCCGGGCCCCTCCGCTTTCGGGGCGCTTCTTCTTCTCTCGGTGCTGGAGGTAATTGAGGACGGGGAAGGTGAAGAAGACCACGAAGGTCACGGCGAAGGCCAGGGAAAAGAGGCCGAGGCGCCGCGTTCGTGCGGGAGTCAGGAGGCCCCGGGCCCGCTCGAGGAGGCCGTCAATTCTCATTGAGGGCGGCGACCGAGACGTTCTTCACGCCGGCGAGGTTGCACTTGTCGATGACTTTGATGAGGCTTCCGGTGAGGGAAGCGTCATCGGCCACGATGACCACGTTGAGGCCGGGCTGGCGCTCGCTCTCGCGCTTGAGGATCTCGGCGAGCACGTTCAAATCGACCTGCTTGTCGAAGATATGGACCGTCCCTTCCCGGGTGATGGCGAGTTTGAGGGTCTTGTCCTTCACCTGGCTGGCGGAGGCCGCCGAAGGCTTCTTGACCTCGACGCTCGTGTCTTGGGACATGGTGTTGGTGAGCACGAGGAAGATGATGATGACAAAGAGCACGTCGATGAGGTTGATGGGATTGATCTCGACGGTGTCGTTCCCCTCACCCTCCCGAAAAAGCCGGCTGCGCAGGTTCATGGCCTAAATGTATCCTTCCGGGCCCGCCCGAGCAATGCGAGGCCCGGGATCTTCCCCCGCGCCTTCGCCCAAAGATCGCCCACCTCCCGCACCCGCAGGAGGAGGAGCGCGCCCCCGTAGGAGACGAAAAGGGCGAGGGTGGCGAAGCCGATGAGGAGACCGTCCCGTAGCTTCCCCGCCCAGAAGGGCGGGAAGCGCTGCGGGAAGGCCCAAGCCTCCAGGACCCCAGGAACCTGGCTTCGGATCGCCCAGAGGGCCGCGGCGGGGGCCAGGAGGGCCGCCAGCACCTTGAAGTGGAGCAGGAGAAAGGCCCCGTTGACGAACGGATGCCCCCGGCGGGCCAAGAGGATGGCATAGAGGACCGCCATGGCGAGCGCCGACAAGCCCCCCGCCATGGCGATGCCCGCCACGCCCCAGGGGAGAACCCGGGTGAGCAGGACGGCGAAGCCCACGTTGGAGACGAGGCCCGCTAGGCTCACCCAGAGGGGGCTCCGGGTGTCCTGGTTGGCGAAGAAGACGTTGGTCAGGACTCGCGAGAATCCGATGAACCAGATCGAGGCGATGTGGAACGAAAAACAGGCCCCGGTCAGGGCCACGGCGCGGGCATCGAAGGCGCCCATCCCGTAGACGAGTCGGATGATTTCCCTCGCGAAAAAGAAACTGAAGAGCATGACGGGGAGCATGGTGAGGGAGGTCAGCGCCAGGGTGCGGCGGATCTCGTGGTGCAGGGCCTCCCGGTCGCCTGTGGCCACGTGGCGGGAGAAGACGGGCAGGCTCACCGTGGCCAGGGAGACCACCACCATGCCCAGGGGGAATTCCTGGAGCCGGATGGAGTATTGGATGGCGGAAAGGGCGCCCTCGCCCACCGCGACGGCCAATGGATCGACGAGCATCGCGTTGAGTTGGTACACCCCCGCGGAGAAGATGGTGGGGAGGACCAAGGTCAGGAAGCGCGCGACCTGGGGATCCTTCCAGTGGAAATCGAATCCCAGGCGGTAGCCATGGCGCATCAACCACGGAACCTGGACACCGAGCTGGGCCACCCCCCCCAGCACGACCCCCACCGCGAGAAAAACCGCCCGCGCCTGGGTGAGTTGGCCCCGGTAGAACGCGAGGTAGGCGAGGGCGGACCCGATCACGAAGACGTTGAAAAAGATGGGCGCCGCCGCGGGGATGGAGAATTCGTGGTGGGTGTTCAGCACCCCCTGGAGGATGGCGGCCAAGCTCACGAAGAGGAGGTAGGGGAACATGAGGCGGAATAGGAGGATCGCCAGGCGGCGCTCCTCCGGACTTCCCCCGGCCTGCCCGGCGTAATAAAAGTCGATGATCCAGGGCGCGATGGCGATGACGAGGATCGTGAGCACCACGAGGATCGTGGCGAGCAGGGCGAAGATCCGGGAAAAGAATCGTTGGGCGCTCTGGGGCCCCTCCTTCTCGACGAGGCGGGTGAACACCGGGACGAAGCCCGAACTCATGGCTCCCTCGGCGAAGAGGCGCCGAAGCAGGTTCGGGAAACGGAAAGCGATATTGAAGGCGTCCCCGATTCCGGTGGCGCCCAGGAGGCCCGCCATGAACTGGCTGCGCACCAGCCCGAAAAGTCGGGAGACCCCGGTGACCCAGGCCATCGAGAAGGCGCGGCGGCCCAGAGAAGGGGATTCTTTGTTCACGGAAGCAGTGGTTCGCGCCGGTCGGACCGGAAAGAGGCGGCAAATTCTAGTATTCCCCCCGGGCGTCCGCAAATTTCCTTGTCAGGTTCGGCCTCCGGGAGTACAATGCGGCCTTCACTCCACCCCTCGTCCCACCCCCATGCGCCTCGAATTATTCATCGGTTTCCGGTATTTGATGGCCAAGAGCCGCCGGCACAACCTCGTGTCCCTCATGAGCATGCTCTCCATCGGCGGCGTCTGCCTCGGCGTGATGGTCCCCGTGGTGGTCATGAGCGTGCTCATCGGCTTCCAGAACGAGATGCGCTCCAAGATCCTCGGGGTCAAGAGCCACATCTCCGTGGCCGCCCCCGGCTCCCAGGGCATCGAGCGCTACGAGAAGCTGATGGAAGAGATCCGCGCCTATCCCGGGGTGGTCTCGGTCAACCCCATGATCGAAGCCGACGGGCTGGTCCAGTTCTATAACGGCTACCAGCCGGTGGTCATCCGCGCGGTGACCCCCGATCTCTTCACCAACGACCGCGAATTCGCCTCGGTCTTCAAGGTCACCAACGGCCTCGCCGACGTGACGCGCAAGAATTACCTCCTCGTCGGCGATGTGCTGGCCTATAACCACCTCGTCGACGTCTCCAACCGGGTCACGGTCCTCCTCGCCCGGGGGTCGCTGACGCCGAACGTCGAGATGGCCCAATTCCGCGCCATGGTCACCGGCATCTTCCGCACCGGCCACAGCGATTTCGACCGCAACATCGTCTTCACGTCCCTGCGGACCCTGCAGGACATCCTCGACCTCCCCGACGAGGTCACCCGCCTCGAGATCAAGCTCAAGAACCCGATGAAGGCCGACGACCTGGCGACGCTCCTGCTGCAGCGCTACGGCAGCCGCTACTCGGTCTATTCCTGGACCGAACTCAACGCCACGCTCTTCCAGGCCCTGCAGAACGAGCGCGCCATGATCTGGATCATCCTCATCTTCATCCTGCTCGTGGCGATCTTCAACGTCATGGGGAGCCAGATCATGCTCGTCCTCGAGAAGCAGAAGGAGATCGGCATCCTCAAGACCCTCGGCATGAAGCCCTCCCACATCGCCCGCATCTTCATGTTCGAGGGGCTCATCACCACGATCGTCGGGGCGATCCTCGGCGCCATCCTGGGCCTGCTCGCCTCGATCTACATCAAGGAAGTGCTGGCCTTCATCGAGTTCTTTATCAACGCCGGCGTCCATTTGTGGGCCCTCCTCCTCCACCTCCTCGGCCAGGGGGGGGGCGCCCCCGTGAGCGAGTTCAAGTTCTTCGACCCGCGCATCTATTACCTCGACAAGATCCCCGCCGACATCAGCGTGGCGCGCGCGGCCATCCTCGTCGCCAGCGCCATCGTCCTCTCCGTCTTGGCGGGGCTCTTTCCGTCGCTGGCCGCTTCCCGACTGCGGCCCCTCGAGGTCATCCGCTATGAGTGATCCCGCCCCCATCGCCCTCGAGGGGAAGGGCATCGTCAAGGACTACCTCTCGAGCCATAAGCCCCTGCGCGTCCTCGACGGCATCGATTTGGCCCTCCCCCGCGGGCGCTTCGTCTCCATCATGGGCGCCAGCGGCAGCGGGAAATCCACCCTGCTCCACATCCTCGGAGGGCTCGATTGGCCCACGCAGGGCTCGGTCACCGTCGCGGGAGAGAACATCATCGCCCTCGGAGAGGGGCCGCTGGCCGTCATCCGAAACCGCCATATCGGCTACATCTTCCAGCACCACAATCTCCTCGTGGAGTTCACCGCCCTCGAGAACGTGAGCATCCCCTGGAGCATCTACCACCACGACGCCCGCGAGGCCTCGGCGCGGGCGGAGCAGCTTCTGCGCGAGACCGGCGTCTGGGAACGCCGCCACCACCGCATCGGGGAACTCTCCGGGGGCGAGATGCAGCGCGTGGCCATCGCCCGGGCGCTCATCACCGAACCCACGGTGGTGCTCGCCGACGAGCCCACCGGCAACCTCGACGAGGTGAACAGCATGAAGATCGTCGAACTCCTGCGCGATCTCTGCGGCCGGCGCCAGACGGCGGTGGCCATGGTGACCCACGCCAAGGCCCTGGCCGAACGGTGCGACGAACGCTGGCACCTCGCCGGCGGAAAGATCCACCTTGATTGAAAAACGCGCCACCCTCGCCGGCGGCCACCATCCCTCCATCGAACATTACCTGAACGTCAAGGAGAACCGCAGGGGGAACCCCGACCGCAAGATCACCCTCGAGGGCCTCTTCGAGATCACCACCGCCCGGCACCTCGGAGTGCCCCTGACCGAGTTTTTCTACTCCCCCGAACTCGCCGCGACCCCCGAGACGAGGAAGCTCATCGAAGATCTCCGGGACACCCCCGTCGACCTCTTCGAGGTCTCCGCCCGGGTGTTCCAGAAACTCTCCGACCGCGACGAACCCGACGGCGTTGCGGCTCTGGCCCTGTTCCCCGTGCGCGCCTGGCCCCCCGCCACCGTCCCCAAGCGGATGGCCGTGCTGGATGGCCTGGAGATCCCCGGGAATGCGGGGACTATCCTGCGCTCCGCCGACGGCGCCGGGCTCGACGCGGTGGTCTTCATCAATCGGAAGGTGCGCCTCACCCATCCCAAACTGGTCCATTCCAGCCTCGGCGCCTGCTTTTCCGTGCCCATCTGGGAGACCGATTTCCAGACGCTGTCCGCCTACCTCCAGGAAAACCAATTTCGGGTACTCCTGGGCGACGCGAAGGGCCCGCCGAGTTCCCAATTGCGGCGCGAGCCGGGGAAGCCGTTTTGCATGGTGATCGGCGGGGAGAAGAAAAGTTTCGACACGGCCTGGTACGAGCTTCCCCACGAAAAAGTGAAGATCCCCATGCGCGGGGCGGTCGACTCCTTGAACGCGGCCTGCGCGGCCACGGTCCTTTTCTATTCGCTTACCGAGTAGATCCCGTCTATCGGCGAGCGACTCCCACTCCCTCCCTTAAAATTTTCTGCGGCGCCGGACAATTTTTGTCCCCGGGGCGGTGGATCATTGGGGGTGCGCCAGCGGCAAACCATGAAGACCGATCTCGCCGAACCCCTCTGCAGGCATTGCCGGCTCTTTAGCGTCGAAGAAGGCGTGCCCGTCTGCCTCGCCTTCCCCCGGGGCATCCCCGGCCGAATTCTTTTCGACGGCTTCGATCATCGCCGGCCCTGGGCGGGAGATGGCGGGGTTCAATTCCAGTCCATCAAGTCGGGCACAGTGGCGCGCGCATCCTGATTTTCCCCATTCGGATCGTGCCCACCCGGACTCTGGGCGATCGGGCGGGCAAAATGGCACAATCCCCCCATGGGAAACCCACGCCAAAGCATCCCCCTCTCCTTTACGGTCGGGCATGCGCCCTCACCGAGCGAGCCGCCCCCTGAGTTCGTCCCGGCGACGGTCCCCGGAGCGGTCCAACTCGATTGGGCCCGGGCGAAAGAGTGGGGCCCCTGGTGGTATGCCGATCATTTCAAGGATTACCGGTGGATGGAAGACCGCTATTGGACCTACCGGGCCTTCCTTCCCGAACCCCTCCCGAGCGAGGGGAGCCTCTTCCTGGTTTTGGAGGGGGTGGATTACGCCTGCGAGGTCCGCATCGATGGGGCCCGTATCCACGCCCATGAAGGGGCCAACGTCAAGGCCGAGATCCCCCTCGACGGCCGGTGCAAGGCGGGGTCCCTCCTTGAGATCGTCGTTTTCCCGGCCCCGAAATCCCGGCCCCAACCCGAAGACCGAAGCCAGGCCGACCGCTCGGTCAAACCCGCGGTCTCCTACGGCTGGGATTTCCATCCCCGCCTCATCCCCCTCGGACTCTGGGGGGCGGCCACCCTCGAGAGTCGCCCCGTTCGCCACCTCCTCTCCACCGATATCGACCTGATCCTCTCCGATTCCTTCGAGGCCGCCGCGGTCGAGTTCACCTTCGAGCAAGTGGAGGCCGGCCTGGTCCGATTCCTCCTCTTCGATCCCGATGGGAAGGCCATCTTCGAACGGAAGAAAGACCTCCCCGAGCACGACCGCATATCCTTCGGCCTCAAAAAACCCCGGCTCTGGTGGCCCAACGGCCTGGGCGAGCCCGTGCTCTATACATGGACCTTCGAGATCCTGGGAGATTCGGGGGAAATCCTCGACCGCGCCCAGGGACGCATCGGGTTTCGACGCCTGCGCCTTGTCATGGGGGAGGGTTCCTGGAATGAGCCTTCTCGCTTTCCGAAATCCCGCAGCGCCGCGCCGATGACCGTGGAAATCAACGGGAAACGGATCTTCGCCAAAGGCGCCAATTGGGTGCTTCCCGACGTCTTCCCCGGAAGCTTAGGCGCCCAGCGCTACCGCGAGCAGGTCGACCTCGCCGCCGATTGCCATTTCAACCTCCTTCGCATGTGGGGCGGCTCCCAAGCCCCCCACGACGCGTTCTACGACCGGTGCGATGAGCGGGGCATCCTGGTCTGGCAGGAGTTTCCCCTCGCCTGCAACCGCTACCCCGACGACCAGGCCTATCTCGACGCCCTCGACCACGATTCCCGCCATCTCATTAGGCGCCTCAAGCCCCACGCCTGCCTCGCCTGGTGGGGGGGCGGCAACGAACTCTTCAATCGTTGGTCCGGGATGGACGACCAATCCCATGCCTTGCGCCTCCTCAACCGGAATACCTTCGAGTTCGATCGACAGCGGCCCTTCCTGGCCACCGCTCCTCTGACGGGGATGGGACATGGGCACTACCGATTCCGCGACGGACAAACCCGCGAAGAATGCTGGGCCATCTTCCAGCGCAGTTCCTGCACCGCCTATAGCGAGTTCGGCATCGGCTCCATCTCAAACCTCGATGTTCTCGACGCCTTCCTTCCCGAGCCCTTCCGCTTCCCCCCCAACCCCGGTACGCCCTGGCAAACCCACCATGCCTTCAAGGCCTGGGAACAGGACAGCCACCTCTACCTCCCCGATATCGCCCATTATTGGGGCGCCTGCGCGTCGCTCCCCGAATTGGTGGAAAAGGGGCAGCGCATGGCCGCCGACGGGATGCGCGGGCTTTTCGAGGAGGCACGCCGCCAGAAACCCCTGGCCTCCATGGCCTTGGCGTGGTGCTTCAACGAACCCTGGCCCACGGCGGCCAATTGTTCCCTGGTGAATTGGCCCTGCAAACCCAAGGCCAGCCTACAGGCCGTCGCCCAGGCGCTGCGGCCGATTCTCGCCAGCGCCCGGATCCGAAAATACCGCTGGTCCCCCGGCGAGGTCTTCGATCCCGAATTATGGCTGCTTTCGGATTCGCCCCGAGCGACGGGGTCGGGTCGCATGATCGCCACTTTGACCCTGGGGGACCTCGAATGCGCGCGGCTCGAATGGTCCTTCAAGTCCGCGGAACCCTCGATGAACACCCAAGGACCGCGCCTCCAATGCCTACTCCCCGCAATAGACGTTGACAATCTCCTCTTATCCCTTCAGGTCGAAGGCCACCCGGATTGGGAATCCTCCTGGAAACTTCCTTTCGGACCGCCAACCCCGACCGAAGCCTTTCAACCCTCGACCAACGCTTAGGGCGGGAAGAGGCGCAAGGACGCTTGTCCGCCCGTGACAAGGCCTACATTCCTCCGTATAATTGTCTCCATGAGTGAAACGATTCTGCTGAAGCGGCTCATCGATGACCTGGCAAAATTGCGCCAAAACGCCGTCGACCCGAAGGCCTGGCAAGTGTGGCGCACCGATACCGCGCTGCTCCTCGGGAAATCCTTCGGCGCCGATTCCGGCCAGGTGCGTGTGTTCGAGCGCCTCGCCAAGGGCCTCGACCTCACCAGCGAACAGGCGGCCAAAACCGGGAACGCTGACGCGTTCCGCAAGGGCCTCGATAGCCTCGCCGTCATCCTCCGTTCCGCCGTCGAGGAGGCGGGGGATGAAGACGACGAGTCGGAGCCCGAACCCGCCGCCGCGAAACCCAAGACCATGCTCCCCGAGATCGCGGTGCTCTGCGAGAGCGGGCACGCCCTGCGCAAGGCCCTGGCCGCCTTCCTCGAGCCATGGAACGCCCAGGTGCTCCAAATCCGCGAGCACACCAATTACCGCCAAGTGCCCCTCGAGCACATGGTCAATTGGAAGCGCATCGGGCATACCATCGTCGTCTGGGAGGACGATTCCCGCACCGCCCTCGAGACGGGCTTCCTGCTCGGCCGCCTGGGGATGAAGCAGGTTACCCTGCTCCACGCCAGCGACCTGTCGAGCCCCGAATCCTTCGCCCAACCCATCCGGCTTACCGGGGGCGACGGCTGGAAGAAGGCCCTCGAGGCCGCCCTGCGCGAGACCGGCTACGTGCCCGCGGAAACCTGAGTTCTGGTCCCGCCCTTAAAACAAGAAACCCGGCCTCGCGGCCGGGTTTCTTTCGGGGTACCGTTTCGGAATCTTACTGGCCGAGGAGCCGCATGACGCCCTGGGATTTGGTGTTCGCCTGGGCGGCCATGGAGAGGCCCGCCTGGGTGAGGATCTGGTCCTTCACCAATTCGGACATGGTCTTGGCCATGTTGGTGTCGCGGATGCGGCTTTCGCTGGCCTGCAGGTTTTCGGCGCCGATGGACACGCTGCGGATGACGCTCTCGAGGCGGTTCTGGTAGGCCCCGAGGTCGGCGCGCTGCTTGTTCACCTTCTTGAGGGCGTTGTCGATGCGGCCCAGGGCGCGGTTGGCCAGCTCGGGCGTGGAGATCGTGAGGATCTCGTTGCTCGAGATGTTGCGCACGCCGAGGCCCTTGCCCGTCATCGTGCCGACGAACGCCAGCATGCGCTGGTCCATGTTGGCGCCCACGTGGAACCACATGGAGGCCGTCGGGGTGCCGCCGGCGGCGCCGGTGGCGAAACGGCCGGTGAGCATGTTGAGCCCGTTGAATTGGGCGTGGCTGGCGATGCGGTCGACTTCGGCCACGAGCTGGCTGACCTCGACCTGGATCTGCATGCGGTCTTCCGCGGTGTAGATGCCGTTGGCCGATTGGATGGACAACTCGCGGATGCGGTGCAGGACGTTGGTGGTCTCCTGGAGGTAGCCTTCCGTGGTCTGGATGAACGAGATGCCGTCTTGGGCGTTCATCTCGGCCCGGGTGAGACCCCGGATCTGCGCGCGCATCTTCTCGGATACGGCCAAGCCGGAGGCGTCGTCGCCCGCCCGGTTGATCCGCATGCCCGAAGCGAGCTTGCGCATGCTATTGTCGACTTCGTCTGCCTTGCCGTTCATCACGCGCGTGGCGTTGATGGCGGACAAGTTATGGTTGATGACCATGGTGATCCTCCTTGATGGTCTCGGGTCCTTCCTGGGAATTCACGGCGGGAGCCAACCCGTGCCCTTCGCCGCGGCCTGGTGCGGTCGCATCCAGACCTTTCTATATCGTCCGCGGCGGCCTTAAATCTTAAAGACCCCCCCGAAAACCTTTAGCTCTTTTTTTTGGGTTCCGGGCTAAGGTTTATCCCCCTTTTTCTATGCGGACTGCCGGAGAACAGAGAAAATCCCGAAGGCCAAATTTGGCCTCTAAAAATCGCGACTTGCCCCTTATCCGATTAGAGTTTTTCTAATTATTGATTTAGGATCCTTGAGGGCCTGCGTTTCGACAAGGAATCCCGATTTTTATGGGTTGCCCCTAAAAAAAAGCGTCGAAACCCGCCCCTCCAAGATGGACCCCAGATTTTATCGGGGACACGCCCCAATCCCCTAGAAAGTCAGTTTGAAGCCGAGGATGGGCATGGGAGGCAGATCATAGATGAATTGGACGGGAGCCCGGTCGCCGGCCTTCAAGGAGGCGTCGTAAAGGCGCGTGTTGGCCGGATTGACCATGCCCGCGTCGTAATTAGGATAGGTGGCGTTTTGGAGGCCGAAGAGGCCCTCCATATTCCAGAAATCCAGGTAGAGGCTCCCTTCGCCGGTCCCGAACATCCTGAAATCCCATGAAATTTTCATGTCCCATGTGAACCGGTTCGGAAGCCTTTCCTGGCTCTTCAGGGAATCTTCGACGAAGAGTAGCCGCCCGGAAGCGTCCTTCTGGATGGACTGCCCGGTATAGGGCCTTCCGACGGACCAGGCCAGGCGCGTTCCCACCAGGAGCTTGCTCTTTTCGCCCAGGCGAATACCCTGGGCCAGGATGAGGCTCACGCTATGGGGGACCTCCCGGCGGAAGGTTCCCCAGACCAGGTTCTTCGAGTCGTCGTAGAAGGTTCGGTCGGACTTGTTCCAGGCGTAGCTAAGCCACCCGACCAAGCCCTCCTTGGTCAGGTTCTTCTTCACGAAGAGTTCGGCGCCGTAGGAGGTGCCGTCCCCCGTGTTCGTGAAACCCTGGGGCCGCGAGGGCGGGATCAGGATTTGATCCATGAAGCGGATGTAATAGGATTCGGCCTTGAAATCCACGGGGCCGATCTTCCATTGACCGCCCAAGACGGCCTGCCACGTGTAGGGGCTGCGCAGGCCCCGGTTCGAATACACCGGCGCGATCTGGATGAGCAGCGGGAGGGCGGAGAAGCGCCCGCCCCTCAGGTAGACGGCGGTCTCTTCCTTGGGTTGGAAGGTGATCCCCGCCCGAGGATCCACATCCACGCTCCCGGAAGCGCTGTTCCAGCCCGCCCGCGCCCCGAAGTTCCATAAAAAGGAACCCGTGGCGATTTCTGCCCCGGCGAAAGCGCTGGCGCGCACGCGCTCCGGCCGCGTGGGGGTCAGGTTGCTGTCCGCGCTCATATTGGCCAGGTTCTCCAGGAGCCCGACTTGGGTATTGGGCACGTAGGAGCGCAGGGTGAACGGGAAGGTTTCGTAGGCCGCCTCGGCCCCGAGTTCCAGGGCGACCTTGTCGGAGGGGCGCCAAAAGGCGTTTTCGGCCACGGCATAATTGTCGACGCTCCCTGGAAGGGTGGGAAGGCCGATGGCCTGCTCGAAATCGGCGAAGCTATTGGAATTATAGTAGCGCGAGAGGGTCAGTTTACTGCGGAAATTCTTCGTATCGTGGGACCAGACCACCCCGACCGTATTCCACCAATTTTCGAACCCCAATTTCTCCCCGGAGAGCGTCAAATTGCTCCCGAAGGCGTTGGTGCGCGGGAAGAGCGAGGTATCGAAAAGCGCCTGGTCCATGGAATTCACGAAGACCACCGAGAGGGTGTTGGCGGCGTCGATGTTCCAGTCGAGTTTAGCGTTGAGGTCGTAGAAAAACGGGATCGTGGAGAAGGTGGTGAGGAGGCCCCCGCCCAGGGAGGCGATCGTCGGGAAACTCTTCAGCACCGAATAGTAGAGTTCGTAGTACGTGCGCCGGGCCCCGAAGGAGACCTGAAGTTTCGGCCCGATGGGGATGGAGACGTAGAATCCCGCCGCCGCGAGGTTCACGTCGATGTCCGCGCGCACCTGTTTTTTGTCGTAGCGCGTCTTGGAGAGCACTTCCACCGCCGCGAGGGAGGTTCCGAAACGCAGCGGCGGCACGCCCGAATAGAAATTGAGGCTTTCGATGGACAGCGGCGGGAAGGCCGAATGGACGCCGACGATATGGAAGGGGTTCCCGACGCGGATGGCGTCGTATGTGTAGAGGAGATCCTCCAATTCGCCCCCGCGGATGAACATGCCCGACGCGTAGGTCGTCGTCTTCACGACCCCCGGCTGGTTCACGACGCTGCGCACGACATCGCCCCCGGAGCCCGGCATGAGGCGGGAATCCTCCGCCGTGATCACCGAACGCGCGTATTCCTTTCGCGCCTCCAGGCCCGAAACGGTGAGCGCCTCCATGCGCCGCTGCTGCTCCGCGGGCCCCGCCTTCCCGGAGGACACCGCGAGCGATATCTCGGCGGGCGTCCCCCCATCCACGCGGAAATCGGACCGGACCGTTCCCGAGGGGCGGATGATCTCGGCGCGGTACTCCCCGTTCGTGAGGGTGAGGAAGGGCTGGTTCTCGTTCAGGGGGTCCTGCAGGACCCCCTGGGCGTCGGGCACGAGGACGTAGCCCGTCCCCGCGATCGTGAGGGTGGTGTCCTTCCAATTCCTTTCCCCCGTCAGGCGGATGGTGAACCGGCGGCCTTCGTTGCTCTCCCCGTAGATCGCCCGGTGCGACAGGAGGGAGAGGGCCACGAGGAGGGCGGCGGCTTTCACGGGGGCTCCGTTCTCAGGCGATCAGGGAGACGACTTTTTCGTGGCCGACGATGACGATGAAAGGGCCGAGCTTCGGGCCCTTCTCCTTGCCGATGAGGGCCAGGTACATGGCCTTGAAGAACTCGGCGCTCTCGAGGCCCCCGTCTTTGATCACTTGGAACACCTCCGTCTGCACGGCCTCCTCGTCGGAGGATCCGTTCGCCCGTAGCCATTCGGCCAGGCGCCCCATAGCCCCCCGAGCGTTCTCGGACATGGGGGGCAAATCCTTGGTATCCCGGAGTTTGAACTTGAAATCCTGCGGCGCGTGCTCGCTGAGCCAATTCACGGCGCAGTGGAACCGGGCCTCGAACCGCTTTCGGTCTTCGGGGGTCTTCAAGTGGGGCTCGTAATGGGCCGCGGTCTTGGCGTAGTCGTAGAGGTAGATTTGGAGTACGGTCGTCAGGTGGCGGAAGGCCGGTTGGAAGGGCATGGCCGCCGGCGGCTTGTCGAGCATGGAGAGTTCATAGACGCGCTTCGCCTGCGCGCGCTGGTCCTCCTCCACCGCCTCCTGTCCGAAGTAGCGGCGTTCGAGGCGGTCCCAATCTTCGAAGTATTTGATGACGTCGAGGTCGAAACTGATGGCGAACTCGACCCCGGGGCGGTAACTGGCGAAAAGCCAGCGCACCATCTCGGGTTCGTAGATCCGCAGGCAATCTTCGAGGGTCACCACCTCGCCCTTGGAGGAGGAGATCTTCCCGCCCCGGCCCTTGATGCGTATGAAATCGTACATGAGGTATTGGGGGGGGTCGCGCTTCCACACTTTCTGGACGATCTGCTTGGCCGTATCGAAGGATCCGCCGGCCGTGGAGTGGTCCTTCCCCCCCGGCTCGAAATCGACCTTCTCCACGCCCCAGCGCATGGGCCAATCCACGCGCCAAAGCAGCTTCGCGGCGCCGCATTCCCTCAAATCGATGGTCTCCCCGTGCTGGCAGGCGCGGCAGGCGTACGTGATGCCCCAAGCGCCGTCCCAGGCCTTCACCTTGGTCTCGTTGCTTTCGCACTTCGTACAGAATACCGAAACGGGCGTCCAATCCGCGGGAAGGGGCTCCTCCCGGTACTGGTCGAGGATGGCGGCGATCTCGCCCCGATGCTCAAGGGCCTCCCGCATCTGCGCGGCGTAGGCCGATGCCCGGTACTTCTTCTCCTGGTAGATGAACTCGGGCTGGATGCCCACCTTGCGGATGGACTCCTCCATCGCCACCTCGTGGTAGCGGGCGTACGAGTTCTCCTTGCCGAAGGGGTCGGGCGTCTTGACGATGGGTTTCCCGAGGAATTTCTTGAGTTCCTCCTGGCGTGGCATATTGGCCGGGACCTTCCGAAAGACGTCGTAATCGTCCCAGGAAAAGATGAAACGCGTTTTCTTCCCCTTCTTCTCCAGGGCCCGCTTCACGAAATCGACGGTGATGAGTTCCCGGAAATTCCCGATGTGCACCGTTCCCGACGGGGTGATCCCCGAGGCCAGGGTGAAGAGTTCTTGGGTGGGGGATTTGGCGATGAGGGCTTCCGCCGCCGCATCCGCCCAGTGTGCTTCTTGGTTCATGGGTGGGAATTCTACCACGGTTCGCCCGCACCAATCCCAAACATGGGAAAATTCCCCGTGATCCACCTCTCCGATCTGCGACAAATTCCCGGTGCGCTTCTCATGTACGGCCGCTCCAAACCCTCGCTGCGCCGCGTCTCCACCGATAGCCGCCGCTGCGGTCCGGGGGACCTTTTCGTGGCTCTCAAAGGGGACCGGTTTGACGGCCACGATTTCCTCAAGGAGGTCGCCGCCCGCGGGGTCGAGGGCGTGGTGGTTTCCACCACCGGTTTCGAGCGCCACCGGAGCGCCTTGCGCGATTCGTTCGCCGTGATCGTTCCGGACACCCTCGCCGCCTTGGGAGAACTCGCCCGCCTCCATCGCCGCCGGTTTTCCATCCCCATCGTGGCGGTCGCCGGTTCCAACGGGAAGACCGGCACGAAGGATCTCCTCGCCCATCTCCTCGCCGCCTCGATGCGGGTGCTGAAAACCGAGGGCAACCTCAATAACCATATCGGCGTGCCCCTGACCCTGCTCCGTTTGACCCCACGCCATGAGGCCGCCGTCATCGAAGTGGGGACCAACCACTTCGGCGAAGTCGAGGCCCTCTGCCGCATCGTCGAGCCGACCCACGGCCTAGTGACTTCCATCGGCCGGGAGCACCTGGAGTTCTTCGGCGACCTCGACGGGGTCGCCCGGGCCGAGTTTGAACTCTACGACCATCTCGCAACCACGGGGGCCTCCGCCTTCGCATGGTGGGACGACCCTTACATCCGCCGGTATTTCACTAAATTTAAAGCCTCTTTTCCGGGGCCCAAATTGAAACCGTATCGATTGGAGGGGTGGCAAGCAAACGCCCCTTCTTCGCGCCAGAAACAAGGCGCCCCGCGCCCCATGGTCGCCGCGCGCCGCATCGGCTTCGGTTCGGGACTCCGTTCCATTCTCGAACTTAAGCGCCCCGGCCGATCGAACCTGAAGACCACCCTCGGTTCCCCCGGGCGCGCCGGAGAGTTGGCCTCCGTCGCGGCGGTCGCGGTCGCCGATGAACTGGGCGTCCCCTCCCGCCTCCTCCCCAAACGCCTCGCCGATTTCAAACCGGCGAGTTCCAAACGCATGGAGATCCGCACCCGCCGTGGGGTCACCTTCATCAACGACGCTTACAATAGCAACCCCGACTCCCTCCTCCTCGGCCTGAGAACGGTCTCAGAATACCCCTGCCGGGGCACGAAGCACCTCGTCCTGGCGGATATGCTCGAGTTGGGGGCCGCTGGCGCCTCCGAGCACGAGCAGGCCGGGCGCTGGGTTCGCAAATTGGGCTTCACGAACTTATGGACCTTCGGACCCCTCTGCCAACACCTCTACCGCGGGGCGGGTCGGCTCACCTTCAGCCGCCATTTTGCGGAAAAAAAGGAATTGGCCCAAACCCTGGGACGCGCCCTCCGAAAGGGCGATCTCGTCTACTTGAAGGGCTCACGGAGCATGGCGCTCGAGACCGTCCTCGACGACCTGGCGACCCGGCCCGAAAAACGTCGGTCCTAGGCCGCTAGGCCTATTTGACGTCCCACCATCCGGGCTCGTCCTTGCGTTCCCACATATCCCGGGCGATCCCGACCCATTTGCGGATCGGGCCCGTCTGGATCGCGGAGTCTTTCTTCGCCTTCTGCTCCAGGTCCATGCGGTATTTATCTAAAAGAGACACGTATTTGGTGGCCTCGTCCTTATTGCCGCTATAGTACCAGATCGCGCCCATGCTGTAGACGGTCTGGAATCCGTATTCGTCGTTGGGGAAATCCCAGGCGGTGAAGGCGACTTCGTAGTCTTTGCGCGCGTTTTCCAGCGCCGCCTTGCCGTCCCGGCCCTCCTGGCGCTCGAGGAGGGCGATCTTGGCCCAGGTGAAGCCCCTTTTAAAATAGGCCCGCGGATTCTTGAACTTGATCTCGGCGGTGGCCCGGTGGATGGAGAGGTGGTAACTCAGCACCGCCATCTTACGGGTTCGCTCGTGCTCGAAGAGGTTCGGACCGCCGGAAAATTTGCGGTAGATCTCCTGGCGCGCCCCTTTTGATTCCCCGAGTTCCTTGAGGATGTTCTCGGAGAGCTGCGACTTATCCGGCTTCCCGGTCACCGGGTTCTTCCCGATGAAATCCCGGCGATCGGGGCTGGCGAAGAGGCATTGGGGGCACACCGTCACCGACTTGAGGTTGTAATCCACCGTCTTGTATTTCGCCGATTCCCCGAAAAGCGGGACGCAAAACCGGTCGAGGGAGATCGTGACGCTCTTCGCCTTGAGTTCCTGGTGCTCGATGAGCGTTCCCTGGCAAAGCGGGCATTGGACGCGGATGAGGAGGATCGGGTCCTCCTTTTCCTTCGGAGGCTGCTTGGCCTGATTCTCCTTGGCCGCCGGATCGGGAGCCGGTTTGGATTCCATGGCCGCCGGTTTCGCGGCCAGCGGTTTTTTATCCAAGTCGTCGAGAAAATCGAGAAGGTCGTCGCCCATGAACCCCCCTTGGCCGTGGGTGATTTTAGCATTTCCACTCCCCAATAATTTCGCGGGATTCCGGCGCATGCGGGTATGGAGGATATGGAGTGCGCCATGTACGCTTTGCTTAAATCCTATTCCCTCCAAGGCCTCGAAGCCGAGTCGGTCGATGTGGAAGTCACCGTTTCCCCCGGCCTCCCCCGCTTCGAAATCATCGGGCTCGCCGACGCGGCCATACGCGAATCGCGCGAGCGCATCTTCCAATCGCTGCGTCATTTCGGATTCGCCATCCCCCCCGGCAGCATTACGGTCAATTTGGCCCCGGCCGAACGGCGAAAACGCGGCACGGGCTTCGATCTTCCCATCGCCCTCGGTCTCCTCATCGCCACGGGACAGGTCCGGGCCTCCGATGTCCCCCTTGATACCCTCGTCGCCGGCGAACTTTCCCTCGACGGCCGCCTCCAGCGTTGCACGGGCCTCTTCAATGCCGCCCTCTCCCTCCGAGGCCACATGAACCGGCTCCTGTTTCCCTCGGCGAACCGGGGTGAACTTTCCCATTTTCGCGACCTCCTCCACCATCCCGTCGAGACCCTCTCGGAAGCCATCGACGTCATGGAGGGAAACCGAAAGCCCGAACTCCCGCCCGCCCAGGAACCGGAGGGCGCAACCCATCCTGAGCACCTGGATTATTCCCAAGTCTGGGGCAATACCTCGGCCATCCGCGCCATCCAACTGGCGATCTTGGCGCGCATGAACCTCCTTCTCATCGGATCTCCCGGCTGCGGTAAAACCCTCCTCCTTCGCCGGATCCCGACCCTGCTCCCCAAACTCTCCGAAGACGAGAGCCTCGAGGTCACCCGAATCCACGCCGCGGGCGGCCACCCGGTGCGCCATCTTGTGCGCGATCCCCCTTTCCGGGAAGTCCATAGCGGCGTGAGCGCGGCCCCCCTCATCGGCGGCGGTCTCTTCCCGACCCCAGGAGAAATATCACTCGCGCACCGCGGGATCCTGTTCCTCGACGAACTCGCCGAATTCCCGCGCCAGCACCTGCAGGCCTTGCGCACGCCCCTCTCCGAAAAACGCGTGACGATCAGCCGCCTCTCTTGGCAGGCGACGTTCCCCTCCGATTTCCAATTGGCGGCCGCCATGAACCCATGCCCCTGCGGGTTCTTTGGGGATGAACTGCGCACCTGCATCTGTCCGGACGGTGCCCGTCGGGCCTACATGGCCCGTATTTCGGGGCCGCTCCTGGACCGCATCGACTTGATTTTATACGTCCACTCCCCGAAAGAATCGGAGGTGTTCCGCACGGGCCAAAAATCCTCCACGACCTTGAAAGAAGAGATGCGCCTTCCCGCCGATTGGCTCGCCCAAAATCCCGACCACCTGAACCCCGATCGACTACGGCGGCACCTTGAGGGCTCCCCCCAACTCCAGGCGATCCTACGCGATGCGTACACCCGGGGCCTCGTCAGCCTTAGACGGGTCGGGAGCGTCCTGCGGGCCGCGGCCACCCTCGCGCTGCTCGATGGAAACCTCGGGGAATCCAAAGATCCCCGTGAAGAGCATCTCTACGCCGCCCTGCAATTTTGCCGCCCCAAGTGGGCGACCGCGGCCTAGGCTTTTAGTTCGCCGTGACCTTCACCAACTTATACAAGTCGTTGGTTGCGATCTTTGAGTCTTTACTGTTTATCCTCGCGTAGGCGCCGATATAATATCGTTTCGTCACGACCATGTTCGTGGTCATGTTCACCGGGATGGAAACAGTTCCTGTTGAACCTCCAGAGATCGAAGTCCCTGAGCTATAACTGAAAAAAGTGTATTTGCCCAGACTTCCAGCGGTTGAATTGGTCTGGTAGAGCGCTTGAAGATTGGACTCGCCGGTATAAAAAAACTCGACGGTGTCGGTGGTCTTGAAGGTATAGGAGCTGCTGGACCCGTTCTGGATCGAAACGGAGACCGAAAGCGTCCCCGTTCGCGAAGCGCTGGAATAGCTCGAGGAAAGGCTATCGAGCGTGACGATCTTCACCGCGCTATTGTCCGCAAGCGCCTGATTGAGCGAAATATCCCCGTTGAGCACATCGAAGGGCGCGTGGCCATTGGAGGCGGGGCATGAGACCAGCGCTAACAGCGCGGTCCCGAGGGTCGTGGCGAGCAGGGCTTGTTTCATCTTGATCACGCTCCCTTGCCGTTCACAGCCGGATGAAGATATCGGCGCTGAGATTGAATCCGCCGATGCCCAATCGATTGTCTCTTTCGGCGCCCTTCAGATCGTTCAAGGCTTCCGTCCGATCCTTGATCAAGCTGCTGGAGGACGAAGTTAAGTCCATCTCGAACGTATTCGCCAGCACATATTGATAGGCGAAGCGGAAATCAAGCCCGACGTTCCCGAAATAGATGGTGAGGCCGACCATGGGTTCCCATCCAAGCCCCCAATGCGGGCTCTCGAACGCTTGGGTCGTCGTCGCGATGGATGGGTCTTCGATGCGCAGCATGAAATACCGGTAGAACATCCCGATGCCCGCATGGGGAACGAACGGACCGATGGGGAGGCTCAAATTAAGGATCCCGTGGAGATCGAACATGAAAGCCTTCACGCTCGTATAGGTGGTCAGGAGCTTGGTCGGATCGGCATCGTTTTGAAAAAAATAGGCGCTTCCGTACAAGAAAAAGATATCTTTCGGGGACAGGAGCCCCGCGTTGACGCCGCCGATGCCGTTGAAGAACGTACCGAAGAGCGTTTCTTTTTGCGGGATAAGGTAATTGTAGCCGAGGGAAAAGCCCGCTTTCCGAACGGCGTCCCCTGCGCTCCCGCTCCCGATGCGGATGCTGGAGGATCTGGAAGACGACGAGGAGTAGCTTCGGCTCGAAGACGTGCTGCGCGCAGAAGATTCCTGGCGTTTGCGCTCTTCGGCCTCCCGGCGGATTCGGTCCTTCTCCCGCTGGTCCGCCATCTTCACGTTCTCTTCGTCGATTTTGTTGAGGATCGAAGCGCGCATTTTGATGAGGTCGCCGTCTTTCGGAAGGTAATTGAGCGCCTTCTCCACGGAATTCTTCGCCTCTTCCAAGTTATTGTTCTTGAGGTAGACCCTGGCCTCGCTCACGAATTTGTCCGCGAACCGCCGCTTGCCCTCTTCCGAAACCACGAGATTCACGCGATCTTGGATTTTGATCTTCTCCGCGATCTCTTCCTGCTTCTTCTTCTTGTCGATGAAGAAGATCTGCGAGAGGGCCGCGTTCATCTTGACGAGTTTTCCCTTGGCGATGGAATCCTCCGTATAGCCCGCGAGTTCGCCCGTCGCCTCGTTCATGATGGCCTCGAGTCGGACCACCTCGACTTCCTGCTCTTCCAATAGATTGTCGTCCGTTCCGAGGTTGACGAATACCTTGGCGCCATCGCGCTTGATCACTTCCCCGTAGCGCGGGACGCGTTCCGCGTATTCCGTGCAAATTTTCTGCACCGCCTTGTCGATTTCGTCGAGTTTGGAGAATTTATGGCTATTGACGATCTCAGGGGTGCCTTTTTCGACGTTGAGGAATTTGGCGGAGATGGTGAAGACCGTGTCGCTCAGACGGTAGATCTTGGCGCTGACGGCCACTTGAGCCTTGATCTTCACGGCGAAACGGAGGTTGCACTTGTCGTCTTCGCAGGCGATGCCCGATTCTTCAAGGGCCTTCTCCTCGAGGATGCTTTTCACCTGACTGCGGTCGATGAGTTCGAATTTTTGGATCCCCGCGAGTTTGCTCTCGAACTCGGTGGCGATGGCGTCTTGGATGCCCGGATCGATCTTGGCGCCGACGGTGATCGTCTTCACGACGATGCGGACCCGGTTCCCGGCGAAGAGCGGCGCCACCAGGGCGCCGCAGAGGAGCAGAAGGCGGATTTTATTTATCATCAGAGGGCATCCCTTTCGAGGGCGAATCTTACTTTGGTTCCACCTTGTCGCCGTTCTTGTAATTCTCAGTCCGAAGAGGTTTTTTGCTCCCTGGCGGATCGAACATATCCCATTGGCCGTTCTTGCCCATCATGGTGTAGCCCCCACGCAGTTTCAGTTTCCCGCCCTCATAGACGAGGTACTCGCCCTTGAGGATATCCAGGTTGACCCCTTCCTCCGTGGTCGCTTTGATCTTGGGCAGTTTTTCCCCGGGTTTGATCGCCCCGAAATATCGGGCGCTATCGGCGTTGCCTCCGAAGAACTCACGGTCATCCATGACGACCTGCGTCTCGAAGTCCAGCCAAATCTTCCCTTCTTTATAGAATTTCATCCGACCGCGTTTGGTCGCGCCGGTCCAATTGAGCTCCATGAGCTTCGTCTTCCCGCCCTCCTCGAAATAAACCCAGGCGCCCTTCTGTTTGCCCGCCTCGTATTTGCCCTTGCTCCTCACCGATCCATCCGGGAAATAGGTCTCGAAATCGCCGTTCTTTTGGCCGTTCATGAACGGGCCCTTTTCCACCAGGTAGCCCTTGGCGGAATAGAACTTCCATTCGCCGCTGCGAAGGCCGTTCTCCCAATTGCCCTCCGACTTCTTGGCCCCGTCGGGGTAGAAGGAGATTTCGGGGCCGGTCTTGTTATTGCTGGAGAACTGGACCTTGGACTCGATCTGTCCGTTGGAATAATAGCCGGTGTATGGCCCGTTGGTGTAACTCATGTCCATGACGGCTTTTGCGCTGAGCACCCCGTTCTTATAGAACTCCCAGGGGCCGTTTTTCTGGGCCATGCGTTTGCTGTCGGTGACGAGTTCGCCCTTCTCTTTGAGCCCGCCCTTGGCCTCGTAGTAGGTCCACACGCCCATCTTCATCCCGTTGGTGTATTGGCCCTCGACGCTCAGTTTCTTGTTCTCGAAAAATTGCACATAGGGGCCGACTTCCTTCTTGTTGGAGAGCACGACCATGGAATTGGTGGCGCCGCTCTCGTGGAAGGTGACGAAGGGTCCGTTCTTGCTCCGGTTGGTCCAGACGGTGGTGGAACGGATCTTTCCGGAGGGGTAGAGCCCCTGCCACACGCCGTCTTTTGCGCCGGCCTTGTAGAGGCCCTTGGCCTCGACCGCGCCCGATTCCTCTTCGAACTCCTGCCATTCGCCGCTCTTGATGCCCTTGACGCAGGGGCCCTTGGCTTCCAATTTGCCCGACTCGTAGTATTCCTCGCGGATGCCGCCCTTGTCCTTCCACTTCGGTTTGCCGTTCTCGTAACGGTCGCTCTTGTCAGCGCCTGCGCAGCCGATGAATAGGAACGTCGCGGCCGCGAGCAGGAAAATCAGGATCGTAATGGGTTTCATGGGGGAATCCGTTGGCGTGGGGTTTGGAAAAAAAGGCGGCCCCCGAAGGGGCCGCCTTTCTAAGTTTACTGGAGCAGTCGCGGACGCGATTACTTGTTCTTCTTGAGGATGTCTTCCGTGGCCTTGGCCAGGAGGGC
Source organism: Spirochaetota bacterium (assembly GCA_017302015.1). Taxonomy (GTDB): domain Bacteria; phylum Spirochaetota; class UBA12135; order COTS27; family JAFLEE01; genus JAFLEE01. The sequence continues at coordinate 105,035 of JAFLEE010000003.1, read as the reverse complement.
TTTCAGGCCCTTGGCCTTGAATTCGAACGTGATGCGCACGTCGAAATTGGGCGTCTCATTCACCGTGAGTTGGGTCGGGGTGGGGGACTTGCCTTCCACGCCGGACTGGATCACGTCGGCGATGAGCGCGCCGTCTTCGACGCCGGTCTTGGACTTGATTTCGGCGCCGATGGCCTTTTCCAGGAAATCGCGGGTCGCCTTGACCGTCGCGGCGCGCTTGGCGTCGTCGGCGAGCATGAGGCCGGATTTCGCGGTTTTGCCCTTCTTCTCGTCGTCGGACAACCCGGCTTTATCTTCGCAATAATAGCGCGTGCGGTCCCAAGCGCCCGCCGTCACGCAGATATAGGTGTCGGCATCCTTCCACCCTTCCACGTTCTTCTGGCTCTTGCCGCCCAGGGACGAGTTTTGACCGGGACCGCCGCAGGCCCAAGTCGCGATGAAAATTCCCGCGACCGCGAGCATCGACCAATTCTTGATTTTCATACCGTATCCTCCTTTTTTGGATGGTATTCCTATTTTAATGTCCGGGGGGTTGATTTTCAACCGACCGGCGCGTTCAGCCGCCCTTCTTGAAGGTGACCGATCGGCTGTCTTGGGTCTGGGTCTCCAGCGAGACCTTGAATTTTTCCTTGTCGCGCATCGCCTTGCGGAGTTGGGTCATCATGCCCGTGTAGCGCACGGTGAACTCGATGCGCTTGGAGCCGGATTCGTAGCCCTTGTCGAAGACCTTCTTCACGCCTTCGGTGCTCTTCTCGAGGGCATCCTTGATCCCATCGGCTTCGTCTTCGCTCACGCCCACGATGATCACGGTGTACTCGAAACCGTTGTTCACCATGTTATCCCATTGCTTGATGATTTTATCGATGAGGGAGTCGGCCAAACCGCCCTTATTGGTCATCGCCCGGCCGATGGCGACCTTCTGGGCCCCCTCCAGATCGAGGCCCGCGCCCTTGCCGGTCTTGGACTCGGAGGCCAGGATCGAGGCGTCGGCGGCGTAGAGCACGTTCAAGCTCATCGTCACTCCGGCGCTCTTGTAGTTGGGGGGAAGGTCGAGCCCCTCGAGGGACTGCTCGGAAGCCGCGACATTGCCGGTGATGAGGATCTGGGCGCCGGCGTCGAGGGCCGCGGCGGCGAAATCCCCGGCGGCGTTTTTTCCCGCGAGTTTGGCCAAGGTGAGGTTGCGCGCGGCGAGGACCTTCTTCATTTGTTCTTCGTCGACGAATTGGAATTCCTTCTCGATCATCTTCGACTGCAGGAGCGTGCGCATGATGCCCATGGGCTCTTTGGTCACGAGGCTCGGGTCGTTGACCGTGATCATGACTTTGGGGCGGCCCACGCGGTCTTGGAGGAGGCCGAGCGCCATGGCGTCTTGCTTCACGTCGCCGAGGACGACCCAGGCCTGGATCTTGCAGAGCTTGGTGTTGCCCTTGCGCGAATCGTCGAGCAGGGTGTACTTCTGGACGAAGCCCGCCGATTTGGAATAGATCTTGTCTTCGATGAGGGCGCCGTTATTCACGAGGGTCGAGGATTTCACCATCGAGCCGAGCACCTGCTCGACGGCCTTGCGCATGGCGTGCTGGAGCGCCCGGTCGAATGCTTCCTGCTCGCCGGCCTTCCCGATATCGGCCATGCCCTCCACCGTGACTTCCTTCGTCTCACCGCCCTTGCCCTTATAGGCGTTGTCGGTGACCGCTCCTTTTTTTGGTTTCTTCGCCGCCGAGTAGACGGGCGCGGAAACGAGGAGCGAAACGGCGGTCGCCCAAAGGGCGGTCTTGAGAACCTTGCGGATGATCATGGGCTAATTTCCTCCGGGAATGTCTGGGTCGGGGTTATTTCTTCTTCGATTTCTCGTATTGCTCGTCGAATTTTTTAAACCGGTCGTCTTGCATGCTTTTATTGATGCGGGAATCGGCGCCCTTCCAGGAATCGTCGATGCGCTTGCGGGCCGCGGCGAGGCGGGCGTCGAGGCGGGCGAGGGCCGCTTCGATGCGCGAGTTGGCGTCGTCGAAGGCCTTGGCGATGCGCTCGACGCCGGAGAGGAGTTCCTTGGCTTTCCCCTCGGGGGCGGAACCGGCGACGGCTTTGGCGTTGACGAGGATGCCTTCGGCGACCGTCTGGTTGAAGTTCAGTTCGGCATTGGCCGACTGGGCGCTGGAGATCTGGCTCTTTAGCTGCTCTTTGTTCGTGATGCTCGTTTGGCTCGACGCGATGCTTTCCGTCTTCGCCGCGGTGGAAGCGGCGGATTGGGAGGATTTGTCGATGTAGGCCTGCATGTCGGCCAGGGTTTTTTCGGGGTTCTCTTTGGCCTTTTTGTCGTTCTTGGCCACCCAGGCGGCGAGATCTTCGCTTCCGCTCTTGGCTTCGACCGGTTTGTCGGTCAGGCCGACCTCGGTGCCCTGTTTTTCTTTAAGGCTCGTCTTGTTCTCGCCGCGGCCCGCTTGCACTTCGCCCTCGGCGACTTGGACGCGGGTAGAGCCGTCGACCCCGGCCGCCACGGAGAAGTCGGTGCCGCGCACCCCGGCCACGGAGGTCGGAGTGTAGACGTTGAAACTATCGGATGCGGTCTTGAGTTTGCTCACCTTGGCCGAGATCGACCCCTTGGTGAGGCCGACCGAGAATTGGTTGCCGTCCCCCGAAGTGACCTTGCTTTTATTGATCTTCATGCGGGTCTCGGGGCCGACTTTCATGACGGTCCCCGTGGTGAGCGTGATTACAGCCTCACCATCCGCCTGGGTGGTGAGGTAATCGCCCTCTTTCACTTCTTGTTTGACCGCCGCCGGCTTGGCCGCATCGGAACCGGATTGGATGGACACGCGGCCCTTGAGCGATGTGATGGTACCGAGGGACTGGGCTGCCAAGGCGGCGATACCCAGGATCACGGTCGTGAAGAGGAAAGCGGGGATTCGGGACTTCATGGCGGTGTTCGCTCCTGACGTTGTTTAAGAAAATGCCCGGTGGAAAGTGAAAAAAATACGAATGCGACCCAATTCGTCCGAATTCCACTGTTCTTGATCTGAAACGTCGTGAATACTAAACTCATTCCTCCACTTTCGTCAAGGAAACGACCATCAAAGCACTCGGCAATTCGCTCTGGGGGGCCTTCTTTGCGTTTGTTTGCGCTTTGTTTTTGGTTGGATTTGTATCCCTTTTTTACTTTCTGACCGGGAATCGAATTTTCAACGGGGCGCCTACGATAGACACGGGAGCGACCTACCTTCTGCTTCTCAGATTGCTGGTGTTCAGCCTGCCCTTTGTTTTGGTTTCCTATCCCTTTTTTATCAACCAGCGCTTTCCCGTCAGGGGACCCTTTCGCTTTTTCTACTATCCTATGGTCTCGTTGATGGGTTGCTTCATCGCCCTCTTCTTTCTGTTCGCCCTGGAATTCATGAAGGTTCGCGCCCAGATTTTCTTTGCCCTGCCCACCGACGGCGCCCTTCCGTTCTCCAAAATCCCGTGGGGTCGACTCGTCCTTGAATTGCGCCTTCCGGACGCCGGCGGCCATTCCCCCGAGGTGGTCTTTTCCTGGTTTGGCCGCTTTTCCGACGCGTGCACGGCCTACTGGGCCCGCAGTCACGCCTCCGGAAACTCCCTTAAGTGGGTTCTCGTGCTGTTCACCATGCTCTGGACGCCCGCGGTGACCTGGCTTAAGCGCCATCTTCCCCAATCCGTCCCCTATCAAGTCGTGGCTTCCTTCTCCTTGGCCGCCGCCTCGGTGACCGCCACCTATCTCGGCCTCTCGTCCTTCCTACGGTGACCCATGGGAATCTTCGATACCTTCGTCAACCTGTTCTTCAAGGATACGCCCGAACGGCGCTTCCAACGGCAAGTGCAGGGCCGCATCCGCGAACTCTCCTCCCTCCGCCCCCCCGCCATGGAGCGCAAATCCGAATGGGTCCATGCGGCCTTCATCGAGCACCTCCACGAGATCTTCCTGCCCATGCTCCCTACCCTGCAACTCCTGAAGCTCGAGATCCACGAGAAGAAGGGGATGGCCGTTCGCCGCTACCTGGTGGAGAGCATCACCCACGAAAACCAGCGCAAAATTCTCGGCATGCTCGAAGAGGCCGAGATCGTCAAGGCCGCGCGGGAGATCTCCAAGAAGGAGTTCTACCTGACGATGGAGAACGCCCTCAAAACCTTCATGTCCCTCTACCAGGAAGAGGAAAAAGACCGGGTGAACCTGTATTACAACCGGCTGCAGGCCCTCGCGAAACTGGGCGAGTACGATTTCCCCCTCCTGTTCAAGGATTTCGACCCCAATTACAACGCCGAGAACCCCGCCTACAAGCCCGATTTCTCCTCCAAAGACGGGAAATATTTTGTGGAGGATTTCAAGGCCATCCACCGCGGGATCATGGCCTCGATCTTCGACGAGGAACTCCTGGAGGTCCTCCAGGCCTTCTACACGAGCCTGGGCCGGGAAGCGCCCGACTTAAAGCGCCTGCGCGTTTCGTTCAAGCGGCTCGAGGAACTCAAGTCGAACCAGGTGTTCGACAAACTCCTCCAAGTGCTCTCCCGGGATTTCGATTATAAGCCCGAGTTCCTCGTGTTCAACGACAGCATCATCATCGGCCTCATCGACGGCCTCATCCAGGAGAAGCGCGACCTGGTGGAGTCCGCCTTCGGCCGCATCAAAAGCGACCACGTGGCCAAGCTCCAGGAGCGCCTCTTCGGCACCGAAACCGCGCCCCCGCTGCGGCATTACACCCCCAAGCAGAACGCGACCTTCGCTAGCCACGACATCAGCATCTTCGAATACGCCGCCGAACTCGACCTCGTGAAGGCCTTCCTCATCCTCAAATGGAGCAAGGTGCTGCGGGAGTTCGTCAATAACCTCATCGTGCGGGGCAAGTTCAAGGACATCGCCGCCCAGAAGGCGCTCAACGACGTCTACCACCAGATGAACGAGATGCTCACCGCGATCCAGCGCTTCGACGAGGAACTGGGCGAGTCGGGGAAGTACGGCAGCCGCATCAAGGTCCTCCTGCTTTCCACGAAGAAAGATCGGAAATCCTCGGTCGCCTTGGGCGAACTCGTCGACGAATGCAACAAACAGGCCAAGGAGCGCATCAGCGAGGCGATCCTGGCCACGAAGAACCTCATGGATCTCTTCACCCGCCTGGATGACGCCTATCGCGAGCAATCCAAGCGCATGCTGCTCAATGTGCTCGAGTGGGACGGCGGCCGCACCGCCCAATCCTACCAGCGCATGAAGGCCTTCGCCCAGGATATCCTCGTCTTCCTCAATATGCTCAAAAGCCTCTCCAGTTCCTGACATGCGCGCCTTCGGTCCCCACGATGCAGGCTGAAATCGCGCCCCCCCATCCGGGGCCCGAGATCCCCTCGCCCCGGGGCGGGGTTGCCGTCTCGGTACGCGATGTCGGCAAACGCTTCGGGTCGGCCCGCGTGCTCGAGGGCGTCTCCCTGGATATCCGGGAAGGGGAGTTTTTTTCCCTCCTGGGGCCCTCCGGCTGCGGGAAGACCACCCTCCTGCGCATTCTCGCGGGCTTCGAGGAGCCCGACCGGGGGTCCGTGCGCATCGGCGACACCGATGTCCTCGGCGTCCCCCCCAACCGCCGCCACGTCAATACGGTCTTCCAGAATTACGCGCTCTTCCCCCACCTGACCGTCTTCGAAAACGTCGCCTTTCCCCTGAGGCTGAAGAAGCTCCCCCGCGGCCGCATCGAAGAGGAGGTCATGGAACATCTGCGCCTCGTTCAATTGGAAGCGCACCGCGACAAGCGGCCCGAGGCCCTCTCCGGGGGGATGAAACAGCGCGTGGCCATCGCGCGGGCGCTCATCAATCGTCCCGGGGCCCTGCTCCTCGACGAGCCGCTCTCCGCCCTCGACGCCAAACTGCGCCAGCAACTCCTCGTGGAACTGGAGAAGCTCCACGACCGAATCGGCATCACCTTCATCCTCGTCACCCACGACCAGCAGGAAGCGCTTTCGATCTCGGATCGGGTGGCGGTGATGGACCGAGGACGCGTGCTTCAAGTCGGGAACCCCGCCGAGATCTATGAGCACCCCAACGACCTCTTCACCGCGGAGTTCATCGGTGAGACCAACCTGATCATTGGGAAGGTCCGCGCCCTCGAAGGCCCCATCGCCGTTATCGATACGCCCCAGGGCCTTTGGCGCGTGCGCGCCGATGCCCCGCCGGCTCCTGGCACGAGCCTCACCCTGGCCCTTCGCCCTGAGCGCATCCGCCTGAGCCGGGGAGATCCGACGGCCTTCCTGCAAGCCCGCGTCGAGGACCTCATCTATACCGGATCCCAAACCCGGGTTTTCCTCCGAACCGAGGGAGGGCTCCTCCAGGCCACCGCGCTGGAAGCCCACGGGCGCCAATATCGGAAAGGCATGACGCTCGGCCTCTCCTGGAACGATAACGACCCTTGGATCATCCCGGGCCCATGAAACGCCTGAGCACTCCGGCCTATCTCGGCCCGTTCTCGGTTTGGATCCTCCTTTTTTTCATCCTGCCGCTCCTCATCATCGCGGGAACGAGTTTCCTCGAAAAAGGGGTCTATGGGGGCGTGACTGGCCGCCTCTCACTGACCGCTTGGCGCGACCTTTGGAATCCCGCCTTTTTGAGGGTCGCCCTCTCCACCCTCGTCCTTGCCTGCGCCACCACGGTCCTCACCTTCGGCCTCGCCCTACCCACGGCCTATGCCATCGCGCGGTCGCGCTATAAGAACCTCCTTCTTTTCCTGGTGATCGTCCCTTTTTGGACGAATTTCCTCATCCGGATCTACGCCTGGATCGCCATCCTGGGGAATAACGGCTACCTCAACCAAGCGCTTCTCTATTTCGGTTGGATCGCCGAGCCGGTGCAATTCCTCTACACCGGCACATCCGTGGCCGCGGTTATGACGTATACCTTCCTTCCCTACGCGATTCTTCCACTCTATGCTTCCATCGAGCGCTTCGATTTCTCCCTCATCGAAGCGGCCCAAGACCTGGGGGCCGGGGCGCTTCGCGCCCATCGTCTCGTCCTCCTGCCCAATATCCGCGCGGGGATCACCGCCTCGCTTCTGTTCACGCTCATCCCGGCCCTCGGCCAATATGCCGTTCCCCAACTCATCGGAGGCCGCAATTCGTTCATGCTCGGCAATCTTATCGCGCGTGAACTCACGGTCTCCCGGAATTGGCCCCTGGCGGCTTCTCTTTCCGTGCTATTGACACTCCTGACGACCCTTGGTATTGTTCTCTTCTTGCGGTTTAGCAACGGCCCCAAAACTCTGCCGGTTAAGTAAGCCAATCGCCCGTTGTGGAGCCATTTGCCTCTGCCAAGATAACTGTATATAATTGATAAAAATTGTCCGCTTATGTGGATTAAATAATGCTAACCCAGACGACTGAAACCGCCATTCGCGCTCTTCTCTATCTTGCTCTGCAGAAAAAAAAGGGCATCGGGGAAGAGCATCCCGTTCCCTTGCAGCCCATCGCCGAGAATTTGGGCTGCTCGCCGACCTACCTCTCCAAGATCCTCGTCCTTCTCGTGAAGGCGGGGCTCCTCAAGAGCATCCGGGGAGCCAAAGGCGGCGTCCAATTGGCCAAGCCCAATGAGCAGATTTCGCTCTTGTCGGTCATGGAAGCCTGCCAGGGCGTCCTACTGAAGGCCTTCTGCGACACCCCCCAAGAGGCGGTGGAAAAGATCTGCGCCTACCACGACGCCATGTTCCAGGCCCGCCAAGCCACGATGCAGGTGCTCACCAATTGGAAACTCTCCGACTTGGTGGAGCGACCCGTCGGCAATGTCACCGGCGATTTCCATCTTATGTGCAAGATGCGTTTCGCGGTTCCCGTGAAAGACCGCCTCGCGAACTGAACCGGCTGACGGGCGTTTTCCCGAGAGGTCTCAGAGGGAAGACCGCACGGTCAAGACCGGATCCAACGTAAGGTCGACGGGCTTCTTGACCTCCCCCCGTAGGATCGAGAGGATCTTCTGCCCGGCCAAGACCCCCATGGCCCGCAGCGGCTGGGCCGCGCAGGTGAGGGAGGGGTGCATCCACTCCCCGAAGAGATAATCGTCGATGACGCCCAACGCGACCCCGCCGGGAACGGCGACCCCGCGTTCCCCGAGGGCGCGCAGGCAGCCGATGGCGATTTCGGGGTTCCCGCAGATGACCGCCTCCTGGGCGTTTAAGGTCGCGGGGAGCCGCTGGGCAAGGCGATAGCCGGCGATAAAATTGTCGGGAGCCTTGTCGAGCTCGGAGGGATCGACCTCGGTTTGGAGCGAAAACCCCCGGCTTACGGCGAGTTCCCGGACCCAGGAGAGGCGCTCTTCGTGGTCGGCGTAGCGAATGGAGGGAGACAGATAGTAGAGACGGCGCTTGCCCGTGGCGAGCGCGTGTTCCACGAGGAGTTCCACGAGCCGCCGGTTATCGGTGCCGATGCGGTGCTGCGTCTTGTCGGATCCGTTATTGATGACGAGGAAGGGGATCGCGTGCTCGGTGAGGAGTTTCAGCGCGGGATCCTGGGCGGGGGAGAGGAGCGAGATGACGGCGCCCGTCTGTCTCTTTCGCACCCCGTCGAGCACGCGCCAGGCGGTCCAGGCGGCGGGCACCGGTAGGATCACCGCGCCGACCTGGCGCTCGGTGAGCACCTCCATCACCCCGTCGAGGATGGGCTGGAGATAGGGCTCGAACCACGATTCTTTCCCCTCGTACTCCACCCCGTGGAGCAGCACCGTGATCGACGCGGAGCGACCCTTGATGGGCTTGGGGGCGTACTGGTTCTTCTGGATGACCGAGAGGATCTTGGTACGGGTCTTGGCGCGCACGCGCGGGGAATCGTTGAGCACCCGGGAGACCGTGGCCACCGAGACGCCCGCTTCCTTCGCGATCTGGTGGATGCTTTTCTTGACGCCTTCAGCCATGGAGCCCTTCCCATTCCCCGAGGGCGGCCTCGAGGGCGCGACTGTTCTCCGCCATTCTCTCCTGAATCGACTTCATTTGCTCGAAATTCTTGGGGTCCATGAGGACCAATTCGGCCTCGAAACTCTGCTTCTCCCGTTCGAGGTTCGCGATGGCCTCCTCGACCTCGCGGATCTTGTAGGGGTTGGGCTTTCGCCGGGCCGACGAAGGCTTCGCCGCCACCTCGGGGAGTTCGGGCGCCGGGCGCGAAGGGGCCGTTGCCGCGCGGGGCTTGAAGGAGAGTTCCTCCTCCCCGTTTAGGAGGCGCGCCACGAGTTCCCGGTTCTCCTTCCAGGTGCCGGGGAGGTTATGGATGCGGCCCTTCGCCAGCACCAGGATGCGCGTAGCGACGCGGGCCACCAGTTCTCGGTCGTGGCTGATGAGGAAGAGGGCTCCGTCGAAGGCCTTGAGGGAGGCCGTGAGCACCGAAACGGAGGACAGGTCCAGGTTATTCGTGGGCTCGTCCAGGATGAGGAAGTTCGGCTTCTGGAGGAGGAGGTCGAGCATCTGCAGCCGGCTCTTCTCCCCGCCGGAGAGGACCCCGATGGTGTCGAAGACCGTCTCCCCGGAGAACAGGAAGGACCCCAGCCGGGTCCGCACGTCCTCCTGCTTCATCCACGGATAGCGCTCCTGGAAGAAGTCGAGGATCATCTTCTTGGGATCGAGGGTGCGCAGTTCCTGGTCGAACATGCTGGGCACCATGCGGGCGCCGAAGCGGATCGTACCGGTCGTAGGGGCGAGTTCGCCCATGAGGAGGCGGATGAGGGTCGATTTGCCGCAGCCGTTCCTGCCGATGAGGGCGATGCGCTCGTTCTTGATGACCTCGAAGGAGAGGTCGCTGAGGATGTTCGGGGAGCCCGGGTAGCCGAAGGTGAGGTGGCGCACCTTCAGGACGTCCTTCGGCAATTCTTCGTCGACCGGGAAATTGAGCCCCCGCAGGTGGCGCTCCCCCATGGGCGCATCGAGGAGTTCGATGCGGTCGAGCATCTTGCGCCGGCTCTGGGCCTGGGTGCTGCGCGTCCCCGCCCCGAACTTGGCGATATAGGAGAGGTTCTTGCGGAGGAAGGCCTCCTGCTCCTCCATCTTCTTCGCGATGGCCTCGTTGCGCCGCGCGCTCTCCTCCACATAATCGTCGTAGCCGCAATGGAAGAGTTCCGTCTTGCCGTGGGAAAGGTGCATGATGCGGGTGGCGATCTTTCGCACGAACTGCACGTCGTGGCTGATGACGATGGCCGCGCCGCGCAGGGAGAGGAGGTAGTCCTCCAACCAGGCCACGGCGGTCAAGTCGAGATGGTTCGTCGGCTCGTCGAGGAGCAGGAGATCGGCCTGGGTGAGGGCCAGGCGCGCCAGGTACACCTTCTGCTTCTGCCCGCCGGAGAGCCGGGCGATGGGCCGTTTCTGCTCCGCTTCCGTGAACCCGAGGGCCGTGAGTTGTTCGGCCACGCTATAGGCGATCCGCTCGCCGCCTTCGCTGCGCCAAGCCTCGAGCAGTTCGGTGTACTCGATGAAAACCCGCTCGTCGTAGGCCCCTTCCATGGCCTTCTCGAGGTGGTGGATGCGCGCTTCCATGCGCTGGAGTTCTCCGAAGGCTTTCGAGACGTATTCGCCGACGAGGGTGACCTCGTCCGAGGGGGAAAATTGCGGGAGGTGGGCCACCCGGGCGCCCTTGGCGAGAACCACATTTCCCTTGTCGCACTCCATCTCCCCGGCGAGGATTCGGAACAGGGTGGTCTTGCCGCTCCCATTTCGCCCGAAGAGTACCCACCGGTCACCCTCGTTAATGAGGAATGCGGCATCGAGGAGCACTTCCTCCCCGGCGAAGGCTTTTTCTAGGTGGTCTGCTTGGAGGATCATGGTTGGGATTACGGGTTCTTCCCGGGGAAGCCCGGGCGACGCGGTCTATAGAATTCGAGCGGTTGGCCGAATGATCGACCCCGGGATGGGTGCCCATTCTAGCATTTTCGCGTTCTCCAGAGGCTTTTCTCCTTCTCCAGCGCCCGGGAATCTGCCTTTGTCGCCCTACTGCTCGCTGTCGCTAAGGAGACTCGAGTTGATAGTTGATAACAGTAAAGAGTGTGAAAAGTCGCGCCTGAGATTGGCCTCGTTATGGCGCCGCCCCATTTCGGGCCGCTCGGGCGACTTCACCTCATAGAGATCACCTCATAGAGATCACCTCATATGAGATCCCTCTGAATTCGGAGGTTTATTTCACCCATCCTCGCGACTTTCTTTTCTCCCTTCGTCTTCGCGCGATCTTTTTTGCCTTTTCCACCCGATTTTGACTATAATGAGACGTGACCTAAAAGGGGGATGTCACGGTATCGACAGCAGAAACGAGGTCGGACGCGCATGTCGCAAGCGGTACGTAAACTGCAATATCTGCCGAAGAAAATTTGGCTCTCGCTGCTTAATTTAACCTAAGCAACGCGGGGGCGCGGGGGAGGGCACTGACTCCGCGTCCTTGTAAGAAAGGTGTGTCGGGGCAATCGGGGGCGTTCCCGACCCGATTGCCGGGATTCCGGGAAACGTGACGCCGGTGGGTTTGTTCGCGCACCAGCCGTCGTCGAGATCAAGCGCGGGCTAAGCATGTAGGGCGACCTTCTGACAGTCTGTTGGACGCGGGTTCGACTCCCGCCATCTCCACTCCAAACGCCTCGGGGCCGACCCCGGGGCGTTTTTTTTCAATGATGAAACCCTTCACGTTCTACCACCTTTCCCTCGGCGCGCTCTTCGTCGCCCTCCTTTATTTCGCGATTTTCTCCGTGCTGAGCCTGGTCGAGATGGGCCGCCTCGAAAAGCGCGTCGAGAACCTCTCGACCGAACTGAACTCCCTGCGCGGGCAGAATGCGGAACTTTCCCGGCTCCTCGTCCTCCAATCCAACCTCGATGCCTCCACGGTCTCCCTCGCGCGCCATGGATGGAAAAAATCCAACGAAATCCTCGTGTCCATTGAGCCCCCGCTCGTGCCCGAGAAGGCCCCCAAGCGGTCTTGGCTCGATCGAAGTTCCCTCTGGATTTCCCTCGGGGTCGCCTTTCTTCTGAGTCTCCTGCTCTTTTGGCGCTTCACGCGGACGCCCCGGCGCGTTCCCCGCGTACAGGTCATCCCGACGAAGGACGAACCGCCCCCGAAGGAGCCCCCCACCCCGCCGACAACCCTTTAACGCGGGCGGAAGGCCGAAGGGTTGATGCGGGATTCGGATAGGATCTTCGCCTGCCGCTTCCATAGGCGGGCCAGGGTGGCGCCGCGATAATCATGGACGAGCCCGCGCAGATGGAGGATCCCGTGGAGGATCACTTCGGCGAGGTATTCCCCGCCATCCCGCCCGTCGCGCTTGGCATCCTGTTCCACGAGCCGGGGGCAGACGGCGATATCCCCGCCCCTCCCGTCGGGGAAGGAAAGCACATCGGTGGCGTGGTCCACGTGGAGATGGACCTTCTTCATCTTTCGGATCTGGCCCGGAGGAAGAAACGCGATGCGGATATCCCAATCCGGCACTGACCCCGCTTTTTCCCGACCCCCCCCCTTGGGAGGCTTCCCACGGGGCCCGTCGAGGAAATCGAGGAGGCGCTGGATTTCCCGCGCAAGCGCCCGTTCCTTGTAGGCGCGCCGGGTCTGGTTGAGGATCGAGACGCTCAGGCTTCGACCGTCTTGATGTGGACTTCTTCCAATTGCTCCGCCGGGACGTCGGAGGGGGACCCGCTCATGAGGCATTGGCCGCGCTGGGTCTTGGGGAAGGCGATGACGTCGCGGATCGAGTCGACCCGGCGCATGAGCATGAGGATGCGGTCGAGGCCGAAGGCGAGGCCCCCGTGGGGAGGCGTGCCGTATTTCAGGGCCTCCAGCAGGAACCCGAAGCGGTGCTTCGCCTCCTCCTCGGAGATGCCCAGGAGCGAAAAGATGCGGCTCTGCAGGCGGGTGTCGTGGATGCGCACGCTCCCCCCGCCGAGTTCGTTGCCATTGAGGACGAAATCGTAGGCATCGGAGCGCACGGCCCCGGGATTCGTCTCGAGGAGGGGGAGGTCTTCCGCCTTCGGGGCGGTGAAGGGGTGGTGCACCGACCCGTAGCGCTTTTCCTTCTCGTCGTACTCGAGGAGGGGAAAATCGTAGACCCAGAGGAAGGACATCTTCTTCTCGTCGATGAGGGAGAGTTTTTTCCCGATCCACAGGCGCAGGTTCCCCAGGGCCGGGTACACGATGGCCGGCTTATCCGCCACGAAAAAGAGGAGATCCCCCGGTTTGGCCCCCGACTTCTCGATGAGCGCCTTCTGGCACGATTCGGGGAAGAACTTCACGATGTTCGAATCGAGGCCCGTGTCGGTGACCCGCATCCAAGCGAGGCCCTTCGCCCCGAATTGGCCCACGTAAGCGGTCGCCTCCTCGATGTCTTTTCGCGAGAGGCACTTCCCGTCTGGAACGCAGAGAGCCCGGATGCGCCCCCCGTGGTCGAGGGCGTTGCGGAAGACCTGGAAGGTCGTCTCGCCGATGGCCTTCTCCACGTCGAGGAGCCTGAGGTCGAAGCGCAGGTCGGGCTTGTCGCTCCCGTATTCTTCGTGGGCCTGCTGCCAGGTCATGCGGGGCACCGACCCCGCGAAGCCGGCCATGCGGTCGGGGAAGACCTCGCGCATGGAGTCGACCACGATGCGCTCCATGAGCGCCATGATCTCTTCTTGGGTGACGAAGCTCATCTCCAGGTCGATCTGGGTGAACTCGGGCTGCCGGTCGGCGCGGAGGTCCTCGTCGCGGAAGCATTTGACGATCTGGTAATAGCGCTCCATCCCGCCGATCATGAGGATCTGCTTGAAGATCTGGGGGGATTGGGGAAGGGCGTAGAAGGTGCCCGGGTTGAGCCGGCAGGGGACGAGGAAATCGCGGGCGCCCTCGGGGGTCGCCTTATTGAGCACCGGCGTCTCGATCTCGAGGAACCCCTCCTGGTCGAGCAGCCGCCGCACGGCCTGGGTGTAGCGGTGGCGCGCCATGAGGTTTTCCCGGAGTTCATCGCGGCGCAGGTCGAGGTAGCGGTAGCGCAGGCGGATGTCTTCCGCCACGTCGATGTTTTCCTTCGCGTCGAGGCTAAACGGCGGCGTGCGGCTCTCGGAGAGGATCTCGAGTTCCAGGACCTCCACCTCGATCTCGCCGGTGGGGATATCGGGGTTCACGTTCTCGGGGGTCCGTGCGATCACCCGGCCCTGGATGCGGATGACGAACTCGGTGCGCAGGTGGTCGGCGAGGGTATGGGCCTTCTCCGAAACCTCCCGGCGGAAGACGATTTGGGCGTACCCCGTGCGGTCCCGAAGGTCGACGAAGATCACCCCGCCATGGTCGCGGCGGCGCAGAACCCAACCGGAGAGGGTGACCGTTTGGCCGACGTGGGTTTTGTCGATGCGGCCGTTGGAATGGGAGCGGTAATGGGACACGGGTTTATCCTCGGGAAAGAGCGTCCGAGAATTATACCACGCTGCCCCCGCTTTTCCGGGGCGGTGCCCACGATCAGGAGCGGATGAGTTTCCGGTCGTAGAGGTCTTTCTTGAGTTTTTCCCAGGCGTTGTTCCACTCGTCGCCGACCCAGGCATTCTCGTCGCGCATGAGTTCGGCCAGGGTGCGCGTCGCTTCGGTGATGGAGGTTTTCGCGGCGGTTTCTTTTTTCATGGGTTCTCCTCGAGTTTTTCGGTCGCTTCTTGGGGTGGATCTTAAGCCATCCCGTGGACAAATTCTGTCGGAGCGCCCCGGGAATGATGGAATAATTTGCGTGCCCTCCGAGAGCCGCCATGCGACGTTTTTTCATCGCCATCCCCCTCCCCCTTGAAATCGGGGAGCGGCTCTACGACATGACCCCCGAAGGCGAAGGCATCCGCGCCGTTCCCATCGGAAACCACCATCTCACCCTGCGTTTCCTCGGAGAACTCTCCGAATCCTCATTCGGCGAAGTGCGGGATGCGTTGGAGGAGGTGGAATTTCCTCGGCTGGAACTCCGCTTCCAAGGGGTCGGCTTCTTCCCCCAAGGGGGAAGACCGAAAGTTCTTTGGGCCGGGGTCGCCCCCCTCGCCCCCCTCTCTGCCCTCCAAAAAACCGTGGACAAGGCCTTGTCAGGATGCCGCCTCTCCCTGGAAAAGCGCCCCTTCGTCCCCCATATCACCCTGGCTCGGCTGGAGAACGCCGATGACGGGGAGCTCGCCGTATTCTTAAAAGCCCACCACGCCTGGGAGGCCCCTGGGTTCCCGGCCCATTCGATCACCCTTTTCGAGAGCCGCCCCGGCGGAAAGGGCCCCCGCTACGAACCGGTGGCCGAGTATCGACTCGGAAGCCTGATGGACTTTCTCCTGGAGTGAGGCTGAGGAATAGACGGGTGTCCCTGACCCACTCCAGAACCGGCCTCTTCCGGCGCTTCACACCCCCGCCTGTTGCTTCCGGTAACGCATACCGTCTGCGCCACGCCGGTGTGGCCTAACGCGTCGAGGCTGAAAAGCGGCGTGCGGCTCGCGAATGAGCTCTCCATCGGAGGTGCATCCGGAGGTGCATCGGCGGGCTTACGAACCCAAACGGGCACCCGGATGCCCGAAGGGGGTGGATCCGAATTCACCGAAGCCCCCCCCTTGGTCCCCTCTTTTCCGGGTCAAAAGCCCCGAATATGGGGAAATCTTAGGAATCTTTTTGACAAGAAGTCCTGAAAATGTTAAATTTCCCCTGAAGACGGATATTTTTTACGAGGACGATCACCTTTGGCCACTATCTACATCAATAACTCCGACGAACCCGTCGAAGTCTCCATCAAGCGGTTCCGCAAAGAAGTTGAGAAAGAAAACATTCTCAAAGAACTCAAGGACCGCCAGTACTACCGCAAGCCCAGCCTGATCCGCAAGCAAGAGGCGATCAAACTGGAAAAGCGCAAGAAACGCCGCGATCGAAAGCGCAGCATCGGTAGCTGATTGAAGATCCTCTGGGGGCGCTTGGGCGCCCCTGTTTTTTAATATGGGTTTTTCATGCGGAATCGTCGGTCTGCCCAATGTGGGCAAGTCGACCCTCTTCAACGCCATCACCAAATCCAGCGTTGACGCCTCCAATTATCCCTTCTGCACCATCGACCCCAATCTGGGCATCGTTCCCGTCCCCGACGAGCGCTTGGCCGTCCTCGCCAAGGTCTGCGAAAGCAAAAAAGTCGTCCCCACCACCGTCGAGTTCATCGACATCGCGGGCCTGGTCAAAGGCGCCAGCAAGGGCGAGGGCCTCGGCAATAAATTCCTCTCCCATATCCGCCAGGTCGACGCCATCGTGCAGGTCGTGCGGGTCTTCGAAGACCCCAACATCACCCGGGAAGCCCCGGTCGACCCCCTCTCCGACATTGACATCATCCACACTGAACTCATCATCTGCGACCTCGATACCGTGCAAAAGCGCTTCGCCGCCATCGAAAAGGCGGCCCGCGCCGGCACCGACAAGGAAGCCAAGGCCCGCGTGGAGATCCTCGAGCGCGTCAAGGCCCACCTCGAAAGCGGCCGCCTGATGAACCAATTCGCCCACACCGAAGAAGAGTTCAAGCAGGTCCTACGCGACCTCCAACTTTTGACGATCAAACCGATGCTCATCGTGGCCAATATCGGCGAAGGCGACATCGGCCAGCACGAAAAGAGCCCCCATTGGCCCAAGCTGGCCTCCTTCTGCGCCGAGCATGGCTTCGAACTCATCCCCCTTTCCGCCAAGATGGAGAGCGAGGTGAGCGAACTCTCCAAAAGCGACGAAGCCGGAGCCCGGGAATACCTGGCGGCCGCGGGGCTCACCGAACCGGGGCTCAATCGCCTCGTGGTGGCCGGCTACCGCCTGCTGAAACTCCTCACCTTCTTCACTTCCGGTGAGACCGAAACCCGGGCGTGGACAGTCAAGGCGGGGGCCCTGGCGCCCCAGGCCGCCGGCGTCATCCATTCCGACTTCGAGAAGGGCTTCATCAAGGCCGAAATCGTCTCCTACGACGACCTCTCGGGTCTCGGCTCCTACGCGAAAGTGCGCGAGGCCGGTAAATTGCGGATCGAAGGCAAGTCCTACGTCGTGAAAGACGGCGACGTCTGCCATTTCCGCTTCAATGTCTAGAACTTAATCGGCTCCCGGCTTGGATCGCAGCCAACGAAACACGACCAAGACTCCACCAAGGACTTTCTTAATTTCTGAACCCCCTACTGATGCTCCTAAATAACAAGAAAAAAATCTTCTCCCCCTCATACTGAATTTTAGAGGACTTAAGTTGTTTAAGTATTTAAGCAAAAAAAGCCTCGCCACAAAAAAAACATAGGCTGCTTAAAAAAGTAGCCGAGGACCTCCGTTATGTCAGAACCCATCCAAGATGGAAACGCCAATCCCAACCGCCCCAGGGACGCTTCCTCATCCAATCCCTCCGGCCCCAGAGGCCCCCGACGCCACCGCGGCGGACGCGGAAGAAGGCGCAGGGGGGATCGACCGTCCGAGCCGAAAGAAAACCAGACGAGCCATGATTCCCGCCCGACGCGAACCGCTCTTCCACCCCGTGAGGCGCCCCAAAAGGCGGTGCGGCACAATCCGGACGACAAGACCAAGATCAGCATCCTCGTCTTGGGAGGGTTGGAGGAAGTCGGCAAGAACATGATCCTCTACGAGTACCGCGATTTCATCCTCATCATCGATTGCGGCCTCAAATTCGCGAAGGCGGACCAACCCGGGGTGGACTACATCGTCAACGATTTCTCCTACCTCATCGAAAACCAACACCGCATTTCCGGGATGGTGATCACCCACGCGCACTTGGACCATATCGGGGCGCTCCACCTCTTCTTGAACAAGGTGAACGTGCCGATCTGGGCCACGCCCTTCACGCGCGCCATGGTCGAAAAATCCCTGGCGGATAAATGCCCGAACCTGCGGTACAAAATTAAGGACGTGAAAAAAGGGAAGTCCTTCCCCGTCGGGCCGTTCACCATCGACCCCATCCACGTCAACCACTCCATCCCCGATGCCATCGCCCTGGCCATCCAGACGCCGGCGGGCACCATCATCCATACCGGCGACTTCAAGATCGACGCGAGCGCCCAATACGAGCCGGTGACCGACCTCACCGCCCTCAAGCGCTACGGCAGCAAGGGCGTTCTCTGCCTCGTCAGCGATTCCACCAACGCCATCAACCCCGGCCATAGCCTCTCGGAATCCGATGTGAGCGCCAACTTGGAGCAGGTGCTCCTGGAAGCCGAGGGCCGCGTGATCCTCGCCACCTTCGCTTCCCAGATTCACCGCATCCAGAAGCTCCTCGAGATCGCCAGCCGCACGGGGCGAAAGGTCTTCATGACCGGCCGTTCGATGCTTGAGAACACCGAGGCGGCCATCGGCGTGCGGCAATTCCGCACCTACGAGAACACGATCCTCGTCGAATCCGACCTGCGGCGCATCCAGAAGAATAAGATCCTCATCCTCGCCACGGGGAGCCAGGGCGAGCAGACCGCCGGGCTCTCCGGCATCGCCTCGGGCCGCCATAAGGTGATCAAGCTCGAGAAGGAAGACACGATCCTCTTCTCCTCCTCCACGATCCCGGGGAACGAAACCAGCGTCAATACCCTCATCAACAAGCTGATGAAGGAGGGGGTGAAGGTGGTCACCAACAAAGACATCAAGATCCACACCACCGGCCACGGCTACCAGGAAGAGCTGAAGACCATGCTCAAGGTCACGCGGCCGAAGTTCTTCATCCCCTTCCACGGCGAGACGGTGCACCTCATGAAGCACCGCGACCTGGCCCTCGAGGCCGGGATCAACAAGTTCAACATCTTCCTCATCGAGAACGGCCAGAGGGTGGAAGTCGGTTCCAAGGGCCTGCGCCTCTTGGAGAAGATCAAGATTAACCCGTGCTTCGTGGAGAACGACCGCGACAACGGGATCAACGAAGAGGTGGTCGAAGACCGGGTGAGCCTCGGGCGAAACGGCCTCGTCATCTACAATGTCCGCGGCTCCGAGAAGGGCATCCAAGAGACGGAAATCGTCACCAAGGGCTTCGTGCACCGGGGCATCCGGGAGGATCTTTTCGAGAAGTCGAAGAAGTCCCTCGTGCGCTTCCTGGAGGAGAACGCCATCGAGATCTTCAAAGACCGCAAGAAGGTGGAGCAGCAGGCCAAGAAAGAACTGAAGCGCTTCTTCGAGGGCTCCACCGGCAAAACCCCCTCGATCTACGTCTTCCTCAATTTCCAGGTGGCCCAGCCCCGCTAACGGATCCTACCGGAAAAAAAGGCCCCCGCGGGTGTTCCACGTGGAACATCGGCGGGGGCTTCTTTTTTTGGGGGCTCGAGGGGCGCTAGGAAAGGCCCATCTTCTTGAGGATGCGACCCAGGTTCTCGTCGGAATAATAATCGATCTCGATGCGGCCCTTGCCGCCGCGGCTCCCCCGGATGGCGACCTTCGTCTGGAGGTGGTCGCGCAGCTTCTTCTCGAGGTGGGCGAGGTCTTCGGTCGCTCCTCGCCCCGAGGTTCCACGTGGAACTTTTTTCTTGCTCGGGGCGCTCTTTTCCACCTCGCGCACCGAGAGGCCGCCCTCGAGGATGCGTTTGAGCATCTTCTCCTGTTCCCGGTCGTCGAGGCCGGCGAGCACCTTGGCCTGGCCCAGGTTCACCTTCCCCGAATTGATGTGGCGGCGGATGGAATCGGGGAGCTTCAGCACCCGCAGCATATTGGTGACGTGGGAGCGGCTCTTGCCGATCTTCTGGGCCACCTCCTCGTGGGTGCAGCCCAGGCGCCGGGCGAGGAGTTCGTAGCTTTGCGCCTCTTCCACGGGGGTGAGCTTCTCGTTGTGGACGTTGGTGGCGATGGCGATGAGGAGGCGGTCCTCGTCGCTGCGGTTCTCCACCATGGCCCGGATCGTCTTGTGACCGAGTTCCTTGCTCGCCCGCCAGCGCCGCTCCCCGGCGATGAGCTCGTAGAAGCCCGAGGCCTCGTGGACGACGATGGGGTTGACCACCCCCAGGCGCTTGATGGAGGCCGCCATCTCCTCTAGGGCGTCCTTATCGAAGACGGTGCGCGTCTGGTCGCCCCCGGGGCGGATGCGGTCGATGGGGATCTCGATGATCTGGTTCTTGACCGCGGTGGTGGTCGACGGTTCTTCCCCGCCCAGGAGGGCGGAGAGACCGCGGCCGAGTGCCTTGCGCTGTGCCATGACTGCCTCTTTCAGGGGTTTCGGGAAAGGAATTCGTCGGCGAGTTTCTCGTAGGCCTGGGCCCCCTGGCTCTCGGGGGAATAGGCCGAGATGGGCTTGCCCAGGGAGGGCGCCTCGGAGAGGCGGATATTGCGGGGGATGATCGACTTGAAGGTCTTCTCCTTGAAGTGGGCCACGACGTCTTCCATCACCTCCCGGGAGAGGTTGGTGCGGGAATCGTACATCGTGAGGCAGACCCCCTCGATGAGGAGGCTGGGGTTCAGGTTCTGCTTGATCATCTTGATGTTGGTCATGAGTTGGGCGATCCCCTCCAGGGCGTAGAACTCGCATTGGATGGGGATGAGCACCGTGTCGCAGGCCGTGAGCGCGTTCACCGTGAGGAGCCCCAGGCTCGGGGGGGTATCGATGAAGATGAAGTCGTAGGAGGCCCGAAGGGGCTCGAGGGCGCGCTTTAAGAGGCTCTCCCGGGCGAGCATGTTCACCAGTTCGATCTGGGCGCCGGAGAGGTCCTGGTTGGCGGTGATGATGTCGACGCCGGGGGTGGCCGTCTTGCGCACCGCCGACTCGGCGGAGACCTCGTTGATGAGGATATCGTAGCTCGTCACGCCCTCTTGGGCGTTCACCCCGAGCCCGCTGGCGGCGTTGCCCTGGGGGTCGATATCGATGAGCAGGATGCGCTTTCCCCGGTGCCCGAGGGCGGCGGAAAGGTTGATGACGGTGGTGGTCTTGCCCACCCCGCCCTTCTGGTTGGCGACGGAGATGATTTTGCCCATATGGTCTATTGGTCCCTGGAGGCCGGGAGGCGCTTTTCGCTCCCCGGGGGTGGAAGAATTCGGAGTGGGGATGATACCACGGGGGCCCGATTTGGAAAATCGCCCCGGGGAAAGCCCCCGGGAGCCCGGGATTTAGCCCAGCTTGCGGGTGACGCGCACGAGGTGCCGCTCGCCATCCAGGAGGGGGACGCTTAAGGGGAGGACCTCGTTCTTCCATTCCGGGAGGGCCTTCAGTTCCTCCTGGATGAGGGCGAGGCGCCCCTTGTAGAACATCCAGGCGGTCTCGGCCTTGGCCATGCGGTTGGTGATCTTAAGCGTATGCTCCATCTCGGAGAAGGCGCGGGTGGTGATGTAGTCGAAGGCGCCCTTCACCTCGTTGGCGTTGCGGCACTCCACCTTCACGTGGGAGAGGCCCAATTCCTTCACGGCGGCGGAGAGGAAGGAGGCCTTCTTCTCCTTGGATTCCACCAGGGTGACCGGGCTGGGGAGCGCGATGGCCAGGGGGATCCCGGGGAGGCCGCCGCCGCTTCCCACGTCGGCGATGCTCTTCCCCGGGGCGAAATGGGTCCAGGCGGCGAGGCTATCGGCGAGGTGCTTCACGATGAACTCCCCCTCGTCTTGGGTGCCCACCACGTTGACCTTCAGGTTCCAGGCCAGGGTGAACTCGGCGTACCGAAGGAGCCGATCGGCGACGTCTTTCCGGCCTTCCAGACCCAATTGGGCCAGGCAGATGCCCAGGAGTTCGATGTTCTCTTTCTTCATGGGGAGTCCTTAGCCCTCGCGTTTCCCGAGGTGGTGGAGGAGGATCTGGATGTCCGCCGGGGTGACCCCCGGGATGCGGGAAGCCTGGCCGAGGGTCGCCGGCTTCACCCGGGTGAGGTTCTGCACGGCCTCGACCTTGAGGCCCGGGATCCCCTCGAAGGCGAAGGCGGGGGGAAAGGCGGTCTCTTCGCGCTTGCGCGTACGCTCCACCACCTGGCGCTGGTTCTCCACGTAGCCGTGGTACTTGAGGTCGGCGGCCAAGGTGCGCACGTCTTCCTCTCGTTCGTCGAGTTCCCGGGCGCACACGGCGGCGAGGGCCGCGGTATCGAGGTCGCTTCGGGTGAAGAGATAGGCGTAGCGCGCGCTCTCCGCGGTGCGCACGGAGAACGCGCGCTCCAGATCCGAGGGGGCCATGGACTCGGAGCGGAGCTTGGGGAGGATGCGCTCCAAGCGCCCCTCCTTGGCCTTGAAGGCGGCCCATTGGTCGTCGGGGACGAGGCCGAGTTCACGGCCGATGGCCGTCAGACGCCGATCGGCGTTGTCAGGCCTCAGCGAAAGGCGGTGCTCGCTTCGGGCGGTGAACATCCGGTAAGGTTCATCCCCCCCCTGGAGGACGAGGTCGTCGACCATGACGCCGAGATACGAGGTCGCGCGCGGGAGGGTGAAGTCGCCCAGTCCCCGGGCCCGCCGGGCGGCGTTGATGCCGGCGAGAAGCCCCTGCCCCGCCGCCTCTTCGTAGCCCGAGGTGCCGTTGACCTGCCCGGCGAAAAAAAGGCCGGGGAGGTTCTTGTACTCGAGGGCGTGGGTGAGTTGGGTGGAGTCGATGCTGTCGTACTCCACGGCGTAGGCGGGCTTCAAGATCTCCACCCCCTCCATGCCGGGCACGGTCTTCATGAACTCCCATTGGAGTTCCTCGGGCATGCTCGAAGAGCAGCCGTTGACGTAATAGGCCTCCACGTCCAGCCCCTCGGGCTCGAGGTAGAGTTGGTGGCGGGCCTTTTCCGCGAAGCGGAAGACTTTATCCTCGATGGAAGGGCAATAGCGCGGACCGATGCCCTCGATCTTCCCGCTATAGAGGGGCGAGCGGTGGCGGTTTTCCCGGATGATGCGGTGCGTGCCCTCGTGGGTCCACGTCAACCAGCAGGGGACCCTCGGGTTGCGGTTGAGGCCCTCTTTCCAATGGAAGCGCAGCGGCTCTTCATCGCCCTCTTCCCGCTCCATCTTGGAGAAATCCAGGCTCTGGCGGTGGACGCGGGCGGGCGTTCCCGTCTTGAGCCGACGCAAGCGAAGCCCGGTCTTGCGCAGCGATTCAGAGAGGGTGTCGCAGGAGAGTTCCCCGATGCGGCCGCCGGAATGGGTGTACTCCCCGATGGTGATCTTCCCGCGCAGGAAGGTGCCGGTGCAGAACACCGCGGCCTTGCAGGTGAAGACGACCCCCCGTTCGGTGCGCAGGCCGATGAGGCGCCCGTCTTCCATGAGGAGGTCGGCCACCGAATCCTGGAAGAGTTTCAGGCCCTCCTGGCCCTCGGCGGCCCGCCGGGCGTGGCGCGCGTAGAGGTACTTGTCGATCTGGGAGCGCAGCGCCCAGACGGCCATGCCCTTGGACCTGTTGAGGATCTTGTACTGGATGGAAGAGAGGTCGGCGAGTTTGGCCTGCTCCCCGCCGAGGGCATCGATCTCCGCCACCAGGTGGCTCTTGCCGAGCCCCCCGATGGACGGGTTGCAGGAGATGTTCACCAATTGCTCGAGGTTGAGCGTGATGAGGGCCGTGCGGCAACCCAATCGGGCCGAAGCGAGGGCGGCCTCGAGGCCGGCGTGGCCGGCGCCGATGATGACGACGTCGAAAGAGTGGGTGATGGGCAAGCGCGCCTCGCGGATCTATTTTCCGATGCAGAAGCGGGAAAAGATGGCGCTAAAAATCTCGTCCGTTCCCCAGGCCAGGTCAAGTTCGCCGAAATGTTCGCGCAGCTGGCGGAGTTCCTCAACGAGGATCTCCTCCCCGGCGCGGGCCTCGAGCAGGCCCAGGACCGCCGGGAACTTGCCGAGCAGGCGGCGTGCGACGAAGGCCTGGCGCTCGTTGAGGAGCGCGATGGCATCGGGTTGGGGCCGGAAGCGCTCGGCCAGGAGGCTCTCGAGGGCGCTCTCGATGCGCGGGACGGATTCGGGATCGAGGAGGTTCACGCACAGGCTCGCCGGGAAGCCCGCCGCCGCGCACTCGGCGGAGAGCGCATCGAGGGCCTCGGGGGAAAGCAGATCGGCCTTGCTGATGAGGGTGAGCCGGCGCTCGGGGGGGGGAGGTCGGGGAAGCCGGAGAGTTCACGGAGGCACGCCTTTTCGTGCACGAGGACGAGGACCAAGTCGGCGCTCTGGGCGAGCTCCCGCGTCTTGGCGATGCCGCGCATCTCGAGTTCGTCCGCATCCTCCCGGAGCCCCGCGGTGTCGTAGAGGGAAACGGGGACGCCCGAGAGCGCGAGGCGCTCGCGCACGAAATCCCGCGTCGTGCCTTCCACGGGGGAGACGAGCACCCGATCCTCCCGAAGCAGCGCGTTCATGAGGGTGGATTTCCCGGCATTGGGCCGGCCGAGCAGCACGACCCGGATCCCCTCCTCCAGTTTCTTCCCGCGCTCGTAATTTCGGGTGAGTTGCTCCAAGAAATCGCCGAGGGCGGCCAGGCGTTCGCGGAAGCGGGCGTAGAGCGCCGCGCGCTGGCGGAAGAGGTCATCGGTCTCGTGCTCGGGGAACTCGATGGAGGTCTCCAGTTCCCCCAGGAGCGACACCAGGGTCTCCCGGGCCTCGTCGAAGCGCAGGGATGATTTGCGCTCGAGGATGCGCAGGGCGTTATCCCGGGTGAACTCGCTGGCGCCCCGGATGAGGCCGTCGACGGCTTCGGCCTGCTCGAGGGTGAGTTTGCCGTTGAGGAAGGCGCGGTGGGTGAACTCGCCGGGCGCCGCGGGCGCGAGCCCCCAGGCGATGGCGGCCTTGAGGATCGACTGGGCCACCAGGGGCGACCCGTGGCATTGGATCTCCACCATCTCCTCGCCCGTATAGGAAGCGGGGGCCTGGAAGTAGAAGCAGACCACGCGGTCGAGGAGCCGTCCGCCGAGGCGTAGCGCCCTCGTGTACACGTGCCTGGGGACGACTTCGTTCATCCCGGTGGCTTCCCGCAGGAAGGGCAGAGCCAGGGGGCCGCTGAGGCGCAGCAGGTGGATGGCGGAGACGGAAAAGGGCGTCGCCAGCGCGATGATCGTGGGGGAGCCTTCGGTCGGGTTCAAGGGGGCGGGGGGATTACCGGAAAAAAAAGGGCGCCCCGGGGGGCGCCTGATGGGGGATGGGAAGCGCGGGCCGAAGCGTTCGGGTCGCCCGCTGGGCGTTCAACCGGGCTCCTTCTGGAGGTCTTCCTCGGGCCGGGCGGCGCCCTCCCCTTGCCAGGAGATGCGGATCTTCTTGATCGTGCCGCTGCCCTCGCTCTCGGTGAAGATGCCGTTCATCTTCTTGAGTTCCATGTGCACCAGGCGGCGCTCGAAGGGATTCATGGGCTGGAGGAAGATCGGCTTCTTGAACTGGCGGACCTTCTCGGCGGCGGCCACGGCCTGCTCGATGACGCTCTTTTCCTTGCGGGCGTAATAGCGGTCGATGTCGATGAGGATCTTGTACTTGTTCTGGTTCTTCTGGAGCATGGCGTTGACCACGTTTTGGATGGCCTGGAGGTTCTTGCCCCCGCGCCCGATGAGGTGGCTGGATTCCTCGCTCTCCACGCTGATGACGTACTTGTTGTCTTCCGAGGTGTTGACTTCGATCTTGGCCGCGGGCTCGAGCATGAGCAGCAGCGTCTTCACCTTCTCGATGAGGTGGTTGAGTTCGCTCTTCTCCTTGTAGAAGATGCGCACCTTGGCCTTCTGGCTCTTGCCGAGGCCGAAGAGCCCCTTCTTCTCTTTTTCGAGCACCTCGTAGGTGATGTCGTCTCGGGTGAGGCCCAGGGAATCCAGGGCGAGTTGCACGGCTTCCGCCTCGGTGGCGGCCTCGAAGTCGATGTAAAGCATGACGTCCTCCTCGATGGGGGTTGGAATTAGCGGGAAGGGGCCGCGACGGCGCGGTTCTTGCGGGAACGCACCCATTCGGCCTGGAGCCACGAGACGATGTTCTGCAGGGTCCAGAAGAGGACCAGCGCGCTGGGCATGCTCCAGAGGATGAACAGGAACATGAACGGGAAGATGTACTTGAAGATGAAGGTCTGGGTGGAGTTGGCGGAGGCGTCGGGCTGGGGGGTGCGCACCGATTGCAGGACCTGGGTGAGGGTCATGATGATGGGCAGGAGGTTCACGTAATGCCCGATGAAGGGGATCTCGAAGGGCAGGAGGAAGGCCATGTCGGGGAGCGAGAGGTCCTTGATCCACAGGAAGGATTGGAGATCCATCTCGATCATGTTCCGGAAGAGGGAATAGAGGGCGAAGAAGACCGGCATGGGGATGAGCATGGGCAGGCAGCCGGAGAGGGGGTTCACCTTCTCCTTCTGGTAGAGGGCCATGGTGGCCTGGTTGATCTTCTGGGCGTCGCCCTTATAGGACTTCTGGATCTCGTCGATCTTGGGCTTCAGCGACTGCATCTTCTGCATGGTCACGAGGCTCTTCTGGTTGAGCGGCCAGGTGATCATCTTGAGGAAGAGCGTGAGGATGAGGATGGTGATGCCGTAATTCTTCACGAAGCCGTTGATGAACGTCATGGGGTAATACATGGCATTCGCAAGCAGATACATAATTTCATATTGATCAAAGATCTTATAAAACTGAATACCTGTCGCATCGGTAAGTTTGCTCAGAAGACTTCGATCTTTCGGAAGGAAGGAGTAGGTGAAGCGCGATTCGTAGACGCCGCCCGCCGCCAGGGTGAAGGGCACTTCATAGCCGCCGACGGGAAGGTTCGTCACCGAATCGTGCTTGGCCAGGAAATGGGCCACCGCGCCGCCTTGGTCGGGCCGCAGGGCCTTGAAATAATAGCGGCTATGGAGGGCGATCCATTCGGTGGCCGGGTGGGTCTCGTATTTGCTGGTGGAAGAGAACATCCCCGGGGCGAGGGCGACGTTATAGCTGTTCCCGGTCACGCGCGCGGCGGTGAGCACGTCGAAGGAGGTGCGCTTGTCGGCGGGGAGGCTCGGGCCGATGGAGGAGCCGTTTAGGAGCATCAGCGAGCCCTGGAGGCCGGGGCCGACGCGGTGCTCCATGCGCAGGGTGAGTTTGAGGTCGTTGGAGTTCAGGTCGTAGCGCTTCACGAGATCGTAGGCGGCGCCGGCCTGCTCGATGCGCGCGCGCCAGACTTGGTGGCGCGGGGAGGATTCGGAGAGTTCGAAGGCCTGGTCGAGGGGGGTTTGGTCGAGTTTATTGCCGAAGATGAGCGAGCCGCAATGGTGGTTGGAGAGGGAGCCCTCCTCGAAATCGACGAAGGAGCCCTTGGGGCTCTTTTTGTAGAGGTTCGAGACGACCACGCCTCCGCGGGAGGAGAGGGTGATGCGAAGGTCGTCGTTCTCGAGCACCGCTAATTTGGCCGGGATCGCCTTCTCGGCGGGGGCGGCCATCACGGCGACGGGGGCCATGGGCGAAACGGCGGAGACCGCGGCGGTGAGATTGGAGACGCCCGCCGCAAGGGGGGCCGCCGCCGGCGTGGGCTTCTGCGCGGGCGCGTTCTTCTGGGTGAACCAGACCCACCCGAGGATGATGGCGAAGGAGAGCACCATGGCGATGGGGAAACGCCACTTTTCGAGGTTGAAGCCGGAGGGTTGACTCATGGGGATGTCCGTAGGGGGATTTCAGATGGAGGGATGGCGCCGGGGAACCTCATCCACGCGGGGATGGGCGAACGGGTGGCAGCGGAGGATGCGCCAGAGAGCCAGCGCGTAGCCCAAAAGCGGACCCCATTCGCGAACGGCATCGAGGGCGTATTGGCTGCAGGTGGGTTGGTAGCGGCAGACGGCGGGTTTGCCGGCGAAGAGCCAGCGGTAGAAGCGGATGGGGAGGGTGGTCCACTCAGTCATGGCGGGGGGCCAGGGGGCGAAGGCAGGAACGAAGCAGGGCCTGTTTCTCTGCGAACCCCATGCCGGCGGGACGCGTGAGGATGACAAGCACCAGATGCGGGCTCTTAAGCGTCGTGTGACGCAAGGCGGCCCGGATGTGTCGCTTTTCGCGGTTTCGCGCCACGGCGTTCCCGATGCGTTTTTTGACCGCGGCCTTGAAGACGGTGCGCCCGTAGGGCATCGCGTAGACCAGGTAGCAGGGGCTGAAGAGCTTGCGGCCCCTGGCGATGAGGGCGCGGTAGTCGCGCAGCCTAACGCGCGGTCCGTTCAATGTCAGTGGGCGCTGGTGGCCGACAGGCGGCGGCGCCCTTTTTTTCGGCGCGCGTTGATGATCTTGCGGCCATCTTTGGTCTTCATGCGCTTTCGGAAACCGGCGACCTTGGCGCGTTTGAGTTTGCTGGGTTGGTACGTGCGTTTCATGGCGAACCTTGGAGATTGAAAATTCGGGTTGAATTCGGGGACGAAGGAAAAAGGCGGCTACATTAATGAGGAATTTCGGCCCGGAAGTTCGCGCAGATTATAACGCTTGCCCACAGGGGTGTCAAATTCGTCGCCTTGAAATCCTTTCCACGGAGCGTTCTCACGTGAAAGTTGATGGACGCCGAAAGCGGGGGCTATAATGCCGCTCGCCTGCCTGGGAGGGAGCGTGGCCACGGGAAACCAACCCATTTTTTTCCAGACCGCCCTCGAGGCGCTCAAGGGGCAAGTTCCCGCGGAAGAGGCCGCCATATGGCTCGACGACCTGCATTTCGTCGAGGTCGAGGGCGAGCGCGTCCGCTTTTCCACGGCCAGCCATTTCAAGAAAGAGCGCATTTCCCGCCAGTACCTGCCCCGCCTCTCCCAGCTCCTCGAAGAAGCTTCCGGGCAAAAATGGCGCGTGGAGATCCTCGTGAACTCGGCCACGCCGCCCGCGGCCCCGAATTCGCCTATTGTGAATTCCCGGCCTCCGGAGCCCGCACCGCAGACGGCGGGCCTTCCCGCGGCCTTCCATCCCCAGAATACGTTCGACCGCTACGTCCCCCACGCCAATAACCGCTTGGCCTTCGAATGCGCCCGCAAAATCTGCTCCCATTTGGGGAGCATCAGCCCGCTCTACCTCTACGGGTGCGCCGGAACCGGGAAAACCCACCTCATCCAGGCCATCGGCCGGCATTTCCTCGAGCACCATCCCTACCTCAAGGTCCGCTACGTCCGCGTCGACCAGTTCGTCACCGAATTCATCGACGCCATCCGCAACCGCACCGACCGCCTGTTCCGCCTCCAATACCGCAGCCTCGACGTGTTCCTCCTCGACGATGTCCAACTCCTCTCCGGAAAGACCGAGACCGCCCTCGAATTCTTCCACTTGTTCAACGAGATCTACCAGCCGGGAAAGCAATTGGTCTTCACCAGCGATGTGCCGCCGGGCGAACTCGGGGGGTTGGACGAGCGCCTCAAGAGCCGGCTGGCCAGCGGGCTCATCGCCGAACTCGAGCCCCCCGCCGCTCCCGCCCGCCGGGCGCTGCTTGATTTCTACCTGAAGGAAGCGGATTTCGATCTGAGCGAGGAAACCCGGGAGTTCCTGGCGAATCGCCTGCCGCCCGATTGCCGGCGCGTGATCGCCGCGGTGCGCAAACTCACCATCCTACGGGATATCCACGGGGAAACCATCGACCACGCCTATTGCCAGAAGCACTTAGGCGATTGCCTCAACCCCTCGGGGGGAGAACTCACCCCCGATCGACTGCTCGTCTCCGTCGCCAATTATTCCCGCCATTCCCTGGGAGACCTGAAATCGGCCCGGCGCGATCGGGGCCTCAGCCAGTACCGCCAATTGGCCATGTATCTGCTGCGCCACCACGGGAAGGTGGGGGTCAACGAGATCGCCCGGCTCCTGGGCGGAAAAAGCCCTTCGGCCGTGGTGCAGGCCTGCCAGGCCGTGGAACAGCGATTGAAGGAAGACCCGCTTTTGAGGAAAACAGCGGAAACCATCCTCCAAGGCGTGGGTTGACATGGGCCCGTTCCCCGTCCGGGGTAGGAAAGCGGTTTTATTGGTAGAATAGGCCTTGCGTAAACCTGCCTTTACCGGTGCTGGCGAATGGGGGTCGAATTTGACACCCTTTTTCAAGTGGACGTATACTTATATATATCGCACCACCCGAGAGCCCCGCTCACCATGAAATTAAGCCGCATCCTCCTGGTCATACTGGCTTCCAGTAGTGTAAACCTTTTCGGTGCCTTCGAAACGTTCGTGGATTTCGACGCCAGGACCCGCGCCATCGCCAATGCGAACGCCGCCTTGCCGGTGAGCGGAAGCGTCATCCTGGTGAACCCGGCCCTCATCCCCAGCATTCCCCGCAAACTCGTGTCCCTCAGCGTCATGCCCCGGGGCCTCGGGCTGGACCTCGGCCAGAGTTTCATCATGAACCTTTCCGGTTCGCTCATCTTGCCGGTGAAAAAAGGCAAGATCATCAAGACTGAAAGCGGTTTCGGTATCGCCGTCAATGCGCTGCTCGTCAACAATGAGAATCAGGCGGCCTACGACGAGTTCCAGTTGAGCGTGGGCTACGGGATCAAGATCGTCAAGAAACTGGCCCTTGGGGCCACCCTGACCGGTCAATATTTCGTCGTCACGCCGGCGAACCTGGCGGAGACCCCGCCCTACTTCAATCCGCCGCTGACGCCCAACCTCAATGTGGGGCTGCATTTTTCGCCCTTCGACACGGTCTCCATCGCGCTCGTCGGTATGAACCTCGTGCGCATGAACTTCGTCGCGCAGGGCATCTATACCACGAATATCGATTATGTGCCGCGCTCCATCGTCTTCGGCCTCGCCTATTCCATCCAGCGCTTCGTCATCGCCATGGACACGCATTTCGTGGTGGATACCAGCAAGGTCAACCTGAAGTTCGGCGGCGAAACCTTCTTCGCCGGGCGGCGCTTCCATTCGGGCATCGGCTTGGAGATGATCGGGCCGCTCGACGGGCAGAACGTCTCGATCGGGTTCGGCGGGGTGGTCGGCCCCGTGGTCATCGATTACGCCCTCTCCTACCCCTTGCGCCTCGGAGGCCTGGGCAACCATATTTTCAGCGTGACGTTCGCCTTTTGAGGCGTTCCGGGATTTTTCCCGATCCGTTTATGCAACCGGTTTCATGAAATGCTAAAATCAGTTCGGCAACGCGGCCGCAGGAGAATCGCATGAAGAAGGTCAGGCTCGGGATCGTCGGCATCGGTAATATGGGTAGTAGCCACGCGCGCACCTTGCTCGACGGCAAGGTGAAGGGGATGGAACTCGCGGCCCTCTGCGACGTGAACGCCCAGAAATTGGCCCCTTTTCCCGGGGTCAAGCATTTCGCGGACAGCCGTGAAATGATCCGCAGCGGCCTCATCGACGCGATCCTCATCGCCGTGCCGCATTTCGACCACACGACCATCGGCATCGACGCCCTCGAGCAGGGGCTCCATGTGCTGGTGGAGAAGCCCATTTCGGTGCATAAGGCCGATTGCGAGCGGCTCATCGGCGCGCACAAGAAGGAGGGGCAGATCTTCGCCGCCATGTTCAACCAGCGCACCGATCTCTATTACCAGAAGATGCGCGAGCTCATCCGCGGGGGGGAATTGGGGCAGATCCGCCGGGTGAATTGGATCATCACGAATTGGTTCCGCACGGAGCAGTACTACGCCTCGGGCGATTGGCGGGCGACCTGGAAGGGCGAGGGCGGCGGGGTGCTCCTCAACCAATGCCCCCATAACCTCGACCTGGTGTGGTGGCTCTTCGGCAACCCCTCCAAAATCCGCGCCTTCGCCACCCTGGGCCGCTACCACGACATCGAGGTGGAGGACGACGTGACCGCCTATTTCGAGTACCCGGACGGGGCGAAACTCGTCTTCATCACCTCCACCGGGGAGGCCCCCGGCACCAACCGCCTCGAGGTCGTGGGCGAGCGGGGAAAACTGGTCTACGAGCGGGATAAACTGAGCTACGAACGAAACGAAGTCCCCATGTCGGAGTTCAGTAAAAAATCCGAGCAGGGCTTCGCCACCCCGTCCAAGTGGAACGTGGAGATCCCCGTTTCCGGGCACGGCGGGCAGCATACCGAAATCATGGAGAACTTCGCCGCGGCGATCCTCGAGAAAAAGACCCTCCTTTCCCCGGCGAAGGAGGGCATCTATTCCGTCGAATTCGCCAACGCCATGCTGCTGTCCTCCGCCGAGGAGTGCACCGTGGACCTCCCCATGGATTCCGGCCGGTATGATAAATTCCTCAAGAAACTCATCGCCGGATCCCGCTACCAGAAGAAGGCGGCCGTCGGCGGGAGCCCGGTCGACCTAAGCAGCACTTACGGAAACAAATAGGCCCAAAAAAAGAGAGGAAACATGAGCGCCCCGTCCAAAAAATCCCCCAAATTGCCCGACACCCAGATCGCCGTCCAACTCTATACCCTGCGCGATTTCCTAAAGACCCCGGCGGACATCGACCGCACCTTCGCCCGGGTGCGAGAGATCGGCTACAAGGCCGTGCAGGTCTCCGGCCTCGGTCCCATCGAGCCCCAGGCCCTGCGCGACCTGCTGGAGAAGCACAAACTCTATTGCTGCGCCTGGCACCACGGCTGGAAGGACCTCACCGAAACCGCCGAGGCCACCATCCATCAAATGACCACCGCGGGCTGCAATTTCACCGCCCTGGGCTACGCCCCCCACGAGTTCCATAGCCTCGAGGGCGTCATCAAGCTGGCCGGCGGGTTCAACGAGGTCGTGAAGAAATTCAAGAAGAGCGGCATCACGGTGGGCTACCACAACCACAAATTCGAGTTCCAGAAGATGGGCAAGAAGACCTGGATGCAGGAACTCGTGGAGCGCACGAAGAAGGGCGGCATGGCCGTGGAACTCGACACCTATTGGGTGCAGTACGGCGGCGGCGACGTGGCCGCGTGGATCCGCTCGGTCAAGGGCCGCATGCCCGTGGCCCACCTGAAGGATTTCACCGTCCGCCAGATGCCCTACAAGGCGACCGAGAACGGGCAGGAAGTCGAGAAGTTGCGCGAGGAGGTGGTGATGTGCGAGGTCGGCGAAGGGAACCTCAACTGGCCCGCCATCTTCAAGGCCCTCAAAGAGGTCAAGACGCGCTGGTACTGCGTGGAGCAGGACGCCCACTGGACCGGCGGCGACCCCTTCAAGGCCGTCGAGATCTCCTACAAGAACCTGCGCAAAATGAAGGTGGCCTGAGATGTCCAGCGATGGCATGAACTACGCCCCCGTGGGGAAGGCCCAGCCGGTGGTGAAACCGGGCGACTTCTCGTTCGCGGTCATGGCCCTAGACCACGGGCACATCAACGGCCAGACCAACGGCCTGGTGGAGGCCGGGGCGACGTGCAAATGGGTATGGGACAGCGACCCCAAGCGCGCCGAAGATTTCTCGAAAAAATACGGGTGCAAGATCGCCCGCTCCAAGGCCGAAGTGCTCGAGGATAAGGACGTTCGCCTCGTGGCGGCCGCGGCCATCCCGTGCGATCGGGGCCCCCTGGGCATCGAGGTTATGCGGGCGGGGAAGGATTATTTCACCGACAAGACCCCCTTCACCTCGCTGGAGCAATTAGAACTCGCGCGAAAGACCACCCGGGAGACCGGGAAGAAGTACATGGTCTATTATAGCGAGCGCCTCCACGTCGAAGCGGCCGTGTACGCCGGGCACCTCGTGCAGCAGGGCGCCATCGGGCGCGTCTATAACGTCATCGGGCTCGGCCCCCACCGCCTCTCCGCCCCGACCCGCCCCGCGTGGTTCTTCAAGAAGGCCCAGTACGGCGGCATCCTCACCGATATCGGCAGCCACCAGTGCGAGCAATTCCTCCACTATACCGGCGCGCGCGACGGCGTGGTCGAGAGCGCCCGCGTGGCCAATTACCACCATCCCGAATACCCCGAACTGGAGGATTACGGCGACGCGTCGGTGACGGGCGATAACGGGGCGACCTTCCATTACCGCGTCGATTGGATGACTCCCGACGGCCTGGGCACCTGGGGCGACGGGCGCGCCGTGCTCATGGGAAGCGAGGGCTACATCGAACTACGGAAGTACATCGACGTGGCCCGCCAGAAATCCGGGGACCACCTCTACCTGGTGGATAAGAAGGGCGAGCATTACATCGACTGCAAGGGCAAGACCGGGTTCCCCTATTTCGGCAGCCTCATCCTCGATAGCCTCCACCGCACCGAGAACGCCATGACGCAGGAGCACGCCTTCAAGGCGGCGGAACTCTGCCTCAAATGCCAGGCGAAAGCGGTGAAAGTCGCTTAGGCGCCCGCGCAAATCGCCGGGCGGCGGCCACCGCATTCAGCCACCGCCCATAGGCTAGGTCGGCCTTCTTCCGCGGGAGCGCCGGCTTCCACCTCCGTTCGATGGAAACCGTACGGGAAAGGGTCGCGCGGTCCTTCCAAAAACCCACCGCCAGGCCCGCCAGGGCGGCGGCGCCGAAGGCCGTGGTCTCGGTATTCCTCGGGCGCTCCACAGGGATGCCCAGCAGGTCGCTTTGGAATTGCATGAGGAAGGCGTTCTTCGAGGCCCCGCCGTCCACCCGGAGGAGGGCGAGCCGTCGCCCCGAATCTTGGGCCATGGCGGCGAGCACGTCCCGGGTCTGGTAGGCCATGGATTCGAGGGCCGCCCGCACGAAGTGGGCCCTCGTGGCGCCCCGGGTGAGGCCGAAGAAGGCTCCGCGGGTGTTGGGATCCCACCAGGGGGTGCCCAATCCGGCGAAGGCCGGCACCAGGTACACGCCGGCGTTGGAATCCACCGAGCGGGCGAGACTTTCGCTCTCGCTCGAGGAGCGCAGGAGGCCCAACCCATCCCGAAGCCATTGGATGGCCGACCCGGCGACGAAGACGCTGCCTTCCAGGGCGAAACAACGCTCCCCGGGGAGCTGCCAGGCGACCGTGGTGAGCAGGCCGTGCTTTGAAAACACGGGCTTCGTCCCCGTGTTCATGAGCATGAAGCAGCCGGTGCCGTAGGTGTTCTTGACCGAGCCGGGGAGATAGCAGGCTTGGCCGAAGAGGGCGGCCTGCTGGTCCCCGGCCATCCCGCAGATGGGAAGGGGCACGCCCCCCGTATGCTTGGGGATGCTTTCCCCGAACAGGCCGCTTGAGGGGCGGATTTCGGGGAGGATCTCCATGGGAATGTCGATGGCCTCGCAGAGTTCGCGGCTCCACGCGCCCAGGCGCAAGTCGTAAAGGAGGGTTCGACTGGCGTTGGTGGCGTCGGTGGCGAAGACCTTACCGCCGGTGAGTTTCCAAAGGAGCCACGTATCGATGGTGCCGAAACAAAGCGAGCCTTCCCGGGCCCGCCGCCGGGCGCCCCGCACGCCGTCGAGCAGGAAGCGGATCTTGGTGGCGCTGAAATACGGGTCGAGCCGCAGGCCGCTTCGTCGCATGAAAAGCGGTTCGAGGCCTTGCTTCTTGAGAGTTTCGCAGATCGAAGCGCTCTGGCGGGATTGCCAGACGATGGCCCGGGAAATGGGCATTCCCGTCTCGCGATCCCATAAAAGGGTGGTCTCCCGCTGGTTGGCGATCCCGATGGCCGCGATCTGGTGGGGCCCGATTTTGCGGAGGACCTCGGCGACGACCAAGCGCACAGAATCCCAGATTTCAAGGCCGTCATGCTCTACCCAGCCCGGTTTGGGGAAATATTGGGGGAATTCCCGTTGGGCCATGGCCACGACCTTGCCACGGACGTCGAAAACCAGGGCCCGGGAGGAGGTGGTACCCTGGTCGATAGCCAGCATGTAGGGCTTCATCATGGGTGATTATAACCGGGGCCAGGCCGCCGCCGCGATGCCCCGCCAAAAGAAAAACGCGGACCTTCGTCCGCGCTTTTCGCTGTGAGCCTACCAGGACTTGAACCTGGAACCTGTGGATTAAGAGTCCCCCGCTCTACCAATTGAGCTATAGGCCCGGCTCCACCCGAAAGTTCGGGAGGAAGCGGAGGGCAATTTTACCATGCCCCCCGCCCGACCGTTAAGTTCAGGTGACCTTCAAAGAGATGAGTTCGAAGGGCCGGAAAGAGATCCTCACTTGGCCGTTTTCGACGGGCAGGGCCGTCTTGGTCTCTTCCAGGAGGTTGACGTGTTCCACCTTCCGGGAGCCCCTGGGGAGGCGCACGAGTGCTTCCCCGCGCTCCCCATGGCACTCGTAGAGCCTCAGGATGGTGGCCGCGGAATCCTCGGCCTTCTTGACGGCGTCCAGGATGAGATGGGGACTATCGATGGAAGCGCGGCTTGCCGGATCGACCCCCACGGTGGCGGGGATCCAGGGGTGGTTGAACTCGTAGGCGCGCCTCACCGTCTGGGCCTCCCGCCAGGTGCCCGCATGGGGGTAGATCGCGTAGCGGAAGGCCTGGGCGCCCTGGTCGGCTTCGGGATCCGGGCTCGTGGGGCTGCGCAGGAGCGAGATGCGCATCACCTGGCCGTGGACGGCGTAGCCGTACTTGCAATCGGTGAAGAGGGAAACCCCGAACCCGGGCTCGCCGAGGTCGATCCATCGCTGGGCGCTGGATTCGAATCGGGCGATGTCATGGGTGGTATTGAAGTGGGTGGGCCGGGTGACCGCCCCGTACTGGATCTCGTAGGTGGCCAAATCGGACTTTACGGCCACGGGGAACTCGACCTTGAGGAAGGTATGGCGGTGCCTCCAATCCATTTCAGCGGCGAAGTCCAGGTGCCCGCTGCCGGCGTCGAGGGAAACCTGGAGGGTCATTCGGCTGGGGGCGAAGGCGTAGGAGAACTCGAGGGTGGAGCGCAGCGGCCCCTTCTCGAGGATCTTGGCGCTGCGGGCCCCGGGGAGGGCGCGGCGGGTCTCCAGGTGGAACACGTCCATATCCCAGGCGTCCCAATTATTGGAGTGGTCGTCGAAGGCGACGAAGGCGTTGGCCTTCTCGCCGGGGAGGATGCTTTCGCGCCCGGTCTCGAGTTCGACGAGGTGGACGAGTTCCCCGGTGGGGAGGAACTCGGCGCGGATCTTGCCGTTGTCGAGGACGAAGTTCGAGCCTTGGCGGGAGACCGCGCTGGGCCGGGGGGCCTTGCCGATCCCGGGGGTCGCGCCGCCCAGGGAGGGGGCGTTCAGCCAGGCGAGGGGAGCACCGGAAGCCGATTTTTGGGGCGTAGAGTCGGCGTCTTTCGGGCCCTTGGGGCACTCGACGACCCCGCTACGGCTCCAGGAGCAGGGGTTGATGAAGGAGAGCCCCTTCCCTTCCCCCCACGCCGAAGCGGCCTTCTCTTGGAGCGCCGAGGCTTTGGCGAGGATGTCCCGGTAGTCCCGGTCGCTTACCGCGTAGACTTCGCCGATGGAGGAGCCGGGGAGGATATCGTGGAACTGGTTGAGCAGGACGGTCTTCCACAGCGCCTCGATCTCCTCGGCCGGATAGGTCGACCGGGGGGCCAGGGCGTAGAGGAGCTCCACCGCCCGCAGCGCGACCTCGCTCTTGCGGTTGCCGAGTTTGGTGCGCGCCTGGCTCGTGTAGGTTCCCCGGTGGAGCTCGAAATAGAGTTCGCCGGACATCACGGGGATGTCTTTGAGGGATTTTTTAAGCCGTGTGAAGAAGGCATCCACCGGGCGCTGGGCGGTGCGGGGAAGCCCCTGGAAATCCTTCACCCGGGAGAGCACCTCGAGCATATGGGTGGTGGGACCGCCGCCGCCGTCGCCGTAGCCGAAGAGCATGAGGCCCTGGTTGGTCCGGTCGTTGTCGGCGCAATTTTCGGTCTGGTGGATGAGGTCGCGCACGGCGTGGTGGTGGGCCATGGCGTTATAGGTGTCGGCCGGGGGGAAATGGGTGAGCACCCGGGAGCCGTCGATCCCCTCCCACCAGAAGTTCTGGTGGATGGGCTTGTTGAACTGGTTCCAGGAGAGCTTCTGGGTGACGAAATGGTCCATCCCTGCTTCCTTCATGATCTGGGGGAGGGCGCCGCTATAGCCGAACACGTCGGGGTTCCAGAACTCCTTGCATTCGAAGCCGAGCTCCTGGCGGAAATAACGCTTTCCGTAGAGGAATTGGCGGACCAGGGATTCTCCGGAGGGGATATTGCAGTCGGGTTCGACCCAGGAGCCGCCCACGGGCACCCATTGGCCCCTCTTTACGGCCGCCTGGATGCGCCGGTAGAGGCCGGGGTAGCGCTCCTTCATCATCTCGTACTGCACCGCCTGGGAGCAGGCGAAGCGGTAATCCGGGTAGCGCTCCATGTAGCGGGTGGCGGTGGAGAAGGTGCGGGCGCATTTGCGCACGGTCTCAGCCACCGGCCAAAGCCAACCGGTGTCGATATGGGCATGCCCGACGGCGGTGATTTCGTGGGAGTAGGAGGCGTTCTTCTGGCGGTAGATCTCCTTCAGGATCGGCGCGGCCTTTTTCCAGGTGGCGCGGTCTTCCGGCACCACGAGATTACAGAGCTCGTTGAGCCGGGCGAGGACGAACCCTCGCCAAGGGTCGAGTTTTTTGACGTCGGGAGCCAGGCGCACCCATTCCGCGGGGACGAATAGGTCGTGGTAGAGTTTCCAGGCCTCCTCGTCCACCAGGGCGAGGGCCGCTTCGGTGAAGACCCATAGCGAGCCTTCGCTGACGTTGCTATAGCCCGCCTCCGCCAGGGGAATCCCGAAAAGGCCGTTGGCGGCGGCCTCCACTTCGACGTCGATGATCCCGCGGCGAACGAGGTCGGCGGGCAGGCGGGCGTTCACCCGGCCGCCGTCTTTATAGGGATGGGCGGTATCGTAATTGAGGCCCTGGTAGGGTTCCCCGCCGATCCAGACCTGGGCTTCGCTCTTGGTGTTGAAGATCAGATCGACGCTGCGGCTCTTCCAGGCAATGGGCAATTTGCCCTTGGCCCGGAACCACCAGGTCGACCAGGCCGGCTGCAGGGCGAGGCCGAGGGACGCTTTTCGGTATTTTAGGCGCCGCGCCTCGGCGAGCGGAATGCGCCCGACGGGGCCGGCGACCTGGACCTCGAGGGGAAGTTTTTCGGTCCAGATCTGTTGGGCCATGCGTTCGGTGAAGAGCCGAATCCGGTCTTGGGTGAGTTTGGGATGCTTGAGCATGTTGTTTCCTCGGGGTGAACGATACGATTAGAAATTGGTTGGTTTGGATCGGGCGATCCGGCGGCCGCGACGATACCGATTCCAAGGGGCGGTGCGACGTCGTCTTATGGGCGAAATCCGGGGAGCCTGGGGGGATTTAAGCCTTTATCGGTTGATGTTCCTGGTTTCGCCTAAAATGAAGAGTTGGATGGAGGGGTAATGGGCGAGTTTAAACAGGTTTTCGCAGCGAATTCCGACCAAAAACGATGGGTCACGAGGTTGCCCATCATTTCGCCGGGGAATGGAAACGAAACGCTGTCGTTTTGGCTCGATTGGATTGATTCGTCACGACGGTTCCGTCAGAATGGGAGCATCCGCGAAGTTACCTAAGGCGAATGGTAACCCCGGGGGACGGCCTTGTCCATGGGGAAAACGGAGCCCCACCCCGGAAATTCGGCGCATGCGAAAATTTTTACCTGTGCAGTACCGGTTGGACCATTTCCCCCTATCCGAACTCCCCCGCCTGACCCATTTCGGCCATGCCCGGGAATTCCGAAGCGGGTCGGGGGTCCAGAAGGCCGGGCTCCACGGGCATTTCGGCTATGAATTCAAATACATCACCCGGGGGCGGTTTTCCTTCATCCTGAACCCGAAATTAAAGCCCTTGTCGCTGGCGCCGGGGGATCTCCTGGTGACCGCCCCCGATCTGCCCCATCAATTCGATACCGGGGGCAAATCGGTGGATTTCTATTGGTTTGGCCTGCAGACCGGGAGGAAGATCGCCCGCGCGACGCGCTCCGATTTCCGCATCCAGGATCGCCTTGAGGTCCTCTACGAAGAACAGGCCGACCTCGACCTGGAGTCCATGGGAGGACGCCTCACGATCTCGGGTTTCCTGGTGCTCCATAAGTTCTGGGAAGGCGAAGCCCTCCTTTCGGATGTGGAGGATGAAATCACGGGGCGGCGGAAATACGCCAAGCAATTGGTCCACCTGAAGATCCTCGAGATCCTCACGCGGATCCTAAGGCGGGTGGAGGAGCCCCCGGCCAAGGAACCGCCGGGGGCGCGCATGAAGCGTGCGGAGAAGCATCTTCGCGAGCACCTGGGCCGCTCGATGCGCCTGGAAGAAGTCAGCCGGGTCGCGGGGATGAGCCCGGCCCATTTCAGCCGGCAATTCCGCAGGGATTACGGGGCGTCCCCGGTCGCCTACGCCAACGCGCTGCGATTGGAGCGGGCGAAGACGCTACTGGGGGAAGGGGAGAATGTGTCGCGGACCGCGGCCGCTTGCGGCTTCCGCGATCCGTTCTATTTCAGCGCCTTTTTCAAATCGAAGACGGGTTCGGCCCCGTCGGTCTACCGGGAAAAGGGGTAGGCTCCCCTTCCCGGGGGAGTTAATTCCCCAGGAATTTCGGCGGAGACTGGAGCAGGGGCTGCTTGGGCAGCACCCCGCGGAGCATGAGGATCTTTTTCTGGTCGGAGACCCGGGCGTGGTAGGGTTCGAGGTTTTTGTCCGCGAGCATCTTGTCGAAGAGCGCGACGGCTTGGTCCATCTTCCCGCCCGCGGCGAGGTTTCGGGCGATGCTCAGTTGAACTTCCCCCAGCAGCCAATGGGTCGGGTAGGAGCGCTCGAATTTCCTTAGGAGTTCGATAGCTTTGTCGATCTGACCCTCTTCTTCGGTGGCCAGGGCGGCGTAATAGAGGGCGTTGGCGGCCAAATAATGGCGCCCCGCGCCGAACTGGAAGAGCCCGGGGTTCTTCTGGTGGACCAGGAGGTACTTTTCCCGGGCCTTGGCGAATTGCCCGGTTTGCATCTCGCCGTGGGCGGAGAGGAAGAGGGCGCGCAGGCCGTTTTGGGTGCGGAGGTTCGCGCGCCCGGTTTTTTCGAGTTCGGCGTAGATGGCGGCGATGCGGTCCTGGGCCTCGAGGCTGGATTCGCTGTTCTGGGCGAGGTTGATGAGTTCGATGGAGAGCCGATTGACGGTGCGGCTGACTTCCTTTTCTTTGCTGGACTGGACGGTGGAAAAGACGAGCCACGACCCGAAGGCCAGCACGAGGAAGGCGACGACGATGACGACCAGCACGCGGAAGCGGGCGATGAAGCCCGAAGCGATCTCGGCGTAATCACGGATGGTTTGGGAAAGGTTCATCGATAGCTCCGGGGGTCGGGGTGGATTTTTTGGGGAGTCGACTTGGGTGGAGGGAGGGACGGGGCGGCCGGCGGGATCATCGGAATTCCTCGCGGCTGAGTTCCTGGCCGTCGATGCGCACTTCGGCGGACCCCGCCCCGACGGTCTTGTAGGGCAATTCGAGGACGGCGCCGGAGAGGGCGCTTCGGGTGATCACGGTCTTGTCGCCGAGTTGGTCGTGCACCACGAGTTGGACCTTGCGCTTCTTGTTGGTATCGTCACCCAGGGGGACCGTGACGACGAGCACGCGAAGGAGTTGCCGATCGGGGGAGGAGCCGCGCCCCTTTTCGCCCCCGACGAGGAAGGTGATGGCGTCGCCCTTCTGGAGTTCGCTCCCTTCGCTGACGGACTGGCCGAAGATGCGTCCCACATCCTGGGGCCGGGAGGCTTCCCGGACCTCTTTCTTGACCTCGATGCCGAGGTATTTCAGTTCGGCCGAAACGGTGGCGATGCTGCGGAGGAGGTAATTGGGGGCCTTGAATTGGCCCTCCCCGCTTCCACGGCTGACCACGAGGACGATATCGCGTTCCGGAGAAATAAGCCCGTTGGCGGCCGGAGTCTGGGAGATCACCGCCCCGGGCGGCAATTTCCGGGCGTTCGAGCCCGCGCGCCGCTCTTCCCCGGG
The DNA here is from genome assembly GCA_017302015.1 of Spirochaetota bacterium. Lineage (GTDB taxonomy): Bacteria > Spirochaetota > UBA12135 > COTS27 > JAFLEE01 > JAFLEE01. The sequence goes on along the minus strand of JAFLEE010000003.1, from coordinate 63,529 downwards.
GATTTCGAGGATTTCAGGCATTCGGTCGAGGCCAGAGAAGAGTTCCAGGAGCCTGGAGCGCGCTTCGGAGGCCTGCATGCCCTTGAAGTCGGGCATCGGCAATTGGCGCTTGCCTTGGCTGACGCGAAGTTCCACGACGCGCCCCTGTCGGACGGACATCCCAGCGTCGGGCTTTTGGGAAAGGACAATGTAGCGGGGATGGGAGTCGTCCCAAACCGGGACGGCGCTTGCCCGAAGGCCCCGGGCCTGGATCTCTTTCAGGGCGGTGAGTAGGTCTTTCCCCGCGGTCTGGGGAACCTGCACTTCCTTGGAGAAGCGCAGGAGCGCCACGAAGGTGACCCCGAAGAGCACGAAGAAGATGGCGAGGCAAAGCAGGGCGAAGCGAAGCAGCCTCCGCGTTTCCACCGCATCGCGCACGGTGGAATCCACGAAGGCTCCATAGAGGGTTTTAAGGTTCGCCCAGAGGCGGCGAAAGCGGTTCATCGGGGTGAAGTTCTAATGATACGATAGAAATCGGGGTTTTTCGAACGAAGGTAACACGATGAGCAGGGTCCTCTTCAACCTCTTGGTGACCTACCTGGTGGCCCTGCTCCTCCTCGCGGGCGCCTCCGTAGTCCTCGTGTTCACGGTCTTTCCAGGCCCCGAGGCGTTGGGAACCCTGACCAACCGGCAATTCTTCGTCCAACTCCTGCAGTACTTCGCCGTCCTCCTCCCCGTCGCGGCCCTCGGGCCCCCCGCGTTCGCGTTCGCCGGCCTCCACGACGCGGAAAGCCGCAGTCAGGCCCATTGGGTGACGCCGGTGGTGGGTTTCGTGCTCCTCGGCATCGGGCTCTCGGTCGTCGGGCAATTTCTCGTCTCCGACACGCTCCTGCGCCTGAAGATGGAGGCCGTCTGGAAGGCGGAGGAAGCGACCCTCTTGGAGGAGATCCGGCGGGCCTCCGATTTGGAGGAGTTGGAGAGCCGGTGGAAACGCGATCCCGTAGCCTCCAGCGCGCAGGTTCTATCCCGGCTCGAGGCCATGGGCCGGGAATTCCCCTTCCACCTCGACCTGTTCCGCCTCATGGACCGCATCCGAAAAGACGCGACACTGCGGGGCCTCGAGAAGAAGGAACCCAAGCGCAGCGATCTCCTCCTCGGGATCGAAGCCAAGGCGGAGGAGGCCCGCAACCGCCGGGATTGGGCCACGGCCGTCCTCCTCTACGGGAAACTCCTCGAGCAGGTACCCCCCGGCCGCCCGTTTCTCGCCGAACGGCGGCGCTTGGAGGCCGCGCGCGATACGGTGCTCGCCCTCGAGGCGGAGCCCGCATCCCGCCGGACCGAGGCCGAGGTGCGCGAGACGAGGTTTCGGGAAGAACTCGCGGCCCTTGACGGAGAACTCTCGGGCGGGCGGGTGCACGAAGCCTTCCCCAAGGCCCGGGATCTCCTGCTGCTCCATCCGAAGAGCGACGAGGCGAAGGCGCGCTACGAGAAGGCAGAGGCCCTCATGCGCCGCGACGAGTTCTTGGTGCAGGATTACCAGCTACGCGTCCGCTTCCTCACCAACGCCGCGTGGCTCGGTAAGACGACCTTCCGCGTCGGGGAGGGCACCCTCACCGCTTCCCGGTTCCTTTGGAGCATCGATTATGTCTATCTCGAAGAGGTCGTCCTGATCCAAGGAAAAACCCGGCACACCTACCGATTTGCGCGCGCGGAGGGAGACCGCATCCTCCTTAAAAACGGCGACGAAAAAAGCCTCTCGTTCGCGGTTCCCGGTCTTTCGGCCACGCTGGAGCAGGCGCTTCTTTTGCTTCCGGCCTGGCACCAGGAACTCTGGCTCCTGTCCCCCCTCGCCCTCGAAAAATACCGCGTGCTGGCCACCCAAGGCCTCGGCCAGGGAGACCGGTTCACCCGGGCCCTGCGGGAAGCCAAATGGTTCCTTCCCGCCTGGATCCTCGGCCTATGCCTTTTCCTTACCGGGCTTTCTTGGTGGAATCGGGAGCATCTCATCGACCCCCTATACTTCCTCGCCCTGCTCTTCCTCATCCCCCTTCTACTCCTCGTCTATTTCGCCGGGGCGTACGCCGCCGCATGGCAATCCGCCGCCCTGGGGGTCACCCCGATGCGCGTGGCGTTGGGCGCCTTCTGCGGGGTCTTCGCCCTGGGATCCCTCGTCTTCCTGGCCCGGATGAAGTGATGGCCGACCAAAGCAAGACACGCCGGTTTTTCGACCTGATCCTCTGGCTCCAGAAGGACGGGCGCACGGGCCTTTCTCGGGAGCGGGTGTGCGACGAATATCAAATCTCGGAGAAGACTTTTTCACGGGATGTCCAGGAGCTCGTGGAGATCTTCCCGATGGCGGTCCGCTACGACCGGGAGGAAGAACGCCTCTACGCGAATATCGCCCTCCTCCAGAAGCGCGCGGAGTCCCCGGCCTCGGCCCCCGCGCCGGGCATCTCCCAGGATGTTCCCGCCGAGGCGTTCGTCATCCATTCCGGCTCGGGCGCCCAGGCATTGGAGGGCCCCGAGTTCCGGGTGCTCCTGGAATCGGTGCTGGAAGGCCATGCGATCGAGTTCTTCTACCGCGAAAAAATCCGGCGGGGCGTGCCGCTCTTTTTCTGCCACTACGCCGAGCGGTGGTACCTCTTTTTCCTGAACCTCGCCGATGGGCTCATCCTCAAATTCCGCCTCGATCAGGTGAAGAACACCCGGCGACCGCTCCTTTCGGCGGATAAGATCCCCGCTGATCTGGCGGCGCGGAAGGTCGCGGCGGCGGATCGCATCCGCCGTTCCCATAATATCTTCGTCGACCTCAACGCGCTCGAGCCCATGAACCTCACCTTGCGCTTCTTTTTCGCCGCGCCCTTCCTGCGCGAGAAGATCCCCCACCTCGGCGGCGTCTCCCAACCCGATCCGAAGGACCCCGGGGTCACCGACGTGGAACTCTCCTTCTCGGGCTATAGCGAGGCCCGCGCCTTCCTCAATACGTGGCTCGGGCATTTCCAAATTCTCGGCCCCAGGGATGTGCGCCAGCGCTACGCCGAAGAACTCGAAGAAGCCCTCGACGCCCTCTGAGGAAAAAGAAGAAAAAATGCCCGAAGACAGCGACCGCATCCACCTGAAATCCGAGGCCGACCTCGCCGGCATGAGGCGCGCCTGCCGCTTGGCCGCGGAAACCCTGGACCTGGCGGGCCGCATGGTGAAGGAGGGGGTGAGCACCCTGGAGATCAACGACGCCTGCGCGGCCTTCATGAAGGAGCACCACGGGAAAAGCGCCACCCTGGGCTACCGGGGCTACCCCATGCACCTCTGCACGAGCATCAACGAAGTCGTCTGCCACGGGATCCCGAAGGCCAAGGACCGGCTGAAAAACGGCGATCTGGTCAACGTCGACATCACGGTGATCCTGGACGGCTGGTACGGCGATTGTTCGCGCACTTTCGCCGTGGGCGCCCTCAGCGAGCCGGCGCGGCTCCTCATGGAGCGCGCCGAGCGGGCCATGTGGGTGGGGATCGAAGCGGTGCGCCCGGGCGAGTTCATGGGGACCATCGGGGAGCGGATCGAAGCCTACCTCAAACCGTTCGGCTACGGGATCGTGCGGGCCCTCGGCGGCCACGGGATCGGCCGGCATTTCCACGAGGGGCCGTTCGTGCCCCACCATCGCCAGAGCAGCCGGGGGCCCCGGATGAAGCCGGGCATGACCTTTACCATCGAGCCGATGGTCAACGAGGGCCACTGGGACGTCTACGTCGACGAAGACGACGGGTGGACGGTCTGGACGAAAGACGGCTCGCTTTCGGCCCAGTTCGAGCATACGCTCCTCGTCACCCCGACGGGGGTCGAGGTGCTTACCCGCCTCGACTGACCCGCTGGAACCAGGGGAGCACCCCGAGCGGGGCCTCCACGGATTGGGTGGCGGGACCCGTAAACGTGCTCCCCTGGGCGTTCTTCCATTCCCCCTCGGGGAAGACGATTTTGCGTTCGGTGGCGCCCTTCTCCACCACCGGGGCAACGAGGATCTCTTCGCCCAGCATGAACTGTTGGTCGACCTCTTCGAGGCCCTGCCCTGGGAAGGCGTACTCCATGGGCCGCAGGATGGGTTCCCCGGTCTCGGAGGCGTTCTGGGCGAGTTGAAGGATCCGGGGGCCGAACTCCATGCGCAGTTTGACCGCCTGCTTTACCGCCTCCATCGCCTTGCCGGAGACGGCCTTCCATGGGGCGAGGGAGAATTGCATCATGGGGAATAGGGCCGCGCATTGGGCGTAGCGCACGAAGAGTTCGGCGTCGAGTTTAAAGTCGGGGGCGTTGAAATCGCCGTCGAGACCGCCGCCGATCATGTCGGGGCAATGGAAGGCGTGGCCGACGAGGCTTTGGGCGCTACCGTTGGGGATGAGGCTCTGCAGCCCCCCGTCGCGCTTCCAGGAATGGTGCTTGTCGCGTTGGCGCTGGATGAGGGCTTCCCCGCCGCATTTCCAGCACTCGCGGAACTCGGAGAGGTGCCAGTGGAGGCCGAATTGGGCGTACTTCTCGCAGTCTTCGCTGGGGGCGGGGCGCTTGTGCCAGGCGAGGTCGAGTTCGGAGGCCAGGGGGTCGCCGGCGTCGAATTTGAAGCCGTCGATCTTGAATTGGTGGACGAGCACGTCCAGGCGTTCCTTGAACCAGGAGAGGGCCTCGGGATGGGTGAAGTCGAGCAGCATGCTGTAGCCGTTCCACCACTTTTTCAGAAGCGGTTCGCCGTTCTTCCACTTGAGGACGAACTTGCGCGCCAGGAGCCCGCGGCCGAGGGCGCTGTCGGGGCTGACATAGGGGCAGACCCACAGCATGAGCTTGAAGCCCATCTTGTGGAGCGCCGCCACCATCGATTTGGGGTCGGGGAAGCGTTCGCGATGGAAGGTCCAATCCCCGTAATCGTTCATCCAATTGTCGTCGATCATGAGGATCCCGGGGGGGAAGCCTTCCGCGAGGATGCGTTTGGCGTAGTCGAGCACCTTCTCTTGGGTGGGCTCGTACTTCATCTCGATCCAGGTATTGTACTGGGGCGCGGTGAACGCGAGCGCCTGGGGGATCTGGCCCGAGAACGGGAACCATTTGGCGCAGGCGGCCCGGTAGGCGCCCGCCAGGTTGCGCGCGGGCTGGTTCAGGCGGATCTTGTGGCCCGTGTGGATGATCTCGACGGCGCCGGGCTCGAAGCGGAAATGGAAGGGATGCTCGCCCCAGATGACTCGGCCCTTCGAGGAGAGCAGCAGCGGCGCGCTCTGGTTGCCGGTGTGCTCATGGAGGTCGCACTCGTAGGAAGTTTTGCCGAACGGGGCGTGGATACCGTCTCGGATGGCCCCCCCCCACCAGCGTTCGCCGGGGAGGAGTTCGATCCTTCGGATGTCTGGGTCAAGATCAAGCGGCACATTCGCCTCCAACACGGGGACAGTTTTTGTCCCGAAGGTGCATTATGCTTTGAGGACCGTCTCTTTGGGAGGGACCTCATGAACGAAGAATTATTCCGCCGACAGCGCGAACTCTGCGAAGACCTGGGCGACCTCATCGAGGCCCTGGCCCCCGAACTCTGAGGGGCCCCGCGCTTATGGGGTTTTGACCTGGCGCACGAACGCGGCCGCCGCGGTATGCACCGACTCGAACACGCGGGAGAGTTTGGGGGCGTACGAACGATCGCGGGCGTAGAAGCCGAAGACATCGTGGAAGACGAGCACCTGGCCATCGCAATGCCCGCCCGCGGCGATGCCGATCACCGGGATCGAGAGCGCGTCCGCGATCTCCCCGGCGAGGGATTCGGGGATCGCTTCCACCACCAAGCCGAAGCAGCCCGCCTTCTCCTGGGCATGGGCCTCCGAGAGGATGCGCGCCGCCGAGACGGGGTCTTTCCCCTGCTTCTTGTACTCATGGATGGTCTGGGGCGTGAGGCCCACGTGCCCGAAAACCGGGATCCCTTCACGGACCACGCGCTCCACCACGGCGGGGGTCGGGTTCTCCATTTTGACGCTCTGGGCCCCGGCGTCGATCATGCGCTTGGCATTGGCGAGGGCCTGCTGCGGTTCTTCGCACGACCGGAAGGGCATGTCGCCCAATAAGTGGATTTCGTCTCCCAGGCCCCGACGCACGGCTTCCACGTGGCGGAGCATGAGGTCCATGTCGGCGTGGGTGGTGTTCGGGTAGCCGTAGACGACTTCGGCCAGCGAATCCCCCACGAGCGCCATGTCGAGGCCCGATCCCCGAAGCATGAGCGCCCCGGGAAAATCATAGACGGTCAGCATGGCGATTTTTTCCCGGCCCTTCATCCCGCGCAGTTCCGATTCTTGTTTCATGGAGGCAAGGAAACCGTGTTTTCCCGGGGAATGCAACCGTCCACCGCTGGGCGCCCTATTCTCGGGGGGTCCGTCGGGGGTAAAACACGATACACTAGGCGTCATATCCACCGGCAGGCAGCCGGAAAGGGGCACGGGGTGAAATCCATGGGTTTCCTGTTTAGCGCCGCGTTTTGGGGCGTCATCATCATTCTCTTCGGGTTGGCCGTGATCCTCAAGGCGGTCTTCCACATCGACCTCCCCATTTTTCGCATCCTCTTCGGTGTGCTCCTTATCTATGTAGGGGCTCGCATCATCGCCGGCGGACGCTGGCTCACCGGGGGCGTCTCCACGGGGCATTCCAACGTGTTCGGATCGGGCGAGATGAAGTACGACGGCGACTCGCGGGAATATAGCTGCGTCTTCTCGAGTTCCACGGTGAACCTCAAAGACCTGCCCGCCGAGGGCGCCGCGAATCCCATCCGCACCAGCACCGTCTTCGGGAAGAGCGTGATCCTTCTCCCGAAGAACCTCGACCTCACCGTCCAGATCCACACGGCCTTCGGATCCACCCTCCTACCGGACGGTACCCAAGCGCCCAATTTCGGCGATACCCTGCTGCGCACCAAACCGGGGGCCCCCGGAACTCCCAAGACGCGTTTGGAAGTGAACACGGTCTTCGGGCAGACCGTACTCGTTCTCGAATAGCGTTCCTTCCCCGCCGTTGGGGGCCGCTTGAACGAGGGGAATCCGTAACCGTCGGCCGATCCGGCGGGAAACCGCGAGGAAACGGCGTTAGGGCGAGACGAGGAGTTCGGAAAACCGGCTCAGCACCCAGGTCGGCTTCGGCGTCACCTCATGGGGCGGCACGTGTCCCCAGGAGACGTAGCAGGTGTCGCAACCGGCCCCGGCGCCGCACTGCATGTCGAAGGTCGCGTCCCCGATGAAGAGCGCTCTCTCAGCGGGTACGCCGAGGCGGCGCAGGGCCTCCAACGCCGGGCCGGGGTCGGGCTTATGCTTCGGGGTGGATTCGGGGGTGATGAAAAAATCGAAATAGGGCCAAATGCCGACGCCGCGGGTATAGAGTTCCGCCGAGGCGATCCGGCGGGAAGTCACCACGGCGAGCTTGGCCCCCTTCGCCTTCAGGGCGGCGAGGGTTTCCCCCACCTCGGGAAAGAGTTTCAAGTAATCGCGCCAGATGGTGAGTTGGTAATCCATATGGAGCTGGAGCGTCTCCTCCATCGGGAGCGCCATGGGGCGGCCCTGGAGGTAGATGGGGTACTGGTCCTTCAGCGGGATCCCGATATGGCGGCGCACGAGTTCGGCATCGACCTCGAGGTTGGCGACGGCCTTGAGCGAATGGCGGAAGGTCTCGACGATGAGGTCCGTGGAATCGAGGAGGGTCCCGTCGAGATCGAAGAGGTAGGCGCTATAGGGCTTCATCGGAGTTCGAATCCTCTCGGGAGGGGTTCGACGAACCCCATGATTTGCTTCGTGACCGGATGGGTGAACTTCAGCTTCCAGGCGTGGAGCCCGAGCCGGTGGAAGGGATTGCGCGCGTCCTGGCCGTATTTCGAGTCTCCGACCACGGGGCAATCGCAGGAAGCGGCGTGGACGCGGATCTGGTTCTTGCGGCCGGTCTCTAGGCGCACTTCGAGAAAAGCCAGGCCATCGCGCGTGCGGAGGGTGCGGTAATGGGTGACCGCGTCCTTGCCCTCGTCCTCCGCCCCCTGATCCCTCCAGTTCTTGGCGGGGCGGCTCTTCATGCGGTGCTGGGGGCCCTCGGTCAACTTGGATCTCCACGCGCCCTCGGGGGGCCTGGGGATCCCGTCGGTGACGACGCCGTAGATCTTCTCGACGGCGTCCCAATGGTCCTGAAAATACCGCTTGGTGGCCTCATCGCGGGCGAAGAGGAGGAGGCCGGAAGCGTCCCGGTCGAGGCGATGGACGATGAAGATCCGCGCCTTCGGGTCTCCCGCGTCCTCCCGGGCCCAATCGGTGAGGTGCCAATAGGCGGTGCGGTGATTTTCCTTCTCGTTGGCCATGGAAAGCAGGCCGTCGGGCTTGTGGATGAGGATAAGGTGGGCATCTTTCCAGACGATGCGCATGCCCGGGGGGAGGGGTTGGGACCGCACGGCCTGGCGGAGGATTTCGACCTCATCCCCGGCCTCCAGGACTGTCTTGGGATTGGTGACGGGTTTGCCCGCCATGCGCACGCCGTGGTGGGCGAGGCGTTGGCGCAGCGTCCCGCGGTGGGAACCCGGGAAGCGCTCCCCCAAAAAATCCAGGACCGTGGTCCGCGTACGGACGGTGAAGCGGAGGATTCCGCCTTTCCCGGGGGATTTCTCGTTCACGCTTGGAAGCCGTGTTTTTTGAGGTAGTCGACGATGCTGCGCGCCGAGATCCGCACGGCTTCGATGGCGGTCTCCCGGCCCTGGGCCCTGAGGTCGGCCAAAAGTTCCTCGCGGAACGACTCCTTGAAGGCGCGAAGGCTTTCCTCGATCTGCGCACTGGCCGGGAGCTCGGCGAAGCCAGCGGCGTGGAGCGATGCTTCACTGACGCCTTCCCCGTTTCCCGGATCGTCCTGCAGGCTTTTTTCGGCCACGAGGCGGTTCATCCGTTTCACCAGGGAGAGGAGTTCGTCCTCTCCGGGGCGGGTTTCCAGGGAACCGTCGGGGAAGAGCGCCTTGCCCTCTTCGAGGAGCAGGGTGTAGTCGCCCGCATCGATCGAATCGGAAATGAGGGCGACGAGGCTCATGTCCCGGGCGAAGACGGCGCCCATGTAGAAGAGGAGGATGAGGAGGGTGAGGATGAGGGCGAGCATGAGGGTAAGCGCGACGTTATTGCGGTCCTGCAGGTACGGCTTGTCATGGAGGATGGCGGAACGGGCGGGGTCGAGGCGGACGAGGAGAGCGTCTTCATGCTGCGCGAGGAGCGCGTATTCGCCGGGGCTTAGCGTCTCCTCCTGGAGGGTGGAGGTGGAGGTGGTCGGACGGCTGAAATTCTGCCCCTGCTGCCACGCCACCAGGGTTTTGGAGGGGAGGATCTGCACGGCGAGGGCGAAGCTGCCGGTGAGTTTCTCGTACATGTCGAGTTTCTCGCGGGTGGTGCGCAGGTAATGGCGCTCCACGAAGGTCTCGGCCACCCCGATGGTGGCCACGCCTACGAGCACCACCACCACCCCGATTTTCATGATGCGGTCCTGGACCCAGGGGCTGTCCTCCCGCATGCGGCGCAGGAAGGAGAAGATCTTGAGGAACCGAAGCAACCGGATGATCTTAAAAAAGCGGCCGATGCGCAGGAACTTGAAGGCCGCCAGGAGCGAGGGGACCTGCTCCAGGACCAAAAGCAGCCCCGGGACGGCGGCGAGGAGGTCGACCCAGCCGTAGTGGCGGAAGAAATAGGCGCGCTTGGGGAAGGCGAGCAACCGCACCAGGAAATCGATGACGAAGACCACGTCCGTGACCGCGTTGAAATAGGGCAAGGGCGTCTTTCCGAGGCCGGGAATGACGGGCCCGAGGCCCTTCAGCGGCGTGAACTCGAGGAGAAGCCCGATGATGGAGGCGATGACGATGTACGGGTTGACGGCGTCGAGCCACGCGATGGGCCGACGCAGGAGGGGGTGCGGTTTCAGGGTCACGGGGATTCCCTCGGGGGCGTTTGCCCGTAATCGGTGGCGAAGAGGTCTTCGGGGGTGAGGAAGGCGGAAAGTTTGGGCGCGAAGGCCCTCCAGATTTTTGTGATTTCAAGGGATTCGGATTTGGCGTAGGAGACCGCCTGGAACCCGTTTGCGGCCGCGTTGGCGATGAGGAGCGATCGTCGCTCCGGTGCGGCGTAGAGCTTCACGAGCTTGGGTTGCTGGTCCGGCGGCGCGCAGGAATATTTGCGGTTGATCTCGACCACTTGGAGGGCGAGGGTCTGGGAGAAGGCATGGATAAAATGGATGGAGATGGACATCACCGGCTTGACCAGGCGGGTACTTTCCCCGCGCAAGAAAGCGGCCAAAGCCCGGGAAACCCCGGAGACGGCGGGATCGAGGCCTCCCAATAGGAAGAGCGCTTCGTAGAGGAGGAGGCAATCTGCCGTATCAGCCCCCCATTTTTCGGACATCTGCTGAAGGAAGGAGCGCACGAGGAGGACGGGGTGGGGATTGCGGGGCCAGGCTCCGCAGAGGAAGAAAGCGACGGCTGCAGAGGGCTTGCGCGCTGAAAGCTTGCGGGAAAAGAGATCCTGGAAGGAGGCGAGCGGTATTTCGCGGTTTTCGTTGAAAGCGGTCAAGCGGCCCAAGTCCCCGAATTGCTTGATGAGCCGCTCGAGCACCACCAGGGAGGCTTCCTTTGGGGGCAGCGTTGGCGAGACGGACTTTTCGGGGACCATCGGGCTCCGGCTCAATTTGATGAGGGTGAAATAAAGGAGTGCCTCCTGGTCGCTCAGGCCGATGCTCTCCGTCTTGAGCGTTCCCAAAAGGCGTTTTTCCTGGACCGGATCGAGTTTGGTGAAATCGACCCCATCGAGGATGTCGTGGAAGACTTTCCGATTGATAAAGATCTTCTCTTCGGGGATGAGTGCCCTCACGCGTTCTTCGGGGGCGCCTTCGCCGTAGCCACCCAACAGGACGAGGGGCTGTTCGAGGGGACGGCGGCGGGATTCCGGCTTTTCTTGATTGCGCGTTAGCCAGTGCTCCCTGACACGGGCCGCAAATTGCCCCCCGAGGAAAGGGAGCGACGATTCGATCTGGGAAATCCAGGTGGGGGGATCGACCTCATCCGCCTGCAGGGCTTCGCAGAAGCCGCGGGATAGCGCTTCGGCGATGGTTTGGATCTGTTCATCGGTCAGCGTCACGGGCATGGGGAACCCAAGTTTATAATGGTACGATAACGCATGAAATTCAGATCGGCCGCGGCCCTCCTGCCCCTCTTTCTTTGGATTCAGGGCCTCGCTGCGGTCTCCATGACCCCCGCGGAACTCTTTAACGCGCTCCAACAAGCGGCCGACCGGAATACGCCGGAACACCTTCGCTGCCGCATCGTTTCTCCCCTCGTCGACGCCCAGATCCGCCAGATTCCCCGCGACAAGATCGAGTTCAACGCCGTCCCGTACGCCGAGTTGCTTTTTAAAAAGGGCGTGGGGTTCCGGCTGATGGTCCGCCATGTCGACGATTATTACGTGCGCAAATTGGGGATTTTCGAGGACATCCTCGAGCAATCGGGGCTCTTCGTGGGCGTGGGGCGCCGCAATACCTGGGCGCTTTTCAGCCGGGCTTGGGAGATCTCCGAACTCCCCGAAGAGGGGGGTCTGCGCCGCATCAAGGTGCGGGAACGGGACGGTCTCCCCGGCGACTACGGGATCTATTACCTCTCCGCGGACTGGACGCTCCAGAAGTCCGAGTTCTTCGAGGGCAATCAAATCCGGGCGACGCTCGCCCTCTCATGGCAGAAACTGGGCGAGGTATCGGTGGTGTCGACCCTCGCGCTGAGCGTTCGCGAGGACAAGCGGCTTACGAATCTGAGCGTGCGCTTCACCGACTTCAAATTCGATCCACTGAACGCCGCCGAGTTCCGCGGCCGATAGGGGCCCCATGCTGAAACGCCTCCTGCGCAACCCGCGCATTCGGCGGGTCCTCGTCGTGGCGGGGGCCCTCGCGGCGGCTGGCTTGGCTTGGCTTCTCTTGCGCTACGGCCTCTTGCGCCCGGCTTGGGAGACCCGTTTCCCCAATCTGGTCACGGTGCTCGTGATGGCCCAGGACGAAACGGGCAAGCCGGCCTCCGCCCACGTCCTCTTCTTCCACCCCCAAAAAGGATACCTCCATATCTACCGGGTCAACCCCGAGGTGAGCTTCCGGCAGTGGTGGGGGTCGCGGGAAAAGATCACGGAGAAGAGCATCGGCAGCGCCGTGAGCACCCTCGAGAAGACGCTGCGCGTCCCCATCCCCTATTACGTCGTCCTCGGCGACGCCTCGTGCCTGAAACTCGTCGAGCGCCTGGGGGGGCTGCCGTGCTTCAACGAGATCTCCGAATCGGCGCTCCAGGGAGAAACGGTGATCACCGCGGACGCCTACGAGAATTACCTCTCCGGCGTGAAGGGGAACGCTTCGCTGCGCCAGGACGCCGCGTTCCACCTCTGGTTCAACGGGCTCCTGAGGCACCTGGAGTTCCACAGCCGCTTTCCCAGCGCCGATTCCGGGGCCTCGGCCCTCTGGGCGTCGTTCGACGAGACCAACCTGCCCAAGGGCCTGTTCTACAGGCTCTTCCAGTATTGCGCCCAGCGGCATCGCCAGCTCTACGTATCCATGAGCCGGATGAACGTGGAGGAGCAGGTGGCCGATCGGGGCGCGACGAACCTGGCCCCCCTGGAAGCGGGGCGCTTCGACGCCGACAAACTCAAGATGCTCCTGGGGCGATTCGAGGTCGACGACAAGAGCATCCGCGTTTTCCCCGTGAGCGTCCAGGTCAAGAACGCCACCGAGATCCCCCGCCTGGCGGCCAAGACCGCGGGCATCCTCCGCCTCAAGAAGTGCGACGTGCGGGAATACCTCAACACGCGCTACCGCTTAAAGCATTCGGTGCTGGTCTGCCGCTCCGGGTCGGCCGCCCAGCGGGATTACATGCAGAAGGTGACCAAGATCGAGCGCGTCTACTACGACGTCGACTGGCGCGACGGTTTTGACTTTAGCGTGGTGTTGGGGGAAGATTATTACGCGATTCCCTACCTCACCAACCGCCAGGAGTGACCATGGCCGATACGCAGGAATGGGTGATGAACGCCCTCGAGGAATTGGGGGAACGCAAGGCCGAGCACCTGGTGGCCTATGACGTGAAGCCCATGGGCATCTTCACCGACTGGGTCGTGCTAGCCACCGCCACCAGCGACGTGCACATCCGCGCCCTCTCCCGCTACCTGGTCGACCGGCTCGCCGAGGCCGGGCAGACCCCCCGTTTCGCCCGCCGCCGCGACGAGCCTTCCCATTGGGTCGTGCTCGACTACGGCGACTTCGTCGTCCACCTCTTCCTGGCCGAGTCCCGGGCCCATTACCACCTCGAAGCCCTCTACAAGTCATGCGCCAGTATTACCAGGTAGCCGCCTTCGACGACCGCGGCGGGTTCTTCCCCCGCGACCTCGAGCGCATGGTCGAGCTCGGCCGCAGGAATTTCTTCATCTTCTTCCCCCGCGTCTGCCGCCTGGAGGAGATCTCGAGTTTCGCCGCCTGGCTTTCCAACCACGTCGAGGTCCGCTTTTGCGTCCACGACAAGAACTTGCTCCACCCCGACAACGAGTACACCCTCGGCCGCAACCTCGCCTTCTACGTGCTCCTCAACCGCCACGCGCCCCATGTGGAATCCGTCTCCTACCATTTCGGGTCCCTTTATGGTTTCGGGGTGTCGCGCCACAGTTCGGTGATCCAGGACCTCGCGGAGCGGCCCCTGGAGGCCGCCCAGGAGCGCGAGCGCTTCTTCTGCGCCACCTACGATTTCCACACCTACCTCCAGTTCATGCGCCAGGGCTTCGAACTCCTGCACCCCATGAGCGCCATCGCCCGGGACGCCGGCATCCGCCTCCTGGTGAAGAACCTTTGCCTCGACTACATCCTCCTCGACAAGAAGACGGAGGCCCCCTTCATCCAGAAGGGCTATCCCCTCGAGGCGGTGGGGGGCGGGGCCTCCTTCATCCCCGGCCTCCTCGAAAAGGGCGATTTCCCCCGCTACACCCGGGAACTCACCGAGATCTGCCGGGAGCACGATGTCGGGCTCTCCCTCGACATGGAATACTTCCGCAACCTCGTCCTCCTCTCCAGGAAATTCAACGTGAAGAACGAGGCGCTCATGCGCCTCTGGAAGATCGAGCTTAACCACGAGCACCGGGAGAGCCTCGAGACCCACGGCTTCCTCGTCGAGCCCGGGAAGCCGGTCTTCTACGAGCGGGAACTCGACCTCTACGACCAGATCCTCGACCTCAGCAAGAAGGTCGACATCGCCCATCTCTCGGGGTCCATCGGCCCCTGCTTCGTCGACAAGGAAGACCTCAAGCCCGATGACGTCACCCCCGACCTGCTCCTCGGCCTCGTCGGGGCCGAAGACATCCCCCGGCTCGTCCCGGGGAAAAAGCAATTGTCGGCCATCGACGGCTACGACGACAAGGCGCGCCGGCGCAATTTCACCCACGACGCCTCCCAGAAGATCTGGCAGGACCAGTTCAAGCGCCAGTTCAGCGAAGACATCTTCCTCCTCAAGGAGATCGGTTGCGATCGGGTCGTCCAGAAAATGAAGGACTTTTCCGAGAAGGCCGCCCGCACCTTCGAGATGTTCAACATCCTCACCGACCTCGAATTGGGCGACTAGGCGTGGCGTTCGTCCGGAGCGCCGACACCTACGACCTCCTCTCCCCGCCCGAGGCCCGCCTCCCGCGGGAACGGGAGTTCCTCCTCCATTGGGCCGGCGCCGGGGTGCGCGTCCTGGAGTTGGCCTGCGGCCCCGGGGCCCATGCCCATGCCTTGGCGGGCGCCGGCGTTCCCGGTCGTAGGGTCCTCGCCACCGATCTTTCCCCGGCGATGGTGCAAAAAGCCGCGCAGACTTACCAAGTACACGGCCTCGAATACCGGGTGGCGGACATGTTGGCCCCTCCGGAGGGCCCTTTCGATCGGGTGTTCATCCTCGGCAATAGCCTGAACCTCCTCCCGGATGAGGCTCGGGTGGGGGAAGCCCTCGCGGCCCTCCGGCGCGTCATGGCCCCCGGCGCGTCGCTCCTGCTCCAAGGGCTCAATCCGGCCGCCGCCGGGGCGCTGCTACCCAAGCAGGTCGTGAAGACCGCCCGGCGCGAGGGGGTCGAGATCCTCGTGGTCAAATCCCTCGTCCCCCACCAGGGGAGGCGCGCGCTCACCCTCTCCTCTTTCCAGGTGGACGGGGGGAAGCGTTGGGAGAGCGCGAGCGAGACGGCGATCCTCCTCGACCTGGGTGCCGCCCGACTCGGGGATCTATTGGGGAGCGCGGGGTTCGAACGCTTGGAGTGGTACGGGGGGATGGACCGCTCCCCGTTCGTGGAGCCTCAAAGCGTCGATTGGGTGGTCGTCGCCCAACGGCCTTGACGCCCCTAGCATTCGGGCTGGCTGACCGGCACGTTGATGGCCAAGCCGGCTTCGCTCGTTTCCTTGTAGGTTCGCTTCATGTCTTCGCCGGTCTGGCGCATGGCCCGGATGACCTGGTCGAGGCTGACGCGGTGCTTGCCGTCGCCGCGCAGGGCGAGGCGGGCGGCGTTGATGGCCTTCACCGCCCCCATGGTGTTGCGCTCGATGCAGGGAACCTGGACGAGGCCCCCGACCGGGTCGCAGGTGAGGCCGAGATTATGCTCCATGCCGATCTCGGCGGCGTTCTCGACCTGGGCATCCGTGCCGCCCAGGGCGGCGGTGAGCCCGGCGGCGGCCATGGAACAGGCCACCCCGACCTCGCCCTGGCACCCGACTTCCGCGGCGGAGAGGGAAGCGCCCATGCGGTAGAGGTTGCCCACCGCGGTGGCGGTGAGGAAGAAGCGGATGACCCCTTCTTCGGTCCACAGCGGCACGAAGCGGCGGTAATAGTGGAGCACCGCGGGGATCACCCCGGCGGCCCCGTTGGTGGGGGCGGTCACCACCCGGCCCCCCGAGGCGTTCTCTTCATTGACGGCGAGGGCGAAGAGGCTCACCCAATCGAAGACGGCCCCGGGGTCGCGGGCGGGTTCGCCGTTTTCCTTTAGTTGCTTCCAGAGTTTCGGGGCGCGGCGGTGGATGCCCAGGCCGCCGGGAAGTTCCCCGCTTTCCTGGAGGCCCCGCTCCACGCAGGCCTCCATCACTTCCCAGAGGCGTAGAATTCCGGCGCGCACGTCTTCCTCGCTGCGCCACGCCTTCTCGTTTTCCATCACGAGACTCGCGATGGTGCGCCCGGTCTTCCCGACATGGGCCAGGAGTTCGCCCGCGGTGGCGAAGGGGAAGGGAACGGCGGCGCCCCCGATGCCCGGGCCGACCGCTGCGGCGCCGGGGCCCTTCGAGGACTCGGCGGCCTCCGCCTCGTCGAGGACGAAGCCGCCCCCGATGGAGTAATAGGTGCGCTGGAGTAGCGTCTTGCCCTGCCGGTCGCGCGCCGTGAAACGGATCCCGTTGGAGTGGAAGGGCAGGCGTTCGCTCTTCCGCAGCAGGAGATCGGTCTCCTCCAGGTAGGGCGCCTCATGCTTCCCGGCGAAGCGGATCGTTCCCTTGGCGCGCACGGCGGCGAGGAGGGGCTCCACCTCGTTGGGCTCGATGGATTCCGGGCGCGCCCCCGAGAGGCCGAGGAGGATGGCCTTGTCGGAGCCGTGGCCCCGGCCGGTGAGGGCGAGGGAGCCGTAGAGATCGGTGGTCACCCCGTGGAGCGCGGAAAGGAGCCCCCGGCCCTCCAGGTCGGAGAGGAAGCGGGCGGCGGCCCGCATGGGGCCGACGGTATGGGAGCTAGAGGGGCCGATGCCGATGGAAAAGAGTTGGAGGACGCTGGTGTTCATGGGGACCTTTGAAGGAGCGAAGTATAGACCCGGCATCGCCCCGAGTCTACTGCTTGACAGGGATCCCCCGGGCGCCTATAATTCCAACCATAAGGTTGGAATAAATATGGACGCGATCAAACCGGCCTTCGGGCCAGACGGGCTCCCCGAGCGTTTGGAAGACGAGGCGCACGCGGATCAACTGATCACAGAGCCCTCCCCCCGCCTGGTCGACCTCTTCCGCCGCCTCGAAGGCGACTTGGCGATCCTGGGCGTCGCGGGGAAAATGGGCGTGCATCTGGCCGTCATGGCCGCCCGCGCGGCCCGCGAGGCCGGGGTGAAGCGCAAGATCTACGGGGTCGCCCGCTTTTCCGACCCGGGCATCCGGTTGAAACTCGAAGAGAACGGGGTGACGCCCGTGGCCGCCGATCTCACCCAGCGCGCGGCCGTCGACAAACTCCCCGACGCCTCGAACGTCGTTTTCATGGCCGGCAAGAAATTCGGCACGACGGGCAGCGAAGACCTCACCTGGGCGATGAATACCATCGCCCCGAGTTTCACCGCCGAGCGCTACCCCAAAGCGCGCACCGTGGTCTACTCCACCGGTTGCGTCTACCCTTTCGTCTCCCCGGCCACGGGCGGCTCCACCGAAGACCAGGCACCGGCGCCCATCGGCGACTACGCCCAATCCGCCCTGGGCCGGGAGCGCATCTTTTCCTACCACGCCGGCCAGCGCGGCCTCCCCGTCTGCCTTTTCCGCCTCAATTACGCCATCGAGCCCCGTTACGGGGTGCTCCGCGATATCGGGGAGAAGGTGTGGAAGGGCGAACCGGTGGGCCTCTCCAATGGTTGGGTGAATCTCCTGTGGCAGGGCGATGCGGTGCTCCAATCGCTCCTCTGCCTGGAACTCGCCTCCTCCCCCGCGGCGATCCTCAATGTCACCGGCCCGGAACTCCTCTCGGTGCGCCGGCTCGCCCTGGAGTTCGGCCGCCGCTTCGGCAAAGAGCCGGTGTTCACCGGGGAAGAAAAGCCCGAGGCTTTCATCAGCAGCGCCGCCAGGGCCTGCGCCCTATTCGGCTATCCCCGCGTCCCCGTGCTTCGGGTGCTGGATTGGACGGCGGATTGGATTTCCCGCGGCCTGAAATCCCTGGGGAAGCCCACCCACTTCGAGGAATCCAGCGGAAAATTCTAGGCCCAGACGCCAGAACGTCCTTCCCAAGTCGGTGCTCAAGGAGTTCCCATGATCCAAAAATCCATCGATGCCGGCCTGCTGTCGGCCTTCCGCGACGGGATGGTCATCCCGGCCATGCCCCTGGCTTTGGATGAAAAAAGGTCCTTGGATGAGCGGCGCCAACGCGCCTTGGCGCGCTATTACGTCGACGCGGGCGCGGGCGGCTTGGCCGTCGGGGTGCACTCCACCCAATTCGAGATCCGCGATGAAAAACACGGGCTCTACCAACCGGTGCTTTCCCTCGTTTCAGAGGCTCTCAATGACTGGGGCAAGCGCCGAGGAAGGAAGCTCCTCAAGGTCGCCGGCATCTGCGGGGGCACCCAGCAGGCCCTCGCCGAAGCGGCGCTGGCCAAGAGCCTCGGGTACCACGCCGGGCTCCTTAGCCTCTCCGCTCTGAAGGAGGCCGGGGTGGATGAACTCATCCGCCACGCGACCCTTGTTTCCGAGGTGTTCCCGGTCATCGGTTTCTACCTGCAACCGTCCGTCGGGGGGCGCGTGCTCCCGTTTTCATTCTGGCGGCGCTTCGCCGAATTGCCCGGGGTGATCGGCATCAAGATGGCTCCCTTCAACCGCTACCAAACCTTCGATGTGGTTCGCGCGGTGGCCGAGGCGGGGGCCGAGGATCGCATCACCCTCTACACGGGCAACGACGATAATATCGTCGTCGACCTGCTCACCCAGTGGAACCTGCGGGTCGGGGGGCGCCAGGTGCGCCTGCGGGTGAAGGGGGGCCTCCTGGGGCATTGGTGCGTCTGGACGCGCCGCGCCGTCGAGCTCCTTTCCGAGATCAAGGCCGCGCGGGAACAGTCGGTGCTCCCCGCGGAGTGGCTGACGCGGGCCGCGGAAATCACCGATAGCAACGCCGTGCTCTTCGACGCGGCAAACGGCTTCGCGGGGTGCATCCCCGGCATCCACGAGGTGCTCCGCCGCCAGGGGCTCCTCTCGACCATCCTGTGCCTCAACCCCCATGAGACCCTCTCCCGGGGCCAGGCGGAGGAACTCGACCGGATCCAGGCCTCCTACCCCATGCTCCATGACGATGTCTTCGTCAAACAGCATCTGGCCCAATGGCTGGGAGACTAGCCCCATCGGAAGATCAGGCCGATGAGACCGGAAAAACGGGGATGGGAAAGCGAGCGGAGGCCGCGATGACGAACACCTCGCGGAGTGAGGGGCCGGAGGTTGCCGAAGCGGTTGCCGAGGCGGTCGCTTTGGCCAGTTCTTGGCGGCGGGCCCTCCACCAAATCCCCGAATTGGCCTTCCAGGAAAAAAAGAGCTCGGCTTTCGTGCGGCAGAAACTCGCCGGCCTCGGCCTGCGTATGCGCGCGCCGATGATCGGAACGGATGTGGTGGCCGATTTGGACGTCCCCCGCGCCCGCGTCCGTTTGGGCTTGCGCGCCGACCTCGACGCCCTTCCGATGGAAGAGGCGAAAAATCCGCCCTGGAGATCGCGGCATCCGGGCTTCATGCACGCCTGCGGCCATGATGGCCACACGGCGATCCTCCTGGCTAGCGCCCGGGCCCTTTCCAGGCTCAAGGCAAAACTGCGGGTGAACGTGCGATTTATTTTCCAGCCGGGGGAAGAGGTGAAATGCGGGGCGGTGCCGCTAGTGAAGGCCGGGGCCCTGCGCGGGGTGGACGAACTCTTCGCGCTCCATGGCTGGCCGGGGATCCCCGTCGGGAAAATTTCGAGCCGGGCCGGGGCGATCTTCGCCGCGGGTTTCTTTTTCCGCATCGAATTGAGGGGGCGAGGCACCCATGGGGCCACGCCCGAAAAAGGGCGCAATCCGCTCGGCGCGGCGGGCGAAATCGCCCTCGCCATCGAGGATCTCCACGCGAAATGGAACGGGCGAAGCGGGGCCGTGGTCTCCCTCTGCCAATCGAACGGGGGAACGGCTTCGAACGTCATCCCCTCGACCACGACCCTCGCGGGGACGTTCCGAAGCCTTTCGCCCCTGGAAGGGCCCCGCATCGAGGCGGACCTCCGGGCGGCGATCACGGGAATCTGCCGCAAGCGCGCCATCGCCGTGAAAATCATCGTCGATCGTTCCTACCGGTATCCCGTCATGAACAGCGCGGAAAGCGTCCAACGGATCCGTGGGGCGGCGGCCAGCCTCGGGCGGGGGGTATGGATGCCGGCGTCCGCCCCGTCCATGGCCTCGGAAGACTTCGCCCACATGCTCCGGAAGGTCCCCGGGGCGATGTTCCGCTTAGGCCTCGGAGAAAAACAGCCGCCCCTGCACGCGCCCGCCTTCGATTTTCCGGATGCGGCTTTGGCCAACGGCGTGGGCCTATTCGTGGCCCTCGCGCTGGGTCGGGGGCTTGAACCCATACCATAATTGGCGCTCCCCCCGGTGGGTCCTCCCGTGCCAGCATTACGCAAGTTCCGCATCCCGCTCCTTCCGACGCTCCTCCTCGCCGCTCTGTGTTGTGTTCCGGTCCACGGGCAAAAACTCCTCATCGGTTTCGGCGCCGGGGTCAGTACGCTCACCCTCTTCAGCCTGGGGGAGCAGGATTACCGCGACCGCTATCAACTCGCCGAGACCCGGGGATTCCCCGCCCCGGGCCTCCTGCTCCACCTCGGATACCTCTTTCGCGGGGAGCGCTTTTCCCTCGGCTTTGAAACCGGGGATCTGGATCGGGGGTTCCTCGTCGGCCAGCCGACTAACGGGAAGCAGCAAGTAGACCATCTCAACCACACGCCGTTCATGGCCCGGCTGAACTGGTACGTCAAACCCTATTCCGCCTTTTGGAATTTTTCCTTCCGCCTCGGCGGGGGCCTGGTCTCCCAGCACCTCCAGCGCCGAAATTTGACCACGGTGGGCCCCGGGCAGACCAATGTCCGGGAAGAAAACTTCCCGTTCCAACAGAGCGCTCCCGTGGTCTGCCCCGGGGTGGAACTACTCTACCGGTCGAACCTGCACGCTCTGATCGTCTTGTCCTACCAGCAGCCCTTCCTCATCCAGAATCCCCTGTTCAGTTACCCGTTCTTTTCCATCAGCCTCCAATTGGAGATCGCTTCCATGAACCCCAGCCCGGCGAAAAAGGCCCAAACCGAGGTCGCGGGGGAAAAAAAGCGGGCGCCTGGGGAACCTCGAACAAATGGGATGAAAGGGAAATGAACCGGGGAGAGTACCTGGAACTTTGCCGCAGGTGGTTGGGGGAAACCTTGGGCGTCGAGGCCGATGCGCTCCACCCGGCCACCCTCCCTCCCCGTCCCATCGAGAATCCCCCCGCCCTAAAAAGGGTCCCCCGGGAGCCATCGCCAGCATTAAAGGGCTACCCCAGCGCGCAATCTAGCGCCCAATCCAGCGGTCCGGCCCTCGAGGCCTTGCGCCAAAAAGTGAAGACTTGCCAAGCTTGCGGCCTCGCCGCCCGGCGGAAGAATTTCGTGGACTTTGGGAATCCCGCGCCCTCCTCCCTGCTCTTCCTCACGGATTATCCCGAGTTCTACGACGAGGTGCAGGGCCGCCAATTCGCGGCGGAGAGCGGCGCCCTCCTCGACAAGATGCTCGCCGCCCTCGGGCTAAGCCGCGCGACCATTTGGCTCAGCGCCGTCATCAAATGCCATTCCACGATCGTGCCGGGGTCCGACCTCAGGCCCTACCTCGTCTGTCGGGAGCATTTCGCCGCGGAACTGCTCCTCGCCCGTCCCCGCCTGGTGGTGGGCTTCGGAGCGCTGACCTACCGGTTCCTCTTCGAACGGGACGATTTCGCCCGCATCCGGGGGAAGGACCTCGAGTGGAACGGCGTGCCCATGCGCTTCACCCACCATCCCCGCGATCTCTCCGACGACCCGGCCCTCAAGCGAGAGGCCTGGGACGATCTCAAGGCCCTGAAGGTTCAGTAGGACTTCGCCAGGATCACCCGCCGCGCGCCGCTTTTGCCGGTGATGGCGCAGGTGCCTCGCTCCTCGAGGTGCGCCAGGGGGATGCACCGAACCGTCACGGCGAGGTCTTCCTTGAGCCGGGCGCTCTCTTCGGGGCCGCAGGCGAAGAAACAATCGACGAAGCCGCCGTGGATCTCGGGCTGCTGGGCGTTCTTGGGGGTGAAATAGGCGTAGATCTCGTCGCGGTTGGTGAGGGTCACAGTATGCCGCTTCTGGAGGTCCTGGGCCTTGCGGAAGAGGCCCTCTTGGATCCCGTCGAGCAGGCCCAGGAAGCCGGCGA
Organism: Spirochaetota bacterium; assembly: GCA_017302015.1. Classification (GTDB taxonomy): domain Bacteria; phylum Spirochaetota; class UBA12135; order COTS27; family JAFLEE01; genus JAFLEE01. The sequence goes on along the minus strand of JAFLEE010000003.1, from coordinate 41,378 downwards.
CGAAGTCCTTGCGCGCCATGCCCGCGCGTTTCTCGTCCATGCGGTCCCGCCGGCCGACGAACACCGAGTCATTGGCGATATCGCGGGGCCCGACCTCGATGGTGACCGGGATGCCCTTCTTGACCCACGACCAGTACTTCTCGCCCCCGCGGCCCTCGCCGAGGTCGAGTTGGACGCTGACGGACCGCCCGGCGTAATGCAGGGCCTTCAGTTCCTTCTGGAGCCGCTCGCAATAGGCGATGACTTCGGCCCGGGTCTCCTCCTTATGGATCACCGGCAGGATGACCGCGTGGGAGGGGGCGAGTTTCGGGGGGATCACCATGCCGTTATCGTCGGCGTGGGTCATGATGAGCCCGCCGATGAGGCGCGTCGAAACGCCCCACGAGGTGGTCCAGGCGTGCTCCTGCACCCCGGCGGCGGACAGGAATTTGATCTCGGAGGCCTTGGCGAAGTTCTGGCCGAGGAAATGGGAGGTGCCGGCCTGCAGGGCCTTGCGGTCCTGCATCATAGCCTCGATGCAATAGGTGGTTACCGCCCCCGGGAAGCGCTCTTCCGCCGTCTTTTCGCCCTTGATGACGGGCATGGCCATGTACTCGTGGGCGAAGGCCTCGTAGACGTCGAGCATTTTGCGCGTCTCCGCCTGGGCCTCCGCTTCGGTGGCGTGGACGGTATGCCCCTCCTGCCACAGGAACTCGGCGGTGCGCAGGAACATGCGGGTGCGCATCTCCCAGCGAACGACGTTGGCCCATTGGTTCATGAGGATCGGTAGGTCGCGGTAGGATTGGACCCACTTGGAGAACATGGCCCCGATGATCGTCTCGGAGGTGGGGCGCACGACCAGGGGCTCGTCGAGTTCCCCGGCGGGGATGAGCTTCCCCTCGGCGTTGGCCTCGAGGCGGTGGTGGGTCACCACGGCGCATTCCTTGGCGAAGCCCTCCACGTGGGCGGCTTCCTTCTCGAGGAAACTCACGGGGATGAAGAGGGGAAAATAGGCGTTCACGTGCCCCGTCTCCTTGAACCGGTCGTCCAGGGCGCGCTGGATATTCTCCCAGACCCCGTAGCCCCAGGGCTTGATGACCATGCACCCGCGCACCGGTGAGTTCTCGGCCAGGTCGGCGGCCTTCACGATCTGCTGGTACCACTCGGGGTAATTGTCTTCCCGGGTGGGGGAGATGGCGGTGCGGGGTTTGGGGTCGTTCATGGGCGTATCCTGGGGGGGTGGGCTTGGGTCGAAGGAGGGGCGGCGGTTATTTTCAGTGGGGGGAAGACGCTTTCCCTCAAGGGGCGAGCAGGCCTTTGAGTCGGCGGACGGCCTGGGCGACGTCGTCCTGGCGCATAAGCGATTCGCCCACCAGGGCCCCGGCGAACCCGGCGTCCTGGAGCGTACGCAGCTGCTCGGGGGTCTCGATGGAAGACTCGGCGATGGCGGCCACCGAGGCCGGGACCCGCTTTCTAAGGCGTAGACACGTCGAGAAATCGGTCTTTAAGGTGCGTAGATCGCGGTTATTGATTCCCAAGAGGGGGGGGGCTAATGGGAGGGCGCGCTCCAATTCCCCCTCGTCGTGGACTTCGACCAGCGGGGTCATGCCGAGGGAGCGGATGAGCCGGTGGAGGGCCCCGAGTGTCTCGTCGTCGAGGAGGGCCGCGATCAGGAGGACAAGGTCGGCCCCGAGGTCGAAGGCTTCGTAGACTTGGGCGGGGTGGAAGATGAAGTCCTTGCGCAAAAGGGGCAGCGAGGTGGCCCCCCTGACTTCCCGCAGGTACTCTTTGGAGCCGAGGAAATAATTCTTTTCCGTCAGGACGGAGAGGGCCCCCGCGCCCCCCTCCTCGTAGGCCCGGGCCAAGGCCACCGGATGGAAGGATTCCCGGATGAGGCCCTTGCTGGGCGACGCCTTCTTGAGTTCGCAGACGAGGAAGAAGCCCCGGGCGAGGCGCGCCGAAACCTCCACGGGCTTCCGGGCGCTCGCGGGTTTCCAGGCATCGGCCCGGAAGGATCGGAAAAAATCGGCCTCGTCGACGGCGATGCGGTCGGCGATTTGGCGCAGGGTATCGCTCATGCCCGGAAGGCCGCCAATGCCTGGAGTTTCTTGAGGGCGGCGCCCGAATCGAGGCTTTGGGTGGCGAGGCGCAGCGCTTCCGGAAAGTCGGGGGCCTTGTCGGCGGTATAAATCACCGCGGCCGAGTTCAGCAGGACGATATCCCGCATCGGTCCCTTCTTTCCCCCCAGGACCTCCCGGGTGGTCGCGGCATTGGCCTCGGCATCGCCGCCCTTGAGGGCCTCGGGATCGCACCGGTCGAAGCCCAGGGTCTCGGGGTGCAGCGTCCAGGATTTGATCCAGCCGTCTTTAAGTTCGCTGATCTGGGTGGGGCCGGTGAGGGTGATCTCATCGAGGCCGTCGCAGCCGTGGACGACCATGCCGCGGCGGTGGCCCAGGCGGTGGAGCACCTCGGCGAAGACGGCGGTGAGGCGGGGGTCGAAGACCCCGATGACCTTCACGTCGGCCCCGGTGGGGTTCGTCAGGGGCCCGAGCACGTTGAAGACCGTGCGCATGCCGAGTTCCTTGCGCACAGGCCCGGCGTGCTTCATGCCGGGGTGGTGCTTCTGGGCGAAGAGGAACACCATGCCGGCCTCGGCGAGGCAACGGGCGGCGGCCTCGGGGGGCAGGTCGATGGGCACGCCGAGGGCCTCGAGCACGTCCGCGCTGCCGCACTTGGAGGTGATGGAGCGGTTGCCGTGCTTGGCAACCGTCAGGCCGGCGCCGGCCACCACGAAGGCCGAGGTGGTGCTGATGTTGAAGGTATGGCTTCCATCCCCCCCCGTCCCCACGATGTCGACGACGAGGCGCCCGCTTGGCTTGGCCACGGCGACCACGTGGCGGCGCATGACCCGCACGAAGGCGGCGATCTCCGGGGCGGTCTCGCCCTTGATCGCCAGGGCCGTGAGGAAGCCGGCGATCTGGGCCTGGGTGGCGCGGCCCGAGACGATCTCCTCCATGGCGGCCTCGGCTTCGGGCTCGGTGAGTTCCTGCCCCCTCCAGGCTTGGCGGATGGCGAGGCGGATCTTGGGCTCGGCCAGGGGGGCGCCCCGATTGAGGAAATTCTCGAGCATGGCGTATCCGTGCTCGGTGGCGATGCTCTCGGGGTGGAATTGGATGCCTTCGATGTCGAGGGTCCGGTGGCGCACGCCCATGATCTCGCCGTCCTCGCTCCAGGCGGTGATCTCGAGTTCGGGGGGGCAGGTGGCCTGCTCGATGACCAGGGAGTGGTAGCGGGCGGCCTTGAAGGGGGAGGGCAGGGCCGAGAAGACCCCCTTGCCGTCGTGGGAGATGTCGCTGGTCTTGCCGTGGTAGAGTTTCTTCGCCCGCACGATCCGGCCGCCGAAGGCCTGGCCGATGCTCTGGTGCCCGAGGCAGACCCCGAGCACGGGGATCTTCCCGGCGAAATGCCGGATGGCCGCCATCGAAACCCCCGCGGTGTCGGGGTTCCCGGGGCCCGGAGAGATGATGAGTTGCCGGGGTTCCAGACGGGCCATCTCGTCGAGGGTGATCTCGTTATTGCGCTTCACGACCACCTCCTGCCCGAGCTTCTGGAGGTACTGGACGATGTTCCAGGTGAAGGAGTCGAAATTGTCGATGACGAGGATCAAGGGGTATGCCTCCGCCGGGTCTCTTCGATGGCCGCGAGGAGCGCCCGGCTCTTGTTCACGGTCTCTTCGTATTCGGTCTCGGGCACGGAATCGGCGACGATGCCCGCGCCGGCCTGGATGGTCGCCTCCCCGTCCTTGAGGAGGAGCGTGCGGATGGTGATGCACGAGTCGAGGTCGCCGTTCCAGCCGAGGTTGAGCACCATCCCCCCGTAGGGGCCCCGGCGCACCGGCTCGAGGCCGGCGAGGATCTGCATGGCGCGGATCTTGGGGGCGCCGCTTAGGGTGCCCGCCGGGAAAACGGCCCGGATGACGTCGAAGGCGTCGTTCCCCGCGGCGATGCGGCTTCGGACGGTGGAGACGATGTGCATGACGTGGCTATAGCGCTCCACGGACATGTATTCGGAAACCGCGACGCTGCCGGCTTCGCTGACGCGGCCCAGGTCGTTGCGGCCGAGGTCGACGAGCATGAGGTGTTCCGCGCGCTCCTTGGGGTCGGCGAGGAGTTCGTCGGCCAGGGCGCTGTCTTCGGCGGGCGTCTCGCCCCGGCGCCGGGTGCCGGCGATGGGCTTGAGGAGCAGGTGGCCCTTCTGGAGTTTCACCATGACCTCGGGGGAACTTCCGATGAGTTGGAAGGCGCCGAAGTCGAGGAAGAAGAGGTAGGGGGAGGGATTGAGGATGCGCAGGCTGCGGTAGATCTCGAACGCGGCGGCCCGGGTGCGGGTGACGAAGCGCTGGGAGAGCACGGCCTGGATGATCTCGCCGGCGGCGATGGCCTCGCGGATGCGGCCGACGTCGCCGAGGAATTTCTCCCGGGGGTACTCGGCGCGCACGGCGGGGTCGGCGTCGGCGAAGTCGGCCGCGTTTTCGGCGGCCAGGGGGGCTTCGAGGCGCCGGATGAGATCCTTCAGCCGGGCGCAGGCGCGGCCATGGGAGGCCGGGCCGTCGGAACCGGGTTCGCTCATCTCGATGAGGTGCGCGCTGCGGCGCAGATTGTCGTAGACCAGGAGCGTTCGGGGGACGACGAGGATGCCGTCGGGGACCTTCTTCCCCGCGTCCACCACGGGGATCTCCTCGAAGAAGGCCACGCTCTCGTAGCCGAGATAGCCGACGAGCCCGCCATAAAAGGGCGGCAACCCCTCGATTGGCGCGCAGCGCACCCCGGCCATGTACTCGCGCACCGCAAGGAGCGGGTTGGGAGCGGTCCGCCGGGATTCGGGTCCGGCCCCCGGGCGGTGGTCGCGGTGGCAGATCGTCTGGCCGTCGATCTGGAAGGAATCGAGGCGCCCGAGGGTGATGATGGAATAGCGGCCGACCTGGCCGTCGTGCTCCACCGACTCGAGGAGGAACTCGCCGCCGACCTTGCGGAAGAGGGAAAGGGGCGTCTCGTAATCCGCACGCCACACGGCGGCCACCGGGATCAGGTTGAAGGCGCCGGTGTGGGCTGCGTAGGTCTCAGGCGATGGGAAAAACATCCAAAAATTCTACCATCACGCGCGCGGGCCGCCCTTTCCCTGGGATCGATCGCCCGGACCCGGGGAAGACGGGATGGCGAGTTTGAGGACTTCGTCCAGGGGCAGGACCGTCGCGCCGTCATCCCGGGAGAGGAGAAAAAATCGCAGGAGGGGGTAGAAATGGCCGAAGCGGGGGTGGCCGCGGTGCTGGAGCATCTTATGGAGCACGCGCTCCAAGACGCCGGGATGCTCTTCGAGGGAAGCGAGGAACTCGCCCAGGGGCCGCACCTCGCCGCGCTCATTGATGAAGTAATCCATGATTTCACCCAGGAGCCCGTCATCGGCGGCGGGGGCCAGGAGTTTGGCGGCCCGATCGCAAAGCAGCGGTTCCCGGGTGCTTCGGAAGGCGGCCACGGTCTCGGGAAGGAAGGTTTCGGGGGGGAATTGGGCGAGGTATTCCAGCGCCCAAAGTCGGGTCAAAAGAGATTCGCCGACGACGAGTTTTGCGATGCGCGCCCGGAAGGAGGGGCGTTGGGTCGAGGCCAGGTAGCGGATGACGTCCGCCGAGTACTCCGGGTCGGAGAGCCAGGGTTCGAGCACCGCATCGCTGAGGCTTGCAGCCTGGCGCGGGCGGGTTTCGCAGAGGTCGGAGAAGAGCTTCACCACCTTCTCCCATTCCTCCCGGGGGTTGGCGCGGGCTTGGACGAGCCAGGCCGCCACGACTTCCATGGACGCCTGGGAATCGAGGGCCACCAGGGCGGCCAGGGCGCTGCGTTCGACGGGCCCCCCCTTGAGTTGGGCGAGGAGTTCGCCTTCGCACTCCTCGAGGCGCAGGAGCGCCACGAGGCGGCACCAGTGGTCGAAGAGCGCGGTTTCGCCCCGCTTCGCGCCGCGCAGCGTCGCGGCGACGTTCGAGGCCATCCGACTGATGAGTTCTCGGGATGCGGGCGTGAGCCGGGTAAGGGCCCCGTCTTCCCTTAGTGCGTGGACAAGGCCGCGCAGGAGCGCCGTCTTGTGGCCGGGGTCCCCGTGGCGTTCGAAGGCTCCGAGGAGGTCGCGCATCCCCTCCTCGCCGAATTGAAGGGAGAGGATACGGGCCAACGAGGTGAAGATGCGCACATGCTCCCCGTCGCTGAGGAGGGCCTTGAGGGAGGCGTGGAAACCGGCGCGCCTTTCTTCGGGAATGCGCCAGAAGAGGAGGTGATCGAGCACCCCCTGCTTGAAGGCGAAGGTGCCCTCGCCCGTGACGGCCAGGGAGAATACCTCGAAAACATCCTGGTCGAAGCCCCGCAGGCGGTCCAGGGCGATGTGGGCGAGGGTCAGGTTGGAGGATTTGGACCATTCCGAGAGGTGGGCGGTGGCCCAAATGGAGGCGTGCTGGCGCAGGATCGGATCCCAGGCGCCGAAATCGGGGTCGAAATGGGGGTTCTGGAAATTCTCCCAAAACCGGGCCGGTCGGACTCGGCTTCGGCGACGGTCCCAGCCCGTCACCAATTCCGCGATGATATCCGCGGAAAACGGCGCGCGCATCCTTTCGGGCTCGCGTTCCGACCCATACGCTTCCTCCGTCGTCGTCGCTTTCCCGCTGGCCTGGGCCTTGGGTTCATCCTTGAGGAATCGGCGGAAGAGGCGCGCCAGGGAGATGCCGTGGCGGGTGAGCAGGGGATGGTGCCGGCGGAAAAACCCCTCGGCTTCCGGCGGGGTGAGTTCGGCGACTTGGAGACGGAGCGCCTCCCCGAGCGCCTTGCGCTCCCCCTCATCCAGGATCGGGACGCGAGCGGCCCACCCGAGGAGCGCTTCGCGTACGGCGGGCTCCTCGGCGCCGTAGTCCGCCAGGGCCTCTTTGAGGAACAGGCCGCAGGCGAGGCGGGTGAAGATCCCCAGGCACCGAAGGCGGGTTTCCCGGTGGGTGCTGCGCTTGTAGACGGCCCATAGGCGCCAAAGCGCCGGCGTCGACGGCAGGAGATCCAGGGTCTCGAGGATTTCGAGTTTCAGGGCGCGGTCGCGGGTATAGGCCCAGATGCAAAGCAGGGCGACGGCGCTCTGGCCGAGGGAAGGGTCGAGGCGGCGCAGGCCCCGGACCATCTCCAGGCGCTGCTCGAAGGCGGCGCAGCCCCAAAAGCGGTCGAAGGCCGCGGCGGTCTCGAAATTCCACCGCTCCACCGCCTCCTCGATGGCCGCTCGGAAGTCGGCGCTCTGGGCCACCGCGCGAAGCCGTCGGAACCATTCCCCGGTGCGGTTCATACGGGGGTTACCGGGATCTGGATCGTGAAGACCGTGCGGCCGGGTATGGATTCGCAGTAGAGGCGTCCCCCGTGGGCCGCGATGAGCTCCTGGGAGATGACCAGGCCGAGCCCCGTGCCGTGCGCCTTGCTCGTGACGTAGGGTTGGAAGAGTTTCTCGCGCACCTCCTCCTGGATGCCGGGCCCGTTGTCGATGACATCGAGGCACCAAGACAGCGACCCCTCGGCGTTCTCCGTGCGCGAAACGAGGCGCAGCGTCGGCTCGGGGGCGCCCGCCCCCGACGAGAGGCTTTCCGCGGCGTTCTGGATCAGGTTGAGCACGACTTGCCGAAGTTTGGCTTCATCGATGCTCAGGCTGAGGTCGCCCTCGTGCTCGATGGAGAGTTCCCCGCGGATCCCGGGCAGCAGGTCGAGGGTCTCCCGGAACCGGAGCATGAAGGGCCGGATGCGCAGGTTCTCCCGGGAGAGGGTGGTGCCCCGGGAGAAGCTGCCGAAATCGGTGGTGAGGCGGCGCAGGTGGTCGAGTTCGATGCGGATGATGTTGAACTCCTCCACGGTCCGGGCGTAGAGATCGAGGTCCTTCTGGACCTCCTTTTCCAGCTGGTCGAGGGCCAGGCCGGTGGGGGTGAGGGGGTTCTTGATCTCGTGGGCCAAGCGCACCGCCACCCCACGCCAGGCCTCCATTTGGCTCATGTGCTGGAGGCGGAAGCGGTTATTGGAGAGTTCACGGGCCATGCGGTTGAAGGCGTTGACGAGGGATTGGATCTCGTCGTCGCCGATGCGCACGTCCACCCTCTGGGAGAAGTCTCCCCGCGCGATGCGCGTGGCCGCGTAATGCATGCGGCCGATGGGGCGGGTGATCTGGTTGCTCTTGTAGAAGAAAAAGAAGAGGCCCAGGGAAAGGATCGGAACGTAGAAGTAGAAATAGAGGAGGAGCAGGGATCCCTTGAGGGGTTCCCGAAGGATCTGGAATTGCTTGAACCGGCGGATGGCATCGACCGTGGTGGCGACCCGGGGGGAGAGGTCCCCGGTCGGCAGGGAGGCGACGAGAAAGACGCGGCCCCCCTCCAATTGGCGGGCCCGCAGGATCACGTCCTCGTTCATCCGGTAGGTCTGCCAGCCGCCGTGGTCCCAGGGGAGGCGGTCCCATGGGAGCTGGTCGAGGAGGCCGCGCAGGTGGGGGGGCTCCCCGCGTCGCGCCCAGGAGAAGATCCTCTGCCCTCCGTCATAGACGCAGAAGAGATCGGCCTCGGAACCGCTTAAGACCCGGGTCAGCCCTTCGGGATCGAAGTTGGGGCCTTCCGGGGTCACGGCGCTCCCGGCGTCCGCCAGGAGCGAGAGCAGGCGGCCGAGGCCCTGTTGGGTCCGCTGGACGTTGTTCTTGAGGATGGCGAGGCTATTGTCCATGGCCTCGACCACGGTCTCGCGGAAGAAGACGTCGAGGGAGGCGTTGAGCAGGCGGTCGAAGGCCACGATGAGGACGAGGGAGGGGATGAGGGTCACCACCAGGAAATAGGCGACCAACCGGGACCGGATGCGCGTTCCTTCGCGGCGGGTGACCCAATCGAGGAAGACCTTGCCGAGCACCGCCAGCATGAAGACCACGAGCCAGGCGGGGAAGAAGATGCAGAAAGCGAGCACGGGCTTGGAGACGAGGCGGGCCATCTCGGGCTCCCAGATCAAGTCCACCAGGAAACGGCCCGAGTAAAGGAAGCCCACGCCGGTGATGGCGAGGACGACGAGGGTGACGTAGAACCACCAGGTCCGTTCGGCGAGGAAGGACCGCAGCGGAAGGAAGACCCAGCGGATGAAAAGCAGTCGCGCTGGGGAAGGGAAATCCACGCCTATTTCCCCGTAAAGACGCCGAGTCTACGGCCCATGCGCAAGGGAAGCCCCGCCTTCAGGCTAGAAAAGCGCACGGCGCCCTTCGGGAGCAGGAGGACGACGGTGGAGCCGAGCTCGAAGGCCGCGAGTTCGCCCCCGCGCTTCACGGGTAGCCCGAGGCCGGGAAACGAGGCGGCGCCGAACAGGGGTGTGATCCGTCCCACGTTGAAGGCCGTCACCATCACCAGGGTGATCGGGGTGCGTCCGCGGCGGTACTCGAAGATCGTGCGCCGGTTCCGGGAGAAGACCCGGGGGACCCGGGAAACGGTGCGGTCATTGACGGGGTAGAGGCGTCCGGGGATCGGGCGCATCCCCACCAGCCGGGCCTCGGCGGGATGGTGGACGCGGTGGTAATCCTTCGGAGAGAGGTAGATGGTAAGCCACGTACCGCCCTCCCAGGCATCGGCGCTCCCCTCGAGGAGTTCGGAGACCCGGTAGGGCATCCCCTTTACCTGGAGGACCGTGCCGCCATCGATGCGGCCGAAGGAAGCAAGCACGCCATCGGCGGGGCTGACCAGGGCCCCCGGGGCTCTGTCCACCGGACGCGCCCCTTTCTTCAGCCGGCGGGTGAAAAAATCCAGGATGGTCGGGTAGGCGGCGGCGGGCTTTTCCGCCTCGTCGAGGTCGACCCCGAGCCGGCGGACGAAATAGGAGTCGATGAACCCGCGCACCAGGAAGCGCGGCCGACGCAAGTGCACAAGGGCGGCGGTCAGGCGGCCGGCCGGCGCCCCGAGCAGGGGAACGAGGGCGAGGAAGAGGCGGAAAAGGGCGTCTTGGATCCGGACCAACCGTTATTCGCTATGGTAATTGATGAGCGTCGCGACGTTGTATTTCCCGATCACCTTCTCGTAGTTCAGGAAGGGCAGCCCGATGACGGCGAAGATGCCGACCACCTTGGCTTTGGCCTCTTGTTCGATGAGTTCGCTGACGGCCCCCAGGGTGCCGCCCGTGGCGATGAGGTCGTCGAGGAGAAGCACCTGGTCGCCGGCGGCCAGGTCGACCTTCTGGATCTCGAGGGTGTCTTGGCCGTACTCGAGGGCGTAGGAACGGCTGAAGGTGGGATTGGGGAGTTTCCCTTTCTTGCGCGCCAGGACGAGGGGGAGCGACAGCGCGTCGGCGAGCAGGGTGCCGAAGAGGAACCCGCGGCTTTCCACGGCGACGATCTTGGTGATCCCGCGACCCTGGTAGCGGCGCACCATCTCTTCCTTCACGGCGCGCATCGCGGGGGGGTCGGCGATGAGCGAGGTGATGTCATAGAAGAGGATGCCCTTCTTCGGGAAATCGGGGACCTTGCGAATGACCTTGTCGAAATCAAAGCTGCTCATGGGAAAGTATCCGATGAAGGGCGTGGGCGCCTCAAGCGCGGGCTTCCAGCCAACGGACCCAGGTGGCGATCACCTCGTCGCGCCCGGCGTCGTTCTGGGTTTCATGGCGCAGGCCCGGGAAGGTGCGCAGGGTCTTTTCCACCGCGCCGCACGCCTGGTAGAAGGCGCGGGATCCGGCGGGATCGATGACGGGGTCGGCTTCCCCATGGGTGATGAGGACCGGGCAGCGGAAGGCGCCCGCATCGGCGATGAGCCGGGCGCCGCGGGTGAGCATCTCCATGCCGAGTCGCGCGCTCATGAGGGTGTGGCGCAGTTCCGGCTGCGGGAGGGCGGCGAGGAAAGGCCCGTCCGAGGAGAGGGCGCTGTCAGCCAGGCCCGTCTTTTGGGCGAGCCCGGGGAGGAGGCGGGAAAAAACCCTCGCGAGGAGGATTTTCCACGCGGGGGGGAGATAGGCCATGCGCAGCGCAGGCGCATTGACGAGCACCCCGCGCACACCCGGGTCGGCGAGGGCGCCGGCGAGGGTGATCATCCCGCCGAGGCTATGGCCGAAAAGGAACACGGGTCGGTGCGGAAAGCGGTTTTCGGCGATGCGGCGCACGCCCCGGAGGTCATCGAGATAGGATTCGAAGCGGGGGCAATGCCCCCGTGGGCCGTCGGATTCCCCGTGGCCGCGCAGGTCATAGGCGACCACGGCGAAATCCGCCGCGTTCATGGCCTGGATAACGTGGAGATAACGCCTGAAATGCTCGCCATGGCCATGGGTGAGCACCACGACCCCACGAGGGGGACGGGCAGCCTCGCGCTCCGGGAAGATGCCCAGGTGGAGGTCGAGGCCATCGGCGGTCTCGAAGGAAGCTTCGATGGCCGGGTTCATGAAAAGGCCCGGGGATCGCGCTTCAGGATGACGAGGAAGCCGAGGCATAGGAGCACCACCGGAGACAGGTAGATGAAGTTTTCGCGGAACAAATCGGGGCGTACGGAGAGGGTGAAGAGCGCGCCGAAAAAGGCGCCGCCCAGGTGGGCGTCATGGCCGATATTCCCCAACCCGAGCTTCAGGCCGAAAAGGGACAAGACCGTGAAGACCACGGAGAAGATCCAAGCCGGGATGAAGAGGGGGAGAAGAAAGATGGAAAATCCGATATGGGGATGGAGGGCCGTCACCCCGAGGAGGACCCCGCTGATGGCGCCCGAAGCGCCCACGGCCCGGTAAGAGGGATCGCGGCGGTGGACCGCCCACGAGAGGGCGCTCCCGCAAAGGAGGCTGCCGAGGAAGAGCAGGGCATAGCGGAGGGGCCCGAGACCGCGATAGAGGATCGGGCCGAACGACCAGAGGGTGAGCAGGTTGAAGAGCAGATGGAAGACCCCCGTGTGCACCAGGCCGCTGGTGAGGAGGCGATCCCGGCCTTGTCGCCGACGCAGCGCGGCCACGTCGAAGGCCCACCGGTCGAACAGCCAAGGGTTGCGCCACGCCAGGGAGGAGCCGAGCGCGATCGCGGCGAGGAGAACGAGGGTGACCCAGTCGAGGCCGGGTAGGATCAAAACGGGGCTCCCCGGTCGATGAACGCTTCCAGGGCCGCGGGGGTCGCTTCACCGCGATAGGGCGCGCCGTTGATGTAGAGGGTCGGCGTGCTGTGGAACTTGTTCCGCTCCAGGTCGATTAAGTTCTCGCGGTAGAGGATCTGGTTGGACTCGGAGGCGTAGGTCGCCTTCAGGAGCGCGAGGTCGAGCCCGCGTTCACGGGCCTTGACTTCCACGGCTTTCTGGATGGCGGCGACCTCGCGGCCTGCAAGGCGGTACTGCCAGTCCCGGAAGAAAACCGCGGCCTGGGCGTAGAGGCGCCGTTCCTCGGGGTCGGGCCTCGAAAGGGCGAGATGATTGAGGGCGATCCAAAAACGGGAGACGAACTCGAAGCGGCCGTCCAAGTGGAGCGGGGCGCTCTTATGGGCAAGGGCCACGCTGCGCCGGGACTTCAGTTCGTTGAGGGCGTGGTTCATGGCTTTGGAATAGGGGCAATCATAGGCGCTGATTTCCAGGATCTCGATGGCCGAATCCGGGTTCCCGAGCACCGCCAACGGCACCCGATTCAGGCCGCGGGACAGCCCGGGGATGCGGCCCGGGGGATTTTCGGGGGTTTCGCGCTGGTCGAAAAAACGAAGCAATGCCGGAAGCCGGTCCCCGTTCTTCAGGCGCGGGAGGGGTTTCCCGTTGACGAAAAGAGAAGGGGTGGCTCGGATCCCCAAGGCGCGCCCGGCCTCTACATGGCGGGCGAGGGTTTCGCGCTGGCGAACATCCGGAATCGCGGTCAAGAGCGCTTTGGGGTTCTCGGCCGGGTAGGCGACGCGGCGGCGCAGCATGGCGAGGGTTTGGGCTCGGTCGGGCAAGGCCAGCGCCCGCAGGGCCAGGTCGCAAGCGTGGGGATGCATTCGGGTGGGGGTGGACGGATTGCAATCGGAGGAAAGGGGGAAGTGGATGAGGGTGTATCGGATGCGCTGGCGCAGATCGGGGGGAAGCGGCACGACGGCTTTGAGGCTCTCCAGGCAGGGTTGGCATTCGAAATCGAAGAACTCCACCACATGGAGCACCGGGGCATCCCCCCGGATCTCGGTCGGCATGAGGCCCAATTCGATCGCGCCCGGGGGAACGGGGATGGCGACGGCCTTTGCGCCCTTCCATTCCCTGTAGATTTCGGGGATGCTGCGGTCTTCGTCGCGGACCTGGCGCAACGCCGTCTGCCAATAATAAGCGGTGCCCGCCGCCAAGGCGATCGAGACGAGCAGGAGCGAGAGGAGCGGACGCAGGAGGGTTTCCGCCGTGAAGCATTGCCGAAGGCTTCGGCGCCAGGAGCCGGTATCGATCCCCGGGAGCACCAGCGCCATGGCGGCGATCGCCGGCGCCCAGGTCAGGACGAAATAGGCGCTCCAGGAACGCACCGCCCATTGGCAAGCGGCGAACCCGATGAGGGCGAAGAAGGAGCCGGCGAGGAACCAGAGGCGGATGGACCAAAGGCCCGTCTCCATGCGGTGACGGGCGAAGCGGGGGGGCAGAAGGCCGCGCCAAGGGAAGAGGAGAAGCGAAACGACCCAATAGGCCAGCCCGAGGAAGGAAATGGGCATGCCCAAGGGGAAGCGGAGCCCCTCGCTGGCGAGGGCGTTGCATGGCCCCCCGGTGACGGCTTGGCAGAGGAGCGAGAGCGGGATCAGCGTGAACGCCGACGCCAACTCCAAAGTCTCGGAGAGGGCGGCCATCCCGCCGACGAGCACGAAAAGAAGGGCTAAAAAGAGCCTTAGGCGCCTCGGCATCGTCGGCCATTGTATTATCAACCCCCCCTTTCACGGCATTTTACGCCCCCAAAGGCGCGCTCCAAGGACTCCCTCCCCGCATGTCCAACGAAACCACCCCTTCGACCCACTCCGAGTCCCTCAGTCGCGAAATTTCACGTCGTCGGACTTTCGCCATCATCAGCCACCCGGACGCCGGGAAGACCACCCTGACCGAGAAACTCCTCCTCTTCGGGGGCGCCATCCATACCGCCGGGGCGGTGAAGGCCAATAAGACCAAGCGCTACGCCACCAGCGATTTCATGGAGATCGAGCGCCAGCGCGGCATCTCGGTGGCCACCTCGGTGATGGGTTTCGATTACCGCGAGATCGGCATCCGGCTCCTCGACACGCCGGGCCACCACGATTTTTCCGAGGATACCTACCGCACGCTCACCGCGGTGGACAGCGCCGTCATGGTCATCGATTCCGTCAACGGGGTCGAGAGCCAGACCGAGAAGCTCCTCGAGGTCTGCCGCATGCGCGAGACCCCCATCCTCACCTTCATCAACAAGATGGACCGGGAAGGGCAGGATCCGTTCGCCCTCCTCGACGAGATCGAGAAGAAACTTTCGATCAAGGTCGTGCCCCTCTCGTGGCCCATCGGCGGCGGGCGGATCTTCAAGGGCGTCTACAACCTCCACACCGAGAGCCTCGTGCTCTTCCGCCCCCACGGAAAGCGCGAGGACGAGAAGGACGTCGTGGTCATCCGGGACCTCGCCGACCCGCAGCTCGAGGCCCACGTGGGCGACCAGGCCCTCAAGCTGCGCGAAGACCTCGACTACGTGCGGGGCGTCTATCCCCCCTTCTCCCGTGAGGCCTACCTCGCCGGGAAGATCACCCCGGTCTTCTTCGGCAGCGCCATCAATAATTTCGGCGTGAAGGAACTCCTCGACTGCTTCGTCGACGTCGCCCCGCCCCCGAAGCCCCGGCCCACCGACGTGCGCCCCGTGGAGCCCGACGAGAAGGCCTTCACCGGCTTCATCTTCAAGATCCACGCCAATATGGATCCCAAGCACCGCGACCGTATCGCTTTCCTGCGCGTGTGCTCGGGGCGCTTCGAGCGCAACCAGTTCTACCTGCACGTCAAGAGCGGCAAACAGGTGCGCTTCGCCAACCCGACGGCCTTCATGGCCCAGAACAAGGAGATCATCGACGACGCCTGGCCCGGCGACATCGTGGGGCTCCACGACACGGGCAACCTGCGCATCGGCGACACCCTCAGCGAGGGCGAGAAACTCATCTTCCAGGGCATTCCCCGTTTCGCGCCCGAACTCTTCCGCCTCGTCATCAATACCGACCCGATGAAGAGCAAGCAGCTCTCCAAGGGCCTCGAGCACCTCATGGACGAGGGCGTGGCCCAGCTCTTCACCAGCGCCATGGATAACCGGCGCATCGTCGGCGTCGTCGGCGCCCTCCAATTCGAGGTCATCCAGCACCGCCTCCTCCACGAGTACGGGGCCTCCTGCCGCTTCGAGGCGATGAACATCTGGAAGGCGTTCTGGCTCGATTGCGACGAGCCGGGGGTGCTCGACGACTTCATGCGCCCCAGGCCCTCGAGCATGGTGCGCGACAAGTACGACCACCCGGTTTGGCTCGCGGAAAGCCGGTGGTTCGCCGCGCAGATGGAGGGCGACTTCCCCAAGATCCGCTTCCGCAAAACCGCCGAAATTTAGTGGCGCCAAACGGCCCTCGGCGATACAATCAGGGCCATGAAATCCCTCCTCCGCCCCCTCCCCTTCCTGGTGGTCCTGGGCGTGGCGCTGCTCGTCGCGGGCGCGAACGCCGTGCGCACCGGCTTGCTCACGCGGAGTTCCGGGAACCCCGCCTTAAGCCGCCTGCCCAAGGGGGTCCTCGCGGCGCGCCTCGATGCCGTCGAGGCCGCCATCTCCAACCATTCCGCCCGGCTCCTGGATGTCCGGCCGGAGAAGGCCTATCGTGAGGGCCACTTGCCGGGCGCCCTCTCCCTCCCGTTCGATTTCCTCCCCCAACGCCTCGAGTCCCTCCGGCTCAACGCCAACGACCGCTACATCCTCTATTGCGACGGGGGCGACTGCCACGCTTCGATGAATGCGGCGCGCCTCCTCTCCGCCCTGGGCTTCCTCCACCTTTCCGTCTACGAGGGCGGCTGGGACGAGTACACCAACCGCATGGCCGCCAAAGGAGCCCTGCCATGAGCCTTCTTCCCGCCACCCCGGCCCTGTCCCCGCGGAGTCTCTTCGAATCCCTGCTGCGCTACGCGCTCGGCGGGGTGTTCCTCTATGCGGCACTTTCGAAAATCATCGATCCCCACGCGTTCTCTTTGGATATCGCCAATTACCGCCTCCTGCCCGATGGGCTCCTGCCCTACGCCGCGCTCCTCGTGCCCGCCCTCGAATTGGTGGCGGGGATCTTCGTCATCGCCGGGCCGATGAAGGGCGAAGCCGCGGCGTGGATCGCCCTCCTCCTCCTGGGCTTCCTCTTTGGGGAGGGGCAGGCGATCCTTCGGGGCCTCGACCTTTCCTGCGGTTGCTTCGGCAAGGGCAGCGGCAAGGTGGGCTGGCTCTCCATCGGACGCAACGCGCTGCTGCTGGCGGCCTCGGTCTGGGTGATCTTGGAGCAGCGGCGCTACCGCGCGGACTTCGTGCGCCACCCGGGAGCGGCCGGTTGATCGTCCGGCTCGCCCTCCTCTTGTCGGCGTTCCCCGCCCTCGTCGGGGCGGCCGAAGTTTCGGGGATGATGCGCCCCGGGCTCGAGAACGATTTTCCCGGGTACCACCTCCAATGGAGCAATCAAGGGAGCCCGAAGCTCATGACGGTGGAGGAATACAACGTCATCCAGAAATTCGGGCTGGATGAGTACCTGCTGCGCCGCCGCGAGATCCGCGCCTTCGACGGCCGGGGGTTCATGGTCTCGCGGAAGGTGTACGGGGGAGAGGGCTCCATCGAGGGGATGGAAACCAACACCCTCGATCTCCAGGGCTTCGCCTTGGAGTCCCTGCGCCTACGGGGATTGGCGGACGTATTCTACAAATGGACGTACACCCGCACGAACTGGCCGTTGCCCGGGTTGATCACCGAAGAAACCCGCTATCAGGCCGATGGGTCGATCCATTCCCGAAATCTCTACCAGTACGACGGCGCGGGGTCCGAAACGAAGCGATTGATGTTCAACCACACCGGGCTTCTTGAATACCGCCAGGTTCAAGCATGGGATTCCAATCGCAATCCCCTAGAGCGGATCCTGTTCCGTGGAACCGGGACGATCCAAGAGCGGGTCGTTTGGACCTGGTCCAACCGCGCGGCCGCATCCGAGAACACTTACGACATGGAAGGACAGATCATCCGACGCATCCGTTGGGCCTACACCAATGCCCGCGCGCCCGGCCAACCGAGCGGGGAATGGATCTACCGGGGCGATGGCGAACTCCGGGAGCGCAGCGAGTTTTTTTATGACGCATCGGGACGCCTCGCCGAGGTGCGCAAATGGGATGGGGCCTCCGTGTTCCGGGCGCGCATGACCAACGCCTACGACCCCCAGGGGCGAAAATCCGAAGAGTTCTGGTTCAAGGATGCCCAGACGCCCGGGTGGAAATTTGAATACCTGCGGGATCCCAAGGGGAATCCGGTGGAACTCCGCCGCCTCCAATTCAGCCCGAAATTCGGGGAAACCGCTTGGGATCTTTCCCAAGCGGTGAAAATCACCTACAATTACTGAGCCCGCCCATGCCTCGAAACCCTCCCCGTCGCTTCCCTTTTATTCTACGCCCCGCCGCCGCTCCGATGGCCGCGCTCGGGGTCTTGGCCCTGGCGGGAGCGCTGCTCCTCTCGGGTTGCGGGCAATGCCAGGTGGGGCCCCGCTGCGTCGGCTTGACCCAGGACCAGGTCGATACCGCGATCAATTATTCCAACGCCGCCCCGTGGGTTCGCCGGGCCTATTGCGACCGGCTCTCCTTCTCCCAGACGGCCTCTTGGGGCGCCGGGTGCGTGGTGGAGTGGCGGTAATTATTCCGCGTCGATGAGTTCGACGGCGCCCCGTCGCGCCCGCTGGGCGAGCGCTTCGACCGAAGTTTCCCGCCACGACCTCGCCAGGTTCGCCCCGTCCTTGGCCCGATAGCGCTCCAGCCGCAGCCGCCACTCGCCCTCCTTTTTCGAGAGCCTTCCTGAAAACACATCGCTGCTGCCCAAGGCCTTGGCTGTTTCGGCATTGCAGGCCGCGGCGGCGCAGGCCTCCCCCAATTGTTGGCGTACGGCGAAGGGGGCGACGACCGGTCGGCGGCTTCCCAGGCCTTCGAGGAGCGATTTTTCGATATATCCGGCGTCCGCGGGGGAGCAGGATTCCATCTCCAGGGAAAGAAGCGCCACCGGCCGGCGGTCGGCGCAGGCGCCGAGCATGGAAAAAAGGAGGACCAGGATGGCGGCGGCGGGCAAGAAATCGGGCCGTGCGGGGGGGGGGATTTTCATTGACACCTCAAAGGTTCTCCGGTACACTAAATCGTGAAAACGGTTCAAATGCAAACCAGATGCGCGGGTCGAATCCTCGGTCCCTTGGCCCTTCTTTCCTTTTTGGCGCTTTCCGGGTGTTACAAGTGCTATACGAGCGGGTGCACCCCGGCCTACACCAAGCAAGTCGATGACTTCATCAACAATAGCACGACCATCCTCGATTACCAGAATCGCGAGATCCTGTGTGGGTCGGCCGCATCCCTCACGAGCATCAGCAGCAATGTCTGGTCGAACAATCTTTCGACTTGCAAGGTCACCTGGACGCTCGCCACCAATTGACCGGGAGTTCCCATGAAGAAGACGCTTCCCGTCCTGCTATCCCTCTCCTTGGCCTTCCTCGCGGGCTGCAGCCGTTGCGTCGCCTCCGACGATTGCAATGCGGAGGGCAAGGGCCGGGTGGCCGAAATCAACGTGGCCACGATCCCCAGCGTGACGCTGCGATACAATGCCTGCGACGGCCTGCATTACCGGGAGATCGGCTTCGGAGCGAACTGCAAGATCTCCTGGCAATAGGCCCCGAAATCCGCTTGCGGCTTCCGCCGCCGCGACCCAACTCCCTCCCTATGGAAGAAAAAACGCTCGACATCCCCGGGGTGATCCTCAAGACGCTTTCCAC
The DNA here is from genome assembly GCA_017302015.1 of Spirochaetota bacterium. Taxonomy (GTDB): domain Bacteria; phylum Spirochaetota; class UBA12135; order COTS27; family JAFLEE01; genus JAFLEE01. Next base: position 22,412 of record JAFLEE010000003.1, on the reverse strand, counting down.
CCACGGGGGGGAGGGCGGTTTTTTCCGCGAATTGATCCGGGGAAGCGACCCGTTCTTCCAAGAGGGTTTCGGCCAATTCTCCCATTCCCTCGTGCTCCAAGGGGTGGCGAAGGGCTGGCATCTCCACCAGAAACAAGTCGATTGGTGGTATGTGGCCGCCGGCGTCCTCAAGGTGGCCCTGTGCGACCGAAGGCCGGGGGCCCCGAAGAAGGTGGTCGAGTTGATCCTGGGGGACCACCAAACGCCCCGGGTGCTGCGCATCCCGCCCGGCGTGGCCCACGGCTGCAAGGCCCTCCAGGGGCCCGTGCACCTCTTCTATATCACGAGCCGCGAATACGACCCCGGGGACGAGGGGCGCCTGCCCCACGACGATCCGTCCATCGGCTACGATTGGACGCGCGGCGTCCCGATCGACTGAGACCCGCCCATGAATTGCCGATTCTGCAGCGCCCCCCTCACCCGGGTCATGATCGACCTGGGCGCCACCGCCGTCTCCAACGCGTTCCTCTCCGCGGGCGACCTGGATCGGGCCGAACCGATCTACCCGCTGAAGGTCTTCGTCTGCGACCAGTGCCGGTTGGCCCAGGTCGGCGAGACGCGCCGCCGGGAAGACCTCTTCACCGCCGATTACGTGTACGCGAGCTCCGTCTCCAAGGGCTGGCTCGAGCATTGCCGGCGTAACGTCGAAGCCCTCGTGTCCCGTTTTTCCCTCGGGCCCGCCTCGCTGGTCGTCGAGGTGGCCTCCAACGACGGCTACCTCCTCCAGTTCGTGCGGCAGGCGGGGGTGCCCTGCCTGGGCATCGAGCCCACCGAGAGCACGGCCCGCCTCGCCCGGGAGAAGGGGCTGGAAACCCTCACCGATTTCTTCGACGAGGCCTTCGCCCGGCGCCTGGCCGCGGGCGGTCGGAAGGCCGACGTGGTCATCGGGAATAACGTCCTGGCCCACGTGCCCGACCTCAACGCCTTCGTGGCGGGCTTCCCGATCCTCCTGAAAGAAGAGGGGGTGCTCGTCCTCGAGTTTCCCCACCTCCATGAACTCCTCTCCCGGGGCGAGTTCGACACGATCTACCACGAGCATTACTCCTACTTTTCGTTCGCCACGGTGCGGCGGGTGATGGAAGCCCACGGCCTGCGCGTGTTCGACGTCGAGACCCTCCCGACCCACGGGGGGAGCCTTCGCCTCTACGCCTGCCGCCAGGCGGCCTCCCATCGGCAGGGGCCGGCGGTCGACGCGCTCCTGAAGAAGGAGCACCAGGCCGGGGTCGAAACGGACGCCTACACCGCCGGTTTCCAGGAGAAGGCGCAAGAGGCCAAGAACGGCCTCCTGAAATTCCTCATCGCCGAGAGGGAAGCCGGGCGCACCGTGGTGGGGTTCGGCGCCGCGGCCAAGGGGAATACCTTCCTCAATTACGCCGGGGTCAAGCCCGACCTCCTGGCCTGGGTGGGGGATGATACCCCGTTCAAGCAGGGGAAGTTCCTTCCCCAGAGCCGCATCCCCGTCGTCTCCGCCGAACGGGTCGCCCTCGAGAAGCCCCAGACGATCCTCATCCTTCCCTGGAATTTCCGCGACGAGATCGCCAAGCGCCTGGATTTCGCCCGCGCCTGGGGGGCGCGTTTCGCCGTGGCCGTGCCCCGGCTGGAAGTCTTTTGACCCCCTCCCGGGTGCTCGTCACCGGGGCGCGGGGGTTCATCGGAAAACGGCTGGTCGAAGCCCTATTGCGACGGGGCTACGAGGTCCACGGAATCACGAGTTCCCCTCCGGCTGCGATCGGGGAGACGGGCATCCACTGGCATGAAGCCGACCTCCTCGATCCCGTCGTCTCCCTCCCCCGCCTGATGGAGGGCATCGGGGCCCGGGGCCTCGTCCACCTCGCTTGGTACGTCGCCCACGGGAAGTATTGGGAAGCGCCGGAAAACTACGCTTGGCAGGACCGAAGCCTGGAGCTGCTCAGGGCCTTTCGCCAGGCCGGGGGCGAGCGCGCCCTCTGCGCCGGGACCTGCGCCGAGTACGATTACGGGGTCGAAGGTCCCTACCGCGAGGACCGCACTCCGGTGAATCCCAGAACCATCTACGGGGCGTGCAAAGACCGCCTCCACCGGGGGGCCCGGGAGATCCCCGGCCTTTCCCTCTGCTGGGCCCGCCTCTTCCACCTCTATGGCCCCGGGGAACTCCCCACGAGGCTTTGGCCGAAGATCCACGGGGCGTTGGCCTCGGGCCAGGGGTTCACCTTGCAGTGGCCCAATCGCCGTCGGGCCTTCCTCCACGTGGCGGATGCGGCCGAGGCCCTATCCGGTCTTTTGGGATCCGCCTTCCAAGGGGCGGTGAACGTCGGCTCGCCGGAGACGACGACCCTCGGAGACCTGGCGCTCGCCATCGCGCGGCGCCTCGGCCGGGAAGGGCTGCTGCGCTTCGAGGAGCCGGAAGGCCGGGGCAGCGAACCCCTCGACCTCACCCCCGACCTCAGCCTGCTTTTTTCGAACCTCGCCTGGAAGCCCCGATACTCGACGACTCTCGGGGTCGAGGAACTGGTCCGAACCAGCCTCGATTCTGGGGGTGCCTGACCGCCCTCCCGGCCTTCTTAACGGGCTTCTCGCCCCGCTTTGAGGATATGTTCCAGGAGGAGGGCGCTGCGCGAGGACCAATCCCAGGTTCGGGAGAGTTCCAGGGCTTCTCCGCGGACGCGCGCGTATTCCGCCCCGTCGGTGAGAAGGCGTTCGATGGCGAGGGCGAACCGCTGGGTGTCGCCCACGGGGGCGATGCGCACCAGGCCCTTGGGGTAGCAATAGTCGAAGCCGCGATGGTCGAAGGCGACCACGGGCAGGCCGGCGGCCATGCCTTCCGCGGCGGCCATGCCGCCGGTTTCGTAGACGGCCGGATGGAGGAAGAGGCGGGAGGCCTTGAGCACCCGGTACTTCGCTTCGCCGTCCATATACCCCATGAGGTGGATGTTCTTCTCCAGTCCGTTCGCGGCGATAAAAGCGCGCACGGCGCCTTCTTCGGGACCGTTACCGATCATGGCCAAGCGGGCCTCGGGGCGGCGGCGCACGAATTGCGCCCAGGCCTTCACGGCCTCCAAGGGGCCCTTTTGGGGGTGGAAGCGGGCCATGAAGACGGCGTCATAGGTCTTCTGGGGTGGCTCGGGAACGGCGTCGCAGACGGATAGGTCGACCCCGCCGTAGATGGACCAGAGGCGGTGGGCGGGGTAGCCGTCTTGGATGAAGACCTCGCGGTCGGCGTCGTTGCAAGTCACCACGGTATCGGCGTGTCGGCGAAGTTGCCGGTAGCAATAGCGCTGGCTCGCCCAGTAGAGGAAGCCCCGGGCCCTGGCGACGAGACCCCGATAGGGGGCTTCTTTCGACCAGGGGGGAGCCGAGAAAAAATAGAGCGCGCCGCACCATCGCGCCTGGGGATGGCGGCGGCGGGCGTAGAGGCCGGGGAGGGAGTCGGGAAATAGGTCGGAGGCGCTGAAAAAAATGGTGCCCGGCTCGACCTGCATCCTCGAAATCGCGCGGCAGGCCGCCCGGGTTTTTTTGGGGAAAAGCCAGGCGAGAAATCGGTAATCCGACCTTTTAACCCGGGTCAGGCGCACCGTGAGGCGCGTGGCCAAGTCGCCGTCGTAGAGTTTGAGCATCTCAAAGCCGCTGGGGTCGGTGAGGAGTTCGATTCTCGGGCCGCCCTCCAAGCGGGTCCAATGGCGCAGGGATTCGAAGAGGATGCGGTCTCCTCCGCTGAGCCCCACCGTCTCGGGCGTGTTCCATTGGGGGGTGCCGTTGAAGATGGCGATGATCGTCGGCCGGGCTTCGGGGGAGGGCTCGCTCATGGGGAAGGTCATCCTCTATTTGACGGGGTCTCGGCGATGGGGGGATTCTTCCGCGGGCGGGTGATCCAGGCGAAACCGACTAATACCCGCAGCAGGTACATCCCGGCCGCCAGCAGGGGATGGCGGAGCAGGCGCCTCCAGCGTCCTCCCTCGACGAAGACCGTCCAGAGGCGGTAGACGGGGGAGAGTTGGCGGGCGACATCCCGGTCGTTGCGGCCCCACTTGGCGGCGTAATCGTCCAGGCTCCCGGCGTAGTACTTCTTTTTGGCCAGGTAGCGGCCCAGGCGGAAGCCGGACTCGTTATGGTAGAGCACCGGGCGCAGCGGGCGGGGGGCGACGCCCCGCTCCTGGATAAACGGTTCCAAGGGCCAGGAAGTCGTCGACTCTACGGGATTTCGGTCGAGGGTCCGGATCGAACCGAGGCGCTTTAAGCGCTTGTCCAAATCCCAGTCTTCGCCGGCCCAGATAGAGGCGTCGAAGCCGCCGACCGATAGGAGGGCGCCGCGGCGGAAGAAGCGCGCCCCATCCACGACCGTGCCGTCGTAAAAGTCGCGCTCAAACCGGCGCACCCGGCTCCACCAGGAGGCGCCCAGCACCACCTCGCCGACATGGAGGGCCACCGAAGCGGGGTCGGCCCGCAGGGCCGCCACGCACGAGGCGACGAGGATGGGGGAAGCGACCATGTCGGCGTCCACGAACATGGCGAACTCGCCCTGGGCGGCCTCGAGCAGGCCGAAATTCCGTTGGGCGGAGCGCTCGGGGCCCTTATCGAAAACCAGCCCAGTATAGCGGCGTGCGATGGAGGGGGTGGCGTCGGTTGAGCCGTTGTCGACCACCAAGATCTCGAGGTGGGGCCAGGATTGTAGGCGCAAACTCTCCAGGCAGGTCGCGAGGTTGGCTTCCTCATTCTTCGTGGTCACCACCACGCTGACCAGGTCGTTCTTAAGCGGTTTGATGTTCGTTTCGGCCAATTCAATGCTCCGCATCGCCGTCGGTGGGGTAGAACTTCCCCCGTTTCCAGGCGAAATAACCCGCCATGGCCGCCAGGATGAGGAAGCCCGAAATGCCCCGGATCCATAGGAATCGGTGGAGGGTGGTGCCCAGGGCCGAGTAGAGGCCCGCCTGGACGAGGGCGAGGGCCAGCATCGGGAGGAAGACCCGGAAGCGGTTGACCGAAACGTAGAAGACGGCGAAGAACTTGATGAAGATGAACGGGAGGGTGGTCACGGCGAAGATCATCACCTCCGGCACGAGGCTGCGGTAGGCGGGGTTCAGGAAGGCCAGGAAGGGTTGGATGAAGATCGCGAGCCCCATGGTGCCCAGGAGGGCGATGCCGCCCACCCCGGCCAGGCTTTTGAGGAAGGCCCGGCCGTAGGGGAGGCGCTTATGGAAACGGTCGGCGACCGAGACGAAGAGGATGGAGAGCGCGGCGGTGGCGGCGAAGAAGACCGCCTTCCCGAAGACCGAAAGCGTCGCCCATTGCCCGGAGGAGGCGGGGTCGAGCCGGTAGCGGGCCAGGAGCATGTCCTGGTTGAGGATGAGGGTCAGGAAGATCGAGGACAGCCCGATACGGAAGAAGTAGAAGAGTTCCTGGGCCTTCGGCGGCGCCCCCGGCGCCTCTTCGCGCCCGGGCAGGCGCCGGGCCACCAGGAGCGAGGCCAGGGTGATGAAGAGAAATACGGTCAGGATAGAGAGCAGATGGCTCGAGAGGGCTTTCGTGATGCTCAGCCCGGAATACAGGAAGAGGGCCAGGAAGCCGAGCCGCACCCCGGCGCCGAGGAAACCCCCGATGGCATTGAGGTAATAGCGCTGGTGGCCGTCGAGGAAGGCCGCCGGCAGGATCGAGGCGAAATAGAGGAGGAGCATTGCCGCGAAGAGGGGCACCTCCTGGAGGGAGGTGAGCTTGAAGAACCCAGGGTTCAGGAGGGTGCCCACCGCGGCGATGATGATGAAGAGCGTGGCCAGGAGCCCGATGCGTAGGGAGAAGAAGCGCGTGAGGCCGCCGAGGCCGGAAGCCCGCTGGTGGGCGGCCAATTCGGTGTACCCCTTCAGGGCCCACTGGGAGAACACTTCCCCGAAGATGGAGAAGAGCGCGGTGGAAGCGAGCAGGGCGTTGAGCAGACCGTACTGGGCGGGGTCGAGGTTTCGATTGGCGAAAACCTGCCAGACATAATTGGCGAGGCTGCCCAAGAGGGTGAAGCCCGTGAGGAGGACGGTGTTTCGGAAGAAGCGGTCTTTCGCCACGCGACCGCTGAAATCGAGGGCGCCCCGGAGGTAGGGATTCATCGGGGGCATCCCGACCGAGTGATGCGACAATCCGCGGTGCGACCACGCGTTTCGGTCATCATCCCCGTCAAGGCGCTCAACGCGTATTTGAAGGAATCGCTTCCGGTATTGTTGCGGATGGGGGGGCCTGGGTTTGAGATCTGGCTTCTGCCCAACGAGTACGCGGGCTTTCCGGCGGGAAAGCGGGTTCCCGTCTCGCGCTTGTCGAAGGATCCCTATTTTACCACGCTCGGCGGGTGGAAAACCGGGGCCCAACGCTTAAAGCTCGTGCCCACCGGCCCCATGGGCCCCGCGGGCAAGCGGGATCTGGCCGCCCAATTATCGCGCTGCGAGGTCCTCGCCTTCCTCGATGACGACGCCTGGCCGCGCTCCGATTGGCTCAAGAACGCCCTCCCCTTCTTCGACGCGGGGGCCGATGCCGTCGGCGGGCCGGCCGTGACGCCCGAGACGGCCGGGGTGATGGAAGAGGGGCTCGGCCTCGTGTTCGAAACCTACGCCGGGGGTGGCACGAGCCGCTACCGCTACCGCCCCTTGGGGGAACCCAAATGGGTGGATGATTTCCCCTCGGTCAACCTGCTCGTGCGGCGCAAGGCCTTCCTCGCGGTCGGGGGCTTCCATAGCCCCTATTGGCCCGGGGAAGATACCCAATTCTGCCTGGAGTTCGTGAAGGCCGGTTTCCGCATCCGCTATGCGCCCCAGGTGCTCGTGTGGCACCATCGCCGGCCGGAGATCCGCGCCCACCTGAAGCAATTGGGGGCCTACGGGCTCCACCGGGGATTTTTCGTCAAGCGCTTCCCCGAAACCTCCCGCCGTCCGACGTATTTTGCGCCTTCCCTCCTCCTCGCCGGGGTGGCGCTCGGTTGGATCCCGGCCCTCTTTTGGGCTCCCTGGGGAAGCTTGTATCTCGGCGGTCTCGGGTTCTACCACCTGTTCAACCTGGTGAATGCCTGGTTCTTGACGGGGGGGCGGCCGCCTTTAAGGCGCCTGCAGCTGACCGCGCTGACGACCGCCATGGTATTCGCCAGCCACCTGGTCTACGGGTTCCAATTCATCCGGGGCCTCCTCACGAAAAATTTGAAAAGTCGCCTGCGCTGATCGGGGCGAGCGGTTTGGCAGGACCCCTATGACAGAACCCGAATCCGAAAGACCGGCGGAAAAGACGGGGTGGCCCCCATTGGCCGTCTGGGCGAGCATGATCATCGTGGGCGTCTTCACGGTCGCCTTCCTCCTTTCGGTGTGGGAGACCCTCGTCTTCGTGGCCCAGAAAACCCCCGTCGTGACCCGGGTGTTCTACCTCTTTACCTACGGCACCTTCTATTTCTGGCCGATCCTCACCGTGGTCTTCATGGCCCGGGCCCGCTATTGGGCTTGGATCTCATCCCAGTTCCTGCTCATCCTCATCATGCTTTCTCTCGGGTTTTTCACGTTTTCGTTCATCGCCCAGGCCGCCTCCCGGGGGCATCATCTGGAACTTCTGAGCGCCGCCGGATTTTCGCTGGTTTTCGGGGTCTTTCTATGGAATGTGAGGAGCCAAAAAGTGAAGGACTTTTATCGGGCCTGATTTCATCTTAAGATAGATAAGATATCTCAAATTTATACGAATTAACGATGCCCGGTTTTTCCAAACTCCTGTCCTCGCTGATCCCGCCCCCTTCCTGGCGGCTGCCGGTGCTCCTTCTTTTGTCGGTCTTCGCGGGGATGGGCGCCTATGCGTTCTACCTGAGCAAGGCTTGGTCCTACCTCTCCGATGATCCCAAGGTGTGCGTGAATTGCCACATCATGTCGCCGGAGTACGCCACGTGGTCCCATTCCTCCCACCGACAGGTCTCCTGCAATGATTGCCATGTGCCCCATACCAGCGCACTGGCCAAGTACGCCTTCAAGGCCTATGACGGCATGCGGCACAGCACGATGTTCACCCTGCGCCTCGAACCCCAGGTGATCCGCATCCGGGAACCCGGGCGGGCGGTGGTGCAGGAAAATTGCAAGCGCTGCCACGCCTTCCGCAACGAGCGCGTCTCCACCCTGCGGGTCACCGGAAAGAACGCCCCCCACGGCGAGGGGCGCCTGTGCGTGGAGTGCCACCGCTACACGCCCCATGGGCGCGTCCATAGCCTCGCCAGCGTCCCCGATGCCCAAGTTCCCCTGCCCACGACGCCCGTGCCCTCGTGGCTGCGGGCGAGCACGAAAGAATCCCCCCGATAGGAGCCGCCATGCCCAACTTCAAATGGAACCTCGCCGAGCGCATCCAAAAAAATCCCCGCCTGGCCTGGGTCGTCTTCGGCGCGACCATCCTGGTCGTGTTCCTGGTGGGGCTTTTCGCCTCCACGATCATGGAACGGCGGGCCGAGGCGCTCTACGCCAACCGGACCCTGGCCAAGATCGGGCCCTTCGAATCGAGGAACGCGGTTTGGGGCAAGAACCATCCCCGCGAGTACGAATCCTGGAAAAAAACGGCCGAGATGGACAAGCCCACGAAATACAACGGCAATACCGTGCGCGATGACCTGGCCGAAGACCCCCGCATGGCGGTCCTGTGGGCCGGTTACGCCTTCTCGAAGGACTACAAGCATCCCCGCGGCCACGCCTATGCGGTGACCGACGTGCACCAGAGCCTGCGCACCGGCGCCCCCACCAACGAGAAGGACGGCCCCCAGCCCGGCACCTGCTGGACCTGCAAGAGCCCCGACGTGCCCCGCCTCATGTCGAAGAACGGCATCAGCAATTTCTACAAGGGGAAATGGGCGGCCCTGGTGAGCGAGGTGGTGAACCCCATCGGCTGCGCCGATTGCCACGAGCCGAACACCATGTCCCTCCAGATCTCCCGGCCGGCCCTCGTCGAGGCCTTCGCCCGCCGGGGGGTCGATGTGACCAAGGCCAGCCACCAGGAGATGCGCTCCCTCGTGTGCGCCCAATGCCACGTGGAGTACTACTTCAAGGGCGAGGGCAAGTACCTCACATTCCCCTGGGATAAGGGCATGGACGCCGAATCCATGGAGGCCTATTACGACACCGCCAAATTCTCGGACTGGAAGCACGCGCTCTCCAAGGCCCCGATGCTGAAGGCCCAGCACCCGGACTACGAGGTCTACCAGACGGGGCTCCACGCGCGCCGCGGGGTCGCCTGCGCCGATTGCCATATGCCCTACCGCAGCGAGGGCGGGCAGAAATTCACCGACCACCATATCCAGTCGCCCCTCAATAACATCGCCGCCTCCTGCCAGGTCTGCCACCGGGAAAGCGAGGACGAACTCCGCAGCACCGTCTATGCGCGCCAGGACAAGATCCAGGAGATCCGCCTCCAATTGGAGGACGCCCTGGTGAAGGCCCACCTCGAGGCGAAGTTCGCCTGGGACAAGGGCGCCACCGAGGCCCAGATGGAAGGGGCCCTGGGCCTCATCCGCGCCGCCCAATGGCGGTGGGACCTCGCCGTCGCCGGGCACGGCAATAGCTTCCACTCCACCGTCGAGACCGCCCGCCTCATCGCCGTCGGCATCGAGAAGGCCCAGGCCGCCCGCATCGAACTCGTCCGGGTGCTCGCCCAGAACGGCTACCACCAAGCGGTGCCCCTCCCGGACCTGTCCACGAAGGAGAAGGCCCAGGCCCATATCGGGCTCAATATGGGCGAACTGCGCGCCCAAAAAGAAAGTTTCCTGAAGAACATCCTCCCCAAATGGCTCCAGAAGGGCGCGGAGCGGGAGCAGGCCCTCGAGTCCAGCGGCGGGCGCTAAGCCGAAGCGGGGCCGCCCATGGCGATCCCCGAGTCTTCGCCCCTCGGCGCGCATCGCGCGAGGTGGATCCTCTCCGGCCGGGTCCAGGGGGTCGGCTTCCGCCCCTTCGTTTGGCAATTCGCCCATCGGGAGTCCCTCACCGGCGTCGTCTATAACGAGGCCGATCGGGTCGTCGTGGAACTCCAGGGATCTCCATCCCGTTTGGAGGCCTTCGAGGAGCACCTCACGAATCGACTTCCCCCGCTGGCCTTCCTGGCTTCGCGCCGGCGCGAAGAGGTGCCCCTTGACGTAGGGGAACTCGGTTTCAGGATCCTGGACAGCCGCGGCGGGGAAAGCGCCCTCGCGTTCGCCGCATCCGACGCCGCGGTCTGCCCGGATTGCCTGGCGGAAATGCGCAGCGCCGGAGATCGGCGACACGGCTATGCCCTCATCAATTGCACCCAATGCGGGCCGCGGTTTTCCATCCTCCGGGGGCTGCCCTATGACAGGCCGTCGACCACCATGGCGGGTTTCCCCATGTGCTCCGAATGCCTGGCCGAGTATAAAAGCCCGGAGAGTCGACGATTCCACGCCCAACCGAACGCGTGCCCCGTCTGCGGGCCCCAATTGGAGTGGTGGGTGGGCGGGGATCGCCTTTTCGTGGGCGACCCGGTTTCCTGCGCCGTGGAGGCGCTCATGGCCGGGGGGATCGTGGCCATCAAGGGTCTGGGCGGCTACCATTTAGCCGTGCGCGCCCGCGACCGCGCCGCGGTGGATCGGCTTCGCGGGCGGAAGCGGCGGGAGACCAAGCCCTTCGCCCTCATGGTGGCGGATTCCCCTGCGGCCCGGGATCTCGTGGAGCTCTCCCCCGACGGCCTCGAGTGCCTGGAGTCGACGAGCGCCCCCATCCTGCTCGCCCGCCGGAAAGCCGGCGCAGACGTGGCGCCGGGCGTCGCCCCCGGCCAGGGGCGCCTCGGCGTCATGCTCGCCTATACGCCCCTCCACCACTTGCTCTTCGATAGAGGGCCGGGCTTGGGCCCCCTCGTGATGACGAGCGGGAATGTGAGCGATGAACCCCTATGCATCGACGACAGCGAGGCAAGGAAGCGTTTATTGGAGGCGGCCCCCGGGGATGCGCCCCTGGCCGACGCCATGCTTCTCCATAACCGGCCGATCCAGCGCCCCGTGGATGATTCGGTTTGGGCCGACCTGGGCCCAGGCCCCCGCGGGGGAGTCCTCCCCCTTCGGCGCGCGAGGGGTTACGCCCCCGCTCCTGTGGGGGATATCGGAGGGGGGCTTTCGGGCTTGGCCCTCGGCGGCGATCTAAAGGCGGCGCCGGCCCTCATCTGCGAGGGTCGGGTGGTCCTCGGCCAGCATCTCGGAGACCTGGAGAACCCCCTCGCCTTCGACCAGTTCCAGAGGACGGTTTCGGACCTCATGGATCTCTACCGGGTGAAGCCGCGCTTCATCGCCATCGACGCCCACCCACGCTATTTCGGGGGCGGGTGGGGCCGAGAGCTTTCACGGGAATTGGGAGCGCGCCTCATCGAGGTCCAGCACCACCACGCCCACGGGGCCTCGGTCTTGGCGGAGAACGGCCATGCGGGGCCCGCCCTCGCCGTGGTCTGCGACGGGACCGGCTACGGGGAAGACGGGACGACCTGGGGCGGCGAATTGCTCCTCATCGACGGAGGGCGCTTCACGCGCTTGGCTCGATTGGCTCCCCTGCGCCTTCCCGGGGGAGAGGCGGCCTCCCGGGAGACTCGGCGCTGCGCCTTGGCCATCCTCCATGCTTGCTTCGGAGATTCTTTCCATGATCACCCCATGGCCGAGCGGCTCTACCCCGATGCCGGGGAGCGGGGGCTCGCCTGTTCCATGATCCGCGGGAACATCTCCTGCGCGCAGTCAAGCGGCGCCGGGCGGTATGTGGACGGCGTGGCCGCCTTCATGGGTCTGGCCTCCTACAACCATCACGAAGCCCTCTCGGGCCAAGCCCTGGAGGCCAGCGCAAGCGCATGGAGCGACGGGGTATTGGAAACGCCGAAAGCGATGCTGCTTCCCGGAGAGCCGGCCACCCTGGATCTCTCACCGATCCTCATTCCGCTCATCGAGGCGGCAATCGCCCCGGCGGGAAGGGAGGGGGTGGCCCGATGGGCCGCGTATTTCCATCAGGGCTTATCGAGCGCCTGGGACGAGCTTGTCGCCCATTTTTCGGGCAAGACGGGAGTTCGAACCGTGGGAATATCGGGGGGCGTATTCAGTAACGTACTTCTCACCCGCTTCCTGTCGGAAGCGTTGGAAAAGCGCGGCATGGTCGTCCTTCGGCACCGGCAGGTCCCCCCCAATGACGGGGGCTTGGCCCTCGGGCAGGCCGCGGTGGCGGCCCAGAGGATCCTCACCCCGTGAGGTTCTGGGCCGTCTGAGCCGCGGCGTTTCTGGCGCAGACGCGAACGGCAAAGCGTCCATCGTCCCGAGAAAAGGGGCGGGAACGGGACGGGTTCCGTTGTACAATTACGCTGCTCGCTCCCCCCAGGGAAAGGATCCACTATGTGCCTCGCTGTACCCGCGAAGATACTCGAACGAAACGGCGACGAGGCCCTCATCGATATGCACGGCAATCGGATGAAGGTCAGCGTTCAGATCACGCCGGAGGCGAAGGTGGGGGATTGGCTGCTCGTGCACGCGGGCTTCGCCATCCAGATCCTCGATGAGAAGGAGGCGGAGGAGACTTGGGCTATCCTAGCCGATCTCCAGGAGGCCTCCGAAGAATCCATTCGGCCGAAGGCCGGCGCATGAACGGTCGCTACGGTTCCTTGGAGGCCATCCTCGGCCGCCTGAATATGGCGGTGGAGGGCGCCGGGCGCCCCCTGACCTTCATGGAGGTCTGCGGCACCCATACGATGGCGATCTTCCGCAGCGGGCTCCATAGCCTGCTTCCCGCGGGCCTTAGGCTCATCAGCGGGCCCGGCTGCCCCGTTTGCGTGACTTCCCAGGGCGACATCGATGCCCTGGTCGCCCTAGCCGATATCCCCCATGCCATCGTGTGCACCTACGGCGACATGATCCGCGTGCCCGGCAGCAACGGGAGCCTGGAGCGCGCCCGGGCGAACGGGGCGGATCTACGCGTCATCTACTCCAGCATGGACGCGGTGAAGATCGCGAGCGAGAACCCTTCCCGGCCCGTGGTCTTCGCCGCCATCGGCTTCGAGACCACCGCCCCGGCCACGGCCGCGGCCATCGACGCGGCCAAGGCCCGCAGCCTGGCCAATTTTCACGCCTATATCAGCCATAAGACGATCCTCCCGGCCATGCATGCGCTGCTTTCCGGGGATGCCTCGCGCCTCGATGGGTTCCTGCTGCCGGGGCATGTTTCGGTGATCATCGGCTCCGAGGCCTACCGGCCGGTGGTGGAGCGCTACCGCATCCCCTGCGTCATCTCGGGCTTCGAGGACATCCACATGATCGCCGCCCTCATGCGCCTGGCCGAACTCGCTTCGGCCCGGAAGGTCGATCTCGAGAACGTCTACCCGCAGGCGGTGAAGCCCCTGGGGAATCCCGCGGCGCTGGCCCTGCTTGAGAAGGTCTTTCGGGTCGGCGATGCCTCCTGGAGGGGGCTCGGCCCCCTGCCCGGGAGCGCCCTCGTTTTGAACCAGGCCTACGAAGCGTTCGACGCGCGGCGGAAGTACGCCCTCCCCGACACCGAAGTTCCCGAGCCGGCCGGTTGCCGCTGCGGCGAGGTGATCCTGGGGAAAACGACCCCCGCGGAGTGCGGCCTCTTCGGGACCGTCTGCACCCCGACCAATCCCGTGGGGCCCTGCATGGTGAGCTCGGAGGGAACCTGCCAAGCCTGGTTCAAGTACCAGGGCACCCGCATCCCCGAGCCCTCCAAGGCTTCGGCGTGAAAGCGGAATCATTCGACCAGGTCGCCCTGGCCCACGGGGGCGGCGGGCAACTCACCGACAGGCTCCTGGAGCAGGTCGTTTGGCCCCGCCTCTCCAATCCCCTCCTCGACGAACTTCTCGATAGCGGTATCATCCAAAGCATTCCCGGGCGCCCGGCCCTCACCCTCGATAGTTTCGTGGTGAAGCCCCTCTTCTTCCCCGGGGGAGACCTGGGGCGCCTCGCCGTTTGCGGGACCGTCAACGATCTGGCCGTCAGCGGCGCTCGTCCCCAGGGGTTGGCCCTCGGGATGATCCTCGAAGAGGGCCTTCCCCGCGGCGTCCTGGAGAAGATCCTCGATTCGGTGTCAGAGGCATCCCGGGAGGCCGGCGTGCCCGTGATCACCGGTGATACGAAGGTCGTCGGGCGGGGCCAGGCCGATGGGATCTTCCTCACCACCGCCGGCATCGGGATCATCCCGGAAGGCCGGGTCCTCCATCCCAAAAAGATCGCCCCCGGGGATGTCCTCCTCATCAGCGGGACCCTCGCGGACCACGGCCTCGCGGTCATGCTGGCGAGGCAAATGCCCGAGCTAAAGAGCGCGCTGCGAAGCGATGCGGCCCCGCTAAACGGCCTCATCGAGAGGCTCCTCGCCGCGGTGCCCGGGGTCGTCTTTTTGCGGGATCCCACGCGGGCCGGCCTCGCCGGGGTCGCCTCGGACCTGGCCAAGACGACGGGGCACCTCTTCGTGCTGGATGAGAAGCGCATCCCCGTCCTTCCGGAAACCCGGCATGCGGCGGAGATGCTCGGCCTCGACCCATTGGAGGTCGCCAACGAGGGTAAGGTCTTCGTGGTCGTGCGCCCGGAAGACGCCCAGAAGGCCCTCGAGGCCTTGCGTGGCCACCCTTATGGCGAAAAGAGCGAGATCATCGGTCGGGTGGAAAAGGGCCCGGCGCGGTGCGAAATTCTCACCGCCATCGGGGGGCGCCGGATCCTCCAGAAACCCTACGGAGAACAATTGCCTCGAATTTGCTGAGGCGGTTTGGCAATAATCACGACAGGGAAATCGCCTAAATTCGCGAGTTTTCCTTCGTTTTCTGCTTTTAGGGTCAGAGGATTTTCTCAGATATTTTAAAGCCGGGTTTGGCATGGAAGCTACTGCGGAATCCGTCGCGATAATTCCTAAAAGAGTAGAATTTGCGGCTTTTTTTAGAGAAAAAATTCTCTATTGCATTTAAAATATTTTCGGTGCTACAATCAATATGAGACATCAGAGACCCGATTTGCTAAATTGATATGACTTGGAAAGCCACCTTTTCATCAAAGGATTTCCCATGACCCAATCCAAAACGGCGGTGAAACCGCCGACCGAAGACAAACGCTGGCGCATCGTGGAGGCCACGATCCGGCGCAACGGCGCCCAAGGCCAGGCGCTCATCGAGGTCCTCCACTCGGTCCAGGAGGTCTTCGGCTACCTGGATGACCCGTCCCTGGTCTACGTGGCCAAGGCTTTGCGGCTGCCCCTCTCCAAGGTCTACGGGGTCGCGACCTTCTACCACTTCTTCACCTTGAAGCCCCAGGGAAAGCACACCTGCGTCGTCTGCATGGGCACGGCGTGCTATATCAAGGGCGCGCCCGAACTGCTGAAGGACGCCGAGAAGACCTACGGAGTGAAGCCCGGCCAGACCACCCCCGACGGCGAACTTTCCGTCATCCAGGCCCGGTGCATCGGGTCGTGCAGCATGGCCCCGGCCGTCGTCTTCGATGGGCAGGTCGCCGGCAACCTGTCCGTCGCCGACTTCGGGAAGAAAGTGGAGTCGATGCTCAAAACCCCGACCGCCGCGGTCCCCGCCTGAACGCGCCACAAGGAACGAAGCCATGACGCCCGAAGAACTCCGTCAGTCCGCCGAAGCCGAGAGGCAGAAAAGCCACGCCTGCAAGCACATCCTCGGGGTGTGCTGCGCCGCCGGCTGCCAATCCATGGGCAGCGATAAGATCAAGGACGCCCTCGACAAGCAGGTCAAATTGAAGGGGCTCGAATCCGAGGTCAACGTGAAGAGCGTGGGTTGCCTCGGCCTCTGCGCCGCCGGCCCCCTGGTCTCCCTGGAGTCGGACGGCAAGAAGGCGATGTACCAGGCCGTGAAGGAGGCCGATGTGGCCGAGGTCGTGGAGAAGCTGGGGAAGGCCCCGGTCAAGCGCCTCGAACTCTCCCTCGACATCCCCTTCTTCGCTCGCCAGCAGAAGATCATCCTCGAGAATAGCGGGGTCATCGATCCCGAGCGCATCGAGGAGTATTTCGCCGCCGGCGGCTACGAGGCCCTCATCAAGGCCCTCACCGATCTCGAGCCGGCCGAAGTGATCGACGCCGTCTCGCGAAGCGGCCTGCGCGGCCGCGGCGGCGCGGGCTTCCCCACCGGCCTCAAATGGGCCACGGTCGCCAAGGCCGCGGGCAGCCGCAAGTACGTCGTGTGCAACGCGGACGAGGGCGACCCGGGCGCCTTCATGAACCGCAGCGTGCTCGAGAGCGACCCGCACCGGGTCATTGAGGGCATGATCATCGCCGGCTACGCCGTCGGCGCCTCCCAGGGCTACGTGTACGTGCGCGCCGAGTACCCGCTCGCCATCAAGCGCCTCAAGACGGCCATCAAGCAGGCCGAGGGCAAGGGCCTCCTGGGCGACAAGATCCTGGGGACCACCTTCTCCTTCCGCCTCGAGATCCGCCTGGGCGCCGGGGCCTTCGTCTGCGGCGAAGAAACGGCGCTCCTGGTCTCCATCGAGGGCAGCCGCGGCATGCCGCGCCCGCGCCCGCCCTTCCCCGCCGAGGCCGGCCTCTGGGGCATGCCGACCCTCATCAACAACGTCGAGACCTTCAGCACCGTGCCGCCCATCCTGCGCAACGGCTGGGAATGGTACAGCGCGATCGGCACGGAGAAGAGCAAGGGCACCAAGGTCTTCGCCCTCGCCGGCCAGATCAAGAACACCGGCCTCATCGAAGTGCCCATGGGCACCAAACTCCGCGACATCATCTTCGACATCGGCGGCGGCGTGCCCGACGGGAAGAAATTCAAGGCCGTGCAGACCGGCGGCCCCTCGGGCGGCTGCATCCCCGAATCCAAGCTCGACATGTCGGTGGACTACGAGTCGCTGCGGGAAGCCGGCTCGATCATGGGCTCGGGCGGGATGATCGTGATGAACGAGGACTCCTCCATGGTCGACGTGGCGAAGTTCTTCACCGAGTTCTGCATGAGCGAAAGCTGCGGGAAATGCGTCCCCTGCCGGACCGGCACGGCCCAGATGTACGGGCTGCTGGAGAAGATCCACGCCGGCGAGGCGGTGAAGGCCGACCTCGAGCTGCTCAAGGAGCTCTGCGACCTGGTGCGCACCACGAGCCTCTGCGGCCTCGGCCAGACGGCGCCGAACCCCGTGATGAGCACCCTGCACTATTTCGAGAAAGAGTACACCAGCCTCCTCAAGGACGGCCCCGGGAAACCGGCCGCCGCCCGGTAAAAGGAACCCGCTATGGCCGCCACCCCCGTATCCACCGAAGTCGTCACCCTCAAGCTCAACGACCGCGACGTGAGCGCCACCCGCGGGCAGACCATCCTCGAGGTCGCCCGCGAGCAGGGGATGGAGATCCCCACCCTGTGCTTCCTCGAGGGCCTCACCCCCTGGGGTGCCTGCCGCCTGTGCATGATCGAACTCAAGGGCTCGCCCAAGCTCCTGCCCGCGTGCACGACCAAGGCCGCCGAGGGGATGGAGATCGTCCTCGACAGCGATCGGCTCAAGAAGTACCGCAAGATGATCCTGGAGCTGCTTTTCGCCGAGCGCAACCACGTCTGCGCGGTGTGCGTCTCCAACGGGCGCTGCGAATTGCAGGACCTCGCCCAGAAGAACGGCGTGACCCACGTGCGCTTCCCCTACCGCTACGCGAAATACGAGGTCGATTCCACCCACGACCTCTTCCGGCTCGACCATAACCGCTGCATCATGTGCACCCGCTGCGTGCGCGTCTGCCACGAGATCGAGGGCGCCCACGTGTGGGACCTCAAGGGCCGCGGCATCGAGACCGAGGTCGTCGCCGACAATAACCTGCCCTGGGGCCAGAGCGAGTCGTGCACGCGCTGCGGCAAATGCATCCACGCCTGCCCGGTGGGCGCCCTGGTCGAGAAGACCACGGCCGTGAACGAGATGAAGAAACGCAGCGGCTTTTTGCCCTACCTGACCACCATGCGGGAGAACCGGCCATGAGCAAACCCAAGATCGCGACCTGCTGGCTCGACGGCTGCAGCGGCTGCCATATGTCCTTCCTCGACATGGACGAGTTCCTCGTGGAATTCGCCCAGAAAGTCGACGTCGTCTGGGGCCCGACCGTGGACCCGAAGGAGTACCCGAAGGACGTCGACGTGTGCATCATCGAGGGCGCCGTCTCGAGCGACGAGGACCTCCACAAGCTCGAGATGATCCGCTCCCGCACCAAAATCCTGGTCTCGCTCGGGGATTGCGCGGTCACCGGCAACGTGCCGGGCATGCGCAACGCCCTGAAGGTGCCCCAACTCTTCGAGCGCGCCTACGTCGAGAACGCCGCGGTGAACAAGCGCGCGCCGAATTGGGGCGTCCCCAAGCATTTGCCCACCGCCCGGCCATTGCACGAGCACGTGAAGATCGACGCGTGGATCCCCGGCTGCCCGCCCCCCGCGAAGGCCATCCATTTCGCGGTCACCGAACTCCTGGCCGGCCGCATCCCCGATTCCACCGAATACACCCGCTTCGGCAAGTGAGAAACCCTCCATGAGCCAGACCATCACCATCGACCCCGTCACCCGCATCGAGGGGCACGCCAAGATCAGCATCCAGGTCGACGACGCCGGCGCCGTCACCGACGCCAAGTTCCACGTCACCCAGTTCCGCGGGTTCGAGAAATTCGTGGAGGGCCGCCCCATGACGGAGATGCCCGCCATCACCGCGCGCATCTGCGGCATCTGCCCGGTGAGCCACCTCATGGCCTCCTCCAAGACGGTCGACGACCTCATGGCCGTCGAGATCCCCCCCACCGGGGCCGAACTGCGGCGGCTCATGAACTACGCCCAATTCGTCCAATCCCACGCGCTCTCGTTCTTCCACCTCTCCTCCCCCGATTTCGTGCTGGGGCTCGACAGCAACCCCGCGAAACGCAACGTCTGGGGGCTCATCGGGGCCAACCCGGCCATGGCCAAGGACGGGGTGCTGCTGCGGAAATTCGGCCAGAATATCATCGAGATCCTCGGCGGCAAGCGGGTGCATCCGGCCTGGACGGTGGGCGGCGGGGTGAACGAACCGCTGACGGCGGAGAAGCGCGACGAAATCCTGCGGACCATCCCCCAGGCGATGGATATCATCCAGCGGACGCTGCCCTGGTTCAAGAAAGTCTTCGAGGGCTTCAACGACGAGATCGCCTCGTTCGCCAATTTCCCCACGCTCTTCCTGAGCCTGGTGCACGAGGACGAAACCCTCTCCTTCTATGACGGGTTCCTGCGCATCACCGACGCCGAGGGGAATATCGTCGTCGACAAGCACGACCCCAAACGCTACGGCGAGATCATCGCCGAGGCGGTCGAAGACCATTCCTTCCTCAAGTCGCCCTACTACAAGCCCATGGGCTACCCCGAGGGCATCTACCGCGTCGGCCCTCTGGCGCGCCTCAATAATTGCAAGACCACGGGAACGCCCCTGGCCGATAAGGAACTCCTCGAATACCGCAGCCGGCTCTCGCACCCCGTGCAGTCCTCCTTCCACTACCACTACGCGCGCCTCATCGAGATCCTCCACGGCATCGAGAAGATCAACGAGATCCTGCTCAACCCCACCATCCTCAATACCCGGGTGCGGGCCCGCGCCCGCGTCAACCGTAACGAGGGCGTCGGCGTCTCCGAGGCGCCGCGGGGCACCCTCATCCACCACTACAAGGTCGACGACTTCGGCCGGATGACCTGGGCCAACCTCATCGTGTCCACGGGGCACAATAGCCTGGCGATGAACAAGGGCGTGCTCCAGGTGGCCAAGAAATTCGTCAACGGGAAGAAGATCCAGGAAGGCATGCTCAACCGGGTCGAAGCGGTCATTCGCTGCTACGATCCCTGCCTCTCCTGCTCCACCCACGCCTACGGACAGATGCCCATGGATGTGGAAATCGCCGACCGGTCGGGCCGCGTGCTGGACCGGGTCACCCGGGACTGAACGCGGGCGCCCACGCGGGGACCCTGCCACACGCGAGGCGGCACCGGAACCGAGGATGGGAATGTCGGACGAAAAGATCCTCATCCTCGGCTACGGGAATGAGATGCGCGGCGATGACGGGGTCGGTCCCCTCGTCGCCCAACTCCTGGAAAAAACCCTCGAGGGGATGCCCGTCGGCGTGCGGCAGGCCCAGATGCTGCTTCCCGAGTTCATCGTGGATTTTTCGCAGGTCGAGAAGCTCGTCCTCGTGGACGCTACGGTCAATGTAGCCCCCGGGGAATGGACGAGGAAGCCCATCGTGGCCGTCGCATCGGCGGATGGTTCCCCGCTGCCTTCCGTGGGGCATTTTCTCTCGCCCGAATCGGTGCTGGGGAGCGTTCGGGCCCTCTTCGATAGGGAGCCCGAAACCTGGCTCTACACCATCGGCGTGGCGGAGATGGCCATCGGGTTTCAATTATCGCCCCGTTCGCGGGCGGCAGCGGAGCTCGTGGCGCGGGAAATCGAACTGCAGGTGAGGGGCTGGCTGGCGGCCCGCTGAACGGGGGAACCCATCCCCCCGGTTCTCCTAGGATTTCGCGGTGGCCGTCTGTCCGGAGCGGAGGTAGGCTTCGAGGAAGGGTTCGATCTCGCCGTCGAGGACCGCATTGACGTTGGACGTCTCGAACTCGGTGCGGTGGTCCTTGACCAATTGGTACGGTTGCATCACGTAGGAACGGATCTGGGACCCCCACTCGATCTTCTTTTTCTCGATGGCCTTGGCGTCCATGGCGGCCTGGCGGTCGAGGAGGGCCTTCTCGTGGAGTTTGGCCTTGAGCATGCGGATGGCTTTCTCGCGGTTTTGGATCTGGCTCCGCTCCGCCTGGCAGGAGACGACGATGCCGGAGGGGATGTGGGTGAGGCGCACCGCCGAATCGGTCTTGTTCACGTGCTGCCCCCCGGCGCCGGAGGAGCGGTAGGTGTCGGTGCGGATTTCCGTCCAGTTGAGGGTCACCTCGACATCGTCCTCGATCTCGGGGGTGGCGTAGACGGCCACGAAGGAGGTGTGGCGCCGGGCGTTGGCATCGAAGGGCGAGATGCGCACCAGACGATGCACGCCGGCTTCGCACGCGAGGAAGCCGTGGGCATAGGGCCCTTCGACGAGGAGCGTGACGCTCTTGACGCCGGCTTCGTCGCCCTCCTGGTAGTCCATGATGGTGTAGGCGTAGCCGCGGCTCTCCATCCAACGCGTGTACATGCGGTAGAGCATGAGCGCCCAATCGCAGCTTTCGGTGCCCCCGGCGCCGGATTGGATGCTGAGGTAGGAATTGCCGGCATCGAAATCTTCCTGGAAGAAGCGGCGCAGTTCGAGTTCCTTGACGACGGCGAGGGAGCCGGTGAGCGCGCCGAGGATTTCGCCCCGGGCCCCGGCGTCCTTCTCGGACTCGCTGATCTCGATGAGCACGGAAAGGTCTTCCAGGCGGGTCTTCACGTCGTCCCAGGGCTTCACGATGTTCTCGATCTTCTTGACCTCGATGTTGATGCCCTTGAGCTTGTCGAAGTTATTGTAGATCTCGGGGTCGCTCTGGCGCAGGCGGAGGTCCGCGAGTTTCTGGCGGAAATCGTTGATGTGCAGGGAGTCCATGTCTTCGGCCACCCGATGGAGGAGGGCCGAGACTTCCTTGGATTGTTCTTCGTACATGGGAGGCGAAATTATAGACTGAGACGCAGCCCATCGAAAGCGAGGAAGACGCCGCCGGGGAGGGTCTTGGAGACGTCCCCGTGGCCGAGATCGTGGCACATGTGGACGAAATAGGTCTTCCGGGCCCCGACGCGCTCGGCGATGGCCAGGGCCTGCTCGAGGGAAAAGTGGGTGGGGTGGGGGCGGAAGCGCAGCGCGTTGAGGACGAGCACCTCGACTCCCCGCAGGCGCTCGAGGGTTTGGGCGGGGATTTCGCTGGCGTCGGTGATCCAGGCCAGGCGACCGTCGACGAGGAACGCGCTGATGTCGAGGATGCCGTGGCGCACGAGGAGCGGTTCGATGGAGAGTCCGCGCCACGGGAACGCCTCGTACCACTCGAAGGGCTCCAAAGACACCTGCACGACGCCCCCGCCATCCTGTTTGCGCTCCTCGAACAGGTAGTAGAAGGTCCGCTTCAAGGTGGGAAGATGGGAGGGATGGAGGCGCAGGGGGAGGACCTTCTTGTTGGCGCGCGTGATCCGTCGGAGATCGTCGAGGCCGAGGAGATGGTCGGCGTGGAGGTGGGTGTAGCAGACCCCGTCGAGGTCGTCGATGCCCTCCCTCAGGAATTGGGCGCGCAGGTCGGTCGAACTGTCGATGAGGAGGTGGTGGCCCCCTTGGGAAAGGAGCCCGGAAGTGCGAAGTCGCTTATCCCGGGGGTCGGTCGATTCGCAGACCGGGCAATGGCACGAGATCTCGGGGATGCCGCCGGAGGTGCCGGTTCCGAGGAAGGTCAGGTCAAAGGCCATCCGCGGAGTGGGAGGGGCGGCCGCGGCCGTGGCGCCT